>CAYZEK010000028.1:0-2522 GCA_964477805.1 uncultured Candidatus Saccharibacteria bacterium | reverse complement strand
GATATTCATATTGAGCCACAGGAAAATTCGGTTTCTGTGCGTTATCGTATTGATGGCGTGCTTCACGATGCCATGACTTTACCCAAAGCAATTCAAGCGGCTCTGGTGGCACGCATCAAGGTTTTGTCTAATTTAAAGATTGATGAACATCGTTTGCCTCAAGATGGCCGATATAAAATTGAAAAGGATGGTTATAAATATTCTTTACGTATTTCTACAATTCCAATTTTTGATGGCGAAAAAGTGGTTATCCGTTTGTTGGATGAATCTGCCAAAGCGATGAGTTTTGAGCAATTGGGTTTCTTGAAGAATCAAGTAGAAATTGTTAATAGCAACATCCATAAACCTCATGGGATGATGCTAGTGACTGGACCAACTGGTTCTGGTAAATCTACTTCTTTGTATGCAATCTTGACTATATTAAATACTAAATCAGTTAACATCTCTACTATTGAGGACCCGGTTGAATACCGCATCGTGGGGGCAAATCAAATGCAGACCAACACGAAAATTGGTTTAACTTTTGCAATTGGGTTGCGTGCTCTACTTCGTCAGGATCCAAACATCATCATGATTGGTGAAATTCGTGACAAAGAAACTGCGGAAGAAGCCATGCATGCCGCCATGACTGGACATATTGTGCTATCTACTTTGCACACAAACTCGGCTGCCGCTGCACCACCGCGTATTATTGATATTGGCATTGAGCCATATTTAATTGCATCTACTATTAACGCTATCATGGCTCAGCGTTTAGTCCGTGTGATTTGTCCAGACTGCAAGGAAGCTCTTAAAATTGATGAGGCCACCGCTGGAGCTTTGGCAAAGCAGTTTGATATGGAAAAATTATTTGTCACTCTTAACCGTGAACAAGTGTTAGAGAATGAAGTTAAAAAGTTTGATGATATGCCTTTCTTTCATGGCAAAGGTTGTGATAAATGCGGGAATACTGGCTATAAAGGTCGGTTGGGCATTCACGAAATTTTGGAAAATACTCCCGAAATTCAAGAGCTTGTTGTAAAACGAGCTACTACTTTGGAAATTCAGGAGCAAGCAGAAAAACAAGGGATGATTTTGATGTGGCAAGACGGTTTTATTAAAGCCGTTCAGGGGATTACTACCATAGACGAAATTTTGCGTGTTACTAAAGAGTAACTTTAGAGTAACTTTGAAAAAATTTAACCATAATGTCAATTTTTAATTATTCCGCCACTAACAAAGACGGCAAAATAGAATCAGGGACAATTGAATCAGTAAATCTGGTGTCTGCTGGACATTTGCTCAAAGAACGCGGATTGATCCCTTTGGATCTGAAAGAGAAGAAGAGTCGTGATTGGATGGCAATGATCCAAGGGTTTGCCACCGTCCCTCTAAAAGAAAAAATTGCCTTTATCCAAAATTTAGATTTACTACTTCGTTCAGGCGTTTCTGCTCCACGCGCGATGCGTATTATTGCTAAACAAACTGGTAATAATAAGTTCAAAAATACCATAAACATCATGGCTGGCAACATTGAAGCTGGTAAGAGTATGCATGAAGTCATGGAAGATTATCCAAAAATATTTTCACATATTTTTGTCAGCATGGTAGAGGTAGGGGAGATTTCTGGTAATTTGGAAAAGAGTTTGGAGTATTTGCGAGTGCAATTGCAACGTGAGGCAGATTTAAAATCCAAAACTAAAGGTGCCATGATTTATCCTGCCGTAATTATCTCCGCCATGGTGATCATTGGTATTGCGTTGGCTATTTTTGTATTGCCAAGTTTGACTGCCACATTCAAAGATTTTAATACCGATTTGCCCGTAATGACAAAAATTGTTATTGCCTTTTCAGATTTTATGGCTGGTCATGCAGTTTTGGTAATTGGTGGGTTAATTGGCTTGGTGGCTGGGGCTATCGTTTTTTTGCGCAGTACAGTGGGGATGCGCTTGTTAGATGGGTTTTTATTAAACATGCCTTTGGTGAACCCAGTTGTAAAGAAAATTAATATGGCGCGCTTTTCTCGCATCCTTGGTTCGCTAATGAAATCTGGAGTTGCTGTGGTGGAAGGATTAAAGGTGACGGCTCAGGCAATGGACAATGTTTACTACCAAGAGATTATTGAAGAAACTAGCGAGAAAGTTAAATTAGGTAAGCCATTAACAGACGCCTTGTCTGCTCACGACAAGCTTTTTCCGTTCATTGTTACTCAAATGTTGGTGATTGGGGAAGAAACTGGTAATCTAGAAGCCATTTTGGATCAGTTGGCTGAACATTTTGAAGCCGAAGTTGATGATACCATGAAGAATATGTCTTCAATCATTGAGCCGTTGCTGTTGTTGGTTATTGGTGTTGTTGTCGGATTTTTGGCATTAGCGTTAATCAGCCCAATTTACAATATTAGCAATAGTATCAGCTAATTGATATAATTAAATTAAATGCAAATCAATTTTTTTGAAAAAAAATATCAATATATTGGTTTAGATGTTAACGAGCATGCTATTAAAGCTTTGCAGTTTTTCCGTAAAGGCGGACATACTTCC
>CAYZEK010000027.1:0-4389 GCA_964477805.1 uncultured Candidatus Saccharibacteria bacterium | reverse complement strand
CGAACGTATAAAAATGAACAAAAATTCAACATTAAACCAATGTTCAAAAATGAATTTTCATCCAATTCAGCTAATTGACGAACTAACGAACCTAGAATGACTTTATTTTCTTCTATCTCTACTTTGCGTCGATCAATTTGCGTCTGAAGCTCAGAGATTTGCAAATTAGTATCTTCCGTTTGGGTTTGGGTTGCTTGTATTTGTAATTCTAGAGAAGCAATCTGATTGTCATATATATTTATTTCATTCTGCAGGCTTGCTCCTTGCTTGCGTGTTTCGTTAATAGACTTTTGATAAGCATTAATCTGATTTTGCAGTCGTTGGATTTTATCGTTTAAGACATCCCTTTGATTCGCCTGGGCAAAAACAACCTTATTTGCGACAAATATAAAAATACCAACGCTAATTAAGCCAAATAGCGCAGTGAAAATTACAAACTTCAAAATGTTTTTAGTTTCAGGAATTTTGATCTCTTGCATTAAATAAATTATAGCACATTAGCACTACAAAATCGAAATCCCTTTTTCGAGACGCAACATCACATTCTCTCTCCCCCATCCTCCAAAAATTGTTGCTGTGACCTCAAACGGACTAGGACTCTTTTCCTCTCCTGTCATCACATATCGTAACGGCCAAAGAATTGAGCCATTATCAAAACCGTGCTTAGTAATGAATTCCTTAACAGCTTCTTCCAGTTTCGTGATTGCCCCCATCTGATCATCAGATAAAGTGCGAAACAAATCTTGTAACAATCGTAAATTTTGTTTAGTCTCAACTGAAGTAGACTTTTTCCAGACTAATTTTTCAGCCACTAACTGGGGTGTTTCCGTGAAAAAATATTTTGTGCGATCGGAGATTTCAGAAAGTTTTCTTAACCGATCTTTTTCCAAAGACATCACCCTTTCCAGATACTCATGTGTGAATTTTGACAGATCAAACCCAGCCTCCTGCCAATATGGTTTTACAAGTTCAACTAATTCAGCATCGGACTTGGTACGAATATATTCACTATTCATCCAGTCTAATTTATTGACATCTAACACTGCGCCGGAGTTATTTATTTTTGACAAATCAAATTGGTCAATTAATTCTGCTAGCGAAAAAATCTCTTGTTCAGTTTTAGGGTTCCAACCTAAGAATGCTATAAAGTTTATCAATGCTTCAGGCAAATAACCTTTTTTAAAGAACTCTTCTGCCGCCGTATCACCTTGGCGTTTTGAGAGTTTAGTTTTATCTGGATTCAGAATTAATGGCGCGTGTGCAAAAGCTGGCACTTCCCAGCCAAATGCCTTGTACAACAAGATGTGTTTTGGGGTTGATGGCAACCACTCTTCCCCGCGAATCACATGTGTGATTTCCATCAAGTGATCATCAACAACTACTGCAAAATGATAGGTAGGAAATCCATCAGATTTAATTAATACTTGATCATCTAAAGTAGAATTATCATATTTTATTTCACCATACACTAAATCATTAACAATGGTTTCCCCTTCAAGTGGATTTGCCTGACGCACTACTGGTCGTTTCTTCTCCCATTCAAACTCAGCCAGCTTCGTCTTAACTTCCTCGTCAGAAAGATTCCTACATAACCGGTCATACATTGCTGGTTTTTTTAAAGCCATCTGCTCTTTGCGCAATTCTTCTAATCGGTCCGAACTACAAAAACAATAATAGCCCAATTTTTTCTCCAGAAGCTCCTGGGTATATTTCTGGTATATGTCTAAACGATCAGATTGAATATATGGTCCTTTGTCCCCTACTTCATACATTTTTCCGTGTTCGTCTAAGCGTGGCCCTTCATCAAAAAATATGCCAAATTTTTGCATTACTTCAATCATGTTTTCCATTGCACCTTCAACAAATCTACTGCGATCTGTATCTTCAACGCGCAAAATAAATTGCCCGCCGTTTTTACGCGCAAATAAAAAATTAAATAACCCAGTGCGGACAGTCCCGATATGGACCAACCCGGTAGGACTAGGTGCAAGACGAGTTCTAATTGGTTTAGTGTTTAAAGACATAAATTTCAATAGATACTTTAGTTTATCTGAATTTCAGCCAATTCAGCAAGTACGGTTTCCGCATGCTCACGACGCTCAGGAGCAATGATTTGTATCACCTCAGACGAAGTGAGCCATTGGTAGCTTGTCAACTCCCTGTCATCTAACTGAATTTCACTTTCCAAGCCTATGAACTTAAAAAATATTGTTCCTTGCTCCTGACCTTTATAATGATAACGTGAACGAGTAAGTAATGGCCTAATGGCATTTTTCCAATAATAACGATTGACATATTTTGCCTTGCCCAACAAGCTCACGTGCACTATCCCGGTTTCTTCTTGTAACTCTCGTTGCGCGCCTTTAACCAAATCTTCACCAGTATCCAAACCACCTTGCGGGAACTGCCAGTAATCAACTGTGGTGTCGCGAGGGGAAAAACCTCGCCTGATAATGGTAGTTCTTTTACAAAGCAAAATTTTTCCTTCATTATTAACAACCACAGCACAAGCATTTCGTCGGTAAGGAGTTGAGAGATAAACTTTGTACCTGACTAAAGAGAGAATCAATCCACAAAATGCTCGATAAATTCTAAACACGCGACTTGGTTGCGTAATCAATCGCCAGAGCCATTCCAAACCACCTTTGCGAATAAATTTTGGTGGTTGTTTTTTTACTCCTGCGATATAATCAAAAGTTCCACCCAATGCGATTGCAAAGATAGCATTTGTCTTAGACAGGTTATCAGCAATCCATTGCTCAGCCACTTGCGCCTTAAATGCGACAAAGACCATGTCAGGACTGACTTTATTGATATCATCTAAAATAGTAGGGTCGGACATATTTTTGTTAGAAGTACCGACAATCTTTAATCCTGGAAATTTGTTTTGCAACTTTTGTGCTGTTTGTTGCGCAACACTTCCCCAGCCACCAAGTAAATAAATTCTGAAATTGTTTTCTACTGCCAGCCTGGCTAGATCCCAAATTAAATCTGCCCCAACGATCTTCTCCGGTATATTTTTGTAGAGCGCGCTCGGATGCAACACAATGCTTGCCCCTGTCCACACCACCTGCCACCAAGCCTGGATTGCATTCAAATAAAACCACTTCATAGTAAGGGGCTGAGACAAAAATAAATCTGCCCATAAAATACCAACGCCATCAGCCAAAGCAAAATCAGCACTATTTAATAAGTGCCTCAGTTCTAAATCACGTTGGCTAGCATATAAAAACTCAGAGTACGGAGTGACAACAAAAGTCTTTTCTCGTTTGGAAATCCGATCACGGATTTTTTCTAGAAGGACAAGTTTTGTGATTGCGCTAATTCTTAGTCCAGCAACATCAATTTTATTTGTAGTAGATATAGGTTGACTCATTACGAATTTGACTCTAAACACTGATTAAACTCATTGACTGCAGAATTATACTGCTGGACCATCTCCTGAGTAACTTCTGACAATTTGTTAGTCTGATTTACCAAGGCATTATATCTTGACACGGCAGAATTATATTCCGATTCATTTGGAAAATGATTGGCGTCAATCACCATTTTTTGTTGTCGCAAATCCTCTTGCTGGCTAGTGAGTTGTAAGCGATTAGCGTCAATCTGTGGTTTTAAAGTTTTCTTCGGACTTGGGCAAGATGAAAGTGGCAAACCAAATTCCTGCACAGCCATCCAGACTTCTTTGCCTTCAAACATTCCCTTTCTGACTGCTACGCCAATTTCCTGAAACTTGGCATTGAGGATATTTGCTCTATGACCAGGACTGTCCATCCATGCCTGGACTAAAATCTGGTCATCTTTAAAATTACCCAACGCTAAATTTTCCCCGACCATGATATATTCATAACTTTGCGAACGAATAATATCTGCTGGCGATTTTCCATCTGGTGACTGATGTTCAAAATACTGTTTGGCAAACATGTCATCAATTTTTGCTTCGGCAGCCTGATGAAGTCTCTCATTCACATGCAATGGGAGTAATCCTTTTTGCTCACGATGCTCATTCGTATACTGAATGACTCCATTGTTACTCAAATAACTACTGGCGCCATTATCCAACAAACCACGTAATGGACCAGGCAGTTTTTCTTCACTTCCGCTCAAAGAAAAAATATTGGTAGCCAAATCTGTGCCAGCAAACCACGTCCAAGCCCGCTGCGGGAGACCTTCCATCACCGCTATAGCAATGCCAATTGATAATAATACACCCCCAACTAATTTTACGCTCATAACCCTATTATTATAGCTTTTTTCAACTTTTTTAGCGAGTACGGTATAATACAGCTATGGACTCTTTAAAAGATGTGACAGCCAATAAAAAACTGGTACGTAAACGTAATCCCAAGCTCCATTCTTCTGCTCACGTTCTGGCTGATGAATTAGCCA
>CAYZEK010000026.1:0-6378 GCA_964477805.1 uncultured Candidatus Saccharibacteria bacterium | reverse complement strand
TTGAATGGGATTTTAACAACAGGCTCGGAAACATTTCTGATATTGTTAAACATGCATTACAAGAATTTGCTGGTGGAGCAGAAGATACTCAATTTTCCGAAGAACTTGTTGCAGGTGTAGTAGAAAATATAGACGAGTTAGATAAAATTATTGTTGATACTGCGCCAGAATGGCCAATTGCACAAATCACTATTATTGATAGAAACGTTTTGCGCTTGGGAATATACGAGTTAATTTTTTCTAAAAAAGTGCCACCAAAAGTTGTGATTAACGAAGCTGTGGAAATGGGTAAAAGGTTTGGCGGGGAATCAAGCGGAAAGTTTGTAAATGGGGTGTTAGGGACGTTATTTAAAAATATTAAAATAGAAAAGATTGATTCGACTGAGGAGACCAAACAGTAAAACCGCTTGAAGAGCGGTTTTGTTTAGTTAAGTCCAGTTTATTTTTATTTTGACTTTTTTTTAAACTCACTTGATTAACTAACATTCATAATGGGTGTGTAATTAACTAACCAGCACCATTATGAAAATCAAAATCTTCGCAAATATTTTTTTGTTAAGCGTACTTGTTAGTCAAGCTCTTTTTTTGAGTGTCATTCCTCAGCACGTTTTTGCCCAGGATGCCTTAGAAGTCTCGACAAGCGAGGAAATCCCTCAAAGCCATTTAATCATTAGCGCAGTACAAATCACTGGCGGAACAGGGAAGACTCAGGAAGATTTTATAGAATTATTTAATCCAACCACTATCCCTTTTGACCTAAATGGTTACAGACTGGTAAAGCGGACTGCAATGGGGACTACGGATAGCGTTATTAAAGCATGGAGCGAGGAAACTATTGTGCCTGCCCAACATTTTTATTTGTGGGCAAACTCTGGTTTTACTGCGCTTACAATAGCTAGTGATGCAGGCTCTAGTGCTACTTTGGCAGATAATAATGGGATTGCTTTGCGCTACGGAGAAAATAATATTGGAGAAATTTTGGATAGTTTGACTTGGGGCAGTACTGCAAATGGGTTTATTGATAATAGTTTAGAAAACCCTGGCGCAAATGAGTCTTTGATAAGGGAAAATTTGTTTGAAGATTCTGGCAATTTTAATGTTCAGATTAGCAATCCCAGGAATAGCTCTATGGAATTACTGCCAGCACAAACAGAAGACGAATCAGAGGAGACCCCTACTGAAGATGATTCTGAAATAGAAACAGAAACAGAAACCCCAACCGAAGAATCTAGCGAGGAGGAAACGACCGCTGAAACTACAGAAGAAGACACAGAAGAAGCTGTCACCGAAGCAGTATCTGGGCTAGTAGCGAATATAGTCATTACAGAAATCTTGCCAAATCCGTCTGGGAGTGATGCTGGTTTTGAGCAAATAGAGCTATATAATAGCAGTAGCGCGGCAATCCGTTTGACTGGGTACAAATTAGATGACATAGGTCCAAATCAAGTTTTGAGTAGCAATGCATATTCGTTACCTAATTTAGAAATAGGAGCAGAATCATACTTGTCTATTGTGATTCCAGCAGGGAGTATGTCCTTGAATAATAATGGTGGTGATATAGTTTCCTTATTTGGGCAAAAAGGTGAGTTAGTCTCCAGTATTTTTTACGAAGAATCTGCTTTGGAAGGAAAATCTTATAGCTATTTTCCAGGTGGCTGGCAATGGACTGAGGCATCATTTGGTCAGGGTAATATTTTGCCAATCGCAGAGGACAAAGAGAATGACGTTGCCGAACAAAATGACGAGGATGATAAAGCAGATACAAAACAAAATTATGATAATTCTGGTCTAGAAATTACAGAGATTTTTCCGCAACCAGATTCTTCTAGCTCTGAGTTTATTGAAATATATAATTTTGGCCCCAAGACCGCACAGCTTTCTATGGTAGCTTTGTATATTGGCGATCGTAAAAAGTTATTACCAGATTTTGAGTTACAAACGGGGCAGTACTTTGTGATGGAACAAAATGAGTTACCAATTCAATTACGGAATTCTGGGCAGGTAGTTAAGTTGCAGGAAGGTTTAAATGTGTTGAGTACGGTAACATACCCAATAGCAATAACGAATCAATCTTTTGCAAAGTTTGAAGATGGTTTTTTGTGGACATCGCAGGTCACAAAATCAGCAGACAATGTCCTAAAAATCCCAGAAGAAGTAAAAAAAGAACTTAGCAACGTTGCTCCACAGGCAAGTGTTAAAAAGACTAGTCCGACGAGCATAAAATCCGTTTCCAAAAGTTCCAAAGCTTCAACTGCTAAAACAACTTCTAGTAAAAACACAGAACAGTCTATTGCTCCGAAAGAAGCAGAAATTGATCAAGTCAACAGCTCTGTAGACGAGGCACCAAAAAAACAAAAAGAATCTTTTGGGAAAATAATTGCAATGGGCGCCGCGGCGGTGATTGGTGGAGTCGTAGCGCTATATAAGCTGGTGCTTTCTGTGTCAGCAGAATAATTGCTATACTCATATTATGAATATCGTAAAAACAATTTGGAAATATATTGAAATCGCTATCGCTGCTGCAATCAATGCAATTGGCAAGGTGTTAATTAAGTAAATGCACAGACTTTCTTTTATATCCATATTTATGTTATAATTGCTTAATAAGATTATTAAGCAATTTTGCACATAGATTATGAGCTTAAATAAATCAGATTTAATAGAACAATTAGCAGCCCGGATGTCTGTTACTTACACAGAAGCCGAGCGTATGTTAAATACATTTATCAATTTAGTGTACGAAACATTGCGTAGTGGTGACAAAGTAAACATCAGTGGGTTTGGGCAGTTTAGCGTATCTCACCGCCAACCTCGTATTGGTGTAAATCCACGCAACCCATCTCAAAAGATTCAGATTCCAGAATTAAACACCCCAAAGTTTAAGGCTGGCGAAGCTTTTAAAGACGCTGTTAAACTTAGGAACAACTCATAGGATAATAAATCACAGCACCAAAAAAACCGCCCTCAGAAGGGCGGTTTTTGATGAATATGTTTTGTGGAGCGGGTGAGGGGAATCGAACCCCTATCATCAGTTTGGAAAACTGAGATAATAACCATTATACGACACCCGCATGTAGTAGTTTGTTAATAGCTTGTCTGGTCGGGAACCCGGGACTCGAACCCGGAACCTCTCGGTCCCAAACCGAGTGCTCTAGCCAATTGAGCCAGTTCCCGTATCTAAAAGTTAGTACATAAATACTAGAGTAGTATACTAGAAATCCGTGAAATAATCAACAGTAACCACCGCTCGGTAACGCCTGATCATCTGAAATAACCACCACCACAAGGGCAGTCTCACCAGCTAAAAAAATTTGACTCAACAAGCCAAATGTACTATAATCTGGAAAGTATAGTATGAAAGTTATTTACAGAATTATAACAACGATGGAATAGAAAAGTTACCAGAAGTTATGCAGTTAGGCAAAATCTTGATTTTATTGCCTTTTCTGACAGTTTTGAGTAACTTTTTTTATTTTCTTTGCCAAAAACTCTGTGCAAAATAACCATAATATACCTGTAACAGACTGAAAATAAGTCCGTCTGAGCATATGATACACCGATACACATAGAACTACCAAAATAGAGCAGAATTAGTAGAAACAGCGGAGAGTCCATTCACAATTAGTTATTAACCTACCTATAAATACACCGTACAGGTGCCGTTAACGCTTGCGCTAGCAAAAGCTACGCAAGATTGGCTCCTTGGTCGAACTGATACGGAACTATGGTTTTAGGTGGGATTAATTAGTAACCGGTCTTTACCTTGAGCCCCACACGGAACTCTAGAGCCGTTTGGCAAGCAAAAGATTAAAGTTCGTAAAACAATCAATTAATTTGTTCTCTATAGCCATTGATTGTCTCAATTGAATAATCAATTATGTCGCCTCTCTTTTGTCTTAAATGAACACAAGCGAGAAACGACAACTATAGTTAACGGAGTAAATAATGTCTAATTTTAAAAAATTTGTAGCAGGTCTATCTACAATCGCTATGGCTGTGTCCATGCTTGTAGTTCCTGTTGCTAAAGTTGACGCTGCAACTGCTGGCGAAGTATACAAGACCACTGATGGTACTGTATGGTTCATCACCAAAGATATGCAAAAGCGTCCATTTACATCTGCTGGTGCTTTCATGAGCTACGGATTCCTATCCTTCTCTCAAGTGAAAGATGCTGACAGCTCTGTAACTGCTCTACCTTCTGGTAGCTTCATTGCTCCTCAGGACGGTCGCATTTTCTGTGCTACTGCTTCTAAGGGTTCTGATGTTGCTGGCGAATGTTCTTTGGTAACTGGTGGTAAGAAGGCTGCTTTCACAAGCTCTTCTGTATTCACTGGCCAAGGTTACTCTTTCGCTCGCGCTTACTACGGTGACTCTTCCTTCTTGGAAAAGACATCTAACATTGATAACGCTTCTGCACAACACCGTGCTGGTACTCTAATTAACAACAATGGCACTGTCCAATTAGTTGTTAGTGGTGGACTATGGGGTACTCCTTCAATGGATGTATTCAACTCATGGGGTTGGTCTTTTGCTGATGTAGTTCCTGCAAACTCTGCAGACGTTCTACTTAGCCAAACTGGCGTAATCTCTGCTCGCATGGCTGGCGAACTTAGCCCGTCTGCTACTTCAACTCCAAGCAACCCAGGTGATTGTAAGACAGGTGAAGGTGCTGTGAAGTCTTTTGCAGTTGGATCAGCTGATAAAACTTCTGTTGCAGAAGACCAAAGCGATGTTGAATTAGCTGCCTTTGATGTAAAACTTGAAGATGATGGCTGTTTAACAATGGATCGTTTTGATCTATATGTTGGTGAAGATTCTGGTTTGGCTTCTACTAAACCTTGGGATTACTTTACTGATGTTCATCTTTTGGTTAATGGTACTGAGGTAGATTCAAAGAGCGTTAGTTCCAAATCAGATTGGACTGAAGTTGTCCAAACTGGTGACGGCACACCTGGTCCTTTAGCTACCAGCACACGTTCACAGTACCGTTTACGTTTCTCAGGTTTGAATAGTGTGTTTGCAAGCAATGAAACAACAACTGTTTCTATAGCTTTTGATACTGTCAATAGCATTGATTCAGGTGATGAAGATGCTATCTGGGCTATCGGTACTGCTGCAGACTCATTCCGTTTCGTAGACAGCACAGGATTTACATTCACTACTGGTGATGCAACCTTGGATCAGTCATTCCTAATTGATGCTCCAGATATCGCTGTTCTTAAACTAGCTGCTTCAACTGATGACGTTGACTCTACTGTTTATGCAGTAAGTAACACAGCTGATACAAATGGCGTAGACCTTGGTATCTTTAATGTTGAAGAAACTAATGATACTGACGTTAACATCACTGAGTTAAGTGTAACTTTGGCTTCTCCTTCCGCAGAAACCATTACTAATATGGTTAAGAAATTGTACATCTACAAGGGTGGAACTTTGGTAGGCCAAGAAAACGTTACAGGAGCAACCACTACCTTTGATAATATCGACTTAGATATTGCTGGTGATGGTGAAGAAGATATTACTGTTAAAGCTGACTTGAAAGATACAAATACTCAAGGTCGCTACCAAGACGGTGATACGCTAAATATTAGCGCTGTTAACCTGTTGAAATACACTGATGCATATGATAACGATGAAGGTGATTTCACCGAAACAGGATCATACGTAGGTCCAACACATGCTTTGTATGTTAACGGTATCAATGTTACTTTGGATAGCGTTTCCGCTACCCCAGTAAATATTGATGGAACAAATAACGACCGAGCTGAACTTACTATTAAGTTCAATGTAGAGGCCTTTGGCAATGATGCTTATATAGTTAATGCTAAAACACAGACTAGTGTAGGCTTAACTGCTACAGCAACTGCTCCATCAGCTACAGAGGGTGTTGGATATCACATCCAGTATGCGGGTACAAGCCCAGCATTGACTGAAACTGCAGCTACTACATTAGCGGCAAATGACAGCAATGCTACAGAACTTACTAACACATTCCGTGTAAATAAAGGCAAGACTGCAAGCTTTACTCTTAAGGTTATAGTTCAAAATGATGGTACTCCAGATCTTTCAGGAACTAACGTTCAAGCAATTCTAGCTGGACTTGGTTTCGGAGATTCTGATTCTGGAACTGCTGATCATGTTTACACTTTCAACCTTGGTGATTACAAGACTGGTTACGCAATTATCGCTGATTAGTTTGTAACTACCTTCAATTGATGTTGGTTTAATATCAACACAATTTCCAAAACCCTCTCCTTCGGGAGAGGGTTTTTGGTTTGGCAGACTGAGTGCAAACTAAGCTTGAGGATAACTGCACCCTGCAATGTTCTCTCCGCCCATATTTAAGCAAGAAGAAATTCGTTGACCGATATTGCTGTT
>CAYZEK010000025.1:0-6407 GCA_964477805.1 uncultured Candidatus Saccharibacteria bacterium | reverse complement strand
CATTGAATTCATTTTCTGAGCCAACCCATTTAATACTAGGAGGGTCAGATAAAGGACTCGACTACACGGACTTAATCAACGAGCTTGCATCTCGCAAAAACATCCTCAGTATTACTTTGCTTGGAGAAGTGGGGCAAAATATCCGAGAAATGCTTGCAAATTCCTCTCAAACGCTCTTACTGGGTCCATACACTGACTTAGCAGAAGCAATTTTGGCAATCAGAGAATGCGCTCACCCTGGTGATGTAGTAATTCTAAGTCCTGCCGCTGCGTCTTTTGATATGTTTAAAAATTATATTGATCGAGGGGAACAATTCGTAAAGCTGGTAAGTAAATAATATGGCGAGAACAAAACACCCAGTTGATTATGTATTTCTCAGTTTACTCGGATTACTGCTCGGGATTGGATTAATAATGTTGTGGTCAGCGTCAACAGTTGAGTCTCAACAAAATTTCGGTAGCACAAGTTATTATTTTATCCACCAACTTTTATACGGAGTGGGGATAGGGCTCATTGGTATGTATATTCTATCGAAAATAGACTACCATCTTTGGAAAAAACTGGTACCGTTCGCATTAGGTGGGACATTATTAGCGCTAATCCTTGTGAAAGTGCCAGGGATCGGTTTTTCAGCGAATGGCGCCACCCGGTGGATACACTTTGGTCCGATATTTTTCCAACCATCAGAATTAGCAAAATTGGCTATTATTACCTATCTAGCCAGCTGGATGAGTGAACGAGGTCATCGGAACAACTTTTGGCAGTCTGTTTTCCCACCAGTGCTAATTATCGGTCTATATTGTCTCCTTATTCTCTGGCAACCAGACTTAGGCACAATGATTGCATTAGTATTGATTTCGGCCATCATCTTATTTGTCGGCGGAATAAAAATGCGTTATTTTGCTTGGCTAACGTCTTTAGGAGTCGGAACAATGTTATTATTGATTAAGTTAGAGCCCTATCGAGTCAAACGTATTACTGCCTTCCTAAATAAATCAGTTGACCCATTGGGTATTGGTTATCAAATTAATCAAGCGCTGTTAGCTATTGGTAGTGGTGGTTGGTTTGGATATGGCTACGGTCATTCCAGACAAAAATACTCATATTTGCCAGAAGCCATTAATGACTCTATCTTTGCAATAATGGCTGAGGAGTTAGGTTTTATTCGTGTCTTCCTCATTTTGGCATTATTTGGCTGGTTTATTTTAAGGGGAATTCGCATCAGTTTAAGAGCACCTGATATATTTGGTAAACTATTAGCAGTGGGCATCATCGGGATGATTGGCTCAGCAGTGATTGTTAATGTCAGTGCGATTACTGGGCTACTGCCCCTAACTGGTATTCCGCTTCCATTTTTTAGTTATGGAAGTAGCGCCATGATCGTTACCTTGGCAGGTTGTGGTATCCTCTTAAACATTTCTCGTCAATCCAAACACGCATGAAGAAGAAATTGAAAATTTATTTACACCACAACTACTATGAACCAGTTTTGTACAAAAAAAAGACTGGTGTCTTCAATGTGTTAATAAATGCGATCTCTTCTCTTTGCTATGGTGTTGGGTTTGCCTTATTACAAATAATTTTATTTCCCTACCAAGTCATCAAAACATTCCTAAATCTCCCGAATACGAATCTAAATATTTCTCAAAAAATCCATGATAAAAAATTCCAAAAAGCAATGGCTGTGTTCATGATACTAGCCGTTACAGCTGGAGCAAGCATTCATGGACTCAAATTAATTGCTGCAGGGCAAAACATCAAAGGACAAGTCCTTGGTGCTAGCGATATTGGTTTAAACTATTTAAAAGATGCGAAAGTATCTTTAGACGAACAAAACACTGACGCAGCCCAAGTAAATTTCGACAAAGCTCTAGAACAATTTCGTAATAGTAAAGATACTTTAAATTCCACTAATGTTGCTTTACGCAGTCTACTGGCAGTGGTGCCACAAAAACATGATGCCGAAGCCATTCTATCTGCTGCTGAATTAATTACCCAAGTCGGCATAAAAGGAACTCAATTAATTGAGCTCACTCAAAATATGAAACTCAGCGCCATTGGATTAAACTCAGCTGGGACAAATAAAGATTCATTGCTTCAAGCGCAAACCTTACTCAACGACAGCGTCACTCTCGCCAATCAAGCAGCAAATGAAATTGATAGGGTCAGCATTGATTCTATCCCTGAATCATACCGACCAGCATTTGTTTCTGCTAAAGACATGGCGAAGATTTTCCAAAATAATGTGACGTCTCTCAAAGAAATTTGTTCACTGCTATTTGATTTAGTTCTGGGACAAAAAAACGTTTTAATAGTTTTCCAAAACAATAACGAACTTAGAGCAACTGGTGGATTTATGGGGACTATTGGAAATGCTAAATTACAAGATGGTGCTTTAAACTCCCTTGATATCAGAAGTGTTTATGATTGGGATGGTCAGCTAAAAGAAAAAGTTCTTCCTCCCCAGCCCATGTATTTAGTGAATAATCAATGGTTTTTACGTGACAGTAACTGGTTCGCCAGTTTTCCAGAATCTGCCTCACGCATCAGTGCAATGTTTGAAAAGGAAGGAGGAGAAACTCCTGACTTAATAGTGGCCATGACGCCAGAAGTTGTGTTAGACATGCTTGATCGGACCGGTCCAATTACCCTGCCTCAACATAATATAACCCTGACAAAAGAAAATTTTGTTGAAACCACCCAAATAGAAACATCAGTTAACTATGATAAAGAACAAAATCAACCCAAACAATTTTTAGCAGATTTCTTTCCAATTTTAATGGAAAAAGTTGGTGAAAAGGGTGGCTTAATGACATTCCTAGAAATCTTCCAAGATAATCTGTATAAAAAAAATGTTCTGTTATTCTCACGCAACCCAGAAATCCAACGTCAAATTTTAAAATTTAATTGGGGTGGGGAATTAAGAACTACAGACCGAGATTATTTGAGCATTGTAAATTCCAACCTCGGTGGTACAAAATCAGACCTAGATATGCAACGTTCTACCGATCTAGAAACAACCATAACTTCTAATGGGGAAGTGATTAACACGTTGAGATATTCAGTCAAAAATTTAAATACCCAAACTGCTTTAAATAATAAGAGTTTTATCAGATTTTATGTTCCAGAAGGATCTAAGCTTATTTCTAGTGAAGGGTTTACGAATGACATTATCTTGCCGAGACTACCAGAACAAGAATATACCCAAGATGAAAACGTTCAAAATTGGCAAAAAAAAGTGATTCAAAACACGGTTTCGGGAACATTTACCGGTTCTGAGGCTGGGAAAACTTGGTTTGGAAACTGGCTAGATACCCCTGCATCACAAACTAAAGTTATCACTCTGAAATACAAATTACCATTTACAATCAAAAGTATTGATAGATACAGCCTACTTGTACAAAAACAGTCTGGTAGCACCATTGAAGGTTTTAATTACAAAATAAATTTTGGTCACCGAAGCAGTCTTTGGAAATCTAATACAGCTTCCGTAAATGGGGGAGAACTAATATTTAATCAAGCTTTGATGAACGATATGTTTATCGGTTTAGTTTTGGAAGAAAAGTAAATGCTGAATAAATTAAAACAATTTGAATCTACTTTTCATATTGGTCAGGCAACATTAATTATCGCCTCTTTTACACTCCTTTCACGGATTACGGGCTTTGGACGCGACATCCTCTTAGCCAGCAAGCTTGGGTTAAGTGCTGACTCAGATATCTATTTCACAGCTTTTCGGATCCCTGACCTAGTTTATAACCTCCTCATTCTAGGGACTTTGGGGGTCGCTTTTATTCCTGTCTTCAGCGAATATTATCTAAAAGATAAGCCACGCGCGTTTGTCATTGCAAGCAGTATCTTGAATATTTCTGCTATTGGAATGACATTAGTATGTATAATTATTTTTGTTCTTGCCAAACCGCTCACTGAGCTTATTGTCCCAGGATTCGGTCCAGAACAAATAGACAAAACAGTCCTTATTACGAGGATCATGATGCTATCACCAATTATCTTTACAATTTCTAACGTGATGTCTAGTGTCTTGATCAGTATGAAAAAGTTTTTAATCGTAAATATAGCTCCAATTTTATATAATACGGGGATTATCATTGGTATCATATTTTTATTCCCAAGATATGGGTTATCAGGATTAGCTTATGGCGTTATCCTAGGAGCACTAATGCATCTCAGTATTCAAGTTCCCGAAGTGTTCCGACATGGATTTCGTTGGCGACCACGATTTGCATATACAGATAAAGCGGTGCAAAAGATTGGCGCTTTATTTTTACCACGTATTCTTGGTCTAGACAGTTCTTACATAAATCTAATCATCGTTTCTATCATCGGGTCGACTTTAGTTACTGGCTCCATCACTGCCTTTAATTATGCAAATAACATTCAGGCTGTAGCGTTAGGGATTTTTGCATTATCTAGCGCAATAGCCATCTTCCCTGTACTATCAGAACATTACGCCAAGGCTGATGCCAAAGGTTTCATCAATTCTCTACAACATACCATTATTCGCGTACTATATTTCATAGTGCCAATCTCAATCCTTTTACTTTTACTCCGTGCTCATGTAGTACGTATTCTACTAGGATATGGCAATTGTGATTGGAACTGTACCATTACCACCTTTGATACTTTAGGGGTTCTAGCATTAGGGCTAGTTGCTCAAAGCTTAATTCCTTTGTTTGCTAGAGCATTTTACTCACGCCAAAACACTAAAACTCCTGTAATAATCAGTCTGATAAGTATGATAATAAATATAATATTTTCGTACTTGTTTGCGCAGAGTTTAGGGGTGATCGGAATCGCCATTGGATTTGTTATTAGTAATACCATACAAAGCATTTTGTTGTTTTCAGCCTTGCACAAAACATTGTCTCAAACAAATGACATTACAAATCATGCTTTGCATGTCTTTGATGCAACAATTGTTACCCAATGCCTGAAAATTTTGCTAGCCAGCATTGTGCTGGGGCTGGTTTCTTATGGCACCCTTTACTTAGTCAATCCAATATTGAATACTCATACAGTATTCGGAATATTCGCACAAGCTGGAATTGCAACTACGGCAGGGGTATTAGTTTATATTCTATTGACTCGGTCTCTGGGACTGAAGGAATCCGAAGCAATTTTTAAAGGAATGCAAAAAATTTGGAATCTATTTAAGCATAAAAAAGCCCGAAATCAAAATTGAATTGTAAGTCTGAGCCTGCTATAATTGTGTATATATGGCTATCTTACAAGATCAGATTAGAAATTTTTGCATAATTGCTCATATTGACCATGGCAAATCTACTCTCGCTGACCGTTTACTAGAAACAACCCATACGGTCACCCAAAGAGAGATGAAAGAACAACTCCTTGATCAAATGGACATAGAGCGGGAACGGGGAATTACAATCAAGCTACAGCCTGTTCGCATGGTCTACGAAGCGCCTTCTACCAAAGAGCGCTTCATTTTGAATTTAATAGACACCCCTGGTCACGTTGATTTTAGTTATGAAGTCTCTCGCTCACTTGCAGCATGTGAAGGAGCAATTTTAGTAGTTGATAGTACCCAAGGTATTGAAGCCCAAACCCTGGCAAATGCCTACTTGGCTGTCGAACATGGACTGACAATAATTCCAATAGTAAATAAAATTGATCTGCCAAATTCTGATCGGCAAAAAACTACTCAAGAACTCATCTCTGTATTCGGTTTTAAAGAAGGAGAGATTCTCTACGCTTCAGGAAAAACCGGGGAAGGAGTGCCGGAAATTTTAGAAGCTGTCGTGAACAGAATACCAGCACCCCGTGGCAATTCAAACGCTCCAACCCGCGCGCTCATTTTTGACTCACTCTACGACATACATCGTGGTGTCATTTCTTATGTCAGAGTGATTGACGGTAGACTACCTTCTCGTGAAAAACTATTCATGATTGGTAGTGGCGCAAATTCGGAAAGTTTGGAAGTAGGCTTTTTTAAGCCACAGAAAGAAAAAAGTGAGCAACTCCAAACAGGCGAAGTAGGTTATGTAGTAACTGGATTACGAGAGGTCAGTAAAGCCAGGGTCGGGGACACCATCACACTATTCTCTGAACGACAAACAACCACAGCACTACCTGGATACAAACATGTTGTGCCGATGGTTTATGCCGGAATTTTTCCAGTAAGTGGGGATGATTATCCATTACTCCGCGATGCCATGGAAAAATTAAAACTCAACGACGCATCGTTAGAATTTGAGCCAGAAAACATCCCCAGTATCGGCTTTGGGTTTCGTACTGGTTTTCTTGGCCTGCTCCACATGGACATCGTCCAGGAACGATTAACTAGAGAATATGACCTAGACTTGGTGTTAACCGCACCAAGTGTTGCGTATGAAATCATTACAATGAACAATGAAACAAAATTAAT
>CAYZEK010000024.1:4737-6526 GCA_964477805.1 uncultured Candidatus Saccharibacteria bacterium | reverse complement strand
TGTTTACGGCAGGAAAAAGCAACCTTGTTTGGGTTGTGGTACAATAATTCAGAGCATGAAATTAGGGGGTAGAACCTCAAGTTTTTGTCCTAAAGAACAATTATAATCAGAGCTATGGAAAATCAAGCAGTATCAAATCAACCAGCAGAGTCAGTGAAGGCGATAAACTCATTTAAGACTAACGAGCCAATCCCAGAGCAAACAGACAAGCAAATGCTGGCCGAGATTTTAGAGAACTCTCGTAAGACTAAAAATTATATGAAGTGGCAGTTAATTATTACTGTAGCTTTAGTAGTCATTCCACTTTTAGCATCGCTGGCCATTATCCCATATGCGATGAAGTCATTTAGTGCTATGTATGACATTTCAGCTGGTTTAGATTCTAATCCGGCTAGTCAAATTCAAGATTTATTAAAATAATTCTAAATTTATGACCGATGAACGATGGGAACAATTTGTGGAAGATGCCAATAGCAGATTTGAAAATATTGGCGTTACCGCCGAGCCGTGGGAAGAGGATCGTGGTGGACAAACCATATCTGGCATTAATAATGTTATAGAGTTTACCCTGCCCAACATTGGAGATCGTTATAAAGTTGTTCGCGAAAACAAGCCAGCGGTCTTGGATAAGAAGCAACATTATTCTCACAGACAAGGTGACACAGCTCGGACTGAGTATGTTTTGTCAGACACGGAACTTTCACATAAAATTAGGGTTTATAAAGAAGATAATTTTGGCGAGTGGGAAGAAATTCGCGCAGAAAGTTTAGGGTTGTGAGACTAAAGTTCTTAAAATGTTAGCAGAACGAATTCAGAACACCCTTCGTTTTTTTGATTTGCAAAGTTTACCTTTGACTGCTTATGAAATTCATCAGTATCTGGTGGCTGACGTTACGGCAATCAAAAATAAAATTGATGAACGATTTGAATTAAAATCAGAAATCTCTACCCCAACTGCCCCAGTACATTTTGATACTATTTTGACACAACTATATATACTAAGCAGGGAAGGCAAAATAATCAGCAAAAATGGATTTTATGCTTTGGCTGGCAAAGAAGATTTGATTGCCCAACGCCAAAAAAACTATTTGTTTGGATTAAGACGGGAAAAACTTATCAAAAGTTACTTAGTCCCAACTAAGCATATTCCATTTGTCCGGGGGATTGCTTTGGCAGGGTCACAAGCGCTTGGTCAGCAACGTTCAACATCAGATATTGATCTTTTAATAATTACTGACACAAAATATATGTGGACCGCGCGAACACTTTTATCTGCTTGGTTCCATGTGTTTGGTGTCCGCCGACACGGTAAAAAAATATCCAATCGGTTTTGTTTGAATCATTACCTAGCAAATGCGCGGGAAGTTGATGCTGAACGCAACCTTTACAAAGCTATGGAATATACAAAATTGCGATCTGTTGTGTACCCACACGGTATTCGCCAGTTTCAGCAAGCCAATGAACATTGGGTAAGACAATTTTTCCCTAATGTAGAGTTTGGTGATATTTATCCAATCAAGCAATCTTTGGTCCAGAGGTACTTAGAAAAATTATTTACAAACAGACTAGGGTCATGGTTTGAAGCAAGACTTAAAGCTTGGCAACAAAAGCGTATTCAACAGGACCAGTTTGTATTTGTGAGGGAAGATGAACTTAGTTTTCATCCAGAAAGCAAGCACGAAACTTTGTTACAAGGATTTTTCCATAAATAAAGCCAGTTTATACTGGCTTTTTGAATTCTAGATAAATTATGATGGGGAATCGATGGAGTCGATATTGGAGATTATAG
>CAYZEK010000024.1:0-4637 GCA_964477805.1 uncultured Candidatus Saccharibacteria bacterium | reverse complement strand
GCCGCCATACTCATGATTAAAGTATCAAACTCACTGTCATTGTAGGGGAGACGAGAGTTTAAATCCACTTCATCAAATTGGATTTCTGGATAACTTTTGCGGGCGTGGTCTAAGAAAAATCTTGAGCCGTCGCATGCTTGAATATTTTTGTAGTTTTTTTTAATTTCATGAGATAGCCATCCTGGACCGCAAGCCACATCTAGGATTTTTTGATTTTCATTATTCCCCAAGCGACTCGCAAAAGTGTCACATAGTATTTTTCTAAAAAACTGACCATCTTCTGAGGCTAAGAAATCTAGGTAATTTTGTGCGCCTTCTACATTGTCGTAGGATTCTTTTGATGTGTTAAATTTTGCTGTTTGTGCCATAGGAATAGTATATCATAGACAAAATTACCCATTAAGAATGAGCATGCTAATGTAGAGCTTGACAAACGCTTTTAGCACTCTTACAATTAGAGTGCTAGTATAGCAAAGCCTCCAAAATTTTTTTGAGAAGGCTTTTCTAAACACCGCAAGATGTTAAAATTAATAATTAAAGTATAGAACTATGAACATTAAACCACTAGGGAATAGAGTTTTAGTTAAACAGCTGTCAGTAGAAGAGGTGACTGCTTCGGGGATTATTCTGCCGACTAATACTGAAAAAGAAAAGCCAAATCAGGGAGTAGTAAAAGCCGTTGGGGCTGGTGAACTAATTTCTAAATTCGGAATCAAAGTTGGCGACACTATTGTTTTTAATGGTTACGGAATTGCCGAAGTAGAAGTCTCAGAAGAAAATGGCGTCAAAGAAAAGTATAAGATTGTTTATATTGCAGATGATGAAGACTCGCAAGCAGTCGCTTTAATAGAGCAATAGCGTGGATCTATAATTTAGAAGTAAATTTTTTATTGGAAAGGATATTTTTATGGCAAAATTGATTAAAACTGGGTTTGAAGCGAAAAAGGCAATTAAAGAAGGTGTGGACATTGCCGCAAATGCAATCAAGGTAACCTTAGGCCCAACTGGCAAAGCAGTTATTTTGGATAGAGGTTTTGGTAGTCCGACTATCTCTGACGACGGTGTTACCGTGGCTAAAGATATTGAATTGGAAGATAAGTTTCAAAATATTGGCGTATCTTTAATTCAAGAGGTGGCCAATAAAACAAATGAAGACGCTGGTGATGGAACTACTACAGCCACTGTCTTGGCTCAAAAAATGATAGAAGAAGCCTTTGCTGAACTTGAGCGCAATACTTTTAAAGCTAACGATCTCAAACGCGGGATGGACAGAGCGGTAAAATTTGTTGTTGAAGAGTTAAGTAAAGTTAAGAAAGAGATTACTTCTCGTGAGGGAGTAGAGCAGGTTGCGACCATTTCATCGCTAGATCCTGAAGTTGGTAAGCTGATCGCGGAAATCATGGAAGAAGTTGGGAATGACGGAGTGGTTACTGTGGAAGAAGGTCAGAGCATTGGGTTGGAAAAAGAAGTGGTTAAAGGGATGCGTTTTGATCGCGGGTTTATTTCTGGATATATGGTCACAAATACTGAGCGAATGGAAGCAGTATGGGAAGACCCTTATATTTTGATTACTGATAAAAAAATCTCTAGCGTGCAAGAAATTTTGCCATTGTTGGAAAAGATTGCTACAACAGGCAAAAAAGAGTTGGTCATTATTGCGGATGATGTTGATGGAGAAGCGTTAACTACTTTCGTGTTAAACAAGTTGCGTGGTTCATTTTCTGTATTAGCAGTTAAAGCGCCAGGGTTTGGTGATAGACGCAAAGAAATGCTTGGTGATATTGCAACCCTAACAGGGGGAACTGTTATTACTTCTGAACTTGGTCTAGCTTTGGATAAAACAGAATTGGAGCAACTTGGTAAAGCTCGTCGCATCGTGGCAACCAAAGAACATACAACAATAGTAGACGGGCAAGGCGATAAATCTGCAATAGAAGCACGAGTAGCTCAAATTAAATCAGAGATAAAAGAAGCATCTTCTGACTTTGACCGAGAAAAATTGATGGAGCGCAACGCTCGTTTGTCTGGTGGTATTGGTGTCATAAAAGTTGGTGCTTTTACAGAGACAGAAATGAAGGCTAAGAAGTTTAAAATTGAAGACGCGTTAAATGCAACTCGGGCCGCTGTGGAAGAAGGAATTATTGCTGGCGGTGGCGCATCACTAGCAAAAATCGCTCCAGTGTTAGAACAAGCTATCTCTACTGGAAGTTACTTCCAGGAAAACGAGAAGCGTGGGGCAATGATTGTTCGTAAATCTTTGGAAGCTCCAATGCGTCAGATTGCAGAGAATGCAGGGGCTGAGCCATCTGGAATTATCAGCTATGTTCAGTCAGCTGGCGGACACGCTGGATATAATTTTGCTGATTATGATGAAATGAAGTGGGAAGAAGGCAAAAAAGATGACATGATCACAGCTGGGATTGTTGACCCAGTTAAGGTAACGCGTTTAGCCTTGGAGAATGCAGTATCTATTGCCTCTACTTTGGTTACTACTGAGACAATAATTGTGGACAAGCCTGAACCTAAGACAGATGCTGGATCTGCTATGGGTGGTGGAATGCCTGGTGGTATGGGTGGCATGGGATTCTAAATTGACCAGAAGATAGAAAAGGCGTTCGCAATGCGAACGCCTTTTAAAGGCTTGCTGCTAGGCATAGAGTAATTAGCAACGATTTACTCTTGTAAATTATTGGCTTGACAAAATGGAATAAATGCAGTATCATGTAGTACTATCCACTAAAAGGATAAAATATTTACTCTCAGGCGTTTAATTTTGTTTTAATAAATAAAATGCTAAGAGTCGCGGGCTCCTGATTTCGGTTACTCGGATTGGGGGCACTAAACAAAACCCAACTGTACAGTTGGGTTTTGTTTGTATCAATTTAAAGATAAAGTTATAATGAAGGAAAGATGAATTCATCCTGAATTTGTTATCAGCACTTTTCAATACATAGGAGGCAAGAGAAATGAAAAGAATAATGTTGGTTATTTGTGTAGTACTTGTTGTGTTCTTGCCTTTGGCTGTAAATGCCACTGACGGGAATGGTAGGAGTAGAAGGCAAGTTGTTGTTGATTGCAATTCCAAAAAGCTTTCTAAGAAAGCAAAACGGGCTTGCAAAGCAAGAGCGGTCAGGGCCGCCATTGTAGCGCGTCGTCGTCTTGAGGAGGCACGCAGACGGGCGATCCTTGCAGAGACATTGCTAAAGAAAACTGCATCAGAAAATATCAGTAAGGACAATTCTGTGGGCGAAGATTTGTCGATCAGGAAAATAGTGATTGACGCGATTGGCGATAATGCGGCCACCGCAATTGTCATGGAAACACAAACAGGAAAAATTCTGACTGCAGTTAATCAGGACTGGGCGTACCGAAAAGCCTTTCCGCCATGTTCTACTATCAAGTTGATTACCACGGTGGCTGGTTTGAATGAGGATATTATTGATGAAGACGATGAAACTTCTCAAGAAGATCTTCAAAATGCTTTAGCTCGATCTCAGAATTCCTATTTTCAAAAGGTGGGCTCTGATATTGGCTATCCAAAACTTATTGCGACGGCAAAGGAGTTTGGCCTAGGGGAACCAACTGGCATTAACACGTCTGGCGAGAGCGCTGGCAAATTACCTCAGCTAGTTAAAAAAACTGCTTTGGTTTACTCGCATGGTTATGGCTTTGAGATTTCGCCACTGCAACAAGCTGTGATGGTCTCTGCTATTACGAACCATGGAAAAAAAGTTACTCCTTTTATCATGCTCAAATCAGGAATAGACCCTGTCACCAAAATTCATATTGAGCAAGTGAATCTGCCGGTAGAGGATTTAGATGGCGTTATTCCTGGTATGAAGGGAGCAGCGGAATATGGCACGGCGCACCTTGGTGTAGACTTTCGGCAAGGCGTTGCTGGAAAGACGGGCACTTGTTCGGCAACAGGGACATTTACTTCAGTGGCTCCAATTGATAGCCCTAAGTATACTGTCGTTGTTGTAATCCGCGGTCGCTTTGGTAAAGGGCGATATGCTTCTGCTATTGCAGGCAAAATATATCAAGCTTTGCTGGGGCCTCCCACGCCTGCGACATCCGCTCAAGATACAACCAAGCCAGAACCCACACCGCTAGCGAATAATCAGCACTAGCTTTTGGATTGCAACCATTGTGTTGCATTTTGTAGAGCCAGCTTTAACAAAGCTGGCTCTTTTTTGTTGATATTCTTAGATCTGCTCAGTCTTGACTTTCAGCAGTATTTTGATTATAATTATCGCATTGACTGTTAGCATCAGCTAAATTGTAATTCTGTTATTAACTTTTAAAATAATTTCATGGGAGTTCCTAAAAAGCACAAAACCCGTAGTGGACGTGATCAGCGTCGTAGTCATCACGCACTGTCTGCTCAAAGTTTTGCAACCTGTAAGAATTGTGGCAGTGCGAGTTTGCCACACAAACCTTGCCCAAATTGTGGCTACTATAAAGGACGCAAAATAGTTTAATCTATTTGCGTTTTTTATTTATTGCATTCTACAATACTGATATACTTTTACAATTATGGCTAATCGGCATTTATTGCGCACTGTTGCGCTCCAAGCATTATTTGAATGGGATTTTAACAACAGGCTCGGAAACATTTCTGATATTGTTAAACATGC
>CAYZEK010000023.1:0-8524 GCA_964477805.1 uncultured Candidatus Saccharibacteria bacterium | reverse complement strand
AGAGGAGATTGTGGGGGCGGTGGCATCATCAGAAAATTCTAACGAGTCTAATTTGATCATCTGAGAACCGTTAGAGTGAAAATATCCTTTAAAATTGAAATCGCCTGCACCAACTGGGAAAGTACCGATATGTAAGTTGATATCAGAAGCAGTATTAGATTCTGAATAACCAGCTATGGTCGATGCCCAAGTACTACCATCCCACCAATACCATGTTGTGCCGTTGTTATTTGTTAGTTGATATTTTATTTCTCCACCATTCTTGGTAGCAGTTTCTGTAAAACTAGTTAACGATGAAGTAATTGTAACTGGATTAGTCGCTACAATTGATGGATCAGAAACATCAAAAGATGGTGTTGTTTGAGTGCCGACTGAAAAAAATGTAGAAGGCGAGTTTTGGTTGTTATATTGAGCAAGAATCCAGTTATTCGACCTTACGGTATCTGATATTCTAATCTCATCAAAATAGCCATTATCTTTAGTGTTTAAAGGATTCCCACCACCAATATATAGGCTAGATCCAGGGTTTATCCATGTAGCCGCATTCGTGCCACGCTGGACACCATTGACTAGTAAAGTCTTATTTCCACCTTTTTGCCATTTGATAGTGATGTAAAACCATGTATTCAAACCAACCTGCGTAGTATTATCACCTAGGTCATACTTTATCGCCGTTTCACCATCCTTTACTCTAAAGTTTACATACCCAGTACTATCAACCCACATTTCCCAATCATTTCCACCCACAGAATTATCTAGAAGAGAATGAAAATTGTAAAAATAGTTTTTCGGATTGTACCATAAACTAATTGTGCCACTATCTGGTAAAGTGTATGGAATACTTAATACCTCTGACTTTTTAAAATCTAATGCGGATCCAATTTTTGTTAGCGGGAGCTTGCTAAATGTATAAACCTTTCTGTCTGATACCCCTTGGTCAATCAACACTAATAAATTATTGGTATTATAATCTAATCCTTCCAAAGAGCCACTAGCAACATGTGGATAGCTTAAAATGGAATTTAGAACAGTTCCATCTGAAGCAACCTTCCATACAATGTCATTCAAGTCATCAGTAATATAAAAATACCCATCTTTCATGGTGATGCCTTGGCTATTCAAAATAGGCTGAGAAAGATTTATTGCTCCAAGATATGCGCCAGTACTTAAATCAAGTTTCCAGATTTTTGTCCCATCACAATAAGAAATATTGTAGATAACCCCATTATCTCCGGCGTTAGGGTCAATTACTAGACCGGCGGAGCTGAAACCCATCCCAGATACATCTATTTTGCTATCAAAACTTAAATCGGACGCATTCCAAGTAACAAGGTAGTTATTAGTAGACGAAACGCAGGGATGCACATAATTTTCTACAGGAACATATAGTTTTCCATTATAATAATCGCCATCGCTAAGGTGATTGGTAGTGTTAACTCCGATAGACTGGTTTGCATTTAATAATTGTGCTGATTGGACCCAAGAAGAATCATATTTTGTTATGGCATCAGTATCAAAAGTATAGTAGTAAGTTCCGTCAGTCGCGATGCCTTGGTGAGAGCCAGTATGAGGACTAACACTTGTTATGGAGTAGCTCTCAAAAGGATCGCCAGTAACAGTACCATTGTTTGAATTTGATGTACTATCATTCATTTGTCCAGATCCTTTGGCATGCTGGACCATTTTATAATTACTATCCCAGACGGCATTTACATTTTGCTGGTTAGTTGCGGTAGAGTTGCCGTAATAAACATAGAAATCAGTATCAACTGATGATGATACTGAAGGTAGATTCACCCAGGCCACTAATTCACCTGTGGATGCGGTATATTTTTCGATCTCATAATTTAATATCGTAATCCCATCTGTATCTGTAAAAACAAGGTCAAAGCCATCTGATCTTGCGACGGAGCCTCCGTGACCAGTATCTTTCCAGTCAAGATCGGTTCTTTGAACCAAAACAGGGAAATTGGTTAAAGTGCTCGGAACTTTGGTTTTATCTATAGTAATTTTTTTGCGATAAGCCCAAGAGTCATTATACCAAGCAGGATTTGATATATTTTTCATTTTGGCTTCACCAGCCGAAACATTAAGCTTACTAATATCAAAGTTATAATCTGAGCTATTTGTAAAATCCCAAGTGTGTACTGAGGCGTAAGTTGGACCAACATAGGCGAAACTACTTATTATCAGTAAAATAGCGGATAATATAAGGTTGATTTTTTTTACCATATTTTATTTCTAATTTATTAATAAACTTAACTAAATTATAACATAAGATTGCGTGGTACACTGATAATTAGTGTATCTATATTAAGGTATTTGAAAACAATTCATGATGAGGTAGTGTTAATATAAGCTATTGGAACAAGAATTTGACTTTACAATTTACCTCAAATCTGCTATAATTTTAATAACTTCATTAAATATTACGTTTTTACCAGAGTAAATACGTATAAGGAAACAAAAATAAAATGAAAAAGCTATTAAATAGCTGGATTACGAAGGTTTTGGCAATTGCCTTAATAGTGGCTGGTTTTGGGGTACAAGGCCAGGTGGCTTTTGCTGCTTCTGTTACAAGCGCTTCAGACAATATTAGTCGTTTAAAAGAGAGCACAGCCGCGGACCATGAAATAAAGTTTGTCACCCCGTCAGGTGTAGCTTCTGGTGGAACTATTACTCTGACATTTTCATCAGACTTTACTGGTGTTGGCTCTTTAATTGGTGCAGATTTTGACTTTGCGGAAAATTCTGGGTCAGTTTGTACTGGTGGTACATGGACAGAAAAATCTGTAGTTACATCTTCACCATCAACATCTCAGTTCAGCATTGCAGGTTCAGGCCAAGTAGTAACAATTACTTCTGGTGGAGCTTCTGCCACAATGACCGCTGGACGATGTATTCGTCTAAAAATTGGTTTAAATGCAACCGATACAACAGGTTCTGGTCCTGGTACCCACCAAATCACAAATGGTGCATTGGATGATGATGACTCTATTACGATTGCAGGAACTTTTGGTGACACAGGCACAATTGCAGTAGATATCATTGCAGATGACCAAGTGGTTATTACAGCAACCTTAGGACCTAGCATTTCTTTTGCCATCTCCGACAATACAATTGGGTTTGGCGCTCTAGCCTTGGGAACAACAAGGTATGCAGACGGCACTGGTTCGGGTAGTGGTTCAGAAGCTGATGCCCACACTTTAACAGCCGCGACTAACGCAACAAGTGGGTACATCATTGAAGTGTCAGGGCCAACTTTAACAAGTGGTGGAAATAACATTGACGCAATTGGTGCTACAAACACTGCGCCAACTCCAAACACAGAGCAATTCGGTGTTCGTTACACAGCTACTGGTGGTTCTGGTTCAGTAACTGCTCCATATGCAGCTTCTGGATTTGCCTACGATGCTGTCAGCACTCCAGATCAAATTGCCAGTGCTACTACTGCAACAGATACAACTACCTATGGAGCTAGGTATATGGCAAATATTGCAGTTGGCACATCAGCGGGCAACTATTCAACCACGCTAACTTACACAGCAACAGCTACGTTCTAATATGTGTTTTCACTAAATTGTGATATAATTCAGGTGTTAATTGTTAGCTTAAAACTCTGGTGAATTTGTTAATAACTTCTTACTTAAATACAAAAAGATACTCCCTAGCGATTTCCTTAGTTGGGGGTATCTTTTT
The DNA here is from genome assembly GCA_964477805.1 of uncultured Candidatus Saccharibacteria bacterium. Classification (GTDB taxonomy): domain Bacteria; phylum Patescibacteriota; class Doudnabacteria; order UBA920; family UBA920; genus UBA920. The sequence continues at coordinate 4,825 of CAYZEK010000023.1, read as the reverse complement.
GGTTTTTGCTAGTTTCACAGTTTGGTTTGTTAAACCAGCACAGGCAATCAACATCAGTCCTCCTCGTTTAGAGCTTTCTGGAGATCCAGGTAGTACTATTAATTCAGAATTTAAAGTGTTAAATGATTCTCCAAGCACAGCTACTTACTATACTCAAGTAGAAAATTTTGAGGCAGGGGATGAATCTGGTAGTCCACAATTTGTACAAAGTAAAGAGGGTTTGGCTGTTTGGACTGATGTTACAAAGTCTATAAATGTGAAGGCGGGAGAGCAGGTAACAATTCCTTTTACCATTACAATTCCTCGCAATGCTGAGCCAGGTGGTTACTTTGCTTCTATATTCATTCGTACAACACCGCCTGCAACAGAACAGGGAGAAGTCAGTATTGGCGCTCGTTTGGGGAGTCTTGTGTTGTTAAGAGTAAATGGTGATATTCAAGAAGGAGTGGATATTCTTGAGTTTTCTACAAAGGGCAAGCACCATTTTTATACATCGCTTCCTGTAGAACTTTACTATCGTTTCCAAAATACTGGTAATGATCGCGTAAAACCAGAAGGTGACATAGTAATCAAAAATATCATCGGACTAAAAGCGAAGATTTTAAATGCCAACCGAACAGATGGTAGTGTGCTACCTAGGAGTATTCGTCGGTTTGAAATGGCGTGGGTCAATGGTGGCGGTGGGCAGGAAGGTGTAGAAGCTGAGGCGCAGGCGCGTAACTCTGGAGGTTTTTTTGAAGAAGCAAAATACCAGTGGAGCCACTTCGCTTTTGGTTACTATACTGCCAATCTTGATATAACTTTTGGGGCAAATAATAATACAGCAGATGGAAAATTTAGATTTTTTGTTTTCCCGTGGCAATTATTGATAATTATTTTTGTGGTAATTATTGTTGCTTTTATGGTTATACGGTTCATTTTCCGCAGATACAACCGTTATATTATCAGCAAACACACCCCACCAACGCTGTAATGATAGAAAATTTGAGAATAATATAGAGCCCTCCTAGGCTCTTTTATTATGGTATTATATAGATACGATTATGACTCACCGAAATAAAATCCGAAATAAATTCAGTAATAAATCTATTCCAGCTTTTGTGGCTTTCTTGTGTGTAATAACGATACTTACTATCCCAATTTACATCCCACATTTGTTGATTGCCCAGACCATGTCTGGGAGTACTTACCAATTAGAAAATTCAACTTTTGATGGTGGCGGTGAATCTAGTTCCTCAACAGATTATTCTTCTCGTGATTCCATTGCTGGGAGTGTTCAGAGCGGGGATAGCCAATCTACTAACTACAAAAATCCAGCTGGCTTTGAACAAGGCGCTTATCCAGGAGTGCCTGGACAACCTACTTTTGTAAACACAGGTGGGACACTGTACAATTCGTTAGACTTTGTGGTTGTAACGGGGGATGGACAGCAATCTGATACAACTTATGCCATAGCAATTTCTAGCGACAACTTTGCAACTACTAATTTTATTCAATCTGATGATACTGTTGGCCCAGCGGAAGCATGGCAAACTTACTCTGGATGGAGTAGTGGGTCTGGCGAGCGTGTTACAGGGCTTTTGCCGAATACGACATATAAGATTAAAGTTAAGGCTAGTTATGGCTCCGGCAGTAATGCTAATGATTCAGAAAGTGGCTATTCTTTGGAGGCCTCTGCAACTACGGCCGGTCCTTCCTTGGTGGTTTTGATTTCTGGGGTAAGTTCAGGTGTGGTGATTTCTGGGCTGACCACTACTGTAAGTAGTACTGCAACTACAATGGGTTTTGGTAGTTTAACTATTGGCGATGCTTTTCCAAATATTGCTGGGCAGACAGTCACTGTTACGACTAATGCAACTGGTGGTTATACATCAACAGCCCAAGAGGACGGACTATTAAGAACTGGTACTGGTGATCAAATTGCTGCTGTCTCTGGGACGAATGCTTCACCATCTGCATTTGGAACAGGAGTGACTACTGGTCGGTTTGGTTATCATACGACTGATACAAGTCTTTGCACAGGATCTTCCAGCAGATTTACAGCAAATGACACTTTTGCTGCATTAGATACTTTGCCGTATGAAATAGCGTGTAGCACTGGTCCAGTAACAAGTGAGGTTACGAGTATTGTTTATAAATTGGTAGTGGGTAACATACAGGAAGCTGGAAATTATCAAAACATTGTTACTTACATTACAACTGCAACTTACTAAATAAGTTTATGAAAAAGTTTTTTTATTTGTTATTGATGTTTTCAGTCGTGCCGAGTTTTGTTTTTGCTCAACAAGCAGAGGTTGTTAAATCAACTTCTCCTACTGAATCTACTGAGCTTGTTGATTCTACTCAGTCTGCGTCGGAAAATATTCATTATGTTAGAGGTTTGGAAATCACCCCATTCCTTTTAGATCTTGATGTAGAAAAGGGGAAGGAGATTAAGTCACAAATTGATTTAACAAACCGAAGTTTATCTCCATTGATAATTACTGTTACCCCCAGAGATTTTTTACCTGGCTTTGAAGGTCAACCAGAATTTGTTCCTGACACACAAATTAATGATCCAACTTTTTCTTTGGCGTCTTGGATAAATTTAGAATCGCCCACTCAATTTACAATACAACCTGACCAAACTTTTAGAGTTCCATTTACACTCAATCCTCCAGTCAATGCGGAAGACGGAACTCACTATGGCGCTTTGCTATTTAGTTATGTCGGAAGCAGTGCAACTGGTAACGCCAGTGAAATTCAGCAATCTGTTGGAACGATCATTTTGGTGAGATACGGTGTTGGTCGTGAGAATGGCACAGCATCATTATTTGCAAACAAAAAAATAATGTTCAATGCTGACAAAGTAACTTTAGAAAATAAATTTTTCAATACTGGCAATGTTCATGTTCAACCAAAAGGTGAAGTGTATGTTAGTAACATGTGGGGCAAGGTAGTGGCGACTCCATTTGTGAATAGAGATGCAGCGAACGTGCTTCCAAAAACAGAGCGCACATTTATTAATTCGTGGTATCCATCAAGTTTTGCTTTTGGTCGGTACACACTAGAATCAGTTTTAACTTATGGAAGGACGAGATTAGAAGCGAAAGACAAAGTTGTAATTTGGGTATTACCATTTTACTATCTCATAGCGATAGGGGTAGCGTTGGCATTGGTGCTGTGGTTTATTTTTCACGGGCGTCATTGGCACAAGAGAAGGGTCATAGATAGACACTACAGAAAACTGGAGAATGAATCATCAAAACAGGGTCAATGACCCTGTTTTCTATTGACGAAACTGATTTTTTCTGCTATACTATAGTCAAGATAAGTTTTGGTAAGTTAAATTGAACGAACTTAACAAAATCTAACAATAAAGTCGAAACAAAAACACAACAATTAAAACAGAAAAAATCTATTAAATATAGTAAACTTTTTCTCTGTATGAGAAAGGAATAATATGACATTTAATACTGAGTTTCCCCAGCTCCTGACAATAAAGGAGGCTGCGAAACTAATCAATGTTCATCCTAATACCCTGAGAAACTGGGAAAGGGAGGGGAAGATAGAGGCAGTTAGGATCGGTAGTCGCAGGGACCGAAGATATCCAAAAGAAATAATCTGGCAACTTTGCCAAATCACAACACCATCAATTAGTTAGGTGTTTTTTGTTACACTTTTTAATTTAGTCGAACACGAAACAAAAAAAGTAACACCATCCGAGATCCAAATGAAATTTATCCGCAACAAAAAAATAATTTCTTCAAGTGCTAATCATCTTGAATTAAAAGTATGTGAAACTTTCACTATGCTTGCTTTGTCATTTTTGTTGCTATTCAGCTCATTTGTAGCATTTGGAGTTATGAGCCCAAAAGTAGCTTCTGCGACAATACCGAAAACTATAAACTTCCAAGGCAAATTGACCAACGTTTCTAATGGGACCAATGTAGCAAACGGGAACTATACTTTTGAGTTTAAGCTATATGATGCTCCAACAAGTGGTACTCTTTTGTGGACAGAGACTTGGGATGGTTCGCCAAGTCCGCAGTGTGACAAGCTTGCCGTTACTAACGGGGTATTTAACGCAAAGCTCGGAAACTGTAATTCTCTTTCAGGCGTAGACTTTACGACTGGTAACTTGTATTTATCAGTGAACTTTGACGATGGCGGTGGTTTTGATGGAGAAATGACTCCACGAAAACAACTGGTGTCTTCAGCGTTTGCTTTTGTTGCAAATGGGGTTTCTGGCGATGGAGTAATTAATACAACAAACCAATCTACATCTGCTCTTGCCGTAGGAAGAACCTCAACTGATCCTGCTTTGCAGGTAGATACAAACACAGCATCTTCTGTCACAGGATTAAAGGTAACTTCCGCAGCTGCTGCTAGTGGGGTTGCACTTTCAGCAATTTCATCTGGTACAAATGAAAATCTAACATTAGATGGAAAAGGGACTGGCAGTGTCAGCATTAACAGTCTGACAGGCGGTAATGTCATAGTTGGAAATGGATCAGGCACTTTTTCTTTACAAACATTTAATATAGACATTTCAAACACAGGGGCTATTACCGACTCTGCTTCGTATAATGGTTTGGTGGTTACTCCAAACACTGGAGTCATTACCACAGGCACATGGAATGGCACAACAATTGCAGTTGCCAACGGTGGTACTAACGCTACCACTTCCCAAGGAGCCATCAACAACATCTCCCAACTCACTACAGAAGGGGATCTTCTGTTCCGCAATGCCACAGACTCTACCAGACTGGCCAGAGGAACCAATGGTCAGTGTCTCACTTCCACTGCTTCCACCATTGCCTGGGGTAGTTGTACTGCCGGAGGT
>CAYZEK010000022.1:0-8918 GCA_964477805.1 uncultured Candidatus Saccharibacteria bacterium | reverse complement strand
AGAGAAAGGATAAGTATATATGTTAAGTAAAAAAGAAAAAGATTTAATCATCCGAAAGTTTCAAATTCATAAAGATGATACTGGTTCCCCAGAAGTACAAATCGCAGTGTTAACTAAGGAAATTGAACAAGTGAGCGAGCATTTGCAAGTTCACAAAAAAGATAATCATTCCCGACGTGGTTTGCTTAAGATGGTGGGAAATCGCCGTCGCCTGCTTCGTTACTTAAAAGGTGAAGATGCAAAACGCTACGAGAAAATTACCGATAAGTTGAAGTTAAAAAAAGATTCTAATTAATTTTTCAACAAGCCTCATCGTTATTGGTGGGGCTTGATATCATTTATGACACAAGAAGCATCTTGGGATCTAGAGGAATTTGAAAAGCAATGGATTGGCGTGGCTGAAGAAGTCGTCAGGCAACTTTTAGCTAATGAAGAAATTGAAAAAATCAAACAAAAAGTCCGCAGTCAGGGTCATGTTGGTGTAGATGATCGTGATCAATTCATCAATCTGGTTAATAAGATTAAATACGATATTATTTACAGCCAATTTGGTGATCAAGATTCGGAAGGCTATGCTGACTTCGCAAAATCCTGGCAACGCTGGCATAAGTTACGAGGAACGTCTTTACCGAAGCCAGAAAATATGTTTGAGGATAATATTCATCATTTATTGTTTGGCAGTACTCCTGACCCAGATAATTTCTTAAAAGATTTTGATGTTAATAAAGATTAGATCGTAATAATAAATTCATTAATGTTTTGGGACACAAGTTCCAAGAGTGAAGAGCTGGAGCGAAAGGAAATTTTTCTAAGTGGGCAGTTGCAAGCGCCGTCACGAAGTGACGAAAGCGCTACCCACGTGAAAATAATTTCTTTCAACCTCAAGCTTTGCACTTTTGGCCGCTTGCGCCTAAAGCAAGAAAGGTATCTATGGCAGATACAAAAAAGATTTCCGCAAACATTGCGGGCGTTGAGTGGCAATTTGAAACTGGTAAATTGGCACGACAAGCCAACGGGGCTGTGCTTGCTCGTGTTGGTGATACAGTTGTGTTAGCGGTTGTGGTGTTAGGGAAAAGCCCGCGAGAGGGCATGGACTTTTTCCCGCTACTGGTTGATTATGAAGAAAAATTATACGCTGCTGGGAAAATTAAAGGCAGTCGTTGGGTTAAACGCGAAGGGCGTCCAACAGACGAGGCCATCCTAACTGGTCGCGTTATTGATCGTTCCTTGCGACCCCTTTTTCCAGACGGGATGCGCAATGATGTTCAGGTTGTAACAACAGTTCTTTCTATAGACGGAGAAAATGAACCAGACATGATCGCAGTTAATGCTGCGAGTATGGCTCTTCATATTTCTGAAATCCCATTTGATGGACCAGTCGCTGCTGTTCGTATTGGTAAGGTGGATGGTGAATTTGTTGCCAACCCAAACAAAGAACAACGAGAGAAATCTTCAATGGATTTGATTGTTTGCGGTACAGCCGAGCATATTATTATGGTGGAAGCTGGTGCAAACTTAGTTCCAGAGGAAGATATTGTGGAGGGGATTAAAGTTGCGCAAACTCATTTAAAGGTTTTGGCAGAAGCTCAGGATGCTTTTCGTAAAGAAGTTGGACAAAATAAATCTGCTAATGTTGTTATCAAAGAAATTAATCCTATAGTCTTAGAAAAAGTTAAGGCGTTATTGCCTGATGATAAAATTGAAACTGCTTTGTATGTAAAAGAAAAGGCTGTGCGAGACGCCAACACTGTAGTTCTGGAATCAGAAATTACACAGGTGGTTCAATCAGAGTTGGAAAACACTCCTGATATGGAAGGAGTAAATATAGTGAAGGAAGTCCACAACGCAGTTGATAAAATTTTAAAGAAGTACCAGCAAAAACAAATTTTGGAACATGGTCGTCGTGTTGATGGTCGGGCAATGGATGAAACTCGTCAGATTTCTGCGGAAGTTGGGATATTACCACGGACTCATGGCTCCGCATTATTTACTCGTGGCGAAACTCAGGTGCTCACTGTTGCCACTCTAGGCAGTAAGGGCGACGAACAGCTATTGGATGGCATGGAAGATCCTACTGAAGGACGAGCGAAGCGATATATTCATCATTATAATTTTCCGGGATATTCTGTTGGAGAAGTGTCACCAAATCGCGGTGCTGGTCGTCGTGAAGTAGGGCACGGTGCCTTGGCGGAACGTGCTGTTGAAGTTGTCTTACCAGCACAAGCAGATTTTCCATACACAATGCGTCTGGTTTCCGAAACAATGTCTTCAAATGGTTCAACGTCTATGGCATCCACTTGTGGTTCTACTTTGAGTTTGATGGATGCTGGGGTGCCGATTAAAGATATTATTGGTGGTGTAGCGATGGGTTTGGTGATGGATGAAAGTAATCCAAATAATTTTAAGGTGTTAACTGACATCGCAGGGATTGAGGATTTCAATGGCCATATGGATTTTAAGGTCACTGGTTCGGAATCTGGTGTTTCAGCACTGCAGTTAGACATTAAAGTAAAGGGATTAACAGCGGAAATTTTAGCTACTGCATTGGCTGCCGCTAAACCTGCGCGTATGCATATCCTTAGTAAGATGAAAGAAGCCTTGTCTGCACCTCGTGCCGAGCTTTCACCATACGCTCCGCGCATCACTAGTTTTAAAATTGACCCTGATAAAATTCGCGATGTGATTGGTAGTGGCGGTAAAATTATTAATGGAATTATTGCCGAGTGTCCTGGTGTGAAAATTGATATTGAAGATGATGGATTGGTCATGGTCACTTCGGTTGATGCAGAAGCAAGCGAAAAAGCTGTACAGATGATTAAAGATATCGTTCGTGAGGTAGAACCAGGTGAAATTTTTGATGGTAAAGTAGTACGCTTAATGGACTTTGGAGCGTTCGTAGAGATTTTGCCAGGTAAAGATGGAATGGTGCACGTTTCTCAGCTTGCAAATTATAGGGTTGGTAAACCAGAAGATGTCGTGAAGGTTGGTGATATTCTAAAAGTTCAAGTTGTGGAAATTGATGAACAGGGTCGCATTAACTTAACTCACAAGCCTTTTGCACCTGCAGCCACGCCGGAACAATTAGCGCAAAGTGCTATGATTGAAAATAATCACAGGACTCGAGGAAATGGACGGGGAGAACGGAACGGCGGACATCGGGGTGGTGCGGATCGTCGAGGCGGATTTGACCCTCGTCGAAATGACAGAAATACTAATGGGGATAGTTTTCGACGATAAATAATTCCTTTCGCCCCTAATCGCCATTAGTGATAATAAAGACTATGCCAGAAAACCTTTCCAGAAAAGCGTATTTTGAGATAACTAAAAAAGACGAAGGTTCGCGCGCTCGCACGGGCGTTATTCATACTGCTCATGGCGATGTGCAAACACCGCAGTTTTTGCCGATTGGCACTAAAGGCACTATCAAAACTGTCACTAGCGAAGAAATTAAATTCTGGGGCGCGACTATGGTTTTGGCAAATACATATCATTTATGGCAACGTCCAGGCGATGCGTTAGTTTACAAAGCTGGCGGTTTGCATAAATTTATGAATTGGAAAGGACCAATTTTTACCGACTCTGGTGGTTTTCAGGTTTACTCCTTAGCCAAGATGCGCAAAGTTCTGGAAGCCGGTGTACTGTTCCAATTTGATATGGACGGCAAGCAAGAAATTTTGTCACCAGAAAAATCTATAGATATTCAAGCTAATTTAGGAAGTGATATTTGTTTAATTTTGGATGATTTTCCTGGGTTCCCATTTGAATATGAACGTAGCAAGCAATCGATTGAATTAACACAGCGCTGGGCGGAACGTGCCGTTGCTGAACATAAACGCATTATAGAAAATGGCGACCCGGTGAATCCTGGTCAAAAACTTTGGGGGATTGTTCAGGGCGCCAGCTTTGCAGATTTGCGCGAGCAGTCTGCAAAAAATATGGTTGAGTTAGGATTTGAAGGTTTTGCAATTGGTGGTGTTGCGGTAGGCGAACCTCACACAGAAATGATGAAAGCAGTGAGCTATGCAATACCACATTTACCAGAAACTTCCCCAAAACATTTGCTAGGCGTTGGTACTCCGTATGATATTGTTCAAGCTGTTGGCCAGGGATGCGATACGTTTGATTGTGTCATCCCAACGCGCGAAGCTCGTCACGGACGTCTTTATATCTCCGCCCGCGATGAAGCTGGTAAGGAAGGTTATGAAACTATTGATATTCGTTTAGCTAAGTACGTTGAAGATTTTACCCCAATTGATTCAACTTGTAATTGTTATGCTTGCTTAAATCATACCCGCGCTTATATTAATCACTTATTAAAGAGTGGCGAAAACTTGGGGGAACGTTTGACTACTATGCATAATTTGCGTTTTTATTTGAACCTAATGCAAAAAATTCGTGATGCTATCCAGTATGAATATTTCGAAGATATGTTAGCTGATTTTCGCAATCTAACTCTAACAAAATAGTGTCTAACTATGGTAGAATAAATAAAAAGACAATCATGCCAGAAATAAAAGCAACAACTAAATCATCAACTACTGAATCTGCGCCACCGGTCGAAAAGCTTTTTGAATTGCCACCGCGTAGAAAATGGAATGCATGGTATTTAGTCGTTCCAATTTTATTAATGTTTGCTTTAGTTGGCGGTTGGTTTATGCGTGCTTTTGTTCATGAAGCATCTGCGCCAGAGGCGGTTATCCCTGCTAAAGAAGTGGAAAAAGACATGCCTAAGCAGAGCAATATTTACTACACTACTATTACAAATAGTACTGGCGCAAACAGTAGTAGCACAGACAGTAGCGGAAAACTTGTGCGCTTATATAATTATATGGGCAGTTCCGATACCCCTGATGTAAAAATTGCGGATATAAACAGCAATGTAATCAATGTTTTGGGTAAATATATTAAACCGAATACTTATCTTGTTAGTACATCTGAGCCAGGTATCAAAATTTTGAATGCCAAAACTGGCCAGCTTGAACCTTTAATAAATATAGATAATCAAGGAGTACCAAGAGATGTCGCAATTTCTGGCGATCACAAATGGTTGGCATACGGGTTAACATATGAAGGAACTGACGACACGTCTCGCACGAGTGAGTTATGGTTATATAATCTAGAAACCCAACAGAAGAAGGTGTTGGTGGAAAAAACTGAAATGACAAAGCATCAAGGATTTGCGGTTTTGGGTTGGCGAAATGATGATCAGGAATTAATAGTGAGCGCGCTAAGTGAGGACGATGGAGTAGTTTCCGGAGATATTTATCAAGTGATGGTTGCAACTGGTGATATGACCAAGGTGACTCCGGCATCATCAACAGCAATGCCTTATTTTATCCGTGGTGTATTAAGTCCGGATAATAATGTATGGGCATATACTTTTTGTGAAAAACCAGATACCGGAATTAGTAATCCAATTACAACGAGCCAACCTTGTACTTCTGGATCAGAAATCCGCACCTACAATTTTGGCACTAAACAAACCGAAAGTGTTTTTCAAAACCTTCGTTTTGAAAACAGCCCAGATAAAAATTTGCTTCGTTCGGTGCTCAGTTTGGTATGGCAAGACGACAAAACTATTGTTTCGGCAATACCAGGCGCGATTATTGAAATTGATGCCAATGCAAAAGACAAAGTTGTTGACTTGGTTAGGTATGATTTAACTGATCCAACAATGTTTCAAAAAAATCAAGTCCATTTAATTTCTGCTACACCCGAACAGATCGTGTTTGAGCGTAATCAGGGAGCGCAGGTTTTTGATAGAGTTTCTAAGAAAATTGAAGGATTAAATACAGAAGCACGTTCAGAAACATTTAGTAATTGGCTCAATTAGGCAGGAATTGCTATAATTCGTATATGTCTAATACAAATTCTGAGTCAGATAGAATGGAAAAAATAGTTAGTTTGACCAAGCGCCGGGGATTTATTTACCCTGGATCAGAGATTTACGGTGGGCTAGCAAATTCATGGGATTATGGTCCTTTAGGGACGGAATTAAAAAATAATATTAAACAGCTTTGGTGGAAGCGGTTTGTTCAACAGCGTCCCGATATGGTTGGTATAGATGCAGCTTTGATAATGAGCCCAAAAGTTTGGGAAGCAAGTGGACACCTCGCAACTTTCACTGACCCATTAGTTGAATGCCAATCGTGTCACGCGCGTTTCCGTGCCGATCAAATTGATTTATCAGCTAAATGTCAGAACTGTGGTAAGGCAGACGGCTTTTCTAAGCCAAAAATGTTTAACTTGATGTTAAAGACTTTTTTGGGCCCAGCAGAAGATCAAGCGAACATCGCGTATTTTCGCCCTGAAACAGCACAGGCAATGTTTGTGCAGTTTAAAAATGTACAGACAACTTCACGTAAACAAATTCCTTTCGGGATTGCGCAAATTGGTAAATCTTTTCGCAATGAAATTACTCCTGGTAACTTTGTATTCCGTACTCGTGAATTTGAACAAATGGAAATTGAATATTTCATTCCAGTTCCAAAGGCAGATGAAGATTGGAACAAGTATTTTGAGGACTGGAAAGAGGAGATGATTAAATGGATGCGTGATGATCTTGCATTGGACATGGCGCATATCCATCAGCTAGAAGTTGAAGAAGCAGACCGCGCGCATTATAGTAAGCGTACTGTAGATTTTGAATATGACTATCCATTCGGGAAAAAAGAACTCTATGGGCTTGCCTATAGGGGAGATTTTGATTTGCAAAATCACATGCAGGCAAGTAATGAAAGCCTGGAATTCGTAGATCCACAAACTAACGAAAAATATGTCCCACATGTGATTGAGCCATCATTTGGCGTTGATCGAACTTTCTTGGCAATAATGCTCAGTCACTATAAAGAGTCAGGGGAAGGGGATGATAAACGTGTTTGGCTTTCTCTTCCTGCAAAATTGGCACCATACAAGGTTGCTGTTTTCCCGCTGTTAAAGAACAAGCCAGAGTTGGTGGCAAAGGCGCGCGAGATTTTCAATGAACTAAGTAAACATTTTATGACTGCTTGGGACGATCGCGGGAACGTTGGTAAACGATATTATAGTCAAGATGAAATCGGTACCCCGTATTGCGTTACCGTGGATTTTGACTCCTTAGAAGACAATACTGTCACAATCCGTCACCGCGACACAATGGAGCAGGTACGTGTGAAGATTGAAGAGTTAGTGAATTACATTTCTCATAGAATAAATTAATTACGAAAAGTAGAGAATCAATATTTATAAATGAAATACTATAAACGAATTTTAAAAAATGGTTTAACAATTATTGAAGTACCAAGCAACGACGCTGAAAGTGTGGTTGTAGATTTTTTTGTGAAAACCGGTTCAAGGTCAGAAACTGCTAAAGAGAATGGCATTTCTCATTTTCTAGAACATTTCTTGTTCAAGGGGACACAAAAATACCCGAACACCATGGCCATTACTGAGTTAGTTGATGGAATTGGCGGAGAGATGAATGCGAATACGGGGAAAGAGCACACTCAATATTTTATCAAAGCTCACCATTCTTATTTGGCTACTATTTTTGAAGTGTTGACTGACATGATCCAAAATCCATTGCTAGATAAAGTTGAGCTGGAACGAGAGAAAGGTGTAATCGTGGAAGAGATTAATATGTATCGCGATACACCACGCATAAATGTGGGAAATATTTTAGAAGAGATTATGTGGCAGGGTGATCCGCTTGGTCGCGACATAGCGGGGACTCCCGAAGTAGTAAAAAAGTTTAACACAAAAATGTTTCAAAGTTATATGACTAGGCACTATCAGCCAGGGAATATGCTTTTAGGAATTTCTGGGAAATACGATCGTGTTGTGCTAAACAAGCTAGTTGCTAAGTATTGGAATAAATTACCAGCAAAAAGATGGCAGGCTTGGCCGAAAGCAAAAGATAATCAAAAATCGTTTCGGGTTAAAATCCAACATAAAAAGACTGAGCAGGCGCACTTTAATTTGGGTTTTAAAGGTTTTAATGTGAATAATAAGAAAAATGCCACTGCAAGTGTTTTGGCTGTGATTTTGGGAGGAGGAATGAGTTCTCGTTTGTTTAGTGAAATCCGTGAGCGCCGAGGTTTGGCATATTACGTGCGAGCTGGAAATACTCAGTATCAAGACACTGGAGTGTTTGATATTAGTGCTGGGGTTCGAGTGAGTAACATTGATGAAGCTATTAAGGTTACGATGGAAGTGTTGAAAAACATCAAATCTGTCCTTGTGACAGAACGAGAATTAAGTAAAGCGAAAGCTTACTTAAAGGGACGCACCACACTTTATCTAGAAGACAATCAAGCACGTTTGGATTGGTATTTAGAACAGACTGCGTTCAAAAAAAATATCAAAGCCCCACTAGAAGTGTTCAAGGAAATTGATTCAGTAACAGCTAAGCAGGTACAAAGAGTAGCGGAGGAGTTGTTCCAATCATCAAAAACATCACTGGCAATCATTGGGCCATACAACAACCAGACTCACTTTGAGAAGCTAATTTCAAAATTTTAATTTATGCCAGCAAAGAAAGTTTTAAACATGCAACCATTAGTTGGTTGCCATGTGAGCATGGCGGGTGGATTACCGAATGCCCCAAAAAACGCAGCCACTTTGAAGTGCGAGACTTTTCAGATCTTTACTCGTTCGCCACACGGTGGGCCGGTGAAACCAATCACTTCAGAAGTTGCCCACCAGTTTAAACTTGCAATGCAAGCTCACAACTTTAAAACTTTTGTAATACATTGCCCATATTTTATTAATTTTGGTTCAAGTAACCCCAGAATTTACAACGGTTCAATTCAGGTGGTACGTCAAGAATTAGAGCGAGGTACTCAGCTCGGAGCAGATTTTGTCATGTTTCACCCAGGTAGTTTTAAAGATTTGGGTGAAGTAAAAGGTATGAAGCAGGCACAGGCGGGTTTAAAAAAAGT
>CAYZEK010000021.1:0-9272 GCA_964477805.1 uncultured Candidatus Saccharibacteria bacterium | reverse complement strand
AAATTTTGGAGATTAAAATCGCCAAAAAACAAAAGTGAGAACGTGCCTTTGAGGGAAAATTCTCATTGGAAGAAGTTAGAAGAAATTATTCATACTTCTCAACAAGCCAACAAAAAAGAACTACACAAAAAAAGGTCATGGATTGGGGTTTTATTCTCATAAATCCCACGGGGTAAGTTACAGAACGATTCAATAAACCGAATCGTTCCTTTTTATTGACAATCCTGCCACCGTTCATTTATAATAGTTTTTATAACTCAGCAGTTCCGAGTTATGGGCAGTAAAAATCTAAAAAGAGGAACCGAATTATTTATGAAACCAACAAGAGGTTTTTTTAGAAGAGATGAGCGACCAAAGCGAAAGCTTTCCCATGCAAGCAAGTCCACTGATGAGATTTCGGGGAATGACCTGCGTGTCCTTAAAAAAATTTTAGGAGAATTTGACCCGGAATCTCCTGCCTGCAAAGCCCACAAAAAACTGATCCAGAATCCTCGATTTGAGAACTCCGAACTTTCGGACGATAATCGAATATTCGTCAGATCCGCCAGTGGGTATTGCGGACATCACTCCACTCAGTCCTTGCACCGTATTTGCCACGGAAGCTAACTTTTCTAACAGCCTTGCTAAAGAGCCGAACCAAAGTTCGGCTCTTTTTTGCTATAATTAGTAGAGATGAATTTTCAATAAATTATGAAAGTAACCAACTTAAGCAAATTAAACTTTAAAAAGTTAATTGTTTTTGATTTAGACGATACTCTGGCAAAATCAAAAACTCCAATGGATCCAGAAATGGCTCATTTAGTTGAGCAACTTCTCGCAAAAAAGAAAATGGCTGTTATTGGTGGTGGGAAGTATGAAGTGTTCAAATGGCAATTTGTTAGTCAGTTAAAATTTCCCAAGACTCTGCTGAAAAATCTATTTCTTTTCCCAACATCAGGCAATGCTTTTTATCGTTATACGTCTGGCTGGAAAAATGTTTACTCCCATAATTTATCTTCAGCAGAGAAGAAAGAAATCCGAAATGTTTTTGAGCGAGTGTATAAAGAAATTGGGTACAAACATCCTCAGAAGGTGTATGGAGAAATTTTAGAAGATCGTAAATCACAAATGAGTTTTTCTCCTTTGGGACAGGATATTGTAACCAAACTAGGCGCCAGGGGTTTACGCATGAAAGAAGAATGGCGCCGTAAGCATGACGCAACCAGAAAAAAAATTGCCAAATTAGCTGGAAAATATTTACCTAACTTAGAAGTGCGGATTGGTGGAATTACCACAATAGATGTGACAATGAAGGGGATTGATAAAGCGTATGGAGTCCACCAAATGGAAAAATATTTAAAAATCAAAATAAAAGATATGTTATTTGTTGGTGATTCTATCTTTCCAGGTGGAAATGATCACGCTGTCTTAAAAACTGGAATAGACTATGTTCCAGTCAAAAACTCAGAAGAAACAAAAAAAATTATTCAAACACTTTTGAATATTTGGCAAAATAAAAAATCTTAGCTTGTAAGATTTTATATTTAACATTCAAATTTATCAATTTTATTTTGTTGATTTAAAGTAAGCCAATTTTTTGTTTAACTTCAAACATTGTGCCTTGTGCAATTTCACGAGCTTTGGTTGCACCATCTGTCAGAATTTGTGCTAACAACTGTTGGTCTGCAAGTAACTCCTTTTTCTTTTTACGGAAATTTGCGAAATATTCCGCAATAGCATGAGCTAACTCAAGTTTTAAATCACTGTAGCGAATAGTCCCATCTTTTATAGCAACACGAAATTCCGAAGCACGGATGGTAGAACCAAATTGATCCATCAAAAATAAAAGATTATCTACACCACTAGATCCTTCGCTCCCGCTGGCAGTCACTGCCTTTTTTAGTTTAGCTTCAATGTCTTTTGGGGAATCGTCCAGATATATTGGCTCATCCCCAGTTTTACTCATTTTCTTATTAGGGTTCTTAAGGCTCATTATGCGTAGTGGTTTATGCATAAATGGCTTGGGTTCCGGAAAGATTTTGCCAAATTTTTTGTTGAATTTACGAGCGATATCGCGGGTCAGCTCAATATGCTGAGTTTGATCTTCTCCGACAGGCACTAAATTGGGTTTGTACATCAAAATATCAGCAGCCATGAGCACTGGGTAGGTAAGCAATCCAGTATTAGCAAAATCTTTTTGCCCACGCCCTTTATCTTTATATTGCGTCATGCGTTCTAATTCCCCGACAGAAGTTAGGCAGTTAAAAATCCATGCTAGCTCGGCATGTTCTAGGACATGACTTTGAATAAATATTACAGATTTGTTTGGATCAAGTCCTGCCGCAATATATTCGGCTATTACTTCTAGGGTATCTTGGCGTAACTGTTTTGGATCTTTGGGAACAGTTAAGGCATGTAAATCAGCCACGAAAAAATAACATTTTAGTTTTCCTTCGTTTTGAATATTGATGAATTGTTTTAAAGCGCCTAAGTAATTGCCAATATGCATTCGCCCAGTTGCTTGTACTCCAGAAAGGATTGTTTCTTGCTTCATATACAGGTATTTTACCATACTTTACGATTAGCAGTTAAGTATGCTAATGTGTTGTTACTAAATGCAAAAAAGGGGGTTTTATGGAAATAGTTGAACGGAAAGAGCAAGAACACATTCAAGGCATTGTCAGATGTCCTGCATGTGGCAAAGCTAATTTGATCTTAGATAAGGCAGGGAACATCCCAATCCATGCGTTGCCGAGATCGAAGTATTTTGATGTCTGCCCTTACCACAAGGGTTTATCAGAAGTGAATACAGAGGATCAACATCCCCTCACTTCTTACGGCTTCCCGAGGAGACATGGTTTTGATCGCTGAGCTCCAGCGTGCTAAAACAAAAAGCGGCCTACACATCTAGTGTCGGGCCGCTCTTTTTTTAAACTTCAATAATGACTGGTAAGATCATTGGTCGTCGCTGGGTTTTTTGGAATAAGTATTCACCAATATTATCGCGGATTTGCTGACGCAATTCTGCGTAATTGGCCTCTTGTTCTTTCCCGCTGGAACCTTCAACCATTTTTCGGATTTCGTGTTTTACCTCACGGAGGAGATCATCATTATTTTTCATATAGACGAAACCGCGTGACAATATTTCTGGAGGATTAACAAGTTTGCTTGTACGGCGGTCAACGGTAGAAATAATTACGAACATACCGTCTTGTGCCATTAATTGGCGATCGCGAATAACAACTTCCCCGACATCTCCAACACCGAGTCCGTCTACAAACACGTAGCCAGATTCAACTTTGTCATTTTCACGCGCTGCACCATTAGCGTTAAATTCTAGAACAGAGCCATTCCCCAGAACAAAACAATTTTGTGCTGGAATGCCAATGCTTTGTGCTAGCTTGGAGTGCGCTGCTAGCATATGGTGCTCTCCATGAATCGGTACAAAGTACTTTGGTTTGGTTAGTTGCATCATCAGCTTTAACTCTTCTTGTTGAGCATGGCCAGATGTGTGAATGTCTAATACTTTATTGTAGATAACAGTTGCTCCTTGGCGAGTTAAATTATCTAAGACTGCGACTATAGACCGTTCATTTCCTGGAATAGGAGATGATGAAATAACTACAGTATCGCCAGTTTTAATTTTAATAGATCGATGCTCTCCGCGGGACATACGAGCCAGTTGAGATGCTTCTTCACCTTGGGCGCCAGTAGTTAAAACTAATATTTGATTATCAGGATATTTTGCCGCCTGTTCAGATTTGATAATAATTTTTGGCTGAATTTTTAGATACCCTAAGGAAAGCGCTGTTTCTAAGGTGTTAACCATGGACCGACCAGTAACAATAACTTTGCGGTTTGTTTTAGCTGCAAAGTCCAATACTTGTTGCATACGCGAGATCAACGAAGAAAAGCTGGCGAAAATAATTCGCCCTTTAGCATCGGCAAAAATTCGTTCAATGCTAAGACCGATTTCCCGTTCTGAAAGACAGTAACCAGGTTTAGTTGCGTTAGTAGAATCACTCATGAGAGCTAATACACCATTGCCACCAAACATCGCGATTTTATGAAATTCGGTCACGCGTTCATTAATAGGAGTGTGGTCAAACTTCCAGTCGCCAGTATGGATTATTTGTCCAATAGGCGTGTTGATAGATAAACCAACAGAGTCTGGGATATTATGGTTTACAGCAAAAAACTTTACCTGAAAGTTACCAACAGGAACTACATCATCAACTGTAAGCGTGTTTAATTTCACACGACCTTGTAAATTGAATTCTTCCAATCGTTTTTTAATCATACCAGCAGACAATGTCATGGTATAAATTGGTGGATCTCCTAATTTAGCAAGTAGATAGGGGATTGCTCCAATATGGTCCATATGACCATGAGTCACAAACATCGCTCTGATTTTGCTTTTGCGATCCTCTAAGTATTTAGTTTCTGGGATGATGTAATCAATGCCAGGGGTGGTTTCATCTGGGAATGCGAAACCACAATCAACAATGATGATGTCATCATTGAATTCGTAAGCCATCATATTTGCACCAACTTCTTCTAGTCCTCCAAGTGGGATAACGCGTAACACGTTGCGAGATAGAGTGGCTTTTGAATTACCAGTTGTGCTGGTAATAGTTTTAGGAACAGCTTTAGCATTTGTGATGCTCGCTCGGTTCATTGGCCGCGAGGCTGGATTGCTATTTGCAACAGCTACTCTGCGCGGTGCAGATTTTTTAATCATAAGATTACTTTCAAGAATTCAGGTATGATTTAGGGACTCTGACTGTTGTGTGTGGAGCCGACACTTCCGGAAACCGCAATTATTAATGGAAATTAAAAAACGGAATACCAAAAATTCTTTGTTATTAATTTTTGTCTTGATAGTGATAAAAGTGGCTTCCGGGGCCGCCTTTTGAATCACTTTGCTTGGCTAAATATTAGCTTTTGCAATTACCAAATGGAAATTAATGTTAGTAACAACTTAGATTACACAAACTTCCATTTGAAAACTGTATGTCTATTATATCACGACTACCAATGTTTTGTCAAATTCAATATGATATTTAACGCTTATTTAAGCGTGTTAATTACGTTTTAAAACCCGCTTGGTATCTAAATACCAATTTGGTAAATCATAGAACCGGGTAGTTGAATCAGAAAGAGCAGTCAAATTCATACCCTTGATTTTAACAGATTGAGCATAAGAGAACACATTTTGTACTAAGAAAATTGCTGGTGCATCTGCTTGAATAATATCTTGGAATTGGCGATATTTTTCATCTCTGAGGGATTTGTTAGTAGCCGCTCTTGCTTCGCTCATAACTTTGTCTGCTGTGTTGTTGGCGTACATAGATAGATTTAGTCCAGGGTTGCGAATTTGGCTGGAATGCCAGAACAAAAATGGGTCTGGGTCTGCCCCAAGTTTTTGTGCAAACAGTAAAGCATCGTAGTTGCGTGGGCGGATAGAATTTTCTGTCAGTTCTTTTGTCGGTAGAATATTTAATGATACTTTTATCCCTAGTTGCGACCATTGGCCAGCGACTAGTTCCGCTGCTTTAGCGTTCAGCGGAAAATTATTTGTAGATAAGGTAAAAGCTAGTTCTTGTCCATTTTTTTTGCGAATGTTTTCACCATCGTGGATTTTCCAGCCCGCAGATTCAAGTAATGCTTTTGCTTCATCTATATTCGTTAAGTTAACTGGTGCTGGGATTCCAGTTACATGTTGGCTGAGGATTGGTCCGTTAATGGGCGACCCTTGTCCATTATAAATATTATTAATAATCGCTTGGGTGTCTGTGCCAAGCTGAAGTGCCTTTCGCACTCGTACATCGCCAAACAACTTACGGCTAGTATTAAAAAATACAGCTTGATATTGAGGTAATTCCAATTGGGTAATTTTGAACTCATTATTAGATTCATCTAGTCGTACATTTTCTTCAAACGGGCTGAATCCGAATCCATCAAGTTGCTTGCCGTGAATTGCTGTAAGCACACCTTCAACATCTTCGTAGAAATTTAATTTTATGGTATCTATATATGCTCGTCGGCCATGATAGTTGGCGAAAGACTCTAAAATAATGGTTTGAATTGAGCCTTGTTCGAGCTTGCGAACTTCTTTGATTATGTACGGACCACTGCCAACTGCCTCAATATTATTTTGCGCCATCGCAAAGTTTGCTGGGCTAATGTTTTCCCACACAGTTTTGCTAATAATTGGTAGAGTGAGGTTGTTTAAGAATGGGGCTGATTGCGCGGTTAAAATAAACTTAACTGTTAAATCATCTATCTTTTCTATGGTTGTAGATTGCCATTCACTACGGTGTGGGCTGTTGAATTCGGCATTCTGTAAGGTCTGAATTGTAAAAACGATATCGTCAGCAGTTAACGGCTTGCCATTATGCCATTGCTCATTTGGTTTAAGTTTCACCGTGTATTCTAATCCATCATCTGAAATAGTCGGAAAACTTTCTGCTAAGTCAGGCACAACATTGCCAGCACTATCGAATTTATATAAGCCTGAAAAAACTAACTTGATAATTGATTGATCAGTATCGGATGTTGCCAGTAATGGATTAATAAAACGAGGTTGCCCAATAATTCCTTCCCGATAGCTTCCTCCTTCAGCCGGGACAACCACGGTGTAAGTTGCATACAATCGCCCCATTACAAACAACCCACTGACTAAAGCAATGCTACTCATGGTCAGGAGCACAATTTTCTCACGACGACCCATTAATGAAAAAACCTTCCGTAGTACGGAAAGGCGAATCTGGGGAATAAACTTTAGGCCGTTAAAAAACTGTCCACCCAGCGTTGCTAGATTATTGAAAATTGAACCCACTGTTTGTGTTTATGAAAACTATTTGGAAAGTATTATCACTGCTAAACTCAGGCCAACAAATAAAATTCCCAGTACTATTGTGGTGTAAAATAACCACTTTTCTGAACCTCGACGCGTTGTAACAACTCCGCCACCACCAAAAACATTTCCTAGTCCGGCAGATTTATTTTGCAATACAACAGAAATAATTAGCGCCACCATAACCACCATATCAATAATTGTAAGAATGTATGTTATATGTTTCATTTTTGTAAAATTAAAAAAGCCCATTTATTGTAGTAATTTAAGGCGTTGATGTCAAGCCTAGCTCAAAGCACATCAAACTTAGTCAAGGTTATCTTGAATTATTTTGGCCTTTGCTAACCCTACTAGATCAGCCAGTTCTTCTATAGGCGTTCGTTTGATGTTATTGACAGTGCCAAATTTTTCCTTGAGAAGTTTTTTTGTTTTCGGGCCTATCCCTGGAATTGTATCGAGTGCCGACTTAGTTGCTTGTTTACTTCGTAAGTTCCGATGAAATGTAATCCCGAATCTGTGTGCTTCGTCTCGTAAGCGTTGTAGTAGCTGTAAGGCTGGATCATCATGCGACAAAATGATTGGCTTTGGATTGTTCGGTACAAATATTTCTTCAATTCTTTTGGCTAACCCAACCACCGGAATAGCACTCCTGCCGCTAAACAATTTATTTTGTTTTAGTATTTTTACAACCACACTTAGTTGTCCTTTTCCACCATCTATAACTATTAGGTCAGGCGCTGGCCACTTATCTGCTTTATTTTTGGGATTGATACGCGCGAGTCTGCGGGTTAGCATCTCTTGCATCATCGTAAAATCATCCGGAGTTTGTTTACTGGTGATTTTGAATTTCTTGTATTCAGATTTATTAGCTCTACCATCTTTAACAACTACCATACTGCCAACTGGGTTTGTCCCTTGTGTGTTGCTGATGTCATAGCCTTCAATGCGCCGTGGGATGACTGGCAAATTCAGAATTTCTTTAAGATTTTTTAAGGTTTCTTTGCCTGCGTCTAGGCTAGAGGCTTGGCTTCGTTGCCATTTGAGCAAATGCTCTTTTGCATTAATTATCCCAAGATTAATTAGTTTAAGTTTTTGGCCTCGTGTCGGTGAATTTAGCTTGATGGAATGTTTGGCTTTTTGAATTTTAATCCGGGATTTTAACAAGGTTTTAACGAGATCGGGATTTGTTAATTTCGATTGCGTGTAGATTTCTTTTGGTAGATCAGTCGCGGTAGCGTAATACATTTCTGTAAAAGTTTGTAGGATCTCGGTACTCTGATTTTCTTCAGAAATACCCGATGGGTTATCATAGATAAAGTTTTCCTTATCTAACAATTTACCTTCTCGGACTTTAAATACATTCAGACAAGTTGAGGTTTTATCATTAAAAAATGAGATAAAGTCCCAGTCAACCTTTGTAGCAAACAATATGGTTTGGCGTTCCTCAATAACTTCTATGGCTTTAAGTTGATCGCGTAAACGCGCTGCAGTTTCAAAACGTTTCTTTTTAGCAGAGCTCTTCATTTCTGCTTGCAATACTCGCTTAATTTTAGTGGTGTGACCAGCTAAGAATAAGGAAATTTTGTCTAATTGCGTTTGGTATTCTTGTAACGTGATTACTCCAATACAGACTCCGGGACAGCGATGCAAATAATAATAGAAGCACGGGCGTTTCCCAATTTCTTTATTGGCGCAATATGGGAAAATGCGCCTAACAAGGTCTAAGGTTTTGCGGATTTTCGCAGTAGATGAATATGGTCCAAAATATTTTGCCGGAGGTAGCTTTGATTGTGTATTATCAGTAATCTTCCGGACATAAGTAATTTGTGGTATCTCTGAAGATGCATAATCGATTTTGATGAATGCATAGTTCTTATCATCTCTGAGTTTGATATTGTACGGAGGCATATATTCTTTTATCAGAGTACTTTCCAAAAACAAACTTTCTAGTTCAGAATTAACTACTGTATACTCAATATCCACTGCTTCCGATAGCAGACGAGGGAGTTGGTGACGTGAGTCACTAGTGCCGAAATATTGAGCAACCCGATTGCGCAAATCCTTGGCTTTGCCCACATACAAAACCGCGCCTTGCTTATCTATATATTTGTAAACCCCTGGTTTGTGGGGGATATCCTTGACTTTGTCCTTCAGCATATCTATATTATATACACTTTAAAATCTATTACGAAGGAGGGAATGAAAATGAACAAGCGAGCGGTTCAGGTGATGCTAATTTTGATTGGTGCCATTACCTTGATTTTTAATGAGTTCGTTGTGGGTTTGGTGTTTTGGTTAATTATGGCCAGCGTGCTTATTGGTTTGTTGCTCGTATGGTCGCTCGCTAAGGAGTGACGGCAATCTTCGATGGATAGCTGAGACCTGTTTTTATGAGTCAAGACTCTTGTCTTGGCTCTTGTTTTTTGTCAATTTT
>CAYZEK010000020.1:0-10465 GCA_964477805.1 uncultured Candidatus Saccharibacteria bacterium | reverse complement strand
CGTGGGGATGCCGGATTTTGACAGAACTTTACCATCGTTATCTATGCAAGACGAGCTACGCCTGGAAGCTCGCTAATCTACCTGGCAAAAATATATGCTAACGCATTTTCTAAGGTAAAAGCTGCATTTCAAAATGCCCAGCTTGCACCTGCTTTCGCTTAATATTTAAGTGAACGCCCTGCACTGTGTTTTGCTTCGCACACAGGTTCGCAGGTTCATCAGAAGCTATAGTCGTACAGACTGATATACTTTGTGCGTCTGAAAAATGTATATCGCCCGTTAGTTTAGTTGTTCGTTGTGAGACTAGCGGTATTTTAACGAACTAATCTTGTGAATAAGGTTTCGAAAAGTTAGTTTTGGACGCGGGTTTAACTCCCGCCATCTCCACCAGTAAAAATGCCTTTATATATAAGGTATTTTTTGTTGGTCTATTGACATATTTCTAAAAATATGTTAGAGTATAAAAACTAAAACCAAATAGGAGGATAAGATATGAGGAAAAACAATGTAGTAGAAGCTGACACCTATGGCTTCGTTTTGCCCAAGGAGCTCATACCTCATTGGAATCAAAACGAATGCACAATCGAAGACACAACGGAAGGCGAAGCCGTTGTTGTAGACCACTCAATTCAAATGGTGGTTTACCGTGGCAAAACCTCAGAGGAATGTTCTGACTGGCTACATAGCTAGGAAGCTTTCCTCATCGAAACTGAAACTCATGAGATAATATCAAAGGAGTTTCTTTTTATATTGATGTGGGAATATAGCATCACTAACTCAAACATAGTATACTTAATTTACTATGAAAGTCTTACTTAAAAGAATATACGAACCAACAAAAGCCTCAGACGGCCAACGTGTGTTAGTGGACAGGCTTTGGCCACGAGGAATTTCTAAAGAACGGGCGAAACTCAAACTCTGGCTCAAAGAAATTGCCCCTAGTACAGAACTGCGCAAGTGGTTTAACCACGATCCCAAAAAATGGCCAGAATTCCAAAAACGTTACAAACAAGAATTGCGCAACAATCGATATGCCGTAAACCAACTCAAATCGTTAGCCAAAAAACAGACCGTTACTCTACTTTACGGAGCACGTGATGAAGAACACAATGAAGCCTTGGTCATTCAACAATTCATCACAAAATAAATCTATTAAAAATATTCTTTGGGAAATCTTCTATTACAAAACCCCGCTCTTGCAAGCGGGGCTTTGTTAACTAAATAACAGTTTGACTATTTAATGAGATCGGTCAATTTTATCTAACCAACGAGAGGCTTTATCACGACCACCTAGACCAAAGGCGAGACCTCCAGCCAAAGCAACCATAGCTACAAACCCTGTGAAAAGAATTTGGATTAAGCCTGAGGCAATTCCGAGTTGTACTAATGCTGCGAGCAGGGAGAAAATGACAATCGCCCATTTGGAGATAGCCGCTAAAGCATCAGTTGCCACTTTGGACATACCAGACGCAGTAGCTGTACTCTCTACAATGCTCTGAACGAAATTTCCAGCCACTAAACCAAGCGCCAGAATAATTATCGCCACAACAACATTTGGAATATACAACAAAACCTGGTTCAAAAACGCAGTTACTTGTTCTATATTCAAGATGTTCACCACCGCTAACAAAGTAGCAATGATGAAGAACCACTTTACTATCCAGGCAATCACAGCTGTCACACTGATTGAGGTACCTAGTTGGCGATTTACGCCAGTACGGTCAACTAAATCGTCAACCTTACCCATATCAAGGACTTTTTTCACCAATTTACCCAAAAACGAAGCAATGAGTATACCGATGATCAAAACGACTACCGCCGCCAGGAATGCTGGCAAACCATTTAGGAACTGAGTCCAAACGTTTTGAAGAGAAGCTGAGATTGCATCTCCCCAATTTTGGAAGTTTCCGTTAGAATCCATGTTTTTATAGATTACTGTTCTTGCCCTTTTTATACCATAATTAGCGGAATGATGGAATTGAGTTATGCACAGGCTAAAAAATTATCAACAAACCAAACAGGTTATAATATACATATGTATATAGTGATTCGTAAATATAAAAGCGCTGATCCGGAACAGGTCATGCAAAAAATCAATGAAGGGTTTGTGGCTATTATCTCCCGAACCCCAGGGTTCATTGATTATTACGTGTTCCAAGATAGCACTGACAATGTAATTGTTGTAAATATGTTTGATGGCGAAGCATCGGGTCAAGCATCCAATGAAATTGCTAAAAAATGGGTTGATGAAAATATTTCCCATCTCTACGCAGGACCACCAGAGATTTTTCAAGGCGAAGCTGGTGTTGCTCAATAAAAAACTCTCAGGTTGTCTGAGAGTTTTTTATCATACAAAATTATTAGCAATAATCACTAGTGTAGTGCAGGTGATTATTTACTATCTTGATCATGAAACACTTGCTTCAACTTCGCTACTTCTGACGACAAAGTTGTTCGGAAAGCAGTATGTGCTGTTTCTATAGATGAACGCCTGGTAGTTCTTAACGATTCTAATTGATTAGCTGTTGATTTACGGATAGATTCACGCGATTGCCTCAAAGTATCTTTAGCAGATTTAATATCATTTGATAATTGAGTTCTAATAGTTGCTGAATCTGTGCCTGCCGTACAACTAGCTTTAGCTCTTGCAATTGCGCTATCTACGCTAGATTGAAAGTTTGTAACAGCTGAGTTTGCTTCTGCAACTTTTGCAGAGTTAAGATCTTGAACGCCGGACCTAAATACTGAAATTGCATTGTCTACCACTGTTCTACGAGTAGTCACAGCAGATTCTATGCTAGCTTGAAAATTTTGAACAGCAGTTTTTTCTGCGTCGGTATTGGCGCGTGTTGATAACTGATTATAACGCTCGGTGCGTTTTTGATCGTGCTGATCTCGATTTTGCTCTAAGTTATCCAAACGTTCTGCACCGCGCTTGATAATATTAGACTTAATCGTTGAGTAGCGATCACCAAGAACAGCGGTTCTATTTTGAATTCTGTTTTCAATATTTGCACCAATAGAATCAATGCGTTGGCAAAATTCTAATCGTTTACCAGATATATCCCCAGGCGTTGACTGGGCAAAAACGGAAGGCGCTGTGCCAATTAACACACCTACCATTGTGGCGGTGATACTAAATTTAGTAATAAATGTTTTAAAAGTCATAGTTGTCTGATTCAAAATTTGATAATTCGGATTGCGCAAACATGTCTGGATTTAATCCATCATCTGCGTTAGATTGTTGCTCTGCATTTGAGCTTTCCAGAAGACCATTTTCTATATTATTGATATCTCCATCAACACTATTATTGTCAATTTGGCTTGTGTTTGTATTGGGAGATAACAAAGAAAGGTCAGAATTAGTACGGTTGTTATTATTGTGTTTGAAATACAATATTGAACCTCCTGCGACCAATACCAGCCCGATAATAACTGGTAATATAAATTTGTAATTCATTGTTAATAAGAAATTAATAATCAAATTGTTGGGTCGACCTTCCCTATCTGTAGATAATATACGATTGGCATCAAAATTCATTACAGGGATTTTAATTTTGCGTTCTACTTTCTTAAGAAAATCTTTAGTAGATACTATTTTCTTTATAGTATCAATATGATTGGGGAATTTTAAGTACACCTGATCTACTGATAAACCATTATCTAGGGCAGTCATTATTTCGGTGATTGTATTTTCATCAATAGAATCCATGGTCATTCTCCTTTCTGATTAAACGGCGGATAGATTGCAGAGCTCGGTATTCAATCTGCCTGATAGTGTTATCATTTTTCGTCATATGAACTGCAATTTCATTGGTTTTAAAACCACTGAAATATTTAAGTGTTAAAACTTGTCGTTGTTCGTCAGTTAATTGTTGCAGTGCTGATAATACGATATCAAGATCTGACGAAGTTTCCATTTGTTGATCTGGGGTTAATGCACTATCGGGAATATCCATTAGCGGGGAAGTTTCATCCCCAGCCACATTTATTTTGGAAAAAGGGATAGTTTTTTTGCTTTTCCACAAATCTTTTGCCCCATTACGTACAGCTGTAAATAAATATGCCTTTGTGATCTCTTGTAATTGCGCGTCATCCTTATTACCCAGGCGCATGAAAATTGTTTGTACTATATCGCTGGCATAATCAACATCCCCTGTTAATCCAATTGCGAACTTATACAAAACTGCAGAATAATCTTTATATAACTTTTCTATAATAGTTTTCACCCTGCAATTATACAATAAAAAATCCAGTAACTAAAAATCTCAGTAGTTAAAAAGGGTCCTCAACAATATATACGACAGTTTAATGAATTTATTACGGTGTAAAAAACAAAAAACTCAGAAAACGACTGCATCAAGAACTAAGCGATTCCTTAAAATAAGAACAGCGAGAGAATTGCGGCCACGCCAGATAAGGTCATCAAAGCAATCACAATCCAACCAATCCAAGTGACGATTGGTCGATTTGACCACTTACCCATCAATTCTTTGCTACTGCTCATCCTGACCACAAAAAATAAAATAACTGGCGCAATCAAACCATTCAACACCGCAGAATAGATCAATGCCTTTATGGGATCAAGCCCGATGAAGTTCATCAATAATCCCAAAATCATCGCGATGATGATAACGCCATAAAAACCATATGCCTTAGATAGCTTGCGGTATAACCCTGATTTCCAATTAAATGCTTCCGCCAACGCATAAGCTGAGCTACCAGCCAATACAGGCACTGCCAGCATACCTGTACCTATTATTCCGAGAGCAAAAAGTACGTATGCCTGCTGTCCAGCAATAGGTCGTAAAGCAGCGGCTGCATCTTTTGCCGTATTCACCTCGATTCCAGCTGGGAATAGAGTAGAAGCACAGGTCACAATAATAAAAAACATTACGGCATTAGATAAAATAATACCTGCCCATACATCCACCCGCATTTTCTTCACTTCAGTACGACGCAGTTCATGGTGACGCAACCTCGCATGATTTTTGAACGGATGGTTATTTGCCAAGGCATGCCTGTCTTCCACCTCTTGAGAAGTTTGCCAAAAAAATAAGTATGGTGAAATTGTTGTACCCAAAATTGCGCAAATTAAAAATAATGAGTCACTATTAAATTGCAAGCTAGGCACTAATGTATGATGGATGACTTTACCCCAATCAATCCCTGGTATAACAAATGCTGTGGCAACATACAACAGCAAAACAAATGATAAATACTTTAAATAACGCGCATAGCGTGAGTAACTTACAAATATCTGTAATCCTAGACTAATCACAGAAAAAAATAGAATAGCTACCACAAAAGGAAGTCCTGGTAGGATTAATTGAGTTGCTTCTGACATAGCGCCTAAATCGGCTCCAAGATTAAAGGAATTGGCAAAAAATAATAATCCAGTTACTAAATAAAGAATTGAACGTGAATATTCATGCCTGATATTTCTAGCTAATCCACGACCAGTTGCCATTCCAATACGCGCACACATCTCTTGAACAATGGACATGAGTGGAAACGTAAACAATGCTAGCCAGGTGAATGTAAATCCGAACTTCGCTCCTGCTTGAGAATAAGTGGCAATCCCTGCCGGATCATCATCAGAAGCACCTGTGACTAACCCTGGACCTAAGGACAACCAATAAGTTTTTGCCCTTTGCATAAAGGGTCGTTTTTTAAAAATAATCTTACTAGCAGAACGACTACTTTTAATCGCATTATCTAAAGCCTTAGCCGGAGCTTCTGCCACTGCAGAAACTATATCTTCAGTTTTCATTTAGATTCTTTTGTTTTGTTTTCTTAAACCTAAGCTCTTTCTGTATATATAGTAAGCCACTTATGGACTTTTGACAAATTTCGTTAGAAAAGTTATAATATTGACCAGAATGCAAACAAGTCGTGTGAATCACCAAATTACTGCCCCTGAAGTACGCCTCATCAATGATGAAGGCCAGCAGTTAGGAATTATCACTCTTTCTGAAGCTTTAAAATTAGCTGAAGAACACGGGCTTGATTTGGTAGAAATTTCGCCTCAAGCCAAACCTCCGGTAGTAAAACTAATCAGTTACGATAAGTATAAATACCAGCAAAAGAAGCTTGAGCAACAGCAAAGGAAAAAAGTCAAAAAAGTGGAAGTCAAAACTGTCCGCTTAAGCGTAAAAATCGCTACTCATGATATTACTACAAAAGCTCGTCAAGCTGATGGATTCCTCACTGACGGCGATTGGGTAAAAATTGAATTGCGTATGCGTGGTCGCGAACAAGCCTTTGTAGAAGTTGCCGAAAAGCAGATTGAAGCATTCCGAAACGCTTTAACCGTCCCCTATCGAGTTGAAGTAGAGCCAAAAAAAATGGGCAATACCCTGTCTATGACAGTTGCGCCCGCAAGTAAATAATTTAAATTTAGATATGCCAAAAGCAAAAACTCACAAAGGAGCAACTAAGCGCCTCCGTAAAACTGGCACAGGAAAGATTATGCAACGTTCCGCTGGTCAAGGACATTTTAACTCGCGTGAAAGCAGTAAGGTTACCAAAAACAAGCGCCGTGATACTAAAATGAGCACAGCAAGTAATCGCTTGAAATCTTTGTTGATTCACCAGTAGTCACATAATTAACTTTATTACCCCTAATCAATCTCTATGACAAGAATTAAACGAGGCGTTGGACATGTTAAACGCCGAAAAAATATTTTAAAACAGGCTAAAGGTTTTGATAATCGTCGCTCTACTAATTTGCGCCAAGCTCGTGAAGCTTTACTTAAAGCTGGAACATACGCTTACCGAGATCGTCGCAACAAAAAACGTGACCAGCGCGCTTTGTGGCTAGTTCGGTTAGGTGCTGCATTACGGGATAATGGTACCACCTGGAGCAAATTCGCGGCCATCCTCAAAAAAGAAGGCATTACTGTAAACCGCAAAGTCTTATCAGAGATGGCAATTCAGACCCCAACCGCTTTTGATAAAATGGTAGTGGATATGACAAAATAATCCCTATTTTAAAACTCCCTCTTTCGAGGGAGTTTTAAATTTGTATCGTCAGTTATTTTTTAGTGTTTTGGTTTTCAGTAGCTGGAGTATTTGCTGGCGGGGTTTGGTTTTGTGGAGTTTGGGTTTGTGGGGTTTGGGTTTGTGGAGTGTTTGTCTGCTGATTAGCTGCTGGCGGATTCTTTTGATATTCACGAATTGCCTGCATCACCCGACCAGACTCTTTAAGATCCTCATAGAACAAGATCTGATCACGATTGATCTTCATCTCGTCTACTGGCCCATGAAGTTCTTCACCAAGCTTTACAAGAGATAATTGTTGCTGAGCTGCGGCTTGTTGTTGGTTTAATTGAGAGCCATCAGCTGCTGGTGGAGTAGTTACTTGAAGATAATATATATCATCTAAGGTGGCATAAGAAGCAGTTAGTCCCGACAACTTACCAAAGTAGACTTGGCCGTTACTCATAAATACGGCTTGATACCCTGATGCTGTTCCTTGTTCTTTTGCAGTTTCAGTCTTGTTGCTTGGGAACAAGCGGTCTCGGAACAAAACACCTGCAACCACAAAGATAAGAAGCACAACCGCGAGAATTACCCACGGCAACGTGCTAGCACCGCTACTGCGAGGCATCATGTTGTTGTTTTCTTCTAACATTAAGGTTTCCTTTCTTTTATCTTTATTTACTATTAATAAATCGTACTATTATCGTATCATAATAGGAGCAAATTCTCCATGACCATCTGTGGGTAAACTATTATTCTCGGAAGTAGCTGCTCCAGCCACCTCGGGGGTATTCTCAAAATGCTTAGGCACTGTTCTATAATATACCGAATATGCCGGTTGTGCCTGCCCAAAGAAGTTACTAGTAGCTAGACCTATACCAAGTAAACTAATCACCACCACAACAGTCATTGCCATCACCCAATTTATTAAGACATAACTAGATCGTTTTGGTTTTTCCCAAATAACAGGAGGTTCTACCAGACCCTCAAGTCGTTGTTCTGGAATATTAAAATCAAAGTTAGACACATAGGAATGTTTCAGAGAATCCTGAATTCTGTTAACAGTTTCCTTTGTCTGTAAAATACTAGTATGAGATTTCACCTCTTCCATTAATCGGAATAAAAGCTGGCGGAGTTCCATTACTTCCTTCTGCAAACTTTCTATACGCATATTTGTTAAAATCCCTTGGACTGAATTGGTGTTACGAGGATTAGTCGGAACTGCTCTTATTGAGATTGGTAAACCTTCAACTTCAGAAATCATCACATTCTCTACAATTACTGGTTGGGATACAACGGAGTCTACAGAAATTGGAACATTATCAGAAACTTCCCCACCTATACTATTCAAAGCCTCTGGGGATGTAAACCAGTTACGACCAATTTTAACAGCCTCAAGTTTCCCCAAACGACAAAGCTGTCCGAGATAATCTTGATGATAACCAGTTAATTGGGATGCGCGTGCTAAAGAAATGTGAGGTGAATTATTTGGGATATTTGTTTCAAACATTATTTTATGGCAAATGTTTTTGCTAGATGCCTTGTCTATTTGTTATTCATTATAACATTTTTTTTCTCAAACCTTATACTTTTTACTCTTGACGGGATGTAAAAATTACTAGTATGATGACTATGTGTTAATTTAGAATTATTTAAGAAAACATTTACTAATGCCTCGTCCACTTTCAGAATTATCGCAACTTATTCTAGTACTTTTAAGCAAAAAGGGGTCGTTAATGTTGCACCAGCTATATGAACTTTGTCCCGCTGATGCAAGTAAGAAAAAAGTTTATGATACTCTATTCCGACTGACTGGACAGAACTTAATTGAATTAAAAAACGATCGCTACTCAATTTCTGATGATGGAAACATACTTATCCACACAATTGATAAAAAGAGGGATGGGATTTGGAAAATTGTCATCTTTGATATTCCAGAGGTAAAACGTCAAGTAAGAAACGTTCTACGCTCAAAGCTTGCTTCCTTGGGCTTCAAAAAATGGCAGAATAGTATTTGGATTTCCCCTTATACAATCGCACCAGAGATAGAAGCTGAACTAAATGAATTAGCAAAACATTATTTTATCCGATTGGTAAAGACAACTGATATCAACGAAACTAGTGACCTGGAAAAAATATTTGAAGAGAGCTAACAAAGAAGTGGGTTAAGATACAAAATAGACAAATTTAAGACCGGCACACCAAAAATGGTATTGCCGGTCTTTTTGTCAAAATATGCTCCCACTGATTAACGCATCCAGTGTGTTGATAGGATGGATAATCATATAGAAAATATCTTTCAAAAGTTTCATCTCAACCTCCTCGTGCTTGGTCTAACAACCTAATAATACCCCTCATGTCCAGAAACCAAAAGTAGAATTTATATTATACCTATTAACCAGGGTAGTCAAGTGACTCCTTTACCAATCCAGGGTACCACCAGTTTGGTATTCAATTACCCGAGTTTCAAAGAAATTCTTTTCCTTGTTTAAGTCCACAGCTTCTGACATCCAAGGGAATGGATTTGTCACTCCGTATTGAACGGGTAAGCCAATTGCCTGCAATCGACGATCAGCGATATGTTCAATATATTGCTTAAAGCCCTCGGCATTCATTCCGAAAACGGTTTGTGCAAAAGTATATTCAAGTTCTGTAGCCTCTTTAATTAAGTTAATTAAATGCTGTTGAAATTCCGCAGTCCAAATTTCTGGTTGTTCGGACTTGATAGTATTAATCATATTAATACCAAAGTTTAGGTGCTGAGACTCGTCGCGCATGATATATTGAATCTGCTCAGCGCTACCAACCATTTTCTTTTGACGCTGGAAACCAAACATTACTGCAAAAGCACTATAAAAAAATATCCCTTCCATAATCAAACATGCCACCACCAAATTCTCTACAAACTTCTGATCCGACTCAAGAGTGCCAGTCTTGAAATTTGGATTAAAAATTCCTTCATTAAAAGTCAATACAAACGAGGCTTTATCGTAAATTGCACCAACCTCTCGGTACATATTAAAAATCTTCCCTTCATCTAGACCCAAACTTTCTACAATATATTGATATGATGTTGTGTGAACAGCTTCTTCAAAACCTTGACGCAACAAATACAAACGAGACTCTGGCGAAGTAATATGTTTATAAATTGCCATCACAATGTTATTCGCCGCGATTGAATCAGCTGTAGTGAAAAAACCAAGCACTGTTTCAAACGCTTGACGTTCTTCTTTGGTAATCACTTGAGGATTTTTCCATTGCTCAATATCAACTTGCATACCAATTTCTTGAGGCAACCAATGGTTAGCGTTGCTAGCATTATAAGCTTCCCAAGCAAATACATGCTTCATTGGATATAGCTGAATCACATCAGCATCTTTACCATTAATCATACGACGATCATTGATATTCACTTTTTGAGTAGTTTGTTGAATTGGCATAGGTTTTATTTTAATGACTTCAAATGATAAAAGAATCTCTT
>CAYZEK010000019.1:0-11685 GCA_964477805.1 uncultured Candidatus Saccharibacteria bacterium | reverse complement strand
ATATGACTAACAAAGAATTTTTCCTAGCAACTGTTAAAGAAGAGGCGCCAAAATTTCGCATAGCGATAGAAGCTTTATCGGAAGATCAAAACGCATATAAAGTCCACGACAGGGCAAGAGAGGCCGGAAACATTGCTTCGCAGTTAGCACTTCAATGGAAAGCTATTTCTGGGATTATCAAAAACGGAGCGCCAGATTTTAACCCGCATGACATGGAGCATCAAACAAAAGAATCTATGCTGGCGCATTTTGATGAAGGTGCAACCAATCTTTTAAATGACATTCAATCAGTTTCTGAGGCAGAATGGGAAAATGCTGATGCCGCTATGGGCGAAATGTGGGTAGCAAAAAAATACATCATGGCGTGGGGATTTTTGTTTGACGCTATTCACCACCGTGGTCAACTGACTACCTACCTTAGGGCAATGGGTGCAAAGGTTCCACCAATTTATGGACCATCTGCGGATTCAGCGAATTGATAACTACCCAACCGAATCGTACGCCAATGACTGAAAAGTGGTATACTATACCTAGGATTAGTAAAATAAAAATATGATAATCAAAAAAGAAACTTTGCACGAAATAGCTAAAATTTTGGTGGGAATTGTGACTGCTGATGCACTAACGGGGTTATGGCTCCTGGCTACGGAGACAATGCCAGTTAACTATTTTGGTGTTAGTGTTAGTGAGACAACAATAATACTTGGAATACTTTTTGATATCATCTTAATTCTATTTTTGAGTTATTATGCTTGGCGTTGGAATTTAAAACAACACTCCGAAGAAGAGCATTGGTTTCATCGTTTCATTGGGTTAATCTTTGCTATTGTTGCGATTGCGCATGTTTTGAGGTTGTTATTTGGATGGCCTTTGGTCATAGGTGGGTGGTCTGTACCTTATTGGCTAAGTGGGCTCGGGGCAATTATTACAGGTTTCTTAGCTTTCTTCAGTTTTTATCTTACTAGAAACACCAAATAGTAAAACAAAAAGTGTTGCAAAAAAGAACATTTGAATCTGGATTTACATTAATCGAGGTCATAGTGGCCATCGGTGTTTTTACTATTATTCTAGCGGGCGTGTATGGGTCATATAATGCTTTGGTTAAGGCCACTCGAGGTGCGCGCGAACAAACTGTCTTGTCATCTTTATCTTCCCAGTATTTAGAAGTGGTGCGTAACATGCCATATGACAATATTGGTACCCAAAATGGTAACCCGAACGGAGTACTGGCTGATGCAACTAGTCCTGTTGTGACAACTATTGAAGGACAGGTTTATCATATGTATTATGAGGTGACCTATATAGATGATCCAGCTGATGGCACTATTTTGGCTGGAACAGACACCGCCCCGAATGATTACAAGCAAGTGAAGCTTGCTATTAAAAAGTTGTCTACAAATCACATTACAACTTTTATTACATCAGTTTCACCACAAGGGTTGGAGGGCTTAAACAACGCTGGTGCATTGTATTTGCGAGCCATAGATGCTAATGGTCAACCTGTAGCAGGTGCGAATTTTCACATTGAAAGTTTGACCCAAACCCCAAATATAATTTTAGATAGAACAAGTGATGCTGGGGGGAATTGGATTGAGGTTGGTTTGCCTGCTTCCGTGAATGGTTACAGAATTACTACGACAAAAACAGGATATTCCACAGACGCAACCGTTCCTATTTCGGTAACTAATCCAAATCCGGTTAAGCCAGATTCAACAATAGTTAATGGCGTTGTGACTCAGGTGACTTTTGCAATAGATTTAGTATCTAACTTAACAATTAAAACTGTAAATCAAACTTGTTCACCAGTGAGCGGTGTAGACTTAAATGTGCGCGGGGCAAAGCTCATAGGGAATAGCCCTGATGTTTTAAAATATAATGAAGACCATACATCATCTGGTGGTCAAATAGTTCTCAATAATCTGGAATGGGATACATACACTCCAACCATGTTAACAGGGCAAGCTTATACTGTTTATGGAACTTCCCCAATCCAAGAAATTTCTGTCTTACCAAACGCCACTCAAACTTTTACGATAGTCTTAGGACCAGCTTCTTCAGACAGTCTGCTGGTTATTGTTAAAGACGGTGCTACTGGGACTGCACTTGAAGGGGCAACAGTCACCTTACACAAAAATAGTCCATCTACAGATTATAATGGGGTTACTGGGGGAAGTATTTGGCAACAATCAGACTGGAGCGGGGGTTTTGGCCAAGCTGATTTCTTAAACCCAGATCAGTATTTTGCAGATGATAGTAATATTGATGTTACTGGTAATAATATTGTTTTAGCCTCTGTTGGCAGTGTTTACGCTTCTAGCGGATGGCTTGAGTCGTCTACTTTTGATACAGGAGCAGCGAGTAATTTTACAACACTCTCTTGGTTGCCAGCATCACAAAACCCATCCACAACTCTTAAGTTTCAAATTGCCAGCAACAATGATAACGCAACATGGAACTATGTTGGCCCAGATGGAACAGCAGGAAGCTATTACACAGTGTCGGGCAGTAACATTAGCACAGTCCATGACAATGACCGATACGTGCGATACAAAGTTTACTTAAACACCTCAGATACTGCATATACTCCGGTACTCAGTACTGTTGGGCTCAATTACGTTTCAGGTTGTTTTACGCCAGGTCAAGTTGTATTTCCGAATTTAACACCTGGCAATGATTATGATTTATCTGTAAATATGACAGGATATCAAAGTTATTCTGAGAATAGTTTGAATGTGAACGGTAATCAGGCTATTGAAGTGTTACTAACACCATAACTATGAAGGAACAAGGCTTTACATTAATTGAATTGATAGTTGCGGTAGCGATTTTTGCTATCCTTAGTTTTGGTGTTATCGGATTAGTTGCTAGCGTATTTACTGATAGTACGCGACAAGGTCGGTCTTTGGCAAATGCGGATCAAACTCGTAAATTATCTAACCGGTTAATGCAAGAATTGCGTAATGCTACTACTGCTAACAACGGGGCGTATCCCATAGCGACGGCTGATGATCAGGAGCTCACCTTTTATAGTAATGTTGATAGTGACGCAGATATTGAACGAGTGAGATATTATGTTTCTAATAACTCTCTCTATAGAGGTGTTGTTCAACCGAGTGGCAGTCCCGCAGTATATACTGGCACTGAATCATCGAGTGTGGTTCAAAATGATGTAGCCAACGGAACTGACCCAATTTTTTATTATTATGATGAAAGTTATGATGACTCATCTGACTCGGCATTAACTCAACCGGTGAATATTGCTCAGATTACCTATATTCGTATGGATATTGAAGTTCTTAAAAGAACCAGTACTAGTTTAACTGATAAGTTTTCTGTTAATGCCGGAACAGCGCTCCGTAGTCTTAAAACCAATCTAGGAGATTAATCAAATGACTCAGCAAAAAAAATTTTTTCAAACAGGAAGTATCTTAGTTTTTGAGATCGTTGTCATTTTTATTCTTGCAATGGTTATGGCGGCAGTGTTGGCGAATGCCGCAATGCAATACCGAGTGTTAAGGTCTAGCGCAATGCGTGAGCAAGCTTTTCACATAGCAGAAGCTGGGGTGAATTATTATCAGTGGAGACTAGCTCATTTTGCAACTGATTTTCAGGATGGTACTGGGGCAGGGCCTACTGCACAAACAGGTTTTTCTAATCCTTGCTATTTGCATGACTATGTAGATCAAGATACTAATCAAATTATTGGCCGGTATTGCTTGGAGATTACAGAGCCTTTGATAGGTTCTACGGTCGTAACTATCAAGTCAACCGCATATGCGATCAATAATCCAAATATCAAACGAACCATAACTTCTCGATACGGAATTCCTTCATTGGCTAAATATGCGTTTCTCACTCAGGGTGACGTCTGGGTCGGGGATAGTGAATCAATTAGTGGGGAGATGCACGCTAATGGCGGTATCCGTTTTGACGGGACAGGGAATGCTCCAATAAACTCTGCTAAGTCAACTTATACCTGCCAAACTTATCATGGTTGCGGACCAACGACAAAACCTGGGATTTGGGGAAATGCTCCTCAGTCAACCAAAAATTTTTGGAATTATCCAGTCCCCAATGTAGATTTCTCAACAATGACCGCAGACTTGGCAACATTAAAAACTACTGCTCAGACTAATGGTCGTTACTTGGCTCCATCAGGTTCGCAGGGATATTCAATAGTTTTTAATTCAGATAGTACCTATTCAGTTTATCGGGTGACTTCACGTCGTTCCCATCCAAGTGGTCAAGATGTGAATGGAAATACAATCTCTCAAGATTTAGATTATAACAATCGAACTTTACTCAGTACTTCAGCGTTACCCGCGAATGGAGTTATATATGTAGAAGATAGAACCTGGGTGGAGGGAACTTTAAATGGACGGGTTATGATAGCTGCAGCAAGACTGCCGTATAATTCTTCCACTGCCCCAAGTATTATCATTCCCAATAATTTGCAATACACTGCACAGGATGGAACTTCGGCATTAGGTTTGTTGGCTCAGAAAGATATTTTGATAAGTTATTATGCGCCAAATAATTTAACGATTCATGCAGCAATGATTGCACAGAACGGGAGCGCTCAGAGGTATTATTTTTCGGGGAATAAAAAAAATACAATTTCAATTTACGGAGCTATAGCTAGTTATGGAACGTGGACATGGAGCTGGGTGAATGGTTCTGGTACCGTCACTTCTGGATACCAGAATACAGTTACAACTTATGATAGTAATTTGCTATACTCCCCACCACCGAGCTTCCCACTTACTAATGAGGGATATAGGCAAATCAGCTGGACTAGTAATTAATTTAACTCTATGAAAAAAGGTATCATCTCGTTAGTTTTATTTGTCATCGTAGTATTTTGCATTTTCCCTATCACAACGATTGCGGCGTTAAAACAACCACCTGGACAATTCCCAGTCACAGAACCACTGCAGTCTGTTGATGTTGGCACCAAGCCAAATTATTCTGGTAACATCCAAGCTGGCAAGCCTTCCAATTCAGACAAACAAGCAACATCTGATGGATCCGACCCATCTGACAACTCGGCTGGTGACATTCCTCAGGACGACACATCATCCTCAGAGTTACAAAAGACCGAGGCCTCAACTACTGACACAGGCGGTGTTACTACGAAGCATTTCAAAATTAAGTTGAGCATATTCATCATAATTGTTGTGGTTTTGCTAATTGCGGGTTTAGTTTATCGTCGACGTAAGTCTGCTTAAGAGCTTTCTAGTTATCAAAGTTTTTGATATCATTTAAGCATGCTAAAAACAGTTTTAAGCGGTACTGCACACAAACTTCCAATTGATCTTAAAAAAGTTTTAACTGCTGATGCAAAAGCTTTGGCTCATTGGAATGATTTAACTCCACTGGCTCGCAATGAGTGGATTTGTTGGGTAATTTTTCCAAAAAAGGCAGAAACCAGAGCTGATCATATCACCCGAATGCGCGCAGAGCTCAAACAAGGAAAGCGCCGTCCTTGTTGTTGGTTAGGCTGCACACACCGCAAAGATAAATCAGTCAGTCCTTCTGTACAGGCTATACTTAGAAAACAAAAACGATGAACCATCCACTAAACATTTCGCGGTTAAAATCCTTTTTTAAAGGCGATATAAAAACTGACGAAGCTACTCTTGAGCAATATAGCCACGACGCCAGTTTGTTTGAAATTAAACCCACGGCAGTTGTATATCCAAAAGATAGCGAAGACGTGCGTCATTTGGTAAAATTTGTTTCCGAACACAAAGCAGAGAACCCTAATTTGTCTTTAACTGCCCGTAGTGCTGGCACGGACATGTCGGGCGGAGCGATTAATGACTCCATACTCGTTGCATTTGAAAAATACTTTAATCACATTGGTGAGATTAAAGATGTAATAGTTTCCGTACAGCCAGGTGTGTTTTACAGAGATTTTGAAAAAGAAACTTTAAAGCAAAATTTACTGATGCCGTCTTATCCAGCGTCACGTGAAATTTGTATGTTGGGTGGGATAATCGCAAATAATTCTGGCGGAGAAAAATCATTGGTGTATGGAAAAACTCAACGTTATGTCACGGAAGTAAAAATGGTTTGCGTTGATGGTCAGGAATATATTTTTCATCCTGTCAGTGGTGCAGAACTACAAGATAAACTGAAGTTGCAAACTTGGGAAGGAGAATTATATCGCGCAGTGCATGAGCTACTTATCAAACATCAAGATATCATTTCGGTATCAAGACCAAAAGTGAGTAAAAACTCTACTGGCTACAATGTTTGGGATGCATGGGATGGCACTACACTAGATTTGACTAAACTTATTGTTGGTTCTCAAGGTACACTCGGGATTATTACCCAAGCAAATTTTCGGTTGGTTCCTGTAAAACCTTTGTCAGGAATGATGGTGGTATTCATGCCTTCATTAAAAAACCTAGCCGAGATAATTAATGCTCTTCTCGCTCTTAACCCTTCTAGCCTAGAATCTTTTGATGATCATACTTTGGCATTTGCTTTTCGATTCTTTTATAGCTTCAGAAAAACTTTAGGTTGGAAGCATTTCCTTTTACTAGGCCTGAGTTTTATCCCATTACTGAATAAATTACTACCATATTTACCGAATTTCCCAAAGATTGTACTGTTGGTAGAATTCGAAGGGGATGACCAGGTAGAGATTGACGAGAAAATGAATGCCGTTAAAATTGCCTTGGAGCCTTTCAAAGTTGGTTTACAAGAAGCCAAAGACAAGTCACACGAAGAGAAATTTTGGATAATCCGTCGAGAAAGTTTTAACTTACTACGAAAAAATGTCAAGAACAAACACACTGCGCCATTCATTGATGACTTAATTGTCCCACCATCGACTTTACCGCAATTCTTACCAGAGTTGCTTCAGGTTTTAGAAGAGTATCAATTGCTCTACACAATTGCTGGGCATATGGGTGATGGTAATTTTCATATCATACCACTGATGGATTTGTCCATTGAATCAGAACGAGCCAAAATTCCAATTGTTTTAAAAAAAGTCACCAGCTTGGTTTTAAAGTATAATGGGTCATTATCAGGGGAGCACAACGATGGTTTAATTCGTGGTCCATTCTTGCAACAAATGTACTCCCCAGAAATGATAGAATTATTTAAACAACTCAAAACTATTTTTGATCCGCAAAACATCTTTAATCCCCACAAAAAAATTACGGCTGATTGGCAATACTCTCAAGAACACATTAGGCAAAAATTTTAACTTATTTATTAACTAATTTTTAAATTAAACATTAATAAACAAAATATGAAGAGAATATCCGTAGTCTGGTTAGTGTTAGTTCAATTTATTCTAGGGTTCGAATGGCTTCACGCAAGCTGGGGCAAATGGACCGAAGTAGGGTTTATGGCTAACATTACCAAAACGCTAACTGGTTTTGCTACCCAAACCACATTCCCGGTTTATGGAGACTTTCTCCGTAGTGTTGCCATCCCTAATGCGGAGTTATTTGGTAACTTCATTCGCACTGGTGAAATTTTGGTGGGAGTTGCATTTGTATTGGGCGGTATACTATTGTTAGCAAAAAAATATTTATCAACAACAGTACTTTGGCTTGTGGCAATAGCAATGCTGGGTGGGGCGTTAATGAACTTGAATTTTTATTTAGCAGCTGGCGCAAGTAGTCCGTCCACTTGGGGTCTTAATGTAATTATGGGGCTAATTCAACTGGTTCTAGCTATTTACTATTTCTCTAACCGTAAATATTTGGCAAATCAAAATTAAGATGACAGGCTCTAGGCAAATTTTAAAAATTATATTTTTGCCCTTTGCTGGGATTATTTTGATGTGTTTGGCTGTGTTGAGTGTTGCCAATGCTAATGCCCAAAATGTTCCAATTGGTGCCAAGCCTATTCAGAGAACTATTGAAGCAGAGGGAGAAGAATCGTTTTCTGGCCCGATCCATGTTGGGTCTGATAAAACTTCCAACTTAGCTTTTAAAGCTCCTTTGTATGGCCTAATCTCGATAATCTTGGTGTTAGTTGCTACGGGCGCAATCTATTACTTCTGGGTGCAATCATCCGCCAAAACGCTAGATAAAACGTCAGCCAAAACGCTAGATTCTTCCAGAAGGGACTAAGCCTATAAACTCAAGGCTGGATACTCAAGGCTGGCTCTGATTTTGAATTAATTCTCAAAGCCCCACGTCGTAAAATACAACACTCCGTTAATGCTATAACGGAGTGTTATATTTTGTGGATAACTACTGTAATTACGCTAGTCAGAAATTTGAAGAAAATAAAAAGTACCTCAACTTTGAGAGAAACTAAGAAAAACTGAATTTTTGCTAAACCCAAGATGTAGGGGTATAATTAGATTAGAGATACTACATTTAGTAATTTTGTATAATATTATGAATTGCCCCAAATGTCTAAATTTAGATACAAAAGTTGTTGATTCTAGGCCAGTTGAAGAGTCTTCTGCTATCCGCAGGCGCCGAGAATGCGAAAAGTGTGGATTCAGATTCTCCACTTATGAACAAATTGAGATTTTAGATTTGACGGTAGTTAAGCGGGATGGTTCTAGACAGCTTTATTCCCGAGAGAAATTGGAAAGAGGGTTGAGGCGAGCATTTGAAAAGCGGGAACATACCGATCAAACATTCAAAAAAATTATTGGTAGTGTTGAGCAAGAAATTCAGAAAAAAGCAGTCTCAGGGGAAATTACCAGCAATGCGATTGGAGAACTTGTTATGAGGTCAATTAAGAAAATAGATAAAGTTGCCTATATTAGGTTCGCAAGTGTTTACAAGCAGTTTGAAGACATCGCAGAACTCAAAGAAGAAGTATTAAAACTGTAGTAGTGGCAAGGTCACAAAACTTTAATTCAATTATTTTACTTTAAATCATATGGAAATAAAAAAGCGCAACGGACAATTAGTTCAATTTGATGAATCAAAAATTCAACTGGCAATGAGCAAAGCTTATATAGACGTTCATTTTAAGGCAAATGATGTTATCACATCCCCAATTGCCAGCAAGGTCATTGAAGATATTAAGGTAACTTTTGCAGAGCGAATACCAGGGGTAGAAGATGTGCAAAATATTGTTGAAAAGAAATTGATGGAAGCTGGGTTGTTTGAAGTGGCAAAATCATACATTATTTATCGCTACGAACACACTAAAGAACGAGAAGAAAAGAAACAGGAAGTTTTGAAAAAGATTGAGCAGTCTGAAATAATGGTCAAGAAGCGCAATGGCACTACTGA
Source organism: uncultured Candidatus Saccharibacteria bacterium (assembly GCA_964477805.1). Taxonomy (GTDB): domain Bacteria; phylum Patescibacteriota; class Doudnabacteria; order UBA920; family UBA920; genus UBA920. Next base: position 2,458 of record CAYZEK010000019.1, on the reverse strand, counting down.
GCCATTCTCAGTACAAAAGGTACAAAAGAGTCTACAAAACATTCTAGGTGAAAATCATGAAAACATTGATGTCTCTATGGTGATTAATCAGTTGCGCTTGGAAGTGTTTGAAGATATTACAACGGCAGAGATAGAACGAGCGTTAATTATGGTTTTGCGTTCTTTCATTGAACGAGACCCAGCTTATTCAAAAATCTCAGCCCGTGCTTTGAGTAATAAGCTTTATAAAGAGGTGATTGGTGCTGATAAAATCGACTTTTCTAAATTAGAAGAACAACTTCGTGAAAATTTTGTGAGGTGCATACATAAAGGTGTTTCTGCTAGGCGTTTGGATCCTCGCATGCTGACTTTTAATCTTGAATATATAGCTTCTGAGTTAGTGACTGAACGAGATGGACTGCTCTCATATTTAGCAATTCAGACTTTGAATGATCGTTACTTAACCCGTATCCCGGAAACAAAAGAATTATTGGAAACTCCGCAAATGTTTTGGATGCGCGTTGCAATGGGCCTTTCTTTAGATGAAGAGAACAAAGAAGCTAAAGCCGTAGAGTTTTACCGAATTGTTTCTACCTTACATTTTGTACCATCCTCCCCAACATTATTTAACGCAGGGATGATTCATTCCCAGCTTTCATCTTGCTATTTAACCACTATTGAAGATGATTTGGAAAATATCTTCAAATCTTTAGGTGATAATGCCCAGCTTTCAAAATGGTCTGGCGGACTTGGTAATGACTGGACTAAGTTGCGTGGTACTGGAGCTATGATAAAGCGCAATGGTATTGAAAGTCAGGGAGTGATTCCTTTTTTGAAGATCGCTAACGATGTTACAGTAGCAATTTCTCGTAGTGGTCGTAAGCGTGGCGCAACATGTGCATATTTAGAAACTTGGCACTACGATATTGATGATTTCCTAGAACTCCGCAAAAACACTGGCGACGAGCGTCGTCGCACTCATGACATGAATACTGCTAACTGGGTTCCTGATTTATTTATTCAACGCGTGAAAGCAGATGCAATGTGGTCTCTGTTTTCCCCAGAAGAAACTCCAGAATTACACGAACTTTATGGAGCAGAATTTAAACGAGTTTATGAGCATTACGAACAAAAAGGTTTAGCCGGAGAATTAAGATTGTTTAGACAGGTGCAAGCTAAAGATCTTTGGAAAAAGATGTTGACAATGTTATTTGAAACTGGTCATCCGTGGATTACTTTTAAAGATCCTAGCAATATTCGTTCGCCACAGGATCACGCTGGCGTTGTTCATAGCTCAAACCTTTGCACCGAAATTACTTTAAACACCTCTAAAGATGAAACTGCTGTTTGTAATTTAGGTTCTATCAATTTAGCTAAGCACATTCGTCAAGGTCAGCTTGATTTAGAAAAATTGCAGTACACTGTCACTACGGCGATGCGCATGCTGGACAATGTTATTGATCTAAATTTTTATCCTACTAAAGAAGCTCAAAATTCAAATATGAGGCATCGCCCAGTGGGGTTGGGAATTATGGGTTTTCACGATGCGTTATATCAAACGGGCGTGAACTTTGACTCCGAAGCCATGGTTGAATTTGCAGATAGTAGCATGGAAGCAGTTTCGTATTATGCGATTCATAGTTCTGCTATGCTTGCCAAAGAGCGTGGCACTTATCCATCCTACCGAGGTAGTAAATGGGATCGTGGTATTTTCCCTGTTGATACTATTGCACTTTTGGAGCAGGAGCGTGGTGAACAGATCCCAGTTTCTCGGACAGGAAAACTAGATTGGGCCCCAGTGCGTGAGGCAGTCCAGTTATATGGTATGCGTAATTCTAATACCATGGCGATTGCTCCAACAGCCACTATCTCAAATATCTCCGGCGCAATTCCGTCTATAGAACCAATCTATAAAAACATTTATGTGAAAGCAAATATTTCTGGAGACTTCGTGGTAATTAATCAATATTTGGTTGAAGACTTAAAGTTGCTTGGTCTGTGGAATGATGAAATGCGTGGTCAGATTAAGTTTAATGATGGTAGCTTGGCGAATATTCCAAACATCCCACAACAATTAAAAGACAAGTACAAGGAAGTATTTGAAATTGATCCAAAATGGCTAATCCGAGCTGCGGCATTCCGTGGAAAATGGATTGATCAGTCTCAATCTTTAAACGTCTTCTATGCGGGGAAGTCCGGTAAAGAGATTAATGATATGTATATTTATGCTTGGGAGATGGGTGTAAAGACTACGTATTATTTACGTTCCATGGCTGCTTCTCAAGTAGAAAAATCAACTGTTGATACTGCGACCTTTGGCAAAACCCATATCCGTGGTGATAATACTCCGTCTACTATTCCAACCACAACACCAGATTTGACTGCTACACCAGATCCCATCACCAGTCCGGATTTAATTCCTGTTGGTGTATCTGACCTGAGTCCTAGCGATTTAAAGCTCTGCCGCCTAGATGATCCT
>CAYZEK010000018.1:9210-12396 GCA_964477805.1 uncultured Candidatus Saccharibacteria bacterium | reverse complement strand
TTATTCATCTTCAGAGTAAGCTTTTTTTTGGATAAAGAATCCAGAGCCAGCCTGAGAAATTTTTTTTAATGATGCTGGGGCTGGTTTGCGACCGCGTTCATAGTCAGACCATTTCTTACGTTTGTGATTGGAGTTTGTAACTTTAGTTGAGGGGATGTCACCAGGACGAGCATGAGATCTGTTTCTTGGCTGGCTTGATCTTCGGTTTGGATATGGCTTTGTTGAATTAAATTTTCGCTGAGGTGTTCCTTCGGTTCTGGTCGGTCGGGTTGGTCTGGTTGTTGCCCGATCAGAGCGTGGATTAGAACCCGGTCTAATATTACGGTTGAATGTTGGGCGGGCAGGGGACAACGAAGTCAATTTTTCTAATTTAGGTGTAGCTACGACTGGTAGAGATTTGCGGATTAAGCGTTCAATCACTTTAACATCACGGCGTTGGTCGTGGGTTGCAAAAGAAATTGCGTGGCCAGTCATAGATGCGCGACCTGTACGTCCAATGCGATGTACATAATCTTCAGCATGATCAGGCAAGTCGTAATTAACTACAAGTTGGATACCAGTCACGTCAATTCCGCGAGCCGCAATATCAGTTGCTACCAACACTCGGTAAGTGCCAAGTTTAAAACCTTTTAAAGCTTCCAAACGTTGGTTTAAAGAACGGTTAGAATGAATCTCTGTCGCAGTCATTCCAAAGTTACGAATATCACGAGCAATTTTTTTTGCTCCATATTTGGTTCGGGAAAAAACTAAAACACTACCATTGAATCGTGTTAGTAGTTGTTTTAGCAATGCTAGTTTCTCGTTGCGTTCAAGAAAATAAATTTCCTGTGTCACTGATTTTACCGCGCTTCCGGCTGGTGCCACTTCAATGCGCAAAGGGGTTTTCATGTAAGAGTTCGCAATTTTAACAATTGCGTCCGGCATTGTTGCAGAGAATAACATTGTTTGGCGATTTTTTGGAACGCTCTCCAAAATTTTATTAATTTGTGGAGCAAATCCCATATCAAGCATCCGATCAGCTTCATCTAAAACCAAAACTTGGGTTTTAACTAAACTAACACTCTTATGATCAATATGATCAATAAGGCGTCCTGGAGTTGCGATAATGATATGAGGGTTTTTCTTTAGCGCTGTTAGCTGACGGCCTATTGCTTCTCCGCCAATTAAGATTGCTGTTTTTAAACCGATCGGGGTGCCGATTTTTTTTAAAGTTTCATTTACCTGTAAGGCAAGTTCACGGGTTGGAAGGACCACGAGACCCATGCCTTTGCCCGCACTTTGTGCTAGGCGTTGAATCATTGGTAATCCGAATGCAAGGGTTTTGCCAGTTCCAGTTTGGGCAATGCCCATTAAATCGCTGCCACCTAAGGCAGCTGGGATAGATTGTTCTTGAATAGGAGTAGGAGTAACAAAATCGTTTCGTTTGAGTATATCGAGCAACTTTGGTGCAATACCTAAATTATCAAAACTACCACTATCCGTGGTGTTTGTTTGATTTATCATTTTTTAATTCTAACACAAAACTTTAATTTTAGCAAGTCAGATTAATCATGACGGATATGTTCAGTATAATAATCTAAAGTGGCATCAGTTTTTTTGTGGGGATTAAAAATGTTCAATGGGTCAAATATTTGTTTAGTTTTTTTAAATAACCCAAAAATTTTATCACCAAACATAAATGGTAAAAAAGTACCACGCACTAAACCATCATTGTGTTCACCCGACATAGAGCCATTAAAGTCTTTGACTAGGTGGAAGACTTCATCACTCAATTGTACAATTCGATCACGGTTTTTTTGGAGCGAGACATCTATCAGTGGGATGATATGGAAATTTGCATCACCGGCATGTCCAGCAATTGTGTAGGTAAAATCTGGATACTTGGCGAGGATGGAATCAAGCTTGGGCATGAATTCTGGTAATTGGTCTGGATGCACTACAATATCTTCAATGAATGGTGCCGAAACTTTACGCGCATTATGTTCACGGAGGAGGTTGTAGCTTTCGCGACGTATAGTCCAATATTTTTGTGATTCATTATGACTTTGAGTAATATGAGTGGATAAATTAAAATGCTCACGAATATTCTGCTCAACCGCTCTGGTCTTTTTATCAACTGTTAATTCATCATCTCCAGTAAACTCAGCCAGTAAAACCACTTCTGGCAACCCGCCTTTAATCATCATCCATATCTCTGGTAAGAATGTCCAGAATAGTTTTAATCGTGAGCCTTTCATTTTAGCAACCATTTCTGGAAGGTAACGAATTGCTAAGCGTAAAGTGTGCTTGTCAAAAACCTCAAAGCTTTCTGGAAAAAGCTCATTTACATGAGTCACTAGTTTGCCTAGTTGTTTTAAATCTTTGAGAAAAAATATGACTAGGCGAGCATGACGTTGGATTGGCACAATGCGCCATTTAATTTGAGTGATGATTCCTAAAGTACCTTGTGAGCCTACGAAGAGTTTAGTTAAATCAAAAGTCTTGCCATCCCAAATGTCCCATAGGAAGTAGCCTGATGAATTTTTTGATGTTGTGGGTTTTGCTGTTTCAATGTCCCTATAATTATCCATAATCAATTGATACATATCACGATATACATTGCCCTCAAAAGTGTTCAAAGTCATTTTGACTTTTAACTCAGCTTCGTTCAATGGTTTTATCTTGTAGCTATTCCCATCAGACAAAATTACTTCTAGCTCCTCAACAAAATCTATGACTTGCCCATATTTGATAGTTTTTTCGCCTCCAGAGTTATTTCCAACCATCCCGCCAACAGCCACCAATGCTTTCGAAACTGGATAAGCTGGCATAGTGCGGTTTTTGGCTGAAAGTGTTACCTCTAAATCCCTAAACATAACCCCTGATTCTGTAACAACGCTTGTATCCGTTAAATCAGAAATGCGATTTAAGTATCTTGATGTGTCTAAAATAATAGAGTCATTAATGCTACCTCCAGTCATGTCGGTTCCACCACCACGAGGCGTAATGGATAGATTTGGATGCGTTGGTTTATGTGTCACTACATGCTTCACTAAGGTTTTGATATCAGCCGTATCAGTTGGAAACACGATGGCTTCTGGAGCAATTTGAAAAATACTTGCATCACGACTGTAATGCTCTAGGTCTTGTTCTTTGATTGTGATTTCGCCTTTAAAATTTTGTTTCAGTTTGGCCAAATGATTTGGT
>CAYZEK010000018.1:0-9110 GCA_964477805.1 uncultured Candidatus Saccharibacteria bacterium | reverse complement strand
ATGGCACCAAAGCATAAGAAAATTTTAAATCAAACTGAAGAGTTGGCTAACTTGTTTACGAGGTGGGTAGGCTCACCGGCTTCAATTGTGGTACACACTATTGTGTTTATCGCAGCTTTTGTATTGGTAATTTTTGGTGTAGAGTTGGATACAATTTTATTGACTTTAACTACAGCAGTATCTTTGGAAGCAATTTATCTGGCTTTATTCATTCAGATGACAGTGAACAAGAATACCCAAAGTTTAGCAGATGTGGAAGAAGATATTGAAGAAATTGCGGAAGATGTAGAGGAGATTGAAAAAGATATTGATGAGATCGAAAAAGATATTGATGAAATGCAGGAAGATGTAGAGGAGATAGAGAAAGACGGCGATGAAGATGACTTGCATGATGCAGTAACTATGAAAACTTTAAATTCCATTCAATCAAGTATGTCAGAAATGATGAAGGAAATCCAAGCAATAAAAGAACAGAAGAAGTAAGCAATGAGCTTGTTAATTTTTGTTTGCAAGTAGAGCAATTTGTAAGTAGAGCAAAAAGAAGCGCCAGCAATTGAGCTGGCGCTTGAAGTTTGGGGATAGCGAGGTTGCTGAGATTTCAACCGTAGTTCACTGCACGGATTTTATCACAGTAATTTCTCCGAAATCCATTATTTTTGGATCACTGTACTCTCGTTTGTTCTTGATGATGCCAACAAAGTCACCGTTTTCATCCACAACGCAACCACCAGATATGCCATTTTGGACATAATCTGCTTTGAATGTGAGTGTTTGCAATCGATCTTTGCTTGCTGGGGTGATTTTTACAACTTCTAGTTTTTGGTAGAGATCAGGGATATCACCCGGACTACTAAAAGTATGCAAAATTTGACCTTCTTTCACTGGTATTGCAGAGAATTTCATCGCATTTTGTGGAAACTTGGTTCCAGGTGGGGTTGTGGTAACAACAGCATAGTCGTCTGTGGTGTTGCTATACGAGTACACTCGAGCAATTTTGTCTGACCATGTGAGAGAGACCTTCATTCCTACCGAAGCATCAAGTATGGTATCTTCCACTAAATGTCGAGAGGTAAACACAAAGCCAGGGACCATTTCACAGCCTGAGCCGTAAGCTCCGTAACTGTCGGTGATCACACGAGACTCATCTTGGATTTGTTTCCTTGCTTCGCTATTTAGCGGTGGACCTGAGACTCTGGTATATAGTTCCTTGATGCCAACTTGGAAATACCAGATCAGGATGAGCCCGACAATCGTAAAGATTATCGCAGTGATGAGCACTTTTACGACAAACTTGGCAATGGTTCTCGCAACGGACCATAAAGAATCTTCCATTTTGTTATACCTCCTTTATTTTGTATTCTACCTAAATGATAGCTGTGAACAAAAAAATTGTAAAATCAAAAAATTTTCGCTTCGGTCATTGCGAAAATTTTTTTAAAGTTATGAAATCAATCAAGTAAATTATTCTTGACTAGCAATCTGTTGTCGCCATAGCGCGGAGTAGAGCCCATTCTTATTTAGTAATTCATGATGCGTTCCTTGTTCTACTAGTTCTCCTTTTTCTAATACATAAATCGCGTCAGCATGCATTACGGTAGATAACCGATGAGCTACAAGGATACGGATTAAATCAGGGTGTTGTTTTTCAACGTCTTGAATAGTTTTGGTTATTTGTTCTTCAGTTATGGAATCCAGACTGGATGTCGCTTCGTCAAAAATGAGGATGTCTGGTTCGCGTAGTAACGCGCGAGCAATTGCGAGGCGCTGTTTTTCTCCGCCGGATAGTTTTAAACCACCTTCGCCAATCTTTGTGTCTAGCCCTTGATTGCCACGCTCAAGCAGACTACTGGCGCTTGCTGATTTAATAGCATTAATTATTTCACTGTCAGTTGCAGATGGTTTTACAAACAATAGGTTTTCACGAATTGTCCCAGCGAACAATTGAGTGTCTTGTGCCACCAAGCCAATGCGATTTCGTAGTGCGATTAGATCAATTTTTGTGCTAGGGGTGTTATTAAAGGTAACTTCGCCGTCACTCGGTTGATATAAGCCAACAATAAGTTTGATTGTAGTAGATTTACCACTACCACTTGGCCCAACAAAAGCCACTGTTTTGCCAGCCTCGATATTTAACTCAAGGTTTTTTAAGGCGTCTGTATTTCCTGTTGCATACCCAAAGGAGACATTTTTAAAATTAATGCGCTCAATTTTATTTACTGCTATCGGGTTTTCTGGATGTTCTTCAGGGCGTTGATTTAAAATTTCCTGGAGCTTCTCCAAACTTGCTTTTGTTTCTTGATATGAAGTGGAGACGTCTCCTAACATAGTGAGAGGCTGGAAAATGAAGAAGGAGTAAAACATCAAACTAAAAAATTGCCCCAAAGTGATTATCTGTTTAAATACTAACCAAAGCATGAGCAGTAAGAGTATCATGCGCAGACCATTAATTACTGTGCCCTGAACAAAGCTATAGGTGCGAACCATGCGAACTTTTTTTAGTTCTAAATTTAAGATTTTTTCGTTTGTCTGATTCAGCCTATTTATTTCTTGTCCTTCCAAGCCCAATGATTTTACCAGTTCAACATTGCGAAGTGTTTCGGTAGTACTACCTGCTAGGGCTTGGGTTTCGGTCACAATTTCAGTTTGCGCGGTTTTAATTTTGCGAGTGATCCAAAAAGTAATGACGCCCAAGAGCGGAATCATTGATGCGTAGACAAGTCCAATGCTCCAGTGTGCAAAGAAAGCGTAAATCAAAACAAAAGTAATGCCAACTATGGAGAGGAATAGAATGTTAATAGTTAATTGGATTAATTTTTGACTATCGTTACGTGCAGCCTGGAGTTTTGACAGGAATTCACCTGAGCGTTGATCTTCGAATACAGAGTAAGGGAGTGAGAAAGAATGAGTAACAGCATTGTTATACAGCTTGGCTCCTAGTCGTTGGGTAATGACATTGGTGTAATAGTCCTGAAAGTTTTTCGCAACGCGTGAAATAAATGCCACACCCATAGTTGCTAACAATAACATACCAACACCAGATAAAAAATCTGATGCATTTAGCTCTTTAAACCGGTTTGCATATTTATCAATAATAATACTAAAGATGTACGGATCTAGTAACGAAAACACCTGGTTAATGGTTGCTAAAATTAGCGCTCCAGTTAACAGGCCTTTATAATTTTTTAAGTAGGACCAGAGTAATTTCATAAAAGTTATTTGGAAATAAAAGTGGTTGAAAGATTTTACTTGGAAACAATGATAATGCGTTTTTCAGCAAGATTTACTTCGTGAGTAGCACTGTCCCAGTTGCCAGTAGCATTCTCAAGGACATTGTAATCGTATTGATAATTCTGACCTCGTTTAGTACCTGGATCATTGGTAATCAATTTGTTTTCATTAAAACCAGTGATGACTAGCATGTGATAAACTGGACCAGGCGATTTAAAGTAAGGATTCTCTAGCATTTGCCCGTTGGCAGGGAGTAGTACTAACTTGCCGTTAGCAAGTGCTTGCTTAATTATTTGTTCAGATATAGGTTTTAGTTCAGTTTTTAACCCATAGACCGCTTCTATCATTCGCGTGGTTTCAGTGGTGTTAATACTTAAATTGTAACCGAAATTTTGTTGTTGCCAATCAGTGAGTTTATTGATTTCATGTTCTACTGTTGCGGGTGGTAGGGAAGAAATTTGATTGAAATATGCATTTGCCATAATCGCGCTAGCTTCTTCGCAAGCTTCATTATGCAATTCATCCCAGTTTGCTGTGGGTGCTTGCGGAGTGAACGGGACTTTTAGTGATAGCGTCTGCGGAATTGGTGTGTTGACTTCGTCAACTGCAGGTATTGTATTGTCCGTAATATTTGGACTGTTTGTATTAAGTAGGGGAGTTCTTACTTGGTCATCGGTTGTTATTTTGGGGTGAGTGCGGTTGAAAAATATAAAAATAGCCATCAATACAGAGACTAACAAAACAAGCATTATAATCCATTTACGGTTATGGATAGATTTAGAGAAGTTAATCATCGCTAGTTATAGAATGTCAGTTTTTTTGATCTGTATATATTGACCTACTGGGATAGTGCCTAGTAACATCTTGTTAATACGGATTCTTTTTAGATTCATAACCCCTAAACCAATGGCGTTAAACATCCGTCTTACTTGGCGCTTTTTTCCTTCATGGATGGTTATATATATTTTGCCTGATCGTTGTTTGATTTTTGCTGGCGATGTCATTCCAGTAGGTAGTTCAACTCCGTCACGAAGTTTTTCTAGTTGTTGAGGTTTTGGAATAATATTAGTTATCACTTCGTATTCTTTATCGTGTTCGTATTTGGGGTGGGAGAGTTCCTGAGTGAGATCACCATCGTTAGTCATAATTAACAAACCCTCAGTGTCGTAGTCTAGCCGACCAACGTTGTGAACTTTCGAGCGAATGTTTTCGGGGAGGAGCGAGAATATAGTTTTGCGCCCATTTGGATCACGCTTACTAACTACGTAACCTTTGGGTTTATTTAATGCAATATAAATTTTTTTTGCACGGGCTTCCCCAGCTTTTTTGACAATTTTGCCGTAAACTTTGATTTCATCAGTGTCTGGATTTATTTTGTCTCCTAGTTTGGCGCGGCGCCCATTGATTGAAACTTGGCCAGACTTAATAAACTCCTCAGCCTTACGACGAGAAGCTATTCCTTGCTCACTTAAAAATTTTTGAACACGTTCTTGCATTTTGAAGATGGTGGCTCCGGCAGGGATCGAACCTGCGACCTTGGGCTTAGAAGTCCCCTGCTCTAATCCAACTGAGCTACGGAGCCATAATTGATACTTCTTTTACGCGAAGCTTGCTTGGTTATTAACTTTCAGTATCAGTATTATTATAACAAAAACCGCCAATGCGGTTTTTCTGGTGCACCCGACAGGATTTGAACCTATGACCTCTCGCTCCGCAAGCGAACGCTCTATCCAGCTGAGCTACGGGTGCTCAATTTATCAATACAAATACTCACAGATTATACAGAATGTAGAGCCTTTTTTCAAGTTCATCGTGGTATAATTAAAGAAATCAGAGTAAATATTAAAGATTCTAAAGGATATAAATGAGGCGACTTTTAATCCGTAAAGCATTGATGCGTCATCTGCTGGATAATTTATTTGTTTCAGCAGTGGCAACTGTATTATTAATTCGGGCATTTTTATTTTTTACAGGTTGGCCAGTAATTGGGGGTGAGACTTTGCATATTGCTCATATGCTTTGGGGTGGATTTTTTATGCTCGCATCAATTGTTTTATTGTTAGCTTTCTTGGGTCGTCGTGTTCAATATTTGTCAGCTATATTAGGGGGAATTGGCTTTGGATTTTTTATTGATGAATTGGGAAAATTTATTACCAAAGACAATGATTATTTTTTCCAGCCCACTTTCATGATCATGTATTTAATTTTTATTGGGTTGTATTTTTTGATTAGAGAGCTTGGCAAGCCAGTTGACTTAAATGAAGTAGAGCGTCTGGTAAATGCATTAGATTTATCACAAGAAGCAGTGATGAAGCACGTAGATGAAAATGAGCATCGCCAACTACTTGCTTTATTAGAAGTTCCTTCTAAGCACGAATCATTATTTGCTCAACTGCGACTGATTATTCAGGAGACCACGATTATAGAGGAAGGCGCTTGGTCAAAAATTAAATTGCGCATTAAACGGGTGTATTTCGGCTTTGTGCAATCTAAATACTTTATTCCCATCATTGTTGGATTATGGTTAGTCCAAGGTGGACTATTAACTTATTCTTTCCATGAATTTTTGATTAGTAAAAATTCAACATTTGCAGAGCAAACCGTAGTTACCTTAGGAATTGGTTTTGCGATGATAGCTGGTTTATATGTTTTGCGAGGTATCTTTGAGCTTTCTGCTAGTCGTACTGTTGCATTTCAAAAATTTTATCGTGGGAATTTAATTGCAGTGTTGTTGATGCAACCATTTGCTTTGTATGTTGCGACATTTGTGCCAATTTTGACTTTGGGAATTAATTTATTGGCTTTGTTTGGCTTGCAATACCTTTTGTCTTTAGAAAAGCGTTCACAATAGTCGCAACTTCAGATGCTGATTTGGTTTCGTAAAGTTCAGCACGCAAGTCGCCGGCGTTATCAAACCCAGTGACGTAAGCTTTAAAGTGTCGCTTCATAATATCCCAAGGTTTTATGCCTGCGAAGATTTTTTCGTAGAGTTGGACGTGCTCAATTAAAACGGTTAAGCGATCCTCTAAAGTCGGGGGAGTGTTTAGATCGGTCGTGAATAACCATGGATTGCCAAAAATCCCTCGACCCATCATCACGCCATCGCAGTTTGATGTTGTAATTTTTTGACGAGCAGTGGCTAAATCTGGTACATCCCCATTGCCTATAATTAATGGTCGATGATTTTTGTCGGTATTCTCATGGATGAATTTTACAATCTCAGGCATAATCTCCCAATGCGCTGGCACTTTAGACATTTCTTTTCTGGTTCGCAAGTGAACTGCAATAGCAGCCGGCTCTGCTTCCAGGAGTTTTGCAATCCAATTTCGCCAATCTATTTTGGTATCGCCAATCCGGATTTTAACTGAAATCGGCATGGCGTCAGTTGAGTTACCTCCGACACCTTCTTTGGCAGCTAAGATTAGCTCTTTAGCTAATTCCGGGGTTTTATATAGAGCAGCGCATGAGCCACTCTTGATGATATTTTTATCGGGACAGCCCATATTAATATCTAATCCATCAAAACCTAATGTTCGTACTAGTGCGGCTGTGCTGATAAATTTATCTGGCTTTGTGCCAAATACTTGGGCGACAATCGGATGTTCAATTTTGTTAAATTTTAGATGATGCAAAAGCTTCGCTCTCCCAACATCATTACTTAGCCCATCGGTAGAGGTAAACTCAGTATAAAACACGTCTGGTTTTCCGTATTTTGCAATGATATAGCGAAAAGCCGCATCAGTAACATCATACATAGGCGCAAGTGCAAAAAAAGGTTTTGGTAAATTTTTCCAGAATCCGTAAGTCATGGATGGTATTGTATCCTAATTCTGCGATCAGCGCTATTTCTTGTTGTGAAACTTTTTATGAACTTCTCGCAGTTGCGAGTTTGTTACATGAGTATAAATTTGTGTAGTGGTAATAGAAGCGTGACCAAGCAATGTCTGCACGCTACGGATATCTGCTCCGTTTTGTAGTAAGTCTGTGGCAAAACTATGACGAAAAGTGTGCGGGGTAACCTTATGCATAATTCCGGCCAACGCTGCATACTTTTTTACTATGCGTTGCACACTACGAGCAGTTAATCCAGCAGCATTATGTTGATCAGATTTTTTGCCAATGCTTTCCATTTGCTTGGTGACTGAATTGCCAATTTGGCTATGGCTAACAAAAAGAGCAGAAGAATTATCTTCCCGTTTTTTTAGGTATGCTTTCAGGAGTTTGATTGCTTCGTCTGACATAAATACCAATCGAAGCTTGTCGCCTTTACCTCGGACAGTAAATTCTCCACGTTCAAAATTTAATTGCGATTGTTTTAATTGGACTAGCTCAGAAATACGCACTCCGCTGGAGAAGAGGAGTTCTAGTATTGCCTCATCTCGTAGCCGATTAATTTCGTTCTCCTCAGACTTTACTATTTCTTTAATTCGTTTGACTTCATCATTCGTCATGATTTCTACTTCTCGAGCTGGGTTTTTTGCAAGTTCTATTTTTTCTGCCGAGAGGGTATCAACATCTCGTTTGGCTAGGTATTTTAAAAACGCGCGTACCGCTATTACGTGATAATTTTGTGTTGCTAGTTTTAACCCACGACCAGTTTGCTCGTTTGTAAGCCTGTTTAAAAATAGGCGATAAGAACGAATCGCATCTAAGTTAATTTGCTCAGGTTTGCTCAATCCTTGCTCTTTGGCAAAGTCTGCAAAGCGGGCGAGATAGTGAGCATAATTTTGAATTGTTAACAGACTTTTGTTTTTTTCAATTTCACAATACTCTAAAAATTCCTTGATATAGTTTTCAAGAGGATTTCTGGCTCGAGGCTTGTTTTTCTTGGAATCTTTTATTTCTGTCTCTACTTCTGGCATACTCTCTCGTAGATTAAGGCTTTTAGTAAATTATATCATAAAACACGCGCCGTAAATCGTTCAATTGTGCGACACATCCAAAATTAAGTAAATTTGCTATACTTTTTATATGAAGAATGAATTTGAGAAATTACAGGGGCTAGAAGCCAAAGAGTTGGAGCCCAGATTCGAAGTGGCGAAAGAGCAAATTTTGAGCCCATATACTGAGGAGGAAATTAAAGCTGTTTGGGAAGTAATTAGCAAGTATAGAGCATCATCTTTCCCACCGGTCAAAAACGTATTGCATAGATATTTTGAAGGGTTTGATTTTAATATTAACGTAAATCATTTGTCTGGCAAGCAAATGTTAGAATTTCAAATTACCAACGCTGGCACCAAGAAAATCGCCCATATTATTTTTGAACAATCATCTGAGCAAGCAGGAAGTTGGGATTTGGTTCACCGTTTGGTGGACACAGCAGAGTTAGGAATTTCTGGGACGGAATTCTTTGAGCAAGCAGAGCGTTACTTGCAAGCATTAACTGATAATAAATACATAGAGCTAGACAATATTACAGCTTCATCATCGCAACCAATAGTAATTAACTGGTTACAAAAAAATGGTTTTGAATTCGTTTCTGATTCTGATAAAGATGCGCTACAAGAATATTTTGAACACCCACAAGAATTTGAGGGGTTATATTTTTCTGATTCACCTTCACGGGACACCATTCGTTACAATAACGAACCCTTTTTATTTAAAAAATCTGATTTAGATTTTGACCAGTTAACTTCAGTTTTAGATCCGAATATCCCTGACGGGAAACACTTTATAATGTCACACAGTCAGATGTTAAAAATCCCAGGTTTAATGCGGGTGAGGCTCAAAAAACCCATGAAAGCAAGAGTTGCAAAAATTGAGTGAAGCTGTTATAATTTAGGTAGATTAATAACCTACGCAGAAGAGTATACTGCTTTTGTCGTGAAGAGAAAGGATAAGTATATATGTTAAGTAAAAAAGAAAAAGATTTAATCATCCGA
>CAYZEK010000017.1:0-16333 GCA_964477805.1 uncultured Candidatus Saccharibacteria bacterium | reverse complement strand
ACAAAATCTCTCAAGGATTTTATTAAATCTGCCTGTAACAAAGCCAAAAACCGTCCGTCTTTATGAATGTACAAGCTCATTCCAACTCAACAGATCCAGAAAAATTCAGAGTTCAGCTAGAACAAACCTTGAAAATGGCACGATCTGGTTCTGATCAAGCTCTTACGGCTCTTTACAACCACTACTTTGAGCGAATTTATCGGTTTATCTTTTATCGTGTTAGTCATAAAGAAACTGCCGAAGATTTAACTGAAGATGTATTTGTGAAACTGTTCGCAAAGCTCAAAGACTTGGAACAGACTGGTGCTTTTGAAGGCTGGCTATTTCAAATCGCCCGCAACCAAGTCATTGACTATTACAGAAGCAAAAAGCAAACTATAGCTATTGAAGATGTAGAGAATACGCTTGAATACGAAACCAACATCGTTGATGTGGTAAATTTACAAACTGAGCAGATAGTTTTTATCAAACTTCTTAAAGAACTAGCTCCAGAACAACAACAAGTTATCAAACTTAAATTCCTTGAAGAATTAGATAACGCTGTAATTGCTCAAATGCTTAACAAGACAGAAGGGGCAATTCGCGTCATTCAGCACAGAGCCATTGCAAAACTAAAAGAACTTATTGACAGCATAAAAGACTCCGAACAACCATAACCATGACACTTCCAGAAACAATTTTCATTCAAGCCCTAACACGTTTAGAACAAGGTGAGTCCCCTACACAAATCGCCCAAGACTATCCAAACTACCAAGAAGAATTGTTAGGTCTTTTAGCAGTTGCAAAGATGGGTTTGAATATCCCTCATCTAACCCCACCAACACCATACAAACAATTCCGCTTTGCGGATAAAGTCATTGCGTCTTCTGGTTTTATGCAATTCCTAGGTTACTTTAAAGTAGCTGCTATCCCTATTGGTTTGGTCATAGTATTGTTGGGTGGAAAAACTGCCCTTACTGCTACAGAAAATAGTTTACCAGGCGATACTCTATATAGCATTAAGCGCGCTAGCGAAGAAGCTCGCCTCACCTTAACTCGTGATCAAGAAAAAGTAGTAGCTATTCATGTAGAACTTTTGCAAAAACGTCTTGAAGAAGTTCGCAAAGCAGCTGATACCGGCAATGAAGCCAAAGAAACTGCCGCTTTAGCTGAATTACAATCACAAAGTAAAGTGACTTTTGCAGAAGCTACACCAGTAGCCACTGCCAATGCTATCTCCAAACAAGATTCTAGTTTGTTAAATACACTGGTAGCTGTTAACAAAGAGCAAAAAGACGTCTTATCTTCTCTCAGCACCAACGGAGAAGCAAGTAATGCGAAAACTCTTGCAATGAATGCAATTGATAATAATAAACAAAACGAAGCAACTTTAGCTAAAATAATTGCTACCGTGAACGATCAAACTCTAGCTGACTTGCCAAACAAAACTACCGTGACTGGAATCATCAGTTTGTTATCCAATAACAAAATTACAGTTGAAAAAAATACTTTTACCATTGATGAGCACACCACCATTACTGGTACTAATGGAGAAGCGATAACTGATATTAAAACTGTAACTGGCAGGGTTACCATAGCTGGAACACGAATTGATGACGGAAGCCTAATTGCCAAGCAAATTTCAGTCTTACCTGTTGATGGAACTGTCAAAGGTAGCGCAACAACAAATACGCCAACAAAAAAACCAGTCACTAAACCATCTGTATCACCTACCAACGAAGAAACCACTGAACCAGAAATCTTACCAACCCAAGACCCCGAACCCACCAAAGCAATTGGTAACTATATTACAGAACCCAGCTCACCGCAATATTCTCAGTAAACAAAATAATTTAATCTCTGATCTCTAAAGTCGTTTTGGGGCATCAGGTCGTAAGATTTACGACTATTTGCCCCCGAATGACTGTACTAGCAGAAACAGAAATTACAAAAAAACAGGTCGAATTCTAGAGATAGGCCTGTTTTTATTTTTCTGGAAAAATGATATAATACTAGGGTTAATCCCTGTAAAATGATTGGAGAGGTCGCATAGTGGTCTAGTGCGGTGGTCTTGAAAACCACTGTGTCGAAAGGCACCGAGGGTTCGAATCCCTCTCTCTCCTCCAGAAATTTACAAAAACTGAAAATAAAATGGCAACACAACCCGAAACAATTATTGAGTGGGAAGCACCTGAATTTAGACATTACCCTAAAAATGCCGCGTGGTTCATTACCCTTGGTCTGATTGTAGCTATGCTCATTACCTACGAAATCTTTCAAGATGACTGGTTCGGAGCAATTAGCATCTTATTGATTGCTACTTTATTTGTTGCGTTTGCTTTACACCGACCAAAAAATATTTTAATACAATTAAGTACGGTAGGAATTCATATTGAAGACACCCATATTCCCTACACGCACATCAAACAATTCTGGATTGTTGATAACGATAACCACAAAACGCTTAACATTAAAACTACTGCCTATTTAAATCACTCAATAGCTATTGAGCTAAATAACCAAGATGCGGATGAGGTTTACGAAGTCCTGTCCGAACTACTACCAGAAAATACGAATGTAGAAGAAACTGTCACACAACGAATTGCTCACAAGTTTAAGTTTTAAATATACTTTTTTAAATTCTACCCTAATTATTTATTCATCATCTAAATGTGCCGACTGCAAGTTAATGCCTGGCTCAGATGTATGAAAAGAATAAATATTAGGGTTTTATTGTCAAAAAATATGAAGAACACGGGTAGCATTAACATCAACAGCAAGATCAATGAAATTCCTTTAGTCGGGGCTTCTCTAACTAAGGCTTTTCATTCTATTAAAGTTTTTACAGTCTCAGATTTACTCTATAATTTCCCTATCCGTTATGTAGATTATCGGAAAACAGTGAAAATTGGATCTCTAGTGAGCGGAGAAACTATTACTATAACAGGAAACGTTGAGTCAGTCCGAGCCAGTTTTTTTGGCAAACGCATGCCATACACCGAAGCTACAATAACAGATGCGACTGGGAAAATCCGTGCGGTGTGGTTTAACCAAACTTACATTGCCAAACAATTAACCACAGGCGCTCAAATAATTTTATCTGGTAAAGTCTCTATTTACAAAAACCGATTGCAATTCACAAATCCAGCTTATGATTTACTGGATCTCGAAACCAAGCAAGACCAAGACCTGCACACTGGCAGGCTTGTCCCAATATACAGGCGAAGCGATCTTATTCCACTAAGAACCATGCGCCGGATAATGAATTCATGTTTGCATTTTTCTGGAGCATTGGAAGACCTCATTCCTAAAAACATCCTTTCAAAATACCATGCGACGTTAAAAATCAGCCTAGCCGAAGCCATTCGATTACTCCATTTTCCCGACACTGACGAACAATTAAACCAAGCCCGATTTCGAATAGCAGTCAATGACATCTTACCTCAACAACTGGCGGTAGAACTCAAAAAAGATATTGAAGCCAAACAAACCGCTTTCGCTGTCAAAGCTGACATCAAAGCTGTAAAAAGTTTTTTAGCCACCTTACCTTTCCAATTAACCCCCAGCCAAAAACGAGCAACTTGGGACATTTTTCAAGATATTGCGCAAGGGAAACCAATGAATCGCTTGCTCCAAGGTGATGTTGGTAGTGGCAAAACCATTGTGGCTGTGTTGACTGTGATGCAATTTGCAAAAGATAGCTTGCAATCCGTTGTACTAGCACCAACAGAAATTTTAGCAAAACAACATTATGAAACTTTCTTGGGTTTATTAAAAGATCAAAAGAATTGTACAATAGCGTTGCTCACTAGGTCACTTGCCATGATAGACGGTCAACAGTGCGACAAATCAGAAATCCAAAAAAAGTTAGCGACTGGGCAAATCACTATTTGTATCGGAACCCACGCCTTACTCCAAGGTAATGCTAAATTTAAAAATCTGGCGTTAGTTGTAATAGATGAACAACATAGATTTGGGGTTGCTCAACGCAACTTTTTACTTGCGCAGAAAGTCGCTGACAGAGAAGCCCCAAATTTATTATCTATGTCAGCCACGCCAATTCCTCGTACCCTAGCGATGTCTTTGTACGCTGACTTACAGGTATCAACTTTGCGTCATTTACCAAATGGTCGCAAGCCAGTGATTACCACTATCGTACCTGAGTCTGATCGTAATATTGCTTATAATTTTATTAATTCGGAAGTAGCGCAAGGGCGGCAAGCGTTTATTGTTACCCCGCGCGTGGAAGATACAGAGACGAGCGATATACGCTCAGTAAAAAAAGAGTTTGTACGATTACAAAAAGAGATTTTCCCAAATCTGCGATTAGGATTGCTATATGGAAAAATGAAAGGTCCTGAAAAAGAAGTCGTGATGACTGATTTTGCCAATGGCAAACTGGACATACTGGTTGCCACATCAGTAATCGAAATCGGGATAGACATACCGAATGCTACGGCTATGATTATTGAAGGAAGCGAGAGATTTGGGTTAGCACAACTTCACCAGCTCCGTGGTCGTGTGGGAAGAAATAATTTTACAAGCAGATGTTTTTTATTTACCACTGATGACACCCAGCAAGAAACCAAACGCTTGAACATTTTAACGAAAGTTGATGACGGGTTTGCTCTGGCAGAATTAGATTTAGCTCAACGAGGCTTTGGTGATTTATTTGGCAAACAACAAAGTGGATTCATGTTCCGATTTTCCAATTTCATTAGTATTGAGGCCTTAAAAACTGCCCGAGACCTTGCTGTGGCCATCCACCACCAAGCCCGTGATGAAGAAAAACAATCAACGCTATACCGTTTAGCACAAGACTACCTGCAAGAACTTCATGACGAATAAGCTCTTTTATTAATAAAATGCCTGAGCAATGATTGACAATGTTGACCGAAATATGTAAGATTAAAAAGTTACGAATTTTGTAACTTTGCCAACTACAAAAAACAAAGGAGAAAAACATGAACCACCAACCCACCACCTCAGAGATCTGCATCAACGTCAAAACTTGCACTGAGGAACAGCACCGAGCCAGGCTTCTTGAATTCGGGATAGAGCCGTATGAGGCCCATCACGATGGAAACGAAATTCTCGACTCAACACAACCAGCAAACCCGAGAACTTATCTGGGCAAAAGGTTCATCCCAGTGACCCAAGTTCCGCCGCTTCGCGAAGAAACTCAATGGCTCCCATACATTTAGTTTTTTCCCAAGCTTTTGTCAAGACCTGCATTTTTATGCAGGTCTCTTTTTACACTTCAACTTGTTACACTTCAGCTTGCGGTCACTTGATTTTCAGATCACGAAGATTTTTTATATCTTTAGAGCTATATAACTTAGTGAATCCTAACTTTTTTGCTTCTTTTGTCCGTTTGTCTAATTGGGAAACATTCCTAACCTCACCCAATAAACCAACTTCTCCAAATGCAATACTTTCTGCCGAAATTGCCGTGCCATAAAAAGAAGATAATATAGCCATAACTACTGGTAAATCAGAAGCACGTTCGTTGATTTTAAAACCCCCTGCGATATTGATAAACACATCTTGATTGGATAAATTCACATTCAAAGTTTTTTGAATAATTGCCAACAGGAGTTGCAAGCGATTAACATCAAAGCCAGAGGCCACCCGACGCGGGTAACTCAATGTCGTTGTGTTTGTTAAAGCCTGAATCTCAACTAACAACACTTTGTTGCCTTCTAAAACTGCCGTAACACAACTACCAGATACAGATTTATTTTGATGCTCTAAAAACATCGCAGACGGGTTTGGAACTTCTATCAACCCATTTTCTTGCATTTCAAATATTCCCACCTCACCAACACTCCCAAACCGGTTCTTACTAGAACGCAACAAACGGATATCTCCGAACTTATCGCCTTCTAAATACAACACTACATCTACCATATGCTCAATAGTCTTTGGGCCTGCTAACATACCTTCTTTGGTTACATGGCCAATGAGAATTATTGCAACATGATGTTCTTTTGCCAATCGCATTAAAGAATTGGTTGCATATGACAGTTGTGATACCCCGCCAATAACACCATTTACTGACTGAGAATTTAAAGTCTGGATGGAATCAATGATCACAAGTTTAGGTTTTGTCGTAATGATCGTGGAGATTATTACATCTAGGTCTGTCTCTGTCAAAACAGATATATCTGCGCCAGATGAAAGTCGAGATGATCTCATTTTGATCTGATGAGCAGACTCTTCGCCAGACACATACAACACCAGTAAACCAGACTCATCTGCAAATCCAGCTAACTGCAAAGCCAAAGTTGACTTACCTATTCCAGGGTCGCCACCCAAAAGCACTAAACTACCAGCTACTATGCCACCACCGAGGACTTCATCAAATTCTTTTAATCCAGAGGAGAACCGACCTAGAGATTTATCGGAAATAGCAGAAAGCTTCTGAATTTGACCTACATTTACCCCCATAGCCACAGAATTGCCACCTTTTTGTTTTGTAGCAGCCACTATGCGTTCCGAGAGAGTATTCCATTCACCACACTGTGGGCAACGACCTTGCCAACGCAAGCTGATATTCCCACAGTTTTCACATACAAATTGTTTTTTAGTTACTGCCATACCTATGTATCTTACCACATATTCGTTCAAGCCCTGATCAAATATTTATGAATAAAAAAACACTATTTGCACACTTCTGACATATTTGAGTGATGGAACATACCCCAAGAGCTCAAAATACCAGAAAATTGAAATAGTGTATTTAAACTATTGTACTAAGATATAGTACAAAGCATTATCTTGGGCATTCTTAAAAAACAAAGTTGATTCATCACTACTCAAAAATAAATTTTGTGCATCAACTGCAACATTAGTCGGGAATTGTTGTGATTGTGCAGTAGCAACAGTTATTTTGTAAATCGTATCCTGTGTTAGACCTTGCCCAGCGTTACCAGTAGTCGGCACACCAGCGTAAACAGTTTGCCCATCTTTTGACCAAACTGCCTTTGTGACAGAAGTATACACACCAAGGTTTTTAATTTCCCCTGTACTGACATCTGCCATCCACAAACCGAATTTTTGCGTTCCACTATCCCGTTTTGTAAATAAAAACTTTTGACTGTCGGGACTCCATAACACCCCGGAGTTATAACCATCTTTTACTATTGATGAGAAGGTTTTTCCATCAATAGAAACCATATTTATGGTGTTCTTGGTATTATCAGCAGTTTGAGTTCTGTAGAACAGAATATTTTTACCATTCGGCGCCACGCTGATGACATTATCTGGTTCGTATAAATCAGTTAACATTTGGTATCCAGAAGTATCTGGATTACCAATATTCAAAGTCGCGGAACCATTGGCATCAATCCACACAAAAACAATTTTGTCCCCAGAAGGCATCCAATCCAAGCTATAGACTTGCGCTGGAATATCTACATAGCTTGCGGATAAGCTGTTGTAAAAACTCCAGGAAGGTTTAGTGTTTGAGTTAAACTCTGCGATGAAATTATTCCCTGCTGATGGCCAGAGGATTTTAGAAATACCTGACTTTAAAGTAATAGAAAGTTCTCGCTTGTTACTCAACAAAGCTGTATCACCAGTCAAAGAGAGGTCAGTTTGAAATAAGTGTCCCTGAGTATTAAAGTACGAAATACCATTGCCTTGAAAAAATAAAATCGGGGAAACAATCGGATCTGAGGCATCTGTTAACCTAACTGCCCCGCCAGCCTGAACTTCTGGTTCTTCTGCAACTGGATCTTGGGTTACTGGATTCTCCACAACAGGAGTTTCGGTATTTGTATTGGCCACAGGTTCAGATGACTTCTTACTACGACTATATATCAAAAAACCTAAAGTACCCACAATTAGGATAAAAATAGCGCCCAAAATGGCTATTGCTCGTTTATTCATAAATATTGATAATTTTGTTTCAAAATACTTACTTTTTAAAAGTATATCACTTTATATTAAAAATTCCAAAAAATACTACCCAGTCTTCATAATTTGAGTGCATAAATTCTCCACAAAATCTGCTCCGACCCCAGAACCACCATACCACCAATCAACAGTTCTCGCCACCACCCCAGCGAGCGCACCACTAACTCCACCGCCACCAAGACCTGTAGTTTGGCACAAATAGTAAGCAATCCCGCCAATGAATAATATTAAGGTTAGGAATGCCACTATATCTATCATTACAATGATCAGTTTTTCCCACATCACCAAACCCTGTAAATGTGGAATACCTTTGAATGCAGGGATAGAGCCTAGGATCATATAAATATTCAAAACGAATAAGCTGAAGATGCCAAAAAAAATTCCGCCGACACTGAATATGGATACTACAGTGACCAAGAGCCAAATAAAAACCCCTATCTTAACAGCCCCTCTGATTGCTAAAAACGTCGCATGCTTAACATTCCCTTCTTTTAATTCAAACAGTGCGTCAACGGCATCATTGACTCCAAGACTAATTGCAATGTCTAACAGCAAAGAGAGGACGAACCCAAGTCCAAAAGTAACAGCACCAGTGGCAGCACCAACAGCAGCAACCCCGCCCTCCACAGCAGCCTCAGAGCCAATCTTAGCAGCGCCTTTGGCAGCAACTTTAGCAGCGCCTTTTGCTAAACCCTTTCCAACAGCTTTTCCCACCTGTTTAGCAGCACCTTTTGCAACCTGTTTACCGCCTTCTTTGATGGCTTTAGCAGCGCCTTCTTTAATTCCCTTTTCAAACCCTTTTTTAATCCCGCCCTTTAATTGATCGCCAATTTTATCCTTTACAAACTCACGAGCTTTCTTTTTGGCAAAATCTTTAACTTCTTCTCGGGCTTGGGGGCTATTTTCTCCAAATGCTTTGACAACTTCTTTGGGAGCGCCAACTTTTGCCGCTAGCCTACCTGGAGCGCGACCAATTCCTCGCCTCATAATACTTTTTGCTTCTTCAATTAGACGAGTCTTATCTTTTTGGGCAGAACTGTTTGACGCAGTAGAAAGAACAGGATTTGCAGGATCCGCCGATTCAGCAGAGTTGCCAGGAAAGACATCTCCACCTGATTGAGGAAGAGAAGTATTTGCGTCTGAACCAGGAAAATTTGTTCCGTCTAGCAAAAAAGACATATTAACTATTTAACTGGTCTTTGCTTTGCTCTATTTCTAATAACTGCTTTGGGTCAGTAGTGATAATTTGATCTTCCACATAAGAAGCATAGATTTTAATTGCTGCATGTTTGAGTCCAGCAAAGAAAATCCCCTCACCAACATCACTCTCTAAAAGTAGATACTTTTCTCCTTCGGTCAAGAAGAATGTCTCGGCAACAATTCCAATTGCTGCTGGGCTTTGTTTAAGAAGTAGCTGAATTGATGAGTTGGTGACAATTGGTTTTCCGTATGGACTCGCCATAAAGTCCGCTACATCTTGTGTAATGGTTGTCAGCCCTAAATAATATTTACGTGCACGCTTGGCAATACTAAAAACAAAACGCGCGGAGTCTTCGTGTTGCATCATAATCCAAGCTTCATCTAAAACCAAAATGCGTTTTTTTAATTCACTGCGGACCAAATTCCAAATGTGCCCCAAAGTAATATACATTGCGATTGGACGAAGCTGGTCTTCTAAATCACGAATAGAAAATACTAAAAGTTGATTATTCAACTGTACATTGGTTGGTTCATTCAATAATCCAGCGAAAGTACCACTTGTAAATTTTTCTAGACGTTGGGCCAAGCTTTCAGCTCCAACCATGCCATTGAGAATCTCAATCAAGTCAGACATAACAGGCATTTCTGCTGTGCGGAAATCTGAAGTTTCAGAAATATCCTTTTTTGCATAAGTTTGCCAAATCGCCTTGTCTAGCAAAGCTTCTTCTGTAGGGTCCAGCTTACCCAAAACTAAATTCATTAAACCGAGCAAGCTAATTACTGAGCTACGAAGTACATCCGCTGGATCTTCATCTTGAATGCCAATTGGTAAATCAAAAGGGTTAATACGAAAATCAGAGTTCAGCGAAATGTTTAAATATGTTCCACCAACAGCTTCTGCTAAATGCTGATATTCATTTTCTGGGTCAATCACAATCACTTCGGTCCCAACCATCAGTGAACGCAAAATTTCCAGCTTGACTGCGTAAGATTTTCCAGCTCCTGATTTGGCAAAGACAACATAATTCGCGTTCTCCATTTGAAATCGATCAAATAGAATCAAGCTATTATTGTGACGATTAATTCCGTACAAGATACCATCGTTGCCAGTTAAGTCGGATGATACAAATGGGAAAGTTGAAGAAAGTGGGCTAGTATTTAAGTTGTTGGCGATGTTTAACTCGTCCAACCCTAGCGGTAAGGTAGAATTAAAACCAGGCTCGGTGGCAAGCAAGGCTCGTTTTGTTACCACCAATTTTGCCCCCAACGCACTTTCTAAAATAGTAGAATTCTTATCAAGCTCTTCTAAAGAATCGGAGTACAAAGTAAAGTACAGGCCAAAACGAAAATAGCGTTCAGTCCCTTGTTGCAGAGAATCACGAAGTTCTTCTACATCATGATAGGCAGTCTCTAACAAAGGGTTACGCACTAAACCTTTTTCTTGCTCCACCATTATCTGTGAACCGATTTCGCCAACTTTTGATTTAAGCTTTTTTAAGACCACCCCAGAATCCACTGGGTAAATAAACATAGAAACATCCAATGCTGACTCTGAATTGATAATGAAGCTCAACCAATTAGAAGATAGAAAGCGAGGATAAGCCAGAGCAAAAAATGTTCGAGCGAACTTACCGTTGATTTCAAAATGTGAGCTAGTAAAACTCAAAGACGAAGGAGCCAGTAAATCTTTCAAAGTAGTTAAGCCCTCACTAAACTGTTGCTCCACTTCTGCTAGTTTGGTGTCTGCAGAAATCTTTCCTTTTAGCTTTTCCAGATCTTCACGCTTCTGGTCAATCTCTGATTTTTTGAATGAAAATAAAGCCATGTCTGCTATTAATTACTAATGGGTTGTTCTGTAATGGTCACATTGGGCAGTTGACTGGCATCAATAACTGGTCCTGCGCCAAAATTGTAGGAATTATAAACTAACTCTATGAGCTGATCAGTATTCAAACGCATCACCCGCAATCCAGCACTACCCAGATTCGCTGCCACAGACCCTACTCGTTCATCAAGTTGTTTTTTATAATCCGAGAATGCTTGTTGTTTAGCTGTAATCTGTTGCGTCTTACCTGTTCCGAATATCTTACTAAACAGACCGCCGCCAGTAGTGGCTGTGATGCTCATCTGGTATGGAATGATGACATAGAAATTTTTGTTCATCACATTCGCAGACTCTACCAATCGATTAATAAAATCAATATACTCCCCTGTCTGCATTCGAAGCAGTTCATTTGTTTGTCGTTCCATCAAACCTTTAAGTTTGCCTGTATACTCCCCGATATCCATTTTACGACTTTGCAACAAAATTTGGACATGGAATTCCAATGAATTTAAAAAACGTTGATAGCTATAGATCAATGCATTTTGTTCTTCTTCGCTTTTTAAGTCAAAATTGGTACTGGACACAGCCAAAACCGCTCGCAAAGTACCGTCTTGCATAATAATAGTGTCATCGCGGATCTCCGAGAGTTTCAAAAAAGTTTGCGTTGGATTTCCTATTGGTTTTTTCTTGTTTTTATTTTCAGCCATGAGTGGATTTAATGAGAAGCTTTATTTTCTTTAATCCGTGCTATTAAAGTCGATTCTTGTGATGATTGTTGTTGTAAAATATAATTTAACTCTTTGATTTTTAGTGCTGTTGCTTTAGGGTCTTTAGGGGCAGGAGCCTCGGTGACAACAACAGGGGCATGGTTTTCTGCGACTGTCTGGGCTTGCTTATGAAAAACATAAATCTTGGCACCAAACAAAAATCTCACAAAGTTTCCAGCGCTTAAATACAAAGGCCTCCCATTTAGTTTGCCAAAAGCCAATGTTATTGCTGGAAGACCAGTCATTATGCCAACAACAATAGTCACTGGAACACTGGCGGAAATAGAATATACGGCAAAAGTGATTATTGCAGAAACAAAAACAATGCCAAATTGCTTAAATGACAATCCGCCAATAATTCTGTCTTCTACATCTGTAAATTGAGGTACTGGAAATTGCATATTCTATATATATTATACCATAATTACAACTTTTATTATGCTCACCACGTATTAAAACGCATATGACGCAGTAGATCGGTAATAAACTCTAACTCCATTTGCGTGAGTGTTGTTTCAGGGTCAGCAACTTTTGCAGTACCATGACCGAGCATGAATTTCCCAGTTTCAATGTAACTCCGATATAAAGGACTTGCCTCAAACTGCTGAAGAATTTGGAAATATCCATTGGCCTCAATAGCGCTACGCATTGCGTCTACTATTGATTGCAATTCAAATTGGCGGAGTGTTGAAACATCAAAAGCTTGGATTTCAGAAAAATCCCCAATGGTTAATTTTTTTAGTTGCGCTGAACTTGTTTGTGCTGGCGAAGATGGCTTGGAGGGTTGCACCACGCGCGTTGGCTGGTGTGGAGCAGGTTGATGTGGGATAGGTTGATGTGGAGTTGGTTGGTGCGGAGCAGGTTGATGTGGGGTAGGTTGGTCCGTTTCTGGATTTACTGGTGGAGTCGACATAGGCATCTGTTTCTTTATCACCTTGGGCGATTGCAATAAACTTTCGGGTTGCGAACGTTGTTGTAATGGTTGCGGAACTGAATGAGTCATGGTGACATCAGTAGGGATGTTTGCAATATGGCTCAATGGAGGCATCCTAATTGATGTGGTCGGGGTAGTTGGCGGTTGCACAATTCCAGGAGCGACGCCTTGGTGAGAAGTGGTCTGAGAAGCAGTTGGCATTACTCCCAATATTTCTTCCAACTCCCCTAATTGCTTATCATTCATTAATTCGAGCAAGTTTAACCAATCACTTTTTTCGTGATCGGACAGGATTGTGCTTATTTGAATTTTTTTGCGAATCTCGTCAATTCTTTTTTCGTTGAACATTGTGCTATTTTGTTTTTTGTGAATTTTGGTCTTCAGTTTTATTTCGATTGCGAAGTTCCGTAAGTTTAAACTGGATCATATCAGTCTGGTCACTACGATCCTGATTTAAACGTCGTTTCTCGTCTTCTAATTTAACATTGGTCGGATCCATAACCACCCCAATTTTTGATTTGGGTTTATGATTAATTAATTCATGAACCTTGCCAGCATTTGTTGCGTACTGATTAGGCACATTCATACTGGACTTTAGTGGTGGTGTAACACTTGTAGGCAAGGAGTCTGCCGGGCGAGTGAACTTATTTTCGCTAAGGGTTGGGGAAGGAGTTGGTCTAGCAGAATCAAATTCAGGGAGTTTTGGAGTTGATCTGGTGATAGCTGGGACTCTAGGAGTTTGCACTGGAGTTGAACTGCCAGAAATTCCGTCGGTATCATCAGGAAATCCCATCACTAGCGGAGTCCAGTCAAAAGCTTGTTGCGATGCCTCTATATCCCTGTCGTCAATTTTGTCAGGAAGTTGTTCCCATAACGAGACAATATCGTCGCAATAGTCGTAAATTTCTAAAACATCTTTTAGAATGTAGCGTTCATGTTGGGTTAATGTTTTTACATTTGGAGAAGTATTAAGATACTGCATTAAACTCAACGCATCTCTTTTTTTACTACCCACAGCATTGGCATGGTCTGAAACCCAATAATGTATGTAGGGGGCAGTATCTTTTCCCAAAAGAGAGATATATTTTGTTCCAAGCACTTCTTCGCTGGTTTCCAACAGTTTTATTATTTTACTACAAAGCTCAACTTCCTCAGGGATAAAATTATATTGTAGGAAAAATTCCTTCAAGCTCACAGACAATTTGTAATCCTCAATTTCGTAAGCAACAAGCATGGAAGATTTTAGTACTTCGTACAATTGATTAGTTGATAAACTGTTAATTCTAATATAATAGAGCTTTAGAATGTCTGGGTCAGACATATCTAACTCACCTGTTTTCTGCAGTGTAGAGATTATTTTTATTGCTGCCTCTAAGTCAAAGTACTTAATGGCTGATTGAATTTGATTTTGTAATTCTGGGATCATTTTTCTGATATGTTAGCCACTCTCTTCAATGCATTCTGCACCTCAGTTCGAAATACCTTTCCATTCTTGTCAGCAGTGTTCCAAATATGTTTAGCCACTTTAGTTCCAAGTTTAGAGATAGCATTTGCACTGCTGTCATTGATATCTTCAAATTCACCCGGAATAAAGATTTCTTTACCATTTTGATCCTGATAGGTAATGTCCCCAATCTTTCTTTTGGTCAAAGGTATTTTACCGGAACTGTTCTCTAATTTTTTCTCTTGTTGCTTCAAAGTATTCGGGCGGATAACCTGATCTTTATCTATTGATGTTGCATTTTTCAGTCCTCGGTTACCATTTTTCCCAGCAATATCGGAAAACTCACTGGTAATTTGCATCCTAACTGCATAGGAAACGTTTTTGAGTTTCTTTTCCATGTAATCAATTAGTCCCTCAGCATTATTATTAAATCCAGCTTCGTTTAAGACGCTTGCCGAAGCACCCTCTTTGGCCAGTTTCTTTAATAACGCAGTGGCAGAAGGAATATTATTTTTCCTTAAGGCTTCTTCCAAGGCAATTTTTAGATTATCAATGTCATCAACACCATCAAATTTCTTAGCTTCTTCATGTTCCTTTGCAATGCGGGCAGCAACTTCCCCAGCACCCTGCGGGAACTCGCGCTTGGAAGCAATGCTTTCTAACCGCTCTGCTTCCTTTATTATCAAATCCTTTTTCGCTTCATCAATTGGCCCATCAAATCCATAAGTTTTCCTTAAAACAGTGTCATTTTCTAACTTACCCTTAAAGTCTTTTATATCCGCATCAATTTTATCTGCGTTAACCCGCAAAACTTCACCTACAGAATCTGCATCTGCCATTTGCAAGAGATCGTTTTTCCCTGCTCCTTCTGGAAGAGCTTTTATCCTTGAATCAACATCGTCTCGATCTTTTGTCAGTTTAGCAATACGATCAGTGTAACCCTTCTGGGTATCATTGATCTTACTTTCTATTTCACGAACCCTTTCTTTATTTCCAACAGCAGTAGCTGCCCCTTTAGCGTCCATTAATTTATTTATTTCTGTATCTTTTTCTTTCTTTGTTGCTTTAATAGAATTGTCTAAACTATTTTTGTACAATTCTGCTTGTTCCTTAGTAACATTCTTATCTTTAGAGCCTTTTCGACGTTCAACCTCCTCTAAATTGGCTTTCGCATCTTTTAAGCTTTTCCCTGCTTCCACCCGTTCTTCATCTGTCATAATACTCCGTAAATCTTTAGCTTGGTCACGGAAATGTTCTCCGTCTTTCCCTTGAAGTTTCCAAGCTGCCATTTTAGTTGCCTGCCATTTATTATTGCCAACATTTGAGGCAAACTCCATAAGCCCAGCTCTTCTGGATGCTAAATCCTTCAATTGCTTTGCCTTTGGTTGGGTAAACAGTCGGTCTGTTAACTCATTTTTAGTTAGTTTGGGATTTGTAAGGGCAGAAACTAATGCCGCAGATTTCTTGTAACCTTTCTTACCCAAAAACCCCGAAAGGGCATTGCCACTAGCATCCTTACCAGCCATTCCAGCTGATTTGGCTGCAGAACCTGCCCAGCCAAGCGGTTTGGTGAATGTTTTCTTAAATCCATTCTGAGCAAAGTCGGTAATCTTTTTGGTCACACTCTTGGAACTAGCGGCACTAAAGCTCATCGCAAATTTCATCCCAGCGAATAATATCAAAATTACAATAAAATGAGTGATGATAGTTAAACCACCCATAACTAAATCGTCTGCGATGCTGTCTCCAATAGTGATAACATTTCCGATGTTTGAAGAAGTAGCCGTTGCAACCAAGGCAGCGATATTTAGAAAGAAAACCAAAATCGGCGTCATGAATGCATATCGCAAAAACTCATGCCACCATTTAGATGCAGTGCCACTTGATTCATCCATTACATAACCAACATACGCAATTGGCGAGACCATATACAAGATCATCAGTGCCACCAACCGTACAGCCAAGAAAGCGGCGATAGCAATGAACGCGAAAAAGGCAGCCACAGCGAGCATCAGTAATACCATTGGCTTAGCTAGGTCAGAAAATGAATCCGATGTGATTGTCCCAGTTTCACTGTTTGTTACAGCAGTTCGAAAAGACTGAATCGGATCAACCATCAGCTTAGTGCCCAACGCCTTAACGACCTCAGAACCGCTTGGTAAAAATTGTGACTGTACAGTATCTGCTATACCGACCACCCCTTGTGCAATCACTAAACTAAAGTTTACAAGCAACGCCATAATAACAAGACGCATAATAAAACT
>CAYZEK010000016.1:0-17449 GCA_964477805.1 uncultured Candidatus Saccharibacteria bacterium | reverse complement strand
ATTGATGCCAAGAAAACAGACCAAGCGATCCGCGGTTCCGTAACCCTGCCAAATGGTACTGGGAAGACTCGCAAAATTGCTGCCTTTGTTACAGAAGCAAATGAATCATCTGCCAAAGTAGCTGGTGCTACAGTGGTGGGTGGAGAAGAACTCATCAAACAAATTAAAGAAACCGAGAAAACAGATTTTGATATCGCTGTCGCAGAACCAGCGATGATGCCAAAACTTGCCGGGATTGCAAAAATACTCGGTACACGAGGCATGATGCCAAACCCAAAAACAGGAACTGTTTCAGAAAACATCGCAACAGCAATTTCTGAGATTGCTGGGGGAAAGGTAAACTTCAAAAATGATAATTCAGGCAATGTTCATCAGGTTATTGGTAAAACTGACTTTGACTCAGCTAAGCTGGAAGAAAACCTGAAAGTTTTTATAGAAGCTTTGCAAGCTTCTAAGCCATCTGCGGTCAAGAGAGCTTTTTTGGTCAGCATGAGCTTGAACTCTACTATGGGGCCAGGAATCAAATTCAAAATTTAGGCCAAACATTAAACATCTGATTTTAATCATCAAGCCCTGCATGGGCTTTTTTGATTGAGTTTAAAGTATTCACTACCAAACCACAATTTTGGTCAATATTTTGACAATTTGCCTATAGATGTCTATCATACTAACACAAAAAGGAGGCCTAATGATATGACAACCGTAGCAATGCCGATTTCTATCGTTCCAGACCCAACCCAAGATACTGCGAATCTCGATTATGCACAAGTGGGGGATTTTGAATTAGCAGTCGCCACCGGACGGAAGAATATGGATGCTTTTGCAGAATTGTACAAACGCTATCATCAGCGGGTCTATAATATCTGTTTGCGCATTGTCAGAAATTCCGAAACAGCAGAGGACTTAACTCATGATGTTTTCATCCAGGTGTTCAGGAAGGTAGCTGGGTTTAAAGGTAATTCTAAGTTCATGACTTGGTTGTATCAAATATCTGTCAATCAGGCATTGATGCATTTCCGGAAGAGATACGTGAAGATAGAAAAAAATAAACCTGACGCCCAGATCCCAGAGCAAATAGTGCCAGGGACCAGCGACCTTCGCCGAATGACTGCCGACCAGCGGATTGCAATAAAATCTGCACTTGCCAACCTGTCGCCTGGGTACAGAAATATCTTCATTTTGCATGACATCGGCGGATACGAGCATAAAGAAATAGCAGAGATTCTTGGTTGCTCCATCGGAACCTCAAAATCACAGCTTTCTAAAGCTCGTCACAAAATCCGAAAACATCTCAACCGACACAATATCATGCACGAACACACAATCGTCTAGGCTTGTGCTTGACGAGAATTTTTAATTTATTTGCCTGTTTTCGTAAAGAAAACAGGCATTTATTTTGCAAAAAACTCATTTTCCTTAAAAAGGACTCATTTTCTGACAGTGAAAATTATGGTACAATTACTTTAATATATTGATTAAATAACAAATTTATGATTCTTTCGGACCGAGATATTCATAAAGCCTTGAAAAATGAGAGGATCATTGTGAAACCCTTGTTTCCGAAGGCTATCCAACCAGCTAGCGTTGATCTTCATTTGGGATCAGACTTTTTAGTGTTTAAATCTAGTGGACATGTGTGCATTGATCCTAAAGAAAAAATTGATGACATGATGGAAAAAGTCAAAATCAATGATCAAAAACAATTTATCTTACACCCTGGTGAATTTGCTTTAGGAATGACATATGAAGTAGTCGGGGTTGCGGATGATATGGTTGGTCGTTTAGAGGGTAAGTCATCTCTTGGCAGAATTGGTTTAATCATCCATGCGACAGCAGGATACTTAGACCCTGGCAACAAATTAAAAATGACGTTGGAGTTACACAATATTTCTGGATTACCAATTAAGCTATATCACAAGATGCCGATTGCCCAACTCTCATTTTCACCTTTGTCCAGTAAAGCAGACAAGCCATACGGCAACAACGAATTAAATAACAAATATTTTGGAGCCATGAAGCCACAGGCTTCTCAATACTACAAGAACTTTACCAAAAACAATGAATGGATTAACTACAAACCAGAACGCAAACCTGCTAAAACTAACAAGGTTGGCAAAGCAAAATAAACATGTTAATATGTTTTTGCTTATCATACAGACAAAATTTAGGAGGATCTGATGGGTATATTCACCAAGAAAACGACAGCACCGGTAGTAGCAAACGGTCGATTTATTGTCCTTGATGGTACTGATGGAACAGGGAAGACTACACAGGTAGAACTTCTTGCCAAAACTCTTGAAGAATCTGGGTATAACCAGACAATTTTTGATTTCCCGCAATATGGCCAACCATCTGCTTCTATGCTAGAAAAATACCTGCGCGGCGAATTTGGCAAACTAAACGCAAAAGCTTCATCCATACTGTACGCCGTAGATCGGTTTGATGCCAGTTTCAAAATCCGCGAGATGATTGCAGGTAATAACATTGTTTTAACCAATCGTTATGTCACCTCAAATGCTGGACATCAAGGCGGGAAAATCGCTGATAAACACGAACGTATTAACTTTTACAAATGGTTAAATGATTTGGAGTTTGGAACATTTCAAATACCAAAACCGGACCTAGGCATCATCTTGCATCTCCCTGTAGAAATGTCTTTGGAGTTAATTAAGAAAGGCCATGAGGCCAAGGGCACTAAACCTGACATACACGACAACGACATAGAGCACTTGCGCAATGCGGAGCAAGTATATTTAGAGGTAGCGGAACTGTTTCCAAATACTCATCTAATTGAGTGTTCGCAAAATGGTCGTTTGCTCACTCCTATGGAGATTCATACACAGGTGTGGGAATTAGTACGACGGATTACCTTAAAAGATGTCGAGCCGAAAAAACTGCTTTAATCTTAAAGCAGTTTTTAATTTGACATCAGATTTCCAGACCGTTAAACTGCAATTATAAAAAATAAATGTTGAAATGGAGGAAATATTAAGAAATGAAGCAATATCAGGATTTACTACAACATATTCTCAAAAATGGAGTTGAGCACCACGACCGCACTGGCGTTGGCACCAAATCCGTTTTTGGTTATCAAACCCGTTACAATCTCAAAGCTGGTTTCCCAATTGTCACCACAAAGAGAGTGCCATTTAGGTGGATTGCGGAAGAACTATTTTGGTTCTTAAGTGGCAGTACAAGCAATTTTGACCTACAAGCTCGTGGGGTAGATATTTGGGATGAATGGGCAACACCAGAACAAACAAAGAGATTCGGACGACCAGAAGGCGATCTAGGGCCTGTGTATGGGTATTTGTGGCGTAGTTTTGGTGGTGATTATCCAAAAATGAATGGTGTGGATCAAATTGAAAATTTGATTACTGAAATTCAGAACAATCCCAATTCCAGACGGCTTTTAGTTACGGGCTGGGATCCTCGAGTAGCAGGGGAAGTTTCACTTCCACCATGCCATACAATCTTTCAATTCAAAATTGAGAGTGAAAAAATTCTGCATTGCCAGTTGTACCAACGGAGCGCAGATTCTTTCCTTGGAGTGCCATTCAACATCAGTTCATATGCTCTACTAACGCATTTGATTGCCCATGTTTGTGATCTGGAAGTTGGAGAATTCATCCACACTTTTGGTGATTTACACATATACAGCAACCATTTGCCCCAAGTAGATGAATTGTTGAGCAGACAACCTTTCCCACTACCAATGTTGAAGTTTGTTAACGCAGAAAACCTAAAAGGGTTTGCTGGATTGATGAATTTCAAATTCCAGAATATAGAACTTGTTGACTACCGCAGTCATGGCAAAATTTCTGCGCCAGTAGCAATATAGTATGACCACAAAGGAGTCGAATAACATGATCAAAAAAAGAGCTACGATCACATTAGTGATGGCGAAAACTCCAAATGATGTGATTGGGAATAACGATAACCCGCCGAGATTTCTTCCTTGGCAAAAATTAGAAGGTGACTTACCTCGTTTCAAAAAAATCACCTTAGGTCACCCAATTATTATGGGTAGGAAAACTTGTGAGATCTTTGGTAAGCCTCTTCCAGACAGAACCAATGTAGTCATCTCTCGTGATTCTGAATGGGTTGCTCCATCTGGATTTGTAAAATTTTTGTCGCTCCCACAGGCTATCCAAAGATACGAAGTAGGATGTGAGAAAATCTTTATCATTGGTGGAGCTCAAATTGCTGAAAAGGCAATTGAGATGGGGGTTCTTGATGAAATGATCCTCACCATAACCCATGACGACTATCCAGGCGATGTCAGATTCCCAAAATATGACCAATCGCAATGGGAAGAAGTGGCTCGAGAAACATACCCTGAATATGGATACGACGTTGTGACCCTGAGAAGAAAGAGTAAAGCAACAATGGCTTCGGAGTAATCCGAAGTCATTTTTTTTTATCTAAGTTTCAGCTATACTAAATACATGAATGAACTTCTTAAACGCTTATCTGACTTACTAGAACAAGTCCAAAAATTAAAGTCTCAACTGAACCTAGAACAAAAAACTCAACGCATTCTTGAGCTAGAAGATAAAATGCAATCAGCAGTTTTCTGGGATCATCAAGAATCTGCACAAGCGGTCACATTAGAATACAACCAGCTGAATGAATTCAAAACTTTTTGGGAAAAAATTGAAACTAATATTTCAGAATTACTTGAACTCATCTCAACCAATACTGATCATTCCGAAGAAACTGAAAAGTTTTTACACGAACAGGTTTCTCAACTAGAACAAAAATATTCGCAAAATCGCCTAATTGTCTTAATGTCAAAACAATATGACGATCATAATGCGATTTTTTCCATTCATGCTGGTGCTGGAGGAACAGATGCCCAAGATTGGACAGAAATGCTACTCCGACAATATTTACGTTATTGCGAACGAAAAGGCTTGCGCACAGAAATTATTGATCAAAGTAAGGGCGGGGAAGCTGGAATCAAGTCTGTAACAGTTTCTGTTCATGGGCCGTTTGCATATGGATTATTGAGAAGCGAAGCTGGTGTTCACCGACTAGTTAGACTCAGTCCATTTAACCCCGCGCATACCCGCGAGACTTCTTTTGCGCTCTTTGAACTCTTACCGCAACTAGAGGAAGCCGAAACTGTAAAGCTCGACCCAAAAGATTTAGAAATCGAGGCTACTACTGCATCTGGACATGGTGGACAGAGCGTGAATACTACATATAGCGCGATCAGAATTACCCACAAACCGACTGGGATTAAAGTTAATATACAAAATGAACGAAGCCAACATCAAAATAAAGAACTTGCTATGAAAATTTTGATAGCCCGTGTACAACAAGTTGAAGATGAAAAGCTTGCGGCAGAAAAAAAGGAACTGCGTGGAGAATACAAATCAGCAGAATGGGGGAATCAAATTCGTAGCTATATTTTACACCCATACAAATTAGTGAAGGATCATAGAACAAATTATGAAGAAACAGACCCTGATAAAATTTTAGACGGAGAGTTAGATGCTTTTGTTGAACAATATTTAGAGAGCCAAATAAAACAAACGCCCACCGCTATGTAAAAGCGGTGGGCAAGTGGTTGTCATTCGTCTGTCCGGCTAATAGAAATTCTCCGGACGATCTTGGCGATTGTACGCGCGTGGTTCTCTGCGTGCTGGCAACATAACAGGATTGCCGAAAACCTTTCGAAGACCTGACAGAGTTGCTTCGCCCTGCGAAGCCTCTGGTAGGAGCACAAGCTGGTCGTGGTCAAAACGACCACCCTCAACTTCCGCCAGCAACATACCCTCGTTCACCCCAAGAACGCGAGTGACGTTGTTTTCGATCAATTCGGAGGTTCCAAATAAATCGAAAACCTCATCAACATGGTCCTCGTTTTCCCCGTCGAAACAAGCGACGAGGAACCCAGGATAACCATTCATCACCGACCGGGCTCTCTTGAGCGAAGCGAATACCTTCACTCTAGACAAAC
The DNA here is from genome assembly GCA_964477805.1 of uncultured Candidatus Saccharibacteria bacterium. GTDB lineage: Bacteria > Patescibacteriota > Doudnabacteria > UBA920 > UBA920 > UBA920. Next base: position 11,481 of record CAYZEK010000016.1, on the reverse strand, counting down.
CATACACCTCTCTCAAAGACTCCAAGAGAGTATTCTCCGTTTCGGACAGATTGTCTTGGCAAAACACCAAAACAATATCCCTTTCTCCTAGCGATACCATTCCATTCTCCTCCACAATTTTTTTTTATCTCTCTGGTATATAGAGATATGACGATTATACAATATTATTAATGTTTAGTCAACACCAATAATTTTTCAGAAAATCTCCATAAATTAGTATTTGTACTTGATTATTTGAACTTTTAAGAGATCTACTCATATTGGGGAATAACTATGGTATAATAAGTCTATATGATCCGGTTTGATAACGTTACAAAATATTACGGAAACAATAAAGCTCTAAACAACATCAATCTCCATATTAATCATGGGGAGTTTATTTCTGTCGTAGGAATGTCTGGTGCAGGGAAGTCAACGCTAATGAAACTCTTAATTGGTGAGGAAGAACTTGATGATGGAAGAATTCTGATTGACGAAATAGATATGACTCGGGTGAAAAAATCAGATCTACCATACCTACGTCGCAAGATTGGTATGGTATTTCAGGACATCAAACTGTTACCTCGTCGCACAGCATTTGAAAACGTTGCTTTCGCCATGGAGGTTTCTGGACACCGTAAAGATAAAATCAATAAAGATGTGCCTAAAATCTTAGAGCTAGTCGGTTTATTGCATAAAAAAGATTCTTTCCCTCACGAAATGTCTGGCGGTGAACGCCAGAGAGTTGCAATTGCTAGATCATTAGCCCATCGACCAGTACTACTTTTAGCGGACGAGCCGACTGGAAATCTGGACGAAGTCAACGCAAGTGAAGTATTAGACCTACTACTGAAAATCAACAAACTGGGAACCACTGTTTTACTAGCCACGCATGCTGCTGAATTAGTCAATAAAATTGCCAAGCGCGTCATCACCATTGAAGGTGGGCAAATTACCCTAGAACAGCAAAAAGGCAAATACAAACTCTGAATTTCCCAACGAATCTGTAATAATATATTTTGTGATAAACTTCATTTCTTTCTTCCGCATCATTAAAATGGGGATGACCAATTTCCGCCGAAACATCTGGCTGGCTAGCGCATCCACATTGATCATGACAATAACACTGATAATTCTCTCAGTGCTATCATTATTATTTGTTATCACAAATTCTTCTGTTAAAACAATTCAGCAACGTGTTGATATTTCTGCATATTTTAAGAACGGTTTAGCGGAAAGTCAAATACTAGTAGTTAAAGATCAGTTAGAACAAGACAATCGTATTGAAGAAGTACGCTATGTTTCTGCAGAAGATGCTTTAAGTCAATTTAAAGCCAACCATCAAAATGATCCATTGTTATTAGAATCTATTGGGGAGTTGAATGAAAACCCTTTACCAGCAACCCTGCAAATCAAAGCCACGAAATTAGAAGATTACCCTGCAATAGCTGAAATGCTATCTTCAGACAAATACACTTCAGCCATTGAAAAGGTTAACTTTGAGGACAACCGGGTTTTAATTGATCGCCTGAATAATTTATTAAAATTCATTATTACTATTGGAATCATACTGATTGCGATATTTTCAGCCATCGCAGTTTTGGTCATTTTTAATACCATAACCCTAACGATTTACAACCGTAAAGAAGAGGTAGAAATCATGCGTTTGGTCGGAGCCACTAACTGGTACATTCGTGGTCCGTTTATTATTGAGGCTTTGATTTACAGCATATTAGCCACTATAATTACCAGCACGCTATTGTTTCCGGTATATACTGGCTTATTACCTAAAATTAGCGTATACCTCACCTCATCAGGTTCGACCTTCAGTGGTCACATCGGAACATTTATGCTAATTGTAGTAATTCAGTTAGTAATAGCCTTTATTTTAAGCACTATCTCCAGCTTATTAGCAATGCGGAAATATTTGCGTACATAATCTTTCAGGAAACCCACGAATATCAAAAAATCCCAAAAAATGATGTTTTTTGATTTACAAGCAAATTAGTGTATAATTAAAAAGAGCCAAAACTCTCGAGTAGGGAGTTTTTTTATTTCAGATTGAGTTTATTAAATTTTAACATTTCTATGAAGGTAATTTTATTGAAAGATGTTAGTAAAATTGGACGAAAAGGAGACATAAAAGAAGTTGCTGATGGGTTTGCCAAAAATATGTTAATACGAAAAGGTCTAGCAGCCTTTGCCAGCCCAGAAGCTCAGGCAAAGTTATTAAAGGAATCTATGGTTAAATCTGATGCTGAAACGAAAGCCCAGACACGAGCCATTCAAAACAAATCTGATCTGGAGCGGAAAGTTTTTGCCATAAAGGTGAAAATAGGGAATAAAGGACAGGTGTTTGGCGGTGTGCATGAAGCAGATATTATAACTGCAATCTTTCAAAAAACAAAAATAAAACTGGAGAAATCTCAAATTGATGCTCAAAAGAGCATCAAACAACTTGGCGAACATTCCATCAGTATTAAATTGGGTCATGGTATTGTTGCGAAAACTAAAATCAATCTTGAACCGTTGCAAACAAATTAAAAACTCTTATGTCATATCACATCAAAACTAGAAAGGCCAAAAAACTTAATACTAAATTCATCTTTGTTTCTGGGGGAGTAATTTCTGGGGTGGGAAAAGGGATTACCACATCCACCATTGCCACTCTTTTACAATCGCGCGGATACACGGTTGCTCCAGTCAAGTGTGACGCATATTTAAACGTTGACGCTGGCACGATCCGCCCCCAAGAGCACGGAGAAGTTTTCGTTACTGACGATGGTATGGAAACTGACCAAGATTTAGGTAACTATGAACGGTTTTTAACTACCGATCTCTCTAAAGCAAACTATGTGACCAATGGGCAGTTATACCAAACAATTATCCAAAAAGAACGAAATTTTGAATTCAAAGGTGAGGATGTAGAAGTAGCCTTGCATGTGCCTGAAGAGATCATAAATCGCCTAGAACAGGCGGCCCGTGCCCGAAAAGCTGATTTTGTAATTTGTGAGATTGGTGGAACTGTTGGTGAATACCAAAATATTCTATTTATTGAGGCGAATAGAATTATGAAGTACCGCGACGGTCGAGATACAGCACATGTTCATGTTGGGTATCTCCCAACCCCACCAAGTATTGGAGAAATGAAATCTAAACCAGTACAAAATTCTGTTAAACAATTAGTTGCTTCTGGAATCCAGCCGGACTTTTTGATTGCCCGCGCAGAAGATAAAATTGATGATCGCCGTAAACAAACTTTAGCATGGACTACCAATATCCCAATAGATAATATAATTGCGGCACCAAATGTTGATAGCATTTACCTTGTGCCTGCAAATTTTGATAAAGAAGGTTTAACTGACAAGCTCCTCAAGCAATTTGGGCTTCCTTCTAAGAAGAAAGACATGAAGCAATGGAATACCTTAGTAAACACAATCAACAAAGTTAATAGTTCAAAACATGCGTTTGAAATTGCTGTGGTAGGAAAATATTTTGAGACAGGGTCTTATCAACTAGCAGATGTTTATGTTTCAGTGATTGAAGCAATTAAACATGCTAGTTGGGCAAATAAAGTAAAGGTAAATTTAAATTGGATTCCAAGTACACGCATAGAAAAAGAAGGGGCAGTCAAAGTTTTATCTGGGTTTGATGGCATCTGTGTTCCAGGTGGATTTGGTGGTAGGGGAGTAGACGGAATAATTGAAGCTATTAAATATGCACGTACTAAAAACATTCCATATTTAGGATTGTGTTTTGGTATGCAATTAGCAACTATTGAATTTGCCAGGAATGTAGCCAAAATACGTAATGCTCATACAACTGAAGTAGAGCAAAACGTTAAACATGCGGTTATTCATATCATGCCAGAACAAGAAAAAATGTTGTTAAAACGTGAATACGGTGCAACCATGCGTCTAGGCTCGTGGGATTGTGTAATCAGCCCAAATACCAGGACCGAAAAAGCTTATGCTCGGGCGGGCTGGATAAATCCAGGCTCGAGAGGGAAGATCGCCAATACTATTTCTGAGCGACATCGTCACCGATATGAGTTTAATAATCAATACCGTGAACGCTTAGAAAATGCTGGACTAACTATTGCCGGCACCACGCCTGATGGTAGCCTTGTTGAAATTATTGAACTCAAAAATCACAAATTTTTTGTTGCTACGCAATTCCACCCCGAATTCAAATCGAGACCGTTTAGCCCACATCCATTATTTGTTGAATTCGTCCTTTCTATCATCAAGGTTAAATAGAAATTACCTATAGATAACAAAACTCACTCCATATCAGGAGTGAATTTTTGAATCAGAGAATTTGTCTTTAGGCTTGGGTTGATTCAACAACTTTTTCTGTGTCCACTACGGAATTATTCTTAGGTGTAGTTGTTTTATTATGCCCCTTTACTGCAATTGGTTCTACGCTTACGACACGCGTCTTGCGCAGGTTACCATGGAACTTACGAAGCATTTTATTTTGGAATTTAACAACGCCGTCTACAATGGAGTATAGAGTCGAATCACCAGCAGTTTTTACATTATCACCAGCATGAAATTTATTCCCATGTTGACGGACAATGATTTCACCTTTATTAACCCACTGGTCACCAAAAATTTTAACTCCTAAACGTTTTGATACGGAGTCTCTACCTAAACTAGTGGAGCCTCCAGCTTTTTTATGAGCCATAAACTATTAAAATAAGACTTAAAAATTACTGCGAAACTATTGTTTCTCAAATATCACAATTTCCCTGGCGACTATTTGATCTTTTCGATCATAAATTGCTGTTTTTCGCGCTGTAAGCTTCAAAAACGGCATAGATTCAACCAAAATAGAGGGAATGAGATCTATAGTATTATACCCAAGCGTGGTAATAAAGTCAAGAGCAGGGAAGCTGGTATACTCATTAAAATGTTTATACGCAGGAAAACAAATCACAACTTTATCACCTTTAGATAAAAATTTTAACCAATCTTTAAAAGCTGTCGTATATAATTCTTCCAGATCCTTAAAATTCTTGTCTATCTCTGGCTGGGCAGGGAATTTGGTATACATTGGCCCTAAATACCCTTCAGTTACAACACCAGAAATATTTTTAAACGCACCAATTTTTTGCAAGTTCTCTACAAGAACAGACACCTCTCGTGCATCAGAAACCTCTACATGGAATTTACCTTTTGATATTTTATAACGATTACGAAACCATTCCAAATTCTTCTCACTACCAGCGACAGCACCAGGGTTGATATCACTACCCAACATCTTGTAGTCAAGCAAAACACCTTCTTGGACAATTGTGCCGATGCCAGCGAACGGATCGAGCATAGTTGCGGTTGGCTTACACTCAGCAAAGTTGAGCATAATTTGTGCAACTTTTGGAGGAATCATTCCTTGCTTATCATCTCGCACAGGGCGTTGATAATCTCTACGTCCATAATCTTCAAAGTCCTGAACAACTAAAGTTTTAGCCACATACACTTGAGTATTGCTAGCCAGAACACAGATTTCTGCTCCTTTTTCTAATAACGAATTTTTAGTGACCAACACAGAAGCAAGCGCCAAGGAATTGAACTCTGGGATAACCAGCCTAATACTCGACCCACCATCCTGCATTGACCGTTTAATAAACATACCAAGCTTTTTTGGCTCACCGAATGCTTTGACAGTACTTTCAAGCAAATAAATACTAACCCCAAATTGAATCTTCCCTTTATAATTTTTTAAAAAATCAGTCTTGAGTTTGCTGGGTTTGAAATAGTTCTGCAGAGAAAAATTTATGGAATCAGTTTCACGTTTTTTAACAACATCGACAATGCGTAAAATTTTGACAACCCCACCTAAATCTCTTTGGATCTTGTGGACATCAAGCTGTTGCTCAACTTCTACCACCAAAACCTCTGGCGAAGCATCAACAACCGCAATGTCAATTTGATGAGTTTTAAAATACGAAAACAGTTCAGCTAGCGATAGAGTGTAAACTCGTCCTAATACAAAAGCATATTGCATATCTTACCTTTATTAACCCCTCTAATTATTATGTTGGATATTATTAGAAATCTGGACAAAGAAAAAATTATTATGAAAGCAAAACCGCTGATAACTATAGCCACATGCATGGCAACAGTTTTTGTTGCTGGTTTTGGAACCGGGAAAATGCAAACAGGTACAACAGATAAATCCATTCCCAATAAGCGATCTTTCACTAATTATAACACAAATACGACATTGGCAAATACGAAGACACCAATTAACGAGCCAGAAACGAAAATAGATACCAAAAATGATGCTAGTAAAAATTCAAACGCCACCGTAACTTCAAACTGTCTCATTAAGGGTAGTAAGAGTAAAATCTACCACATCCCCGGTGGGGCTTTTTATGAGCGCACTAACCCCGCCCAATGTTTTGCATCCGAAGACGATGCACAACGGGCTGGATACACAAAGTCTAGTCGTTAAGGCTTGACTTTGCTAAAATATGCTTATGAATACCATAAAAAAGTCCGAAAAGCTGATTTACCTAGATCATGCGGCGACAACCCCAGTGGATCCACGTGTCTTGAAAGCGATGCAACCATATTGGTCCGACAAATTTGCCAATCCATCTGCGCTCTATAAAGACGGGATTACAGCAAAAACCGCTATTGAGAATGCACGCTCTGAAATCGCTAATGAGTTAAATTGTAAAACATCGGAAATAATTTTCACGGCTGGAGGAACTGAGAGTAATAATCTGGCCATTTTTGGCATAGCAAAGGCATATCAAAAAAAGCACGGAAAGCCTGGCCACATAATCACTACGCCTATTGAACACCATTCCGTTTTACATGTAGTTGATGAACTAATTACCTACGGTTGGAAAATCAGCTATGCGCCAGTAACCAAAGAAGGCTTCGTCAATCTGATATCACTTAAAAAACTAGTGAAACACAACACTGCGTTAATATCTATTATGTACGCAAATAATGAAGTGGGCACCATTGAACCAATCGCAGAAATAGGGAAGTGGGTCTCCGGTTTGAACAAAGCGCGAGCGCAAAAAAATTTGCCACAAGTACTTTTTCATACAGATGCCTGCCAAGCTGGAGGTGCTCTGTCTTTGGATACCAAAGCCCTCAAAGTAGATCTGCTGACATTAAACGGAAGCAAAATCTACGGACCAAAACAAATTGCCGTGCTGTACATCCGCAATGGTATAGAGCTTGATCCTATGATCCAAGGTGGTGGACAAGAACGCAATCTCAGGAGCGGAACAGAAAACGTACCGAGTGTAGTCGGTTTAGCCAAAGCTCTACGTATTGCCCAACAAGGCTTAGTGCATGAGAATAAACGATTGCAGTTGTTACAGCGTTACTTTATCGGTCGTCTGCTTAAAAAAGTAAAGGATGTTTCAATTAATGGGCCTACAGTATCCCAAAACACTCGAATAACGAACCGCTTGCCCAATAATATCAATGTATCTTTTAAAGGTATAGAAGGGGAAAGTTTACTTTTATATCTAGATAACTATAATATTGCCATATCAACAGGGAGTGCTTGTGCAACACAAAGTACAGATCCATCCCATGTCATTCTTGCCCTTGGGGGGAATAAAAAGGACGCATACAGCGCCGTACGTATCACTATGGGACATGACACCACCAAACAATCCATTGATTATTTTTTAAGGGTTTTAGGCAAACTCGAGCCAATGCTAAGAAAAGTAGATAAACTAAATTAAATCAATAATTAAATTAACTCTAAAACAAAACAGAGCCGACTAGCTCTGTTTTATTTATTATCAACGTATTCAAGCAAGGATATTATTAGACAAATAGCCAGAAGGGAATACAAGGAGAAAGCAAGGAAACGAAATATATCTTGTGTCGCACAATGTATCTTATGCGACATTGAAACTAATATCTGTGTGTTGAAGTATATTCAAATGATTCATCTTACTAATTTTTAGCAGGTTTGAGGTGTCGATCTCTTTTATATTATTCTACCTGTCAATTTTTTGTTTGTAGATTCAACTCTAAACACTGTCAGTTTATATTTTTACACCCTATTACTAATCACTATCCCCTGATTTCTTTCTTTTACTTTTTAAGGACGACGGTCATTTAGTTACTTCCGGTCAAAAATATATGCAAATGATTGCCAGTGGTAGTGCTAAAGTGCCTGCGCTTACCACAATCGGATTCTGATCCTCCTGATTCGTTAACTATGACTACGTTACCTACTGATTTAACAGCCTGACACAACTTCGGAAAGCTGCCATCAGCTGGCACTATATCTACACAAGTCCCGCTTTTTGGAGATCCACCAGAATGACAACTTGATAGGTGCCCAGAACCAATAGTAGCTGTTGCTATCAGTTTATGAGCTGAATTGATGCTCACTAATTTAGTCCACATTGATTTGCATATTTTTTCGGTATCACCACCACCATTGACTTGTACAATTTTTTTATCAAAATTTATCAAACCATCTGGGCAAGCAATGTATCCACCAGTCCCAACTATTGTGCCTCCACCGGGTTCAGACAAAATGCACTCCTCACCAAGACCAGCTACTTCGCAATCTGGAAAATCAGGAGCACTAAAGATTGGTGGTTGGATTGGTTTAAAAATCACTAGATTCGGATTTATGAATCTCAGCAAAACATAACTTCCAAGAAGCAAAGCAATCCCCACTAATGAATTTTGTACAATCTCCTTAGCTTTGCCCTTAGCGCTCTCCCCTCCTGAAATATAAACATATCCTGCATATACTAAGAAAAAAACCAAAGCAATCGCTCCAAAAGAAATTCCAAACCTGTACACCTTATTTACACACTTTTCTAATGCTCGACCATCAGGAGAGTCACTAGGAGTACACAAAAAATTCTCAATACTTTGTTGTACATCCTTATACTCTGGCACATCAACCTTGTCTGTGATAGGTGCTTGCGAGGTAGTGTTGGAACCCTGAGCCATAGCGAAAACTGGGTTCAGAAGCACCAAAATGAATAATAACAGGAATAATTTTTGTTTTAGTTTGTGCATTATTTGTCACTAAAAGTTATATTTTCCACTAACCAATAATCACCCGACTTAACAAAATCAACCCTGTATTGATGACTATTAGTTTCCTTAGTTTTATTATTTGCAGTTACAGCTGTTGCCACAATTCGTGCGAAGCTAGCTGATGACCTCTCTAATTTGAGCGAATTTGTGTCTACTGTAGTCACAACGTCTGTATTTATATCAATAGTATCAATAATTGACTGGACTTTAGTCGAAAAAGTTGGTGTTGATTGATTAAGCAAATCGGTTAATGGGCCAACATTCCCTAATTGTACAGTTCCATAATTTTCGATCATCTGTTGCCCTAAAAGCATCAAATATTTATCTTCTTTGGACAGTGAGTCATTAATTAAAAATTTATTATCATCGTTTATAATTAACCCTTCAACAGTCGTGTCAGTATTATCATTGTTATTCTTGGTGGGTTTCTGAACAAATAATAAAATGATAACTAGAGTCAAAATTACGACTCCGAACATAATTGCTATTAGCTTCAAATGTTTTTGAATGAATTCCATAATTATTCTAACCACGCAACAAACATGCGTTATATTTCTTAGTTAAATCTACGGGCGCAGGAGCGTTACTTCCTTCACCATTAAAATAATGTCCGTAAGCTTTGTTGATATCTTGATCTTTTTTAAAAATTTTACCGAAATAGAATGCTCCTGCTTTAATATTAGTTTCTGGATTCAACAACATTTCCATCGTAAGTGGGGATGTCCCAAAGCTTGTTTGTGCGCTTCTAGCTGGAGTATCGCCAACCCAACCACCTTTGTTTTTTGGATATATAGTTATCTGCGTTAATCCTATTGCATGATAAGTATTGTAAACTACTCCATATGACGGAGGTCCCTTACTTAAATCAACGTGCCTAATGACATAGTCAGGACTAGAATAAACAGTTTCTGAAAAATGAGATTCTTGTTCAATCAAAGCAGACATTGCGCAGTATTTTAAACCGTTTTGAGTGGCATACTTTGCAATTAAATCTTTATACTTAGCTTCACTCGCCGATCCAGGAACACCACTCCCCCCAGGATAGTTAACTTGCCCGGTCGGCAAAATACAATTTACCCCTAAACCCACAACATCACACTTTGGTAAATTGGAGGCGCTAAAAATCGGTGGTTGAATTGGCCTAATTTTCACTAAATATGGATTAATAAAACTCAGCAATACATAACTCGACAGAATTATTGCCATACCCGTTACTGCACTTAAGATTATCCCCTTACCCTTTTCTTTTGCCGCCTCACCACCAGTGATGTAAACATAACCAGCAAAAACCACAAAAAATACTAACGCAATTGCACCAAAGGCAATCCCAAAGCGATATAACTTTGTAACACAAGTATATAGAGCCGTTCCTAAATTACTGCTATCAGGAACACATAAATACTGTTTGATGCTGTCTTCAACCCCACCATATTCTGGAACTTCAACTGGGCCCGAGTTTTTAACATTCAGCGCGTCTGGAATCTGTGCATGAACCAAACTCATCTGACCAACATATCCCAGCATCATCTGCAGTACCAAAAAACTGGTGATCAAAATTCTCCCTGACCGCTTTGTAAGCAAAGCTTTCATCATCTTCCTAAGAAACTAAGTGGATTATATGTTACACCAGACGGTACATAATAATCTCCATAAGCACCCTTGGTAACCCTATATCCATTTCGGTCAAAAATAGTGAAGTGTAAATGATAGCCACGATCAGGGCCATATAACAATCGGGTGGTATTGCCGGTGTTTCCTTCGTAACCAATCAAGTCACCCATTTTTACAGCTTGACCAGGCGCCACAACATATGAACGCATATGACCAAACAAAGATACAATCTCCCGCACGCCATTATTTGTTTCTACTGAATGGTAAATTGTACACCAGTTTCCATATGCCGACTGGCTAGAATTACAATGTGCCACTGTTCCATCCGCAGGAGCGTAAATCGGTTTGCCTGCTGGAGCCGCAATATCTAATCCATTGTGGAAATTATATCCTAAAGAAGTAAAACCAGTATTGCCGTACCCTTGAGTAAGCACGCCATCCATTGGCCACGCCAAAACACCTTTTTTGGCTGAAATCGTCGGATTTCCTGCTTTGGCACGAGCAGCATTATCTAAATCATACAGTTCCTTCTGGATTTTATCTTGTTCTTTATTGCTCGCGCTTAACATGTTCTGATAATTCTTTTCAACGCCCTTTGTTTGAGCCAACAAATCTGATTTCGCATCGCGATCGGAATTTAAAGCTTCCTCAGCAATTTTCAGTTGCCCAGAAAGTTCAGTCAGCTTTTCTAGTGATTTCTTCAAATCGGCTTGCTGTGTCTCCAATTTAGCCTTAATCTCTTTAATTTTTGAAACTAAACTGTAAACCTGATCCTGAACGCTTCTGTTGTATTGCACTTGATCCAAAAATGCAGAAAAATTATCAGTCCCTAAACCAATGTTCA
>CAYZEK010000015.1:1807-19795 GCA_964477805.1 uncultured Candidatus Saccharibacteria bacterium | reverse complement strand
TAAAGCAGGCTCTCGTGAAGCTGGAAAATTTAGATCGAGAACTCAAAACTGGGAGTTTACCACCACATGTTGTTTTGGATTTGATTATAACAGGACTATAAAACCCGCAAGATTTGCGGGTTATTTTTAAGCAAGCTTATTTTTCTTACGCTCGTTCAGCGTTAAATATTTTTTACGAATACGGATATTTTGCGGGGTGACTTCAGCGAGTTCGTCAGCGCCAATGTATTCCAACGCAAAATCTAGGGTGACCTCTTTCGGAGGAGTAAGAATAATAGAGGAGTCAGAACCAGATGCCCGCATATTAGTCAGTTTTTTGCCTTTGGTAACATTAACCTCTAGGTCGGTGTCCAAAGCATTTTTCCCAACGACCATTCCTTCGTATACTTCTGTCGCTGGACCAATGAATAAAGTGCCACGACCTTGCGCATTGTTTAAACCATAAGCCAAGGCAGACCCTGAATCAGAAGCAATGATAGAGCCATGCTCATTACTGCGCAAATCAATATCGTGCATTGGTTTAAAGCTATCAAATAAATTGTTAATAATCGCAGTTCCACGAGTCCGAGTGAGAAGCAGATTCTTCAAGCCTATCATCCCACGAGTTGGAATGATATATTCGGCGTGGATTTCACCAGCAGCATTACTGTCCATCTGTTGAAGTTGACCACCGCGTTTGCCAACTTCTTCGATCACCACACCTTGATGTTCACTTGGAACATCAATGGTTAAAATTTCATACGGTTCCATTTTCACGCCATCTTCTTCGTGAAAGATTACTTGTGGTTGTGAGACTTGTAATTCAAATCCTTCTCGGCGCATTGTTTCTATTAACACGCCTAAATGTAATTCTCCACGTCCAGACACCATAAAGGCGTCACCGCTTTCAGTAGATTGTTCTACTCGTAGGGCGACATTAGTCTCTAGTTCCTTATCTAGCCGATCTTTAATTTGACGACTGGTTAGCAAATTTCCTTCTCGACCAGCAAAAGGGGAAGTGTTAACTCCAAAAGTCATTTTAATAGTCGGCTGTTCAATTTCTACTGGAGGAATTTGTGTTGGGTTAGCGCTGTCAGTTAGCGTGTCTCCAATTTGGATATTATCAAAACCACCAACGGCGACAATGTCACCAGCCATCGCTTCTTCAACTTCAACTGGAACCAAGCCATCGTACATTTGTAGAGAGGAGATTTTCCCAGTCACAAGTTTACCGTCACGGTTAATATGCGCAACATTTTGTGCTTTTTTTACTGAACCTGAAGAGATTTTTCCAATACCGATTTTGCCTTTGTAATTGTCGTAACGAAGAGCCAAGATCAACATTCCAAATGGATCTTCCATAGCAACTTCTGGTCCCTCAATATGTTCAATGATGGCTTCAAAGACAGGAATGATGTTGTGTTGATCATTTGGCAATGTTGCTCCAGCGTCTTTTGACTTCACTGCATCTAGGACTGGTTGTAATTCGGTATGAGCGACACCGTTAATACCACTAGCATAAATCATGGGGAAATCTAATTGCTTGTCACTGGCACCTAAGGAAACGAATAAATCAAAGGTCTTGTTGATGACTTCGTCAACTTGGGCTTCTGGCTTATCAACTTTATTAATAACCACAATTGCTTGATGTCCGAGCTCTAAAGCCTTTTTTAGAACAAATTTAGTTTGTGGCATTGGACCTTCTTTGGCATCCACTAGCAAGAGTACGCCGTCTGCCATTTTTAAGGTACGTTCAACCTCACCACCAAAGTCAGCATGACCTGGTGTGTCAACAATATTTATTTTCGTACCATTGTACATGACTGAAGCGTTTTTGGCTGTGATAGTAATGCCACGTTCTCGTTCTAGATCGCCAGAGTCCATAATTAAATCGCCGCCACTATCTTTAACAGTGTCGGTTTGTTTAAGCATGGCATCAACAAGAGTTGTTTTACCATGGTCAACGTGAGCAATAATTGCAATGTTGCGAATGTTTTCTCTTTTCATCGGTATTTTCAATAAAAAACCACCTTCACCGGCGGTCAGTAGCTAAAAAAAATTATACCAGCAACCGCAGAAAAAAGCAAGTGCTTGCGGTTGCTGGTAGATTAGTTTACTGTTTTTTCAACAGCAGTTTTTTGATGACTGTACCACAGCCAGTGCTGCGAACCTTGGGAATTTTTTGAAAGATTAGTCGGCGATCTCCTGGATCTTTGTCAATGAGTATATGGTCTTCGCTTTCGACTTGGTGACTATCCATTAGTTTCGCTATGGGAGCAATTAGGTATTTATCTAATGTCCGGCGAAGCATCCTGGCTCCATATTGCAAATCTGTTCCTTCAGATAGCAAGAACTCTTTGCATTTATTTGTACACTCGAAAGAAATCTGGATAATTGAATTGTCATAGATCATTTCTTGGATGTCCATGAGTTCAAGGTCAAGAATTTCCCTTAATTGGTCGGTGTGTAGGCTCCGGCACACGACTATTTTGTCCAAGCGATTCATAAACTCAGGCAGGAATTTCCGCTTTGCTGCAGCCAGGGCAGTGTGGTAGATCTTTTGATCTAGTTCTGAACCATCATGGTATTGGTTGTGTTGGTTGGTTGGAGCAAACCCAATGTGCCCATTGATCATGTTGGACATTTCTTTGGCGCCGAGGTTAGAGGTCATGACTATGATCGAGTTGGAAAAAGAGACTTGTTGGTTTGTTCCAAGTCTCAAAGACCCTTTGTCCATGATCCCTAACATGATTGTCCAAAGCGCGTCGCTGGCTTTTTCGATTTCATCGAATAGAACAAACACTAGTTTGTTGTCTGCCGTAAAATTTTCTTCTAGACGGTCTTGGGTGAGGAACGGGCTTGTTTCACGGTGTCCTAGGTATCCAGGAGGGGAGCCAACCAATTTGGCGATTTCGTGTGAATGTTGAAATTCAGCACAATTGATTTTGACAACAGCGTTTTTCTTTCCAAAAAGAACCTCTGCTGCAGCTTCGACGGTTTTGGTTTTACCAACTCCCGTTGGACCCATGAGCATCATATTTGCTATTGGCCGAGTGCGGTCATTCATGTTTGCACAGTAGACTTGATACACTCTTGCTAGGGAGCTGATGGATCTTTTTTGTCCAATGACCTTTTTGCTCAGCTCGAGCTCAAAGGTTTGCACTCGTGGGCATTTGAGCGTTGGATCTAGTTTGACCTGTGTTGCAGTAGAATTTACAGTGTTCATCATATATCCTCCTAGTCTGATTTTACTTTAATACTATATGTATAGATGCGATATGGTCAACAGCCGACTTTTTGGTCTAATTTTGCTATAATATAAACAAATCTTAATTTTTGCTTATGACTTCATATAAACGTATTCAAACGATTAGTTTCTTGATTTTGTTGCTAGCTGTTTTTATTCTGGTATTGTTTATTTTTCGGCCATTTGTAAACATTATGGCTTTGGGGCTAATACTGGCAATTTTATTCCGCCCAGTATATTTAAGATTTTTGCAATGGATAAAGCACCCAAGCTTGGCAGCGGGTCTAACAATTCTGGTAATTTTGCTTTTGATTGCCATCCCACTTTGGTTTTTTGGTCAAGTGATTTTTAACGAAATAGTAAGTCTGTACGAACGTTATCGTGACGGGGGCTTCGTTATCCATAAAGATCAAATCATCTCTAGTCTGCCTAGTCAGTTGCAAACAATCGTGCAAAACATTAGCATTGATATTAATTCATTCATAGGACGAATTAGCTCTCAAGCTTTCACTTCTTTTTCGAGCATTATTTCTAATGTGGCTGGGTTCTTTGTTTCTATTTTTATGCTGTTTTTCATTGTTTATTATTTACTTCGTGATGGTGCTTCCATTAAGAAAGCGATTATGGATCTTTCTCCCATTGCTACTGAGCATGAACAGAAGTTGTTTGATAAGATTGTGTCAGCTGTAAATGGTGTGGTAAAAGGTTCTTTTCTTGTTGCACTTTCGCAAGCAATTGTAGCTGTGATTGGATTTTTCATATTTGGTGTGCCAGAACCGTTTTTGTGGGGAGCGTTTACATTAATGGCTGCCTTGGTCCCAAATGTCGGAACTTCGCTTTCATTAATCCCTGCAGTCATATATTTGGTAGTGACGGGGCAAATACCTCAAGCTATTGGAATGGCAATATGGGGCGCAACCGCTGTTGGTTTGATAGATAACTTTATTAGTCCGAGGATTGTTGGTACTGCTGTTAGGCTTCATCCAGTTTTGGTTTTGTTGGCAGTGATTGGCGGACTACAATTCTTTGGCTTGCTTGGGTTTTTAATAGGACCAATTTTGATGGCGATTTTCATTGCTTTGGTTGAGATGTATCGCACTGATTTTAAAGAGTATTTGCACAATTGAAATTAAACAGTAGATGGCATATTTATTCTCTCTATTATTAATATCAGCGCCACTCTATGTTTGGCGCTTTTCCATTGGTGGTCTACCAACAAATTTTTTGATGGTCATTAATTTTGTTGTTTTAGCTGTTGGGCTACTGGTGGTTTTGCGTCAACATGAATTCAATCAACTAAAGCAAAACTTTATTAGCTTAGGAAAACCCTTGTTGGTTTGTATATCTTTGTTCGGGTTGGCAAGCTTCATTTCTTTAGTTGCCTTTGGTGTCAGCGCAACTAAGCTTGCTCAATGGGTAGTATTGTATGCACAGCCATTGAGTTTTTTTATTTTAGTTAGATATTTCGCGCGTAAGGATGAACGGGTAGTGCGATATTTCAAAATTGCATGTTACATTTTCGTTGCTGTGGCAGGCGCTTTGGCTTTAATTCAATATTTTACTTTAACGACTTTACCAGAGATGTGGTGGGGGAATGCCAATGAACCTAAACGAGCGATTTCTTTTTTTGCCCACGCCAATGCTTATGGGTTATTTGTGACACCATTGTTAGCTTGGTTGATTCCTGATGTTGTACAAAGAGTGCGAGGCATCAGCTCTATCGCGTCAACTGCTAATTCGTTTAAGAAAGAAAGTTTACGAACTTATCACAAATATTTATTTGCTTTGGCTTGGTTAGTAGGAGTGATTGGAGTATTTTTATCTTTGTCACGAGGCGCGTGGTTGGGTTTAATTGTCGCAACTGGGGCGTATGTTTTAATATCCGCAAATAAAAAATTAATTATTACTTTTGCTGTGGCAGGGTTAGTGTTGGCGGGTATAATAGTAGCTACTCCGAATTTGCGTTATCGTGTTCTATTACCATTCCATGGTGAAAAATCTGCTATTGCTCGGTTAAGCTTGTGGGACACTGGGAGTGCGATGATCAAGGATAACTTTTTTTTGGGTAAAGGCATTGATGGTTTTAACGAAAATTGGGACAAGTACAACAAAGACCCTAATTTAGATCATTATAATTTTCCTCATAACATTGTATTAAATTTTTGGGTTGACTTAGGCTTACTAGGAATGTTAAGCATGATGGCAATTTTAGCCTTGGTCGCTACTAAGGGGTTTGTAAACAGGGCAAACCCAGCTGCGTTTGGGGTTTTGCTTGTGATTTTGGCAATAGTAGCACACGGTCTAATAGATATACCGTATCTAAAAAATGATTTAGCCCTTGTGTTCTGGTTGGTTTTAGCTGTTAGTTTATAAATTTAGTTATTTTACTTGCGAGGATTGCCTTTTTATGCTATACTGAAGTTAGTTTAATAAGTTTTCGAAATCAAACATAAAAAATGAATAATATTAGATCGTATCTAAGACTTGCAAAAGCCTTTTTTGTTATAAGTAGCGTTTTCGCTTTTTCCATACCGATTGTTAAAGCTGCCCCGGCTGATATGATGAGGATTACAGAGATTCCTGCAACACAACCAAATGGCCATTCTGGCTTTCCAGTTATGACAGCTGATGGAAGGTTCGTTGTGTTTTCTTCGGCTTCCAATACTATGGTGGAAGGAGACGCGAACCATCAATCAGATGTTTTTATTTATGATCATAATGATGATTCAATTGAGTTGGTGAGTGTATCCTCGAGTGAGGTTCAGGGAAATGCAAATTCTGGAGGGGGAGACATAGAACAGTTCTCAGATGTTTCGTCTGACGGTCGGTTTGTGGTTTTTGCAAGTGGAGCCAGTAATTTGGTAGCAGGGGATACCAACTCATCAACAGATATTTTTGTGAGAGATCGTAACTTGGGTACTACCGAACGAGTAAATGTTAGTTCGTCTGGTCAGCAGGCCGATGATTTTTATTCCAACAACAGTGCTTCAATTTCGGATGATGGTCGGTATGTTGCTTTTGTCAGCGATGCCCCGAATCTAGTTGCGGGTGATACCAATGGGGGCTTTGATGTTTTTGTTAGAGATAGACTTCTGTCTACTACTGTACGAGTAAGTGTGCAATCTGATGGTGATGAAGTTGGGTACGCGACTTTTAACTCTGCTGCAATATCTGATAATGGTCAGTATGTAGTGTTTGAGTCAAATTCAGACCAATTGGTGCCAGAAGTATCTAACAACATTGGCCATGTATTCCGCCATAACATGGGTAATGGCGTAACTGAGCTAGTAAGTAAGAATGTAAGCAATGTAGTTGGTAATAATAATTCAAATTCAGTTTCTGTTTCCGCCGATGGTAATTTAGTGGCGTTTATTTCCACAGCAACCAATTTAATAGCTAGTGACACCAATGGATTGTCTGATGTGTTTATTAAAAATATGACTGATGGGTCCGTAGATATTGCTAGTGTCACTTCTTCGGGAGCACAGAATACTTCTCCAGGTACGAGTGTGACCGCAGCATTTATTTCTGCTGATGGTGCCTATATTTCTTTTGTAACAGACTCTGACACGCTGGCCTCTGGTGATAGTAACTATATAGCCGATGTTTTGGTACATCATAATGTTCCACTTGGCTCAACAGTATTAATGAGTATTTCTGCAAGTGGGACGCAGGCTGACTGGCCAGGAGTTGAACGCATTAGTAAACCTGCAAATTCTGGCAATGCTATTGCTTTTAGTACTCAGGCAGACGACATCTTAGGTGACACTATCGATACTAACGGCAAGTATGATGTTTTTTACCATACTTATAACCCTTCTGGGCCTACCCACGCTAACTATAGGATTTGGAACGCTGACCCTAGTTATACGCCATACGAAGGTGCGGACGGTGATACTTTGCAGTTGGCAATGTCAGATGATGGTAGATATATTGTTTTTACAACCAATGCGACAAATTTAACATCTGTGACTGATCCGAACGGAGAAAGCGATGTCTATTGGTACGATAAACAAACACAAGAGATCAAGCTAATTAGTGCAAAGTTTGGCTCAACTACAGAAACTGGTAATCGTGGCTCCTCGGAACCTTCAGTTTCCAATGATGGTAAGTATGTTGTGTTTCAATCTACTTCTTCAGATTTAACAGGCAATCCAGATAACGCCACCTCAGATGTTTATATCAGAAATGTGCAGAACAATACCACTACTAGAATCTCTGAGCTCGGGGACGGCTCTTCTTCTGATGGGATCTCGGTATACCCAGAAATTAGTGGTGACGGACAGTTTATTGCCTTTTCTTCTAGTTCCACAGACTTAGTGGCAGGCGATATAAATGGTCAAGATGACATATTTATTTATGATGTAGGTTTGGATGCACTACAGTTAGTAAGCGTCGCTACTGGTGGTGCGCAGTCTAACGGATATTCTGAGCGTCCGGCTGTTTCAACGGACGGTCGTTATGTGGCTTTTATGTCATACGCTACCAATTTAGATGGGGCCTCGGGGAGTGCTGAGGCATTTGTAAGAGACAGGACCGCTGGTACCACTACATGGGTAAGTAAAAATAGTAGTGGGGTAAGTGCAGGAGGTATTTCTAATAGTTATAGGATGAGTATTTCAGGAGATGGGAAGTATGTCGTGTTTGACACTGATAATCCATTAGTGGTGTCCGATGACAATTATAATTCCGATGTTTATAGAATTGATTGGCAATTAGGTTCTGCTGGTATTAAGTTAGCCAGCGTTGATGAAGACGGTAATACCATTGCTGGTTTCTCTCAGCACGGATCAATTTCTGCTAATGGCAATTTTGTGGCTTTTGATTCTGATTCAGATGATGTCGTTACTGGCGATAGTAATAGTAAAACAGATGTGTTTGTAAGAAACATGACCACAGACGAAATTAAGAGAGCAAGTCTTACCCCCGATGATGAGCAAGTGGCTTTAAGCTCTACTGACCCAAAGGTTTCAGCAGATGGTACAAAAGCTATCTTTATTCGTCATGTTCCAAGTGGTGGCGGTACTCTGTTCAGAGGAGCTGTATTTGGTGATTTCACAGATACAAACCCACTTTATAATGATTTGTATTTTGTCAGTTTTGCTGGCGGTCCTGTGGCAAGTATACCAAGTGTTTCGTCGGCATCTGCCTCTGGTGTCTCAACTACAAGTGCCACACTTAACGGTAATATTACAGATGCAGGGAGTCCAACTCCGACAGTTAGAGGTTTTGAGTACGGATTAACAGTGTCTTATGGACAGACTGTTTCAGAAAATGGTTCATTTTCAACAGGAGTCTTTGGGTTGCCGGTTTCTAGTTTGACTTGTAATACCGTATATCATTTCCGCGCTTTTGCACAGAACACGACAGGTACAGGCAATGGTTCAGATATGACCTTTACTACATCAGCTTGTGCGGTTACCCCTCCCGGAGGACAAGCTCCTACTACAGGCACCCAAGCTTCTGAGACAGTCAACGGTGGTTATGTTGGTGTCCACCCCAATGGCACTCTACTCTTAGACGGACAAACGATTTATTTGGTTAAGGACAGACAGAGATATGGCTTTAGGGATGCCGAAGAATATCGTTCTTATGGATATAATTTTGCGCAAACCGTTCAAGCGAATTTGTTTGACAGGGCTCGCCTACCATTGGCTCAAAGTATTCTAAAGGCTATGCCAGGCTCTTTGGTTTTAGATAAATCTGACGGAAGGACTGTGTATATGATTGGTGTTGATAATACTAAACGAGGCTTTGCTTCGGAGAAGATTTTTACAGAACTTGGATTTAACTATACTAAACTATTTTCTGTGGATTTATCAGGCTATGCTACAGGGGCTGTCATTAACAGTTCTAAACAAATGCATCCTGAAGGCAGTTTAGTACGTGAGAGCAACTCAACGGTTTGGTGGTTGTTAAATGGTCAGCGTAGTGGTTTTGAGTCAGAGCAGGTTTTTGATACTTACGGATTTAGCCCAAGTCGTTTAGTGAAGGTAAATACCCAAGACCTTTCGGTTTCTATTGGCCCGTTAATGAAACTCAGAGATGGCACTTTAGTTCAGGATCACGGGCTATATTACATCATTTCAGATGGCACTAAAATGCAGTTTGTATCATCTCAACATTTAGAGCTGTGGGGATACAAACTATCAAATGTTATCAATTCTGATATAAGCAGATATCAGGTTGGCGTCTTCCCTAGATAACAAATCAGGTAGATTCCTAACTAGTTTGTGATTGCTTTGCTAATAACAGGGCTCCAAAGAGACCGGCATTGTCTTTTAGTTTCGCAATTTTTATTTGTGGCATTTTAATTTTGTTTGGTAACAAACTTGCAACATTGTTCCTCAGTTGCACAAGGTCCCAGTTAGCGTGTAGTGAAACCCCTCCGCCCAGAATTAATAAATCAGCTGGCCAACGCCGTAATGTTTCAGATATCCCTGTGGCCAGTGTCGGTAAAAAATCTGGAGAGATGCCTTGTTCTCCTGGTAAGCGTAAATAGGCTTCCCAATGTCCAGCAGTTTTGTCCGCTACGCAGATTGGCCCGTTAGGGTTAATGATGTTATGACCTGGTTCAAAGGTGGTATTTTCTTTCGCTGGTTTTTGATTCACTATCCACACACCGCCAATTCCTGTGCCAATCGTGATGTAAGTGATTGAATTTAATCCTTGACCTGCTCCCAACACTGCCTCTGCTAAACCTCCCAACACTGCGTCGTTCTCTAAAAATACAGGACAATTAAAATGGTCTTTCAAGTTTTTGACTAATGATTTGCCAGACCAGTCTGGTAAGTTGGCAATGCGTACTAAACCGCTCTTGTTAGTATTTAAAACTCCAGGGACTCCACCAGCAATTGTTGTAATGACTTGATTATTAGCACTTTTTTCAATCTGTTCACAAAGTAATTCTAGTCCAGAGTTATAATTTTGTGGGGTAGGGGAAATAGTAATGTTATCCAAGTTTTTACCATCTGTAGAGCTAGCAACGCGCATTTTTGTTCCACCAATATCAAATACTATAGTCATAGTTTTGCCATTTTAGTTGTAAAATTACTGCTTGTTAAAAAAAGTTTTTGCTTCGTTAAGCATCGAGCTATCATTATGTTCTCGCGCCATCCAGTACCACCATTCTACTCCCCACAAATAATTTTCGGGAAAACCGACCTTGGTTGCATATGCGATGTTATTTTTAAACACATCTGGATTCATATGGGTCAGTTGCTCTTCTGGGGAGGTGGCTTTTGGATTGGCAATAATTAGCCAAGGCTCAGCCTGGAGCTCTACTCCTATGACTTCATCAGTATTGGTGAACAGTTTGATTAACCCAGCCTTGATATTATATGTCCACCACGGTAATTCATAAGTAATATATTTTCCTTTTTTGTCATGATAAACCTCCCGATACATTGTTGAGCCGAGAATTTCTGCTCCACTCCACGCAGATTTTAGCCAAAGTCCTTTTTCCCCGCTGTCTGTAGTGATTAATGGTCGTGAATCTAATTGAGCAACAGTATTTAGCTCTTGTTTGTAAAGTTTTGAATCAGTTTTAGGGCAGTTTGGCCCATATTCAAAGAACTGCTCATTTTCTATTTGCCAGGCCGTAATTGATTGGTGGTGCTTGAGTTGCGTGACGCTTTTTTCTAGCATACTGAGGATGGCAGAGTTTTGCTCATTCGGTTGCAATGAATTGAACCAATCTGGTTGGTGACATTCAGGCCAACGAGGTTGTTTTTTTCCGAGAACAACTATGACATCAGTACCACGCTTATCCGTTTCTGTTAACAGGTTTTCAATTTTAGAAAAATCAAATTGATCCTGTTGTGGCTCTAGCTCTGACCAATAAGCCGGGATCCGGACTTTTTTTGGATGAAGGTCAGTTAAGATGGTGGCTAGCAAGACTTGAGGATCATATCCTAATTCTTCTGCACGGATAGATGAGAATGTTAAACCCCAGATGATCTGTTTTTGCGGGCGACCAATTCCAAACAATGCTAAGCCAATTACAATACATGTTAAACAAAAGATGATGAAAATGCGAACAAATTTTTTAAGCCAAATCTTGAACAACATACTTAGAATGTTAAGAAAATTAATCCTAAAGCGATTAACACTATAGCGAAGACTTTTTGTATCAAAATGCGTTGAGTGACTTCTTCTTTGAGGATTTTTGGATAGTATTTTGATAATACCACTGTACCTATTAGTAGTAGAGCATATTGTGTACCTTGCATAGCATTTACTATTGTGACACTGCCCAGTGAGATAGCGTAGTTTTGCAGGAAACCACTAATGCTACCACTAACACGTGCCCCCAAATATAAAAACTTATTCCCTTTAGTAGTTTCCTTCGGAGCATTAAATATCCCGTATCGTACTGGTTTAGATAGTAGGAAAGACATGGCAACGACAAAAAATCCAAGCCGTGTCCAGACTAGTCCAGAAATAAAATTGGAATGATCAAAAGTGTACTTTGTTAAGACGAATGATAGGGCAAATAATATTGCAGCGATGATCGCGTTTCCTAAGGCTTGGGCGTGCCAGCCATTTTTATCTTGCTTTAAGGAAATAATTACAGCGCCAACGACTAAGAATACAAAAGCAATTAATTGAGTAGGAAGTAATCGCTCTCCAAGAATTAAATATGCAAAAGCAAGGGTGCAAACTGGGATAAGGCCACCTTCAATAGGTAAAATCCGAGATACGCTAGTTTTTTGAGTGGCTTTATAGAGAAAATAAAGTGCTAAAACAAAACTTGCTCCACCAGTAATCGCAATCAATAAGTCTCCCCAAGATAAAAACTTGAATCCCATATGCAAACCAGGGATGAAGCTGAATGGGATTAATACGAAAGTGAGCGGTCCAGTGATGCCAATGAAAAAGGCGTATACTGCAGGCGAGCGCACAGCTTTAGTTAGCAAGAACTTATCAATAATGCCATTCACAGCAAATAGCGAATAGGCGATTATGGCAATGACTAGATATAAACTCATTTTAATTTGTTAATTACTGTCGGAGCTCCTTAAACACTTCCGCGCTCGGCCGAATCGTGCGTTTTTTGTCATGTTCAAAATCAATTTCTACTAAACCGAACTTTGGGTTAAATCCATCTTGCCATTCATGGGTATCCGTGAGTGACCAGTAAAAATAACCTCGCACATCAGCGCCTTGTTCAATGGCTTTGCTTACCCAATACAAATGTTGACGAATGAAATCTTGACGCATGTCATCACGAGCATTGGCAATGCCATTTTCAGTAATGTACAATGCTTTTTTATATTTTTCTGCCAAGTCTATTAGTAGATGGAATATCCCCTTAGGGTAAGTACGCCAACCCATATCTGACTTTGGCCCTTCTAAATTTTTTTGACTGATACCAGTCCAGCTCACACTAAGTGAATGATAAAAATAGTAGTTCAAACCAATAAAATCTAAGTTTTCTTTGATTTTGTTTAAAAACCAATGATTGCCAAACCAATCATTTAGTTGCACCGCAGTCTGATCTAGCCAACTTTTAGGTCTAAAAGCTTCATTGTACACATTATTTTTTGCCATACCGATTTGGGCGTTGGGTTTAACCGTTTTTATTGCAAAATACGCAGCGTTGTGTGCCTTAGCCATATTGTTGAATACAATATAAGCGCGCAAGGGATTTCTAGAAAATGGTGGCCACACCCCGCGCAAAGCACTCATGTAAGTATAAACTTCTGGCTCATTGATTGTGTTCCATAAATCAATTTCATCACCCAGTTGCTCTGCAATAAACTTGGCGTATTTAGCAAAGGCAATTATGCTGTTGTTATTTCCAAAGCCACCAGCTTTGTATAACCATAAAGGCAAAGTAAAGTGATGCAAGGTGACCATGCGGGTTAACCCTTGAGTCTTCATTTCCTTTAGGACGTTGCGATAATGTTGGACTTCATCCATGTTATAGTGTCCAGATTCAGGCTCAATACGACTCCATTCTATAGAAATGCGCATAGCATTTAAACCAATTTGCTTTGCTAAATCAAAGTCTTCTGCGTAACGATGATAATGATCAGTTGCCTCACCAGACTTTGGTAATTTACCAGCTTGCTCCTCATGCCACCAGTCATTATTGGTATTGTTGCCTTCAACTTGATGTGAACTTGAGGCCGCTCCAAAAAGGAATGATGCTGGCAAAGTGAAAGATGTTTGTTTTTGCTGTTCTGTATTTTCCATTACTTTAATTGTACTATATTTTGATCAAAAAAACGCCAAACGGCGCTTTTTGACTAATTAGACACCAGTAATAATTGTGATTTTGGCGCCAATGGCATTGAGGCGTTCGGCAATTTCCTCATAACCACGCTTAATTGAGTAAACATGATGTAGGGTTGAGGTGCCCTTTGCCCCTAGCATTGCAATCAAAATTATCATTGCAGGGCGTAAGGCTGGTGGGCAAGTTACCCGAGCCGCAGAAAGTTCGGTTGGTCCTTCAATGAACGCCCGATGTGGATCGGCAAGATTAATTATTGCCCCAAGACGGTTGAGCTCTGTAAAATAGACTGCTCGATTCTCCCACATCCAATCGTGGATTAAAGTGGTTCCTTTGGCCTTTGTTGCAATAGGTACAAAGAATGGTAAGTTGTCTGTATTAATTCCTGGGTAGGGGAGAGAATGAATTTTGTCTGGGAGCGCCGTCAATTTTGATGGGTATACATTTATATCAACTAAGCTAGTAAACCCATTTTTTGCTGAGTAGGGTTTTGATATGGTAAATTTTTGCCCCATCATTTTTAATTTTTCTAACTCTAGGCGTAAGAAGTCAATCGGACAGCGTTCTATGGTCAGTTTAGAGTCTGTCATAATTGCAGCCGAAATAAACATCATGGACTCAATCGGATCTTCGCTATTTTCGTAAGCAATTGCTTTACTGATGCTATTCTTGCCCGTAATAATTAAATTGGTTGTACCTACACCCTCAATTTTTACCCCGAGTTTTTGTAGGAAAAAACACACTTCCTGGACTTGATAGTTTGGTGGTACAAATCTTAAAATAGTGGTTTCTGGGATCTGCGCAGCCAGTAACAAAGCATTAATAGTGCTTGTATCACTAGATTCTAACATTGTTATATCTGCGCCATGCAGTTTATTGTGACTAACTTCGTAATTTTTTGCAGTGGTATTTATTTTTAAACCCATAGCTCTTAATGCACCTTCGTGAGCAGAAATAGTTCGTTTACCCATCTTACAGCCACCCGAATGAGGAATAGAAAAATTTGTCAGCTGTTTTCCTAATGCCCCAAACAAATACAAACCAACTCGGATTTTACGAAAAGCATCTTCGTTGATTTTATGGAGTGCATATTTTTTTGGTGGTGTTATCTGCAAAGTATTTTTCTTAACCCAATTGATTTTCACGCCAATGCTTTCTAGCGCTTCCATCATTCGTAATACTTCTTCAATGTGGGGAATGCCACCTAAAGTAGTTGTTTGTTTGTTAATTAATGCTGCAGCAATTAAGCCAATCGCACCATTTTTTGAGAAATTGGTCCGAATTTTCCCAGATAGTTTACGTTTTCCCTCAACTCGAAAATCGACTGAATCGGAGAGAGTAATGATTTTATGATCAAGTACCTCACTAATTTTACTTAATTGTTCAAGCGTCATGTTTTGATGACCAGCTTCCATTCTAGCGACTGCACTTTGCGATGTTCCTAGTGCTTTGGCAAAATCTGACTGTGTTAGCTCTCGGCGCTCACGAAGATTTTTTATCAAAAAACCGATTTTAGCTTGGTCTGTTTTAGAATGTCTCATATATTGATTATATATCATATATGATATAATATGCAACTATGGAGATCCAGAGGCAAGTCAATCTGACGGCATTCACTACATTTAAGTTGCCATTCATCGCTAAATATTTTGCAGTTATTAAATCACTTCCAGATTTAAAAGAAGCAAGTGAGTTTGTTGCGCGTAACGATATTCCAACAGCTAGAGTTTTGATTTTAGGCGAAGGGTCAAACATTTTAAAGAACCAAAACCAGATTTATGATGGCCTGGTTTTGAAAATGGAAATCTTGGGACTAGATGTCATTCAAGAACAGGCTGGAGAGGTGTATTTAAAAATAGGTGCTGGAGAAGTATGGGATAGCGTTGTGAGTCGTACCGTAGCCATGGGTCTTTCTGGAGTAGAAGCTATGTCTGCTATACCTGGGACTGCAGGGGCAACGCCAATTCAAAATGTCGGTGCATATGGTCGTGAAATTAAAGACGTCTTAGTAGAGTTGGAGTGCTATGAGTTAGAGACTGGGGTCGTTAAGGTTTTTTCAAATACTGAATGTGAGTTTGGGTACCGTGATAGTATTTTTAAGCACAGGTTTGCAGGGCAATATGCGATTACGTCTATTACAATTAAATTGACCAGAGAACCTGCTGTTATGCCGGATTATCAGGGTGTGAAGGAGTATTTTATTAAAGCGGGGATTGCTAACCCATCGCAGTCGGAAATCCGTCAAGCAATCATTGCCATCCGAAACATTAAATTGCCTGACCCAAAAATAGTAGCTTCCGTGGGCTCATTTTTTAAAAACCCAATCATCAGTCAAGAACATTTTTTACAATTACAAAAAAACTTCTCAGGTGTAAAAACCTTTCAGTTGGAAAGCGGGCAACATAAAGTTAGTGCTGGGTGGTTACTAGAATCGCTTGGTTACAAAGGTAAGCAAATTGGAAATCTTCAATTCTATCCCAATAATGCGTTGGTCCTTGTAAATAGGTCTGATGCGACCTTTCAGGAGTTAATGACTTTAGTGGACAACGTTAGGTCAAAGGTTCAACAAACTTACGGAGTTGATTTAGAAATTGAACCGTTAGTTATCTAGTTAAACATTGGGCTGGTTATAAAGATTTTAAAACAATTTTGTTTTGGTGAATTTTTGTCGGAGCCATTTGATTAGCTCAGATGCTTGCATCCAAAAGATTGCCCAGGCCCAGACTAAAACAACAAGTGGCCAAGGAGTTTTGGCAATGAAGATTCCAAATAAAGCTAGCAGAGTGGCTATTCCTTGTGTTAGCGCTGTGGCTAAAATCACTCGTTTGTCTGGTAAAAACTTCCACCAACGATCTTCGGTATGGCTGACATAAATTAGCAAGTGTCCTGAAACAGTGAGTTTTAAGAAGAAAGCTGTTTGAATCACTTCTGGTGCAACATGCCAATGCCTCAGTAAAAGGAAAAATATCAAGCTGTTAAGTAGTCCAATTCCTCCGAATAACAAGCTTAGGAACATGCGCTGGCTAACATTAATTGCGCTAGGTCTATTTAACGCTTTTACTTTATCATATGCTAAAGAAATAATCGGGATGTCATTCAAGAGAGCTAGAAGTAATAAGTGTATGGTGGAGAGGGGGTATGCGTGATAGATTAGACCAAGGATGGTGATAGATAAAATGACTCGGAAGCTTTCAGAAATGCGATAGACAGAATAAAAAAATACCCGAGTAAAAATTTTTCTAGCTTCGATAATGGCATCCTTGATTACAGCAATGCCGTCTGTTAAGAGCACAATATCTGCTGCGCTGTGCAGTGCATCCACTGCATTTTTAACCGCAATGCCAACATTTGCCGAACTGACAGCTGGAATGTCATTGGCGCCGTCTCCTGTGACTGCCACCTTGTACCAGTTTTTAGCAGACTTAACAATATTTAATTTGTCTTCCGGAAAGACTTCGGCAAAGCCTGCGAGTGAATCAAAGGAGGCTCTATTAGACATTGGTTCTTGTAAGCCACTCTGGGTTTTTATGTCACCTGATAAACCAACTTTTTTTGCTACATATTTGGCAATGGCAGTATGGTCTCCAGTGACCATTTTGACTTGGATGCCTTGACTGGTTAAATATTCAATCGTGGGTTTTGAATCTTCTCGAATTTCGTCAGCTAGGAGTAATAATCCTGCTAGCGTCATATCTTTTTCATTGGTCTGCATTTCATTGTATGCAATGGCAACTGTTCTTAATCCTTGTTTTGCAGCGGTCTCAATGGTTTGATTGGCAAGGACCATAGTTGCGGGGGGAGTTTTACAGAGGTTTAAAACTAATTGCGTAGCGCCAACAGATACTGTGGTGATTTTCCCATTGATCTTATCTGTTGCGGTGGTGCGCTTACGAATTGAATCCCCAGGAATTAAATCAGTTGCTTTAGGTAAATTTACTTGCAAGGCAGTTGCTTTTTGTTCTATAGCAATGGAGATGGGACTGGTATCTTCACTGCCGGTTGTAATTGATGCCAGTTCTAATACCTGTTGTTCAGTGAGTTCGTTGAACGTGATAACTTTAGTAATTGCGATGTGGTGATGAGTGAGTGTGCCAGTTTTATCACTAAGCAATAAATTTACATTGGCTAGATCTTCAAGAGAAGATAGACGGCGGACAGCCACTTTCTTTTTAGCCAAGGCTGTCATTCCTAAGCTCATAATTAAAGTAATGACGGTTGGCATTGCGACTGGTATCCCAGCTATTAGCAAGCTTAAATCAGTTGTGATAATTATTTCCAGAGCAGTTTTGTTAAAATACAAGCCAATACTTAAGACAATGATGCAGACAATGCTGATGGTTGCTAAAAATTGAGATATTTTAATAATATCTTTTTCAATGGAACTTTTTTTATTTGTATCCTCAGCTAGTAGTAAGGTTTTACCAAAACGTGTATTAGCACCGGTTTGGGTTATTTTGGCAATAATTTCTCCAGTTGTAACCGCGGTTCCGCTATAAGCAGTGTCATGAACTTTTTTGGTAACGGC
>CAYZEK010000015.1:0-1707 GCA_964477805.1 uncultured Candidatus Saccharibacteria bacterium | reverse complement strand
ATTAGATATAACGCCAAAATGAAATAAAAATCAAAAGTCTTTCCAATAGCAAAAGAGATCCCTGCAGCTCCAAGTAGCATTAACGAAATTGGCGAAAAAATCCAAAGCAAAATTTTCTTAAATTTGGATTTTTGATTTGATGTTATTGAGTTAGCGCCGTTTTGATTTCTGATTGATTCAGCTTCTGAATCAGTTAGTCCAGTATATTTTGATTGCATTGACTCTGTTTGCATTGATTATTTGATTAACTTCTTGTGTTCGTATTCTTCATTGCGTGAAAACAAGATTTTCTTCTTAGAAAGAAAATACACTTTAACTTTACTTTTTTACTTCCCATAATTTTAGTGTAACAAAAAACCGCCCTGAAGGCGATTTTTGTGTGGGGTGGCATAGTGAGAGATAATGCAACTATGGTTAAGATTGCTCCGGTCCCATAAAAATTTTATATTGATCCCAATAATGTTTTGTAAGAGAATTATCGTCTTGAGCGTAACCTTGCCACTCGTCAACAGTAGAATATTTTTCATCCACACGAATGACGGCAGTTTTTCTTTCCCTATTGATGTTAATTTTACCCTCAGTTAATTGCTCTGAAGCCAGGCCACTGAATCTCAATGCTACATCGCCTGGTCCTTTCAACTCATCTTGAATGTCTTGAGGGTTAAAACAAAAAGAGTAGACCATATTATTAGGCTCAAGGTGTTTAAGAAATAGCCTGAATCCTGGTTGAAACTGTATATGCTCTGTACTATGCCTATCTTCACCAGCTGTTGGATGCATAATTAACAAGCCTCCGTTTTTAATATGCTCCAATGCTGTTTTAAAATTTGTTTTAGCTTGTTGAGGCGAATTGGAAAGCAATTTGTTTGTGATAATCAGCTTTCCTTCTTCTCCAAAGTTGGTTTGAAAAGATTCAACTAAGGCATTATAAACTTTATCTAAAACATATGCTTTGAAATCAGGACGGTTCAATACTCTGAGTAGCATTGGTACATCAATGAATCCTGCGGGATGATTTGCGATTGCTAAGCCAGCTTCGGTATTTAAAGCATGCCTTTGTTCTTCGAAGCTATTATTACGCTCTATAATATAATCCGGTTGAATATTTAAAGACTTTAGATATTGGTCCATGCTTTCTGGCAGAGCTTTCACACCTTTTTCCTTAAAGTTTTCGCCATATGCTTTGACTATATAATCCACTGCTTTTTGGGAGACAACATGACGAAAATCTTTGGCGGCTTCATTATATCGTTCGCGAAATGATTCATTCATGAATATATGATAACAAAAAACCGCCCAGAAGGCGATTTTTGTGTGGGGTCACATAGTGAAAGACGTAGCGACTGAAATTAAAAATCTCGGTAAGTCTTTTCCGAGCGCAGTCCTACTTGTAAAACCAGTAATTCATCTTTATGCATATGGAAAATAACTCTTAATTTTCCGTGTCTTAGTCTGTATATATCTTTTTTCCCTTTAAGCTGTGTGATGTTTAAACCTAAAAAATCTCTCGAAAGCAAACGAACCATTAATAGACTAAATGTAGTTTTATGCTCTTTTGGTAGTTTTGCGATTGCTTTTTGGAGTTTGTTCATTGTTCATTGCAGTGATGATGTCTTGAATTGGCACACCACCCTTTTTAATTTTAGTAAAATCTATGATTGTTTCCCAAGCCTCTTCTTCGTCGACAGGGGACAGCTTGAAAATAGG
>CAYZEK010000014.1:0-20619 GCA_964477805.1 uncultured Candidatus Saccharibacteria bacterium | reverse complement strand
AGGGTTTGTTTGACTGACGGGGCCTTTGCTTCATCTGGATTTGTAGTTTGAGAAATAGCTGATGCAAAACCATACCTGGCAAAGGCAGGATTATCACATTTTGCTTTATCTGCAACTTCTGAATCAGCTTTACAAGCTGCAATTATATCAGGTTCATTTGCATATACCTCTACTGTAAATTTTTTCAATTCCCCTGACCCAGCAATCACAATTACGCCCGAACCTACAGTTGCATGTTTCAAAATATTAGATAAAGTGATGACAGGATTTTCGACTAGACTAGACCCAACAATTGCAGGCAATGCAACAAACTCATTTTGCCCTAACGGTTTTCCGCCATTCCCATCTTTTAAAACACTTTGACTAGGATCAGGAATTCCTGCTCGCCAACCAGCAACTTTAAGCACTGGGTTAAAATCCCCAGGCAAGCGTTCTTGTCCTGTGGCACCATCACCTTTCTTACTAGAATCTTCTGCACGGAAAACTAACTTTGAACAACTCGTATCATTCCAAGTGGGATTACAAGCTAATTTCTTTACCGAACCTACAGTTTTAGCATCACCAAAATACACTGTCGTTCCAACATAAGTTGGATTGTTAGTCCACCCCCAACCATTATCTTTATTTGGTAATAAAAATTGTCGTGGTGGCATCATTTGTTCTGCTCCTGGCGCCCATTCCATATGAACACCTTCCAAACCACCTGTGACATCAAAATTTAAATCTCCATCATTCCACGCAACGCGATATTTACTCCTAAGACCAGCGCCATTAGCTTTCGGTTGTATGCTAATCCCCAATTTACTATAATCTGCTGGTTCGGACGTATTCACAGTTGTTCCAGTAACAGCTGGCGCCCAATCTGAAGGAATCTCCTCAGGAGTAATAACAGGAGTATTAGCTGGAGCTATGGTCCTATAAAACCCATTACTATCCCCTATTGGGATCAACACTTTGTTGGTACTAGATGAGACAATCTCCGGATAAAAGTACAAGCGAACATCCTGTCCAATTGACACCAGGATTGGACCATCGTCTGGTTTCCGAATTATGTCCCGTATTTTTTTTTGTTGGAACAAACCACCAAAACCAATTGCTTGACCAGATCCGTCACCGATGGCCCTAGAATCTCCTTCCATATAACCAGTTGCAAAAGGTACCCAAGTCGCTCCCGGCAGTGAACAAGACATCGAACAAAGATTTAGTTTCAAATTGACTCTGATTTTTAGACCCTGTTGGTTTAAACAAGCCTCAGAAAGCGTTTTGTCTTTGATGTTAGTAACCTTAAGACCTAGCTGAAAAACCTGGTCTAGGGGTATCGGAATCCGTCCGTCGGAAGGAGTAAATATGAAATCACCCTGAGCGTTAGCTTTTGTTAATTGCGTAAGGTCACATGTTTCGACTGCACCAGCCTCCCTAGGCCTCGCAAAAACAGGAAAAATACTGATAATCACCAGTATTAATACGAAGAAGATAAATAATTTTGGCTTTTTCCTAATTACAGGATTTTTTTGTTTCTTGAACGAAAAAAGGTTCATAAGATCTGAATTTCTTATCATAATTATACCACACAGACACTTAAAAACCCAAACTGGATAACTTGAATAAAAAACCGCCCTGGCAATCTCTAATTCTTAGGACGGTTTACAAATATATCTCACATTAACCTAACAACTACCTCAGCTGTACCGCTGGCCCCCTCGGGGCAAACCCTGACTGAACTGTAGTAGCAACGCCATTCACTTGCGCAGAACTATAATTAACATATGTTGTCGCCAAACGAATATTCGGATCAGGAGCAATTTGCCCATACACATTTATAGTGAATTGTCCTGTGTGATTTCCTGCAGTAAATGTCAAAACAAAGTTTCCTCGTGCCCTATCATTATCCGAAATCGCACCTTCTAAATTAACTCCACCGCCTTCATCAACAACTTTGAATCGCAAAGGCGCGGTATTCAATCTACTTTGAACTTGAGAGATGTCAACAACTAAATCGTATGATTGCCCTGCTGTTAACTGAGTTGTTCTTGTTGACGTACCAGTCCTCACAATGTAAGCAGATAATATCCCGGTATCTAAATTTCCGCCACCAGGGTTAATGCCTGGTCCAGTTGTGCCTGTGCCTGTGCTTGTGCCAGTGCCTGTGCCACCACTAGAATCTGTGCCCCCTCCATTGTGTTGAGTTAAGCCAATCAGCGTACCGTTCAATGCACCAATACCAGCTTCCTTTAATACCTGGGAGTTTGGCTTACCACCAGTTAAAATGTTGGTTAAGAAATTGCTGGCAACATCAGATAGGAATGTAGCATAAAATGGTAGGTTATCTGTTTTAAGATCTGTGTCAGAAACAAGATGCTTTTCTAGAAAATCACCAATTGAGTTAGAAACAAACTTTGCCGGCGAATCAATTGCGCTACAAATATCTATAATCGGACTTGATGTTGTTTTACCATCTGCCCCAACACTAACATTCCCTGTTAACGCATTTAGGTTGGCAATTGCTTGATCTCTGGCAGTTTTGGCTTTATCAACTTCTTCCTGAGTAGTTTTAGGTGGGACAGCCTTAAGGGCGGCTTCTAATTTTGCTACAACTGATTCGGCAATATTTTTGTCAGCAGCAGCTTTATCGTATTGAGTATCAATCTGTTGTTGAGTAGCCAAAGAACCAGAACAATTACGCGGTGGAGCAAAACCATCGCTCTGAGAAAGCTCTGCTTGAGCAGAAGCTTGGGCTGCTGTTTTAGCAGACTGAGCTTGGTCTACCGCATTTAAAAACTGGAATCGTGGGTCAGCTTGTGGAGCGCCATAAGCAGCTAGACACTTTATGAAGGTGTTGTCATCATTTGTGTCTGCCCCTGTTTTTACCCCACATGCTGTGCCAAGATACTCTTGGGCTTTTGAATTAGCAAATGCTTGTGCTGTTTTAATTTTTTCTGGAAACTTATCACTTTGTAATATTGAACGAATCATCATTTGTTGACGAGCATCGCCAGCAAAATTCTCGTTAATATACTTCATGCTATAGACCTGCGATGCCACAGCATCTCCATAAGCGAGATAGTCCGAAATTTTATATTTATCAACCATCTTATTGACCATCTCGGTAGTCAAGTTTTTGCTTACGCTCAAAATGATCTTTACCATCATAGCTTTAAGCACATCTTTGATCTCAGCAGTTTGCTGTTGCTTAAGGCTTTCGTACCTAGTTTTTAACGAATTAAGTTCCACACTAATTTCCGCTTGCTTTTTTGCATACGATTGTGCGCCAGTGACAGAAGTTGGAACCAACACATCTATGTTTTTTAGCATAGCCTCGCGACAAGCTATTACTGCCTTGAGTGCTGCGAGCTTGGCTGTTAATTTAACAGTTTGTGCTGGGCTTCCGCCGATAACCGAAAAGTCTCCAAACTGATCCGAAGTGTTCACTGTTGCTTCTGCTTTTTCTATACCATCACAAGCCCTATCGCCATTGCGAATGCCAGCCAAAGCAGCTTGTTCAGTTGGATTATTTAAAACTAAATTGATTGCTGTAGTTTGGGTTGTTTTAGCGATCAACTCCTGGGCAGCAGCTGAAGTTACAGCCCCAGTAGTTGCGGTGGTAGTTCCTGCTACAGCTGCATCATATACTGCGATCTGCGCCTGAGCATTTTTTACAGAGCCAACGGGAATTACGCCTGCTAACAAAAAGATAACCAAGGCTAGTATAACTTTATTTGTTTTTGTTTTATTAACCAGCCTCATTACAATTTGATTTGATATTTAGATTCCAACTGAGACTTTAATGTCTCAACTTTATTCATCACACTAAACAGCAATGAACTTTGAATTTGCAAGTCACTCTCTGGACGCTTCTTCATCCAAATATCTGCCATGTTTGTCAAAGAAGTATAGTAAATTGTTTTGTACCGATGGTATTCTACGAATTGTTCGGGAACAGAAATCATCCCCATCATTTGAATAATCCTCACGGCTTGATCCTGAGCTTGTTGGATCACTGACGGGTCAGAACTATTAATGTTTGCGAGTAACGCTAAGACATCGTTACTAGACTCAATGTACGATATTTTATCAGCATAAGCCTGGATGTCTTCTTGTGTTGCATTACCAAAAGAATTCACAGCAATTTTTGCTAAATTATCTGGTGCAAAAATTGCATCTGCAGTAGGTATATTATCCAAACCAACGGATTCACCAAGCACTTGTCCATTGTCCAAAGAACGATCCAATAAGGCTAATTGTTTTTCTGCTTGTAAATCAGCTTTTGCAGACACATCGCCATAGTCAGCAGACACCTTACTATGCACATCATCATAAGTTAGCATAACGACTTCATCATCAGCATTTACGAATAACGCTCGTAAACTCAAATCGCTCTGAGCAAAAATCAGGACTGCAAAAAGCGCAACAGCTACAATAAGTAGATGCGCGTGTCCTGAAGTAAATCCCAATTCCTTTAGTTTTTCTTTCATATCAAAAGATTGTATATTTAACTAATGGAGATTCAAAAGTTAAATAATACTCATATTTAATTGTTTTTTTGATTTTTGTTTCCGTAAAACTCGAACTTGTATTACAATTATAGCAGATTCAGACAAAAAAATCAAGTCCAAAATATAATACTAAACTACCAAACCGCTTTATGAGAAAATCCAAAAATGCTTACATCTTTTTAGCTTTTCTAGTCACCATTACATTGCTTTCAGTTGGATGTAATTCATCCAAACCTAACATACCCAACACCCTAGAGCGTCCGATGGAGCACAAGGAAAGCACTAGTCAACCAACTGACAAAGGAGAAGTGGCTGGAGAAGTTACTACCCTTCCCACTAAAACAATCACTATTGCGAATCAACAAATCTTAGTTGAAGTTGCGGACACAGACGAATCCCGTACGCAAGGATTATCAGGCAGAACAAAGTTAGCAGAAGGTGCGGGCATGTTGTTTGATTTTGCCAATACGGGATTTAAAAAACCAGGCTTCTGGATGAAAGATATGCTTTTTAGCATTGATATTATCTGGATCAATGATGGCAAAATAACTGGAATTGAATCCAACACTCCTCTTCCCCCAGAAGACGCAGACTTACCTGTGTACTATCCACCTACAGAAGTTACTCAAGTATTAGAAGTCCCAGCTGGCTGGGCAAACAAAAATAATATTTTAATCGGGGAATCTGTGAATCTCTAAAAATAATTGGTGAGATTTTGCGAGGGCTGGGTTTTTATTTTTATATATTTATCGCATCGGATAATTGCAACCACTGCTCGATTGTTAAAGCTTGAGGACGAACTGCTGGATCAATGTTCAATTTTTCAAGCACACTAGCAACCAATGTTTTCTCAAGTTGTAAATTGTTAGTCAAAGTATTGTGTAATTGCTTGCGCTTGCCAGAAAAACAAGCTCGTAGTATCCGAAACAATTTTGCTTCGTCTTTAATTTTATACTTCGGTTTTTTGAATAACGTAATGTGAATGACTGCACTATCTACCTTCGGAGCTGGATAAAACTTGTGGGCAGGGACAACGCGAACAACTCGCGCATCTGCATACAACTGTACCGAGATAGCAATCAAATTCATTTCTCCAGGTTTAGCAGCAATGTTATAAGCGACTTCTTTTTGCATCAACAAAGTCAAACTTTCTGGTTTATGCTTGGCATGCATAAATAATTGCACAATTTTCCCTGTAATGTAGTATGGGATATTGGCAATCAGTTTGTACGAAGTATTTTTTAAACGTTTTGAAAAATCAAACCCCAAAATATCTGTGACTTCGTACTCCAATCCGTCATATTCTTTAGACAAAGTTTCAAGGACATTCTTAAACTGAGGGTCTTTTTCTACTGAGAGCACTTTTGCTTTGCGTTGCAATAACCGTTCAGTTAGATTGCCGATCCCTGGACCGATTTCCATTACCATATCCCCCGCTTGAACCCTTGCTTCATCAATCATATCTTCCAGGATTGTTTCATCCATCAAAAAATGCTGTCCATAGGTTTTGTTGGCATTAAGTTTATAGCGCTTTAGGAGATTTTTAAGGGTATCAATTGTCATGTTAAGAAATTTTAGTGATAAAGAACCTGCTATTCAAAGGGTTCGTAAGTATTGTCATTTGTGTCGGAAAAAATATTGGAAGCATTACCTCGGAGTGAGATTGCCTCAGGGGGAAGAGCTTTTAATACTCGCGATGGCGGATTGCTTTGAAAACTACCATACATTTGACGAGACTGAGCGTACAACAAAAATAATTGTTTGCGCGCCCGAGTTAAGCCCACATACGCTAACCGAATTTCCTCAGCTAGCTCTTTCGGATCCATCAAAGTGTTAGTGTGAGGCAATAATCCTTCTTCTAAACCAATAAAAAATACGGTATCAAATTCCAATCCCTTAGCGGCGTGCAAAGTCATTAGGGTAACACAGTCTTTCTCATTTTCGATATTATCCATGTCAGTAATTAATGCTACTTCCTCAAGAAAATCCACTACACCTTCTTGCCATGGTAGGTGATCAAACTTTGCTGTTACACTGGCTAACTCTTTTATGTTCTCAATTCTCCCCTCTCCAATATCTGTACCATCACGTAAATATTCTTCCATGCGAGTTGTTTTGATAATCACGCTTAATAAATCGGACAGTGTTGCATCTGGTCGCAAAGCCATCCCAACGGCGATGCTATCGTAAAACTTAATAAGCGATTGCAACTGCTTTGGGGGTAAAGGGATTTGTGGTAACGAAGCCAGGAAAGCGGTTTTGTCTTCTTGTTCAAGGCGAGTGAGAATAAAGGTTTTAATGGTGGCGTAGGACTTATCGCCAATTCCTCGCGCAGGGACATTCACCACGCGCGCTAAACTCACTAAATCTTTTGGGTTTACAACCAAGCGCACATACGCTAACACATCTTTAATTTCTTTGCGTTCATAAAACTTTGTACCGCCAACAATTTGATATGGAATTCCAGCCTCTATTAATACTTCCTCTACCTGTCGGGATTGTGCATGGGTTCGATATAGAACCGCAAATTGGTTAAGCGGCTCATGCTCTGGTGGTAATTGTGGAACATTGGTCGCAAATCTGTTACTCGGCGAAAAACCATTGTTATTTAATCGACGACGATGCTGAGCCAGATATGTGTCTAAAATAGAGAACTGAGCGCTTTGTGGGGATTCTAATTGTTCGTAGTCATGTTCGTAAGACAACTCACCTTCTGTGACTTTGCCTGTGACGATGTCCACAATTTTTTTTGCAACGTAGATGGCTTCTGCACGGCCATCAAATACTTCTTCAACCACTACTTTATCTCCTGAGTCATTGTCGGTCCATAATGTTTTTGGCTTTTGTTCGGTGTTAAGCTGAATCACTTGTTGGGCAGCAGCAATAATATTTTTTGAGGATCGATAATTCTGCTCCAACTTGATAACCTGTGCGTCTGGAAAATCTTTTTCAAAATTCAAAATATTGGCGATGTTGCTACCACGGAATCCGTAAATACTTTGGGCGTCATCACCCACAACAAATAAATTCCGATGTTTGGACAGTAGGTGCAAAAACATATACTGTGCTTGGTTAGTATCTTGGTACTCATCAACGAGAATATATTGCCACAATTTTTGATACTTACGAAGCACTTCAGGAAAAGTTTCAAAAATTTTTATTGGGAGCATTAGTAGGTCATCAAAATCTACAGCATTTTGTTTGAATATAAAATCCTGGTAACGCACATAAACTTGTTGGACCAACTCATGCAAATATCCCTCTAACCCTACATTCAGCCCAGACGGAGTTTGAAGCAAATTTTTCGCTGAGGAAATATAGGCGCGAAAAAGAGTGGGTGCATAATTTTTAGGTATGTCCATCTCTTTGCATATATCTTTAATTACTTTTAGCGCATCATCACTATCTAGAATATTAAAGGATGGACTATAGCCTAAACGAGAAATTTGTTGTCTCAAAAAACGAGCGCCGATGGAATGAAACGTCCCTAAAGTCGGTTGGGTGGCCATAGACTGAAACCCAGCCGAATTTTTAGCTACCAACTTCATCATTCTAGATTGCATTTCTTTGGCAGCTTTGTTTGTAAAGGTCACTGCTAAAATGTTTTCTGGCAAGATGATACCTTGTTCAATTAAATAGGCAATCCGATAGGTCAACACCCTGGTTTTTCCTGATCCTGCCCCAGCCAAAACCAAAATCGGCCCAAGTGGGGCCGTAACTGCTAATTTTTGCTTATCATTTAATACTGTGAGGTTCATCTATATATATTATAGCATTCTACCATCTTGCTGAGTTTTATTGCTGACTACGATACAGGTTCTATTTTTTGGCTTGATTAAGCCAAATGTGGAAAAGATTTGGCTTAATTTTGAGATCATTTGAGACTATTAGCAATAAATTCTTGAATTCTATTCCTAGTCTTGATACACTAGATAAGTTAAAAACATCTTTTATATATCAAATTTTTACCAGATTTTTGGTGGTATTGTAGTAGAAATAACAGTAACGAAAGTTTAGCAAATACTGATCAAAGAAATGGTTTTCGTTTTTACGAAAAGGCCCCTGTATTTCTCGCAAATCCAAAATATCTAAATACGTCCTCCGTAAAATAAAGACCTATCATTTTATAGGTCAATATTTTGTTAAAAAAACATTGCGCAATACAACGAGTAAGTTACCATTAATTTCGCAATGGTACACCAAACACTTCCCAGCAGTGCGTTTACACTCATCAATGAGTCCATTTGAATATAGCCTCAATTTCTCCAGTGAGATTCTGGTGGCTATTTTAATTTTAGTTATTGCCGTTGTTAACGTGATAATCTTTAATCCATTCTCTGATCGTCCACAGCAAGACAAAAGTCTGGCTGCATATTTACTGCGCTATCATACTGATTTAAATGATCAACTAGCCACTAAACACAATACAGTTAGTACAACTATCAGTAACGATGGTTTTATCAGTCAAGCCTTTGCAGACAATCATATCAATGGGTATGTACTTGGAGCAACAGATACAGCATCCCCAGAAGTGGTAGAAGATGGCATTGAAGACAATGGTATTAATAAAGCCAACCCTGACAGCATTCAAAAGTTGGTCTCCCGCCAAGTACAAATTTACGAAACAAAACCGTTTGATACTGTTTATACAGTCGCTGCTGAGTTCGGCTTGAGCACAAAAACTATTCGTGAATCTAATGGTTTGCCTAATAATGCCTTAAAAGCTGGCTGGTTCCTAGTTATTCCGCCGGTTGACGGTATCGTGGTTAAAGTAGAAAGTGATTTGAGCTTGTATGATATTTCTCAAAAATACCGCGCTGACCTAGAAAAGGTTGTCTCATATAATGGCTTGGAAGGTCCTGACTCTGAAGTTGCGCTTGGTGAATACTTAATTATCCCAGGTGGGGTGTTACCAGAAGCTCCAAAACCTACTACCACCCCATCAACCCCTACAAGCTCCACTAAAGCCTCAAGACCATCTGTTCCAAAAGCAAACTTCGTCGGAAGCAACAAATTTGCTGCTGGACAATGTACTGCCTATGTTGCATCTAAGGTAAAGGTGTACTGGCGTGGAAATGCTAACGCGTGGATGGCAAATGCTAAACGCGCTGGAGCAGTAGTAAATCAGTCTCCAAAAGTCGGCGCCATTATTCAAACTAGTGAAAGTCGTTACGGTCATGTTGGCTATATTGAAGCCGTTAATGGTACCAAGGTAACATTTAGCGAATGGAACTACTCTGGACCATACATTCGTACTGTCCGTACACTAGATATGAATGACCCTAAAGTCAAAGGTATTATTCACCCATAATCAAAATATTTTAAAGCCTCGTCAGATCAGACGAGGCTTTTTTGAACAGCACTGACTAGTTTAAGGCGCTGACTAGTTTAAGGCTGAACCCTACCCATACCTTCACCTGGCAAGCTATCAGTGGTAACCTCTGGAAGGGTTAAAGAAATAGGTTGTTCAGTAAATGAATCCTTAGCTGTGAAGGAGATAGTTTTAAACAGCGTTATTGGCTGATTGGCCATATTATTTGTTGGGGTAAATGTGACATTAAATTTTAAAGTTCGTAATGGTACAGCGCTTCCAGCATGTGCTGACAGTTGTCCTACGGTCCACGTTAATTTACCTGTTGCTGAATCAAACTTCACGGCAGCTGAATCAGTGCCAGGAATTGATGATTTATCAAAAGATGTCCCTAAAGGAATATAGCCAATGAGACTACCCTCTCGGTAATCATTACTACCATTCCGAAGCGCTACACTAACCTGCAGAGTTGTTGTTTGTCCAACTTTTGGCGGAAGTGGTCCAGACACAAAAGCTGTGCTACTTTCTATGCTCGAGGGGCTACTAACTTTTAGAGTTATCTCATTACCCTCTAAAAATACTGCATTCTCAGCCGACTTGATCCGTGACTTAGTTACCACAGTAATATTCTCTGACGAATCTTTCACAGCTGGATTTTTTAATCCAACAGAGAAACGTACAATGCCAGACTCGCCTGGATTCAAACGCTCCAGTGCAGGGACGCCGGCTGCATTCCATGTAATAGTGTCCCCTGACACTAAGCCAGCATCAGCTTTAATGTCAGCTGGGTCAATGGCTTTGGAATCAAACTCCACTACTACATTCAAACCATGGGCAGTAACTTGAGTATTATTCTGAAATTTGGCTTCGTATTGTATGCTCTCGCCCGGTTTCACAATCCCCCCCTGAGCTTCATTTAATACTTTTTGTTCAATTGAAAGTGGTTGAGCGTCAATAACTGTCATATAAGTTGTACTGCTTTGAGTAAAGAAGCTACCCGTAGAGTCCAGTGCTAAAAATTCTATCTTGAATGCCACAGCCTGGCCTGGTTTTGTTCCGGCGAAATTGCCATTGAATGAAATTTTACCAGTACCGTTACGTTCTAAATTATTTAAATTCCAGATATTTTGTCCCAGACTCGGAGCTGGGTCACTACCCACGTATTTAAACTCGTTTGGATATGTTACTTGAATGCGTGCTCCGGCAATATCTTTATCTGAATCGTTTCTATAAAAAATATCATAGTTCGCAGTTTGCACATTTGTTGCTTTTTCTGGTCCTGTCATATCCAAAATTATATCTGCAGCAACCAAACGAACCGAATGAGAGGCTTCTTCTGTGAATTCAGAAGAAAAATTATCAAATTTATAGTGAAGTCGGGCAACCAGTTGTTTATCTTCGTTAATATTGCCTGTAGCAGTGGTTTTTATCATCAAAACCGCATTTTGGCCATTACTTAAATCTGGGACTGGAAAACGACTACCCGAACTGTTGTCAGCGGGTGGGGTACTAGAAACGTACTTGATCCCATCTTCATACACTAATTCTAAATCCATATCCACTAACTTAGCTGGATCATTATTGTTAATCTGAATTTTGTAGATAACCTCTCCGCCAGCAGGAACAGTGTCAACCGCAGAAATATTCACAGAAACATTTGCGTTTTTTGTTGGTTCGGGGTGTTGAGGACGAAAAGCCAAAAATGCCAAGACTCCGATAATCACAAGCCCTAATAATCCCGCCCAAATATACCATTTATTATCGCGAAAAAATTCTCCAAACCTACTACTTTGCTTTCGTGATGAGTCAGAAGAGTCAGGCATATTAAACGAAATTTGACTATCACCTGGTTGTGGCAATGGGTCTGGCACTGATTGTGGTTTAAATTCTGTCATAGTTTTGTTTTAATTATAACATAGGAATATTGGCTACTATAAGTCAGGTTAATGACCAGACATAAATTTTTGTGATTTGATTTCTCTTTCCAAATGATAAGCAACGAACCTGTTAACCAAATGATGAAGTGGCTCTAAAGCCAGATACTCAGATGGCTCAAGGACCTGGTACTCTGCTGTGGAAATTTTTTGAAATGCATCATAAGACCCGCCTGACACAGAGACACTATCTGCAAAGTTTGTTAGAGAATAACCGCCCTGACTTAAGCTAAACCATACTGAACCTACTGTATTATCTACAACTACAGTCTTAATTCCCAAACCTAAAGTTGCTAAAGATTTTATCTGAAATTGAGTAATGCTGTGCTTAACCTGATCTGCGGTTAAATCTACTGAATGCAGAAAATTAGCAAATTTTTGTAACTCTTGAAATAATGAAAGGTTCGGAGCGCTATCAGGCAAAGCCCTGATGATAAACTCTGAGGCCACATACCAAGCCCCTAACTTACTTTCATTGTCCAAGATACCACTGTAAGCCTTAACCAGTTGAGCACCAATTACTTTAGACAAACCTGGGCGATTATTACCTCCAGACAAAGTCACCCGTGATTCAAACAAAGGCTGAAGCACGGGTTGTAGCTTACTGGTGGGCAATTTAGAAGCCTTAACTAACGCACGGACTTTCCCTTCTTCTTTAGAAAACAAAGTAATGATCTGGTCTGCTTCGCCGTAATCTTGCCTCTTTAATACAAATGTTTCTATACTACGCTCGCGGGGCATTCAAATTTAATTATTTATTTAAATAGGGTTGAGTTGTCCGAATTACTTCTGGGTTAGAGTTTTTAAACACCTTTGGGTTAGCAACATAAATCACTCCAGCAAAAAATCCCACTATGAACAACACAATTGCTGCAGTCAACCAAATATTTGCTCTGGCTTTTGCTACATACGCAAATCGAGATGTGAAATGATCTTCCGTATATGCCACTTGTTCGTCTATCATTCTATCTGTGCGTTTTTCAGGTTTGTAAGAAGTTTTTACTTCATGAGGTGAAAAAAACTTAATTAAATCACTTCGGGAAATAATTCCCACTAACTTGTTAGTTGAATCTGTAACAGGAATTGGATTTGCGCGTTTCTCAGCAAACATAGTTGCCAATTGTTCAAGAGTCGTTTCAGGTCGAGCAAATGGGATATCTTGATTCATAATATCTTTAGCTGTTGCATTCACAATCTGATCAACCACATGAGGCAAACCCTTTTTTGCGCCTTGAACATAATCCATGTTAGACAAGAGCTTAATATACGTTGGTAAATACAAGCCAGAACTAGCGGTGATAAAATCACGTTCAGAAATCGTACCAATCACCCGACCATCTGAATTCACTACTGGCAAACCACTGTAATGATATTTGTGCAAAATCGCGGCGGCTTCACTGACTTTAGTTTCTGGGGTGACAGTCTTTACCTCAGTTGTCATTAAATCTTTTACAAGCATATTTGTTTAGTTATTGATTTTAATAAAT
Organism: uncultured Candidatus Saccharibacteria bacterium; assembly: GCA_964477805.1. Lineage (GTDB taxonomy): Bacteria > Patescibacteriota > Doudnabacteria > UBA920 > UBA920 > UBA920. Next base: position 7,394 of record CAYZEK010000014.1, on the reverse strand, counting down.
TTTGTGCGTGAGATGTTGACTAAATTTTTACCAAACCGAGCCAAATGAGTTTGTCGCTAACTGTTGCTTGAGTTTCAAAATCTGCTTCTATTTCCAAACTAGTCTTAACCTGATTCACAAAAGTCTTTTTGCGATCAATCATGTTAGTAATAACATCTGTTAATTCAGCATCTGTAGTTGTGTAATACAAATCCACCAACTCACCAATCTGTAGGCCACTTTTTTTACGCAGATCTTGCACTTGGCGTTCTAGCTCACGAGCCAATCCTTCCTTTAAAAGTTCTGGGGTCAACACAAAATCAATTGCCACAGTATCATTGATAGCATGCCAACCGTTGCGGGAAATTAATTCACTGACTGCCGTAACTCTTTTAACATTCAACTCATCAGCAATAATCTGCTCCATCTCAGCGTCAAAATCTGTGGCCAAATACTGTAGCTCTGCTAAAGGTTGTTTTACCTTCATGTTATTTTCTTTACGAATTCGCAATGCAATTTCTACAACGTTCTGCAAATACGACATGGATTCTTCCAGCTTTGGATTGTTCTCTTGAACAGCAGACCATTTGGTTAAATGAACTGATTCTTTATTTGTTAAATCTTTAAAAAGATATTCAGCTAAAAATGGCATGAATGGAGCTAATAACTTAGTAACCTCAACCAAAACATACCCCAAAGTGTTTAACGCTTGTTCAGCCCCAACCCCACCTTCTTTGATGCGGTCACGACTACGACGAGTATACCAAGTAGAAAGCTCAGTCACGAAATCCTGAATTGCTCGTCCTGCAGATGGTGTATTGTAAGCATCTAAAAACTCAGTTACTGCTTTATGCGTAGCGAATAAGCGTGACATCACCCATTTGTCTAAAACATGATTTGAAACCGGCACATCTTCAGACACATGACCTTTGGTGTACATTCGATAGAAACTATGAATATTCCAAAGAATCATCGACAACTTTCGACTAACTTCTGTAACGCCCTTTTCGGAAAAGTTTAAATCCTCTCCATTAATTACAGGGCTGGTTAACAAGTAAAAACGAAGTGGATCAGCACCATACTGAGCAATAGTTTCCATTGGATCGGTATAATTCTTCTTTGACTTTGACATCTTGCTACCATCTTCAGCTAGGATAGTCCCTGTTGTCATCACATTTTTAAATGGTGCCCTGCCAAATATCATGGTTGAAATCGCATGCATCACATAAAACCACGCCCGAGTTTGTGGAATATACTCAACGACAAAATCTGAAGGAAAGCGTTGCTTAAATAATTCTTCATTTTCAAAAGGAGCATGCAGTTCCGCAAACGGCATCGAACCAGACTCCACCCAACAATCAATTACTTCTGGAACCCGAGTCATAGTGCTATCAGCACCAGCGCTAGCACAACGGTCACACTTTAATTTTACCTCGTCTATGTAAGGCTTGTGTAAATCTAAATCGTTTAAGTTGTTACGGTCATAATGGGGGTACACTTCATCAAAATTTAGAGATTTCTCTCGGAGATCCTCAATCCCACCAATACAAATAACGTTGGAGCATTTTTCATTGTCGCACTTCCAAAATGGCAACGCAGTCGCCCAATATCGATTACGAGTGATATTCCAATCAGGGGCATTTTCAATGCCTTTTTGGAATCTTCCATATTTTAAATGATCAGGATACCAATTAATGCTTTTGTTATTTTCCAAAAGCTGAGATTTTATTTTCTGAATGTTAATAAACCAAGCTGGTAGCGCTGAGTAATATAATGGGGTACCGCAACGCCAACAATGAGGATAGCTATGGGTGAATGCCAAGATTTTATATACCAAACCTTTCTCTTGTAATTCTTTCAAAACAATGGAGTCGGCTTGTTTGAAAAATTTTCCACGAATATTTTCTGGGGCAGTCTCCAAGAAGTGACCACGGTGATCCAACATTTGCTGTCGGGGTAAATTACGCTGTTTTGCCGCTGTATAATCTACTTCTCCATACATTGCGGCGTTATGAACAATGCCGGTACCATCTTCAACCGTCACATAATCTTCAGTATAAATTTTGTGAGCAGTCTGGTTGGGATCAGAGATTACACCACTATACAAAGGCTGATAAGTTAAACCTTCAAGTGAGCGCGCGCTAACTTCTAGCTCCACCTCATAAGGATTGTCTTGTTGACTGCCTTGTTGATTGTTCAAAATTTCTAACCGGTCTTTAGCAAGAATGTAATTATTCCCATCTTGTTTCACTACAACATAAGTAATTTCTGGACCAATATTCAAAGCAGTATTCCCTGGTAAAGTCCATGGAGTAGTGGTCCAAGCCAATGCGTATGTATTGTCGCCAGTTTGCATATCAACAATACGCTGACCTGGGTTTATTTTGAATTTCACGAAAACAGAATTTTCTGTTACATCTTTGTAGCTATTATCCATAGCCACTTCAAAATTGCTCACCGGGGTTTCACAACGTGAACAATACATCAACACTTTATTGTCTTCGTAAATTAAGTCTTTGTCCCACGCTTGCTTTAAACCCCACCACACACTTTCCTGAAAAGTGGTGTCCATAGTTTTGTAGGAATTATCAAACTCTGTCCAACGCGCAATGCGTTCTACCATCTTTTTCCACTCCCCAACGTACAACAAAACATTTTCTCGACAAGCAGCGTTAAATTTGTCTACGCCAATTTCCTCAATTTGCTTCTTACCGGAAATGCCCAATTTTTCTTCTACTAAATTTTCGATTGGTAAACCATGGCAATCCCAACCCCAACGTCGTCGCACGTATCGGCCACGCATTGTTTGATAGCGAGGAATAGCATCTTTAATCACAGTTGGCAAAATACTCCCATAGTGAGGTGTGCCTGTTGCAAAAGGTGGCCCATCATAAAAAATAAAGGCTTCGGAATCTTTAGTTTGCTCTAAAGACTTTTCAAAAATTTTATTCGCTTTCCAAAATTCTAGAATCTCTAACTCTAGCTCATTAAAATTTGGTCCAGTGGTCTTGTTCGGTGATGTGGGCTGGTTGTGAGGATTATCTAGTTGAGTTTTTTCGTTCTCGGGTTTATGTGTATCAGACATAAGTAATGATGTAATTTAATAATAATTTGAAAGAAAAATAATATTTCGTTTGGCTATCGTACTGCGTCATCAGTATACTAACTTTGTTACATCTCAGTCGGGGCTGTAATTCCTAATAGATTCAACCCATTCTCCAATACTTGTGACGTGGCTTTGATCAAACTTAACCGCAGTGATCGTTTTTGCAAATCCGCTTCTTTTAGTATTGGACTATCTTGATAAAAAGAGTTAAAACTTTGCGCCAATTCAAATAAATAGTTAGTTAGTAAATTTGGTACGTATTGATTTGCAACAAGTTCAATGATCTCTGGGAATTGCTGGAGTTTTCTTAAGACCGCCAATTCTGATTGCTCCAGCTCAACTGAATCATCTATATTCTGGATACTGACATCAATACCGTCTTCACTAGCTTTGCGAAATATTCCGTGAATGCGGGCATGAGTATACTGTAAATACGGCCCAGTATTGCCCTCAAAAGAAAGAGCTTGGTCCCAGTTAAACACGATTTCTGTAGAACGATTATGCGAAAGATCAAAATACTTAATAGCCGATAAAGCAACCTGCTTAACTACTACCTCTTTATTTTGCAAGCTAGGATTTTTTTCTTCGATAATCTCTCGGGCTCGTTTTTCTGCTTCGGCAATCAAATTTTCTAAAGAAATAGTGTTCCCTTTTCGGGTAGAAATCGCTCCTTCTGGCAAACTCATAAACCCAAATTCTAAATGTATGCTATCTGTTTCTGCTGGGAATCCAGCTAATTCCAGAACTTTAAACAACTGCCGAAAATGATGCGACTGACGTACATCAACAATATATAAATTACGATAAAAATTGAATTCATTTTTTCTGTAAATGTAAGTTGCAAAATCTCTTAAATGATAAGTGGTGGCACCATCACTCTTAACCAGAATACATCGACCCAAACCATAAGGTTCTAGGTCAACATAAATTTCACCAGTGTCTCCAACAGAGGTCAGTTTTTTTTCTTCAAAAATTGTCAGTACACCAGCCATTTGCTTCTCGTAAAAACTTTCTCCTAGATTGTAATCAAATGGCAAAATGCCCAAGAGATTGCGATAACGCTCAAAATCATCAAGCGAAACTTTAACAAACCACTCCCACAATTCACGGTTCTCTGCATCACCTGTTTCTAGTTTCTGAAATTCTGCTTTCCCTAATTCACGCAACTGGGGGCTGTCCTCAATTTTCCCTGAATACTCAACATACAATTTATTTAACTCAATTACAGGATTGGATTCTATTTGGGCTTTATTACCACCAGCTTCAATAAAATCTTTATAAGCTCTAAGTAAAATTCCGAATTGCACTCCCCAGTCACCAATATGAGTATCGGTAACAGTTTTGTAACCAACGAATTGTAAAATTCTTACCAAGCTGTCGCCGATGACAGCGGATCGCAAATGCCCCACGTGCGGTGGCTTGGCAATATTATTTTGAAAGTATTCAACTATTACTGTTCTATTTTCTCCCAATTTTAATTTTCCATAATCCCCTGCTTGCTCTAGCACATTTGACAACCGGTTAAGTAAAAATTTTTGAGATAATGTAAAATTAATAAAACCATTTACTGATTCAATTTTAGAAAAGCTATTTCCTTTATCTAATTTTGTCAGTGACTCTGCCAGATTGGATGCGAATGCTACCGGGCTTCCTGCTGGGGCGGTTTTAAATTTTTTAAATAACACCATTGCAACATTTGTGGCATAATCTCCAAAACCTAACTTTGGGTAGGTAACATCAAAAACACCGGAGCCTAAAACAGCTTCGGCTTCATCTGGGCTAATATTCAGTATTGCCTGGTCCAGGAGCTCGGAAATATACGCTTTCATAGGTTAATTATAACATATTAGCAAACCTTGCTAAAATATAGATATGAAGTCATTAGCATTCAATAAACGAGCAAAATTTGATTATGACATCAATAATACCTTTGATGCTGGATTAGTATTGTCTGGACCAGAAGTCAAAGCAGTCAAAGATGGTAATGTATCGCTCGCTGGAAGCTATGTTAAAGTTGGAGCCAAGGGAGTACAGTTAGTTGGTGCGCATATAGGTCCATATAAATATGCCCCTGTTGAAGGGTACGACCCGACGCGCTCTCGTGTTCTGCTGTTAAACCAAGCAGAGATTAATCAACTATTGGGCAAAGAAAAGGGAGTGACTATTATACCTATAGAAATTTATGCTACTGGACGTGGCCTCGTTAAACTCAAGCTTGGTGTTGGGCGGGGGCGTAAAAAAGAAGATAAACGCGAATACATTAAAAAGCGAGATACTAAAAGAGAGATTAAAAACTTTAACTAAAGTTGTTTGAAATTTGATCTGGATTTGAGCAAGTCCATGCATACTAAATAAATGCAAAAGGAAACAAAATTACTCCCACCGATGCAACCCACTGAACATCAGAACACAAAACCAAAATTCACACGAGACTTAATTTACCTTATCGTGATTGCCCTACTGATTGGTGCTTGCGGACAATTTTATTACACCTACCACTATAAACCACAAGTGGCGCGGAATGTGACCGTGTACTACAATCAAGATCATCAAGTGAATACCGAGGTAACACGAACAATTCAAGAGGCTGATAAATTTGTTTACTTTGCTATTTATACTTTTACTCGCGAGGATATCCGAGATGCGCTTTTGGGAGCAAAACATAGAGGGCTAGAAGTCCGAGGCATCATGGATAAAAAACAATCGGAAGGGTTGGCTGATCAACGAGCCATTGTCCGTGAATTGCGTGAAGCTGGTATTGAAATCGTTCTCAACGATCACAACTATATTATGCACCTAAAAACTTTGGTGACTGACAAAGGATATGTATCTGGTTCTTACAATTGGACAGCTTCAGGTACGAACCTCAATGATGAAATCATTGAAGTTGGTAAAGATGAAGACATCCGCAAGCAGTACGAGCAAACAATTAAAAGTATTATCAATCGATACCAAGCAAAAGTTACGCAAAAATAGATATCAACATTAAAGCTTCAATGGAGCTGTGATATACTAATTATATGAATGAGGCATCGATCGTTAATATCTTCTTTATCATCACAGGTGCGGCAGTAATTATTATTACTATAATGCTGGGCATTAGTTTGTTGTATGTGATTTCATTCATACGCACGATAAAACGCATTGCAAAAACCGCCCAACGAGCCACTGAGATTGTGTCAGATGATATTGCTGAATTGCGGGATAATATCCGCGAGAAAGGCGTGAATTTAAAAGCGTTGGTAAAATTTGCGAATAATATTCGTAAAGGTGCATCTAAGTCAAAAAAATAATTAACACCTTAACAGGTACAAATAGGAAAATATGAAAAAGAAACAGAAACAAGTTATCGCAGTTGGAACCGGATTGGCTGCCATAGCTGCGGCTGCCGCAGGAGTGTATTTGATGACTGGCAAAAATGCTAAAAATCGTAAAAAAGTAGTAAAATGGGCCGGCGACATGCAAAAAGACGTTGTTAAAGAACTAAACAAAGCTGGTAAGGCAAGCAAAGCTACTTATCATAAAATTATAGATACCGTAGTAAAAAACTACAAAGGATTGAAAAATGTTAAAGCTGATGATGTTTCTGCAGTTGTTGCAGAACTAAAAGGTAGTTGGGATAAAATTAGTGCAGAGATAAATTCTGCATCCAAAACACTTCGCAGGGCAGTTCCAAAAGCAACAAAGACGGTAGCAAAAAAGGCAACCAAAAAGGTTGCCAAGAAAGTTGCTAGGAAGGTTGCTAAAAAATCAAAAAAATAAATTTCAAGTCTTCGCGCTCCCCGTCAAGTGATGGGGAGCTTTATTTTTTGGAAAGATCCATCGCCTCCCATCCAGTATGCGGAAAGTCAGAGAGAAAATAATCTCCTTTGCTTTTAACTTCAGCAATTTCACGACCAGTGGTCATGAAAGTTTTTCCGTCTGTAAAAATGGAGCTTTGGGGCCACGCATGAATTAAGCGAGGGTCAATCTCATCTAGCCTTGGGCCACAGAACTCCTGGTCTTCTGTTTTGACTTCACTACTTATAGTAGTGTCCGCAGAATTAGTCATCACTACCTCCTCCTATCAATATAGGGCAGATGAATTATATCATAACTTTGAGTAGACTCAGGTAATGACCATTCTTTCTTCCAGGGTGATCTTAATCATCAATCTATTAGAAGTCGCGTCCCGTTTTCCATTTTCTTGACAAAATGCAAAATTTATAGCACAATAAACATATTCAAATCATAGTTCACTACGTTGTTTTGAAGCGTGGGGATGCCGGATTTTGACAGAACTTTACCATCGTTATCTATGCAAGACGAG
>CAYZEK010000013.1:18812-21160 GCA_964477805.1 uncultured Candidatus Saccharibacteria bacterium | reverse complement strand
GAAGCTTCGTCTGTGGTCCAAGTGACAGCAGTGGAGGTGTTAGCTGGAGTACTGAGGACGGAGGAGATGACGGGGGCGGCGGCATCTTGAGTTATAGCTTTATCAAAATGCACTGCCCAGTTATATAAAGTATTGCCATTCATGGAAGGATATGGATCAGTATCGCGCAAGTTACCAGCGGCACTACCAGCATTCTGGGCGCCTGTATTTGTCCCAGGAACACCAGTGTAAGCATAACGTAGTCTTTGGTTACTGCCAGTTGGAACACCACTCAAAGTCACCTTAACTGTATCACTATCTAAAATTTCAACAGAAGATATTGTGGCAGAGGAAGTAGAATCATAATACTCAAAACCATAATTTGTACGAGCACTGACTAATGTAGTATCAAAAGCTAGCTGGCCAGCAGGAACATGGAAGTCAGCATAAATAACATTACCGCTACGAGTTACATTATCTGGACTCAATGGGCGCCAAGACTGATGATCTATAGCCACCTTTTTAATAACCTTTGCATGATATTCACCAAGCCAACGCGAGCTGGCGGCAGTCAAATGATGACGATCAGAATAATTGAAGAAATATTTTGGTGCCACTAGAACAATGTCACCTGGATTATCTTCAGCTGCATATAGCTGATAAATTGGGATTTCAGATGTAGCATCATTTGCATAAGAAGACATAAACGAACTCATCTGGTCAATAAACAGAGGGATATTGTTGGACTGGCCTGTTATGGCTTTTACATCAGTATTGTAATCATGTTGCCATTCTTCTAAATAACCCTCGTAAGTAGCCCCTGACACACCATTAAAGTTATCAGTTTCACCATGAATACTAGTAACGCCAATTACCCGAAGAGTCCTACCAAGTGCTGTTGCGGCGGTTTTAGCATTCGTTACCTGTGTCATTCCTGTAGAGTATGGGCCTGTTCCTTTTTTAAGCTGTGCGTAAGTATAACCACTTACACCATGCAACCCCATAACAGTATCTAAATCATTACCAGGATCGTTATATGTCAATGAGTTTGCAATAGAACTACTCATAGTTTCAACACTTGATTCAATTAAAGGGGTGAACGCAGCTCCTGTTCCCAATCCACCATATCCCCCAGTTAACATTTTATTTGAATATGGTTGTGTGGTAGAAAGTGCTGGAGCTGCATTTACACCAACGGACAAGCTCTGTCCTGTGGACAGGATCATGTTCAAATAATCAATCTCGCCGATTTGTGATGAAGCAGAACTTTGCACTGCCGAACCGGTGGTCGGTACTGTAGCTGTATGAGGCGTAACTTCAAATTTCAGATACATACCCACATCATCCTCTGTGACAGAGTAAGTTGTATTAGTTGCACCAGAAATCGCTGAGTAAGACCCACCAGCCGAAGTTGCACGAAGCCACCGATAGGTTGATCCTGATTCAGCATTACCGTTAGCATCAATATAGAGATAACTACCAGTTAATAATTCTCCTACAGCTGGATCTCCAGTAATAGCAACAGATGATGCCACAGGAGCCGTAGCAACACCTGTGACTGGCATGGCTGTTGAGGTTCCAGAAGGGTCACTCGTTCCATTACCATTGATAGCCGAGACTCTAAAATTGTAACTTCTACCATTTGTTAATCCCGTAACTGTTGTTGAGGTAGAAGTGGATGTACCGTCAGCAAAAGTCGTCCAAGTAGTTGGTTCAGAGGCAAGTTTGTACTCAATGTTATAATCTGTAATAGCGCTGCCATTATCGCCTCCTGCAGTCCAACTTAGACCGACTTGTCCATTGCCGGGAGTTGAGTTTAAACCACTTGGTGATTCAGGGCCAGAGTTCGGCAACATTAAACCAAAATTATCAAAGGTAGCTGTACCAGTAAATCCTTGGAGCGCAAAAGTTCCCGAATAAGTTCCTGTTGAAATTGTTGCTTTTAGAACATTGTCAATATAAAGCTTGGCTCCCCCTGCTTGCACAATAACCATCTTTATATTAAAAGGTACTCCATTGGTACATGACCAAGCAGGTGAAATGCTCGTGGTTGCGCCAGGAACAAATCCGGAGAAGTTTATATGCCCGCCATTATAGAAAGCAAAATAAGTTGAATTTGTAATAAGATGGCCTCCAAATGAGAGCGCCATCGTGTCTGTACCAGCACAATTGGCTATTGTAACATCTACTGATGCTGTTATGTCACCATCATCGCGAGTATAGGTGTTGACAGTGCGGAGCATGTTAGCACCCCAAGTGTTGTTACCTAAAGTACTTAGACTACCATTCTGTTGAACATTTCCAACAGTACCTCCAGCGCCACCACTAGCTGAATCCGATTCTACCCATATACCAGTATTAATGGTGGT
>CAYZEK010000013.1:0-18712 GCA_964477805.1 uncultured Candidatus Saccharibacteria bacterium | reverse complement strand
GCTGTCCATGATAAACCCATTTGAGTGCTAGATGGAGTAGCTGATAAACCAGTAGGAGCATCTGGCACAGTTGCTGCACCGTCCCCATTAATTTCAAAATCATCTAAAGTAGTTGCTGCACCTGAATGCGCAGTTAAAAAGAAGCCTTTGTTATTAAAAGTTCCGCCCGTTAAGTTTACGGCGGCGGTACCACTACCATTCAAATACAAACTGGCTCCCGTTGTTGCGCCTATTGTAATTCTTACACTAAAAGGGACCCCAACAGTACAATTAAACCCTGTTGAAGTATTTTCTGCGTTGGCATTGGCATTTTGTCTTGAAAAATAGACTAATGTACTTACAATGTACATTGTATAAGATTCGCCGCCGCCGCCAAGAACACCAGGATCACCATAACCAACACCAACGATTCCATTGCTAGTACAAGTAACATTTACTTCCATTTCTAAATCACCTCCACTTCTATCATATGTAGTATCTGTAACCAAATAGTTAGTATTCCAACTGCCACCAGCAGTAACCGTTAAAGCTCCATTCTGCTGGATATTTCCTACGGTTCCACCAACCCCACCAGTATCAGTCTCATTCCACTTTGCAGTATCAATAGTTGTTCCAGTAAAGTCATCGGAAAGAAGTGTAGTGGCATGAGCAGGCTTAGAGGTTACCCCAAATACAAAAACACTGCTCACCACTAAGGCGACAGTTAGTATGGAATGTAGAACTTTCTTCATCATTGGTTTTCCTTGTTGTTTAATTGTTTGTTGGTTTTGGTTTCTCTATGTTTAAAAAGAGAGGTCTTGATTTTGCTTATTCTTAGGTAGTAAGCAACATCTAGACTAAATATACTACTATTGTAACATGAATTGAGAGAAAAGTCAATTTTACAGCACTATTATATTTGATCAAAACTTTAAACCACCCCACAGATCATCAATAATGCCATCACTCCCATAGCAACATCTTCTACTAAACTCACTGTGGTAAGTGGTAATTTGATGTATGTACCTAAACAAGCGCACTTAATCTTACTCCCCCGCATCAATTCTTTAAGAACACCCAAGGAACCAATAAACATAACAGTTAGGGTAGCCCATTCTGTATACGGAACATGGAAAAAGTATCCGCCAGCTAGAGCCAGCTCAATAAATGGATAGATATACCCATAAACCATAAATCTTTTTGCAATAACATCGTAACCCATATACGAGACTGCAAATCCTCGTAAATCCAACAATTTAAAAATTGCAAAAATTGCAAAAAATACTCCCATGAAAATCCTCAGGAAATTTGATGTTGTAAAGGTTGATGAAAAACCTGTTGCAAGATACGAAATCAAAACGATTCCCAAAATAATACAAACGAATTTAATATATTCCTTTGGGGTTGATTCGGGCTCAGTGTGATTTGAGTGATCCATTGTTGAGTGATCCATTGTTGAGTGGTCCATATAAAAAAATTATTTTAACTTTTTATTCTTGCTTGCATCTACATAAGTAACTTCTGAATCACGGCTCGGAACCGTGGTGTCAGGAGTTAACTTTGAGATGTGTTTGGTTGTGGTTACAAACTTATCTAAAAATTTTAAAAAATCCTTGGTCTTGGCTCGTTGATGTGTCTTCATCAAATGTCGAATTGGTGCTGCCTCTGGAGTAAATTCATAATGCCCACGAATCTCCCCATTGGAAAAAACCCGAATATGATATTGCTCTTTAAAACTTGTAAGCTTGCGCCAAGACAACACCTGACTGCTATCCTCCCAGGCTACAAAATGGTTCCCAAACCCCCATTCTTTAGAAAGATGTTTCTTTAAACCAGCCAAAGTATGATGGGGTGACAACCAACCAATTAAAAATCTTTGCCTTTTATTCTTGTGCAAAAACAACAACCTATGTTCAATTTGAGGAAAAATTGGATAAAATAGATACCAGATCTTTTGTATGGATTTTTGAATAATGTTCATAACAATTTTATTATAGCAAATGAAAGCACCTCTACTTAAGAGGTGCTTGTCCCGTACCAGCAATTAACTTCAATGGCCTTACATTGAAGAAGCTGAAGAAGTATTTTTTTTGTAAGAAAATGCTACCCAAATAGCAGATAGACCAACTAAAATGTAAATCAACCTTTCTAACCATGACATGCTACCGAAAATTCCATGCACTAAATTATAGTCAAAAGCGCCAACTAAACCCCAGTTTAGTCCACCTATTATTACAAGAATAAAGGCAATAGTATATAATGCTTTCATTAAATTCACCACCTCTCTTGGTAAGAATCTGACTATCCATATTATACACCTTTATGTCAAATTTTTAGAAAAATCTGAGGTAGCCTGATATTCCTTTTGCGACACTCAATGGTATAATTAACCTATGAAGCCAAACATTCCTTACTCAAATATTTTAGCAATAGAAACCAGTTGCGACGAAACCGCAGCCAGTGTATTACGGGGTAAAATAAAAGGCCAGCAACCGGATTTTAAATTTTTGTCATCAGTCGTAAAGTCCCAAATTAGCATTCACAAAAAAACAGGCGGGGTAGTGCCAGAGGTTGCGGCACGCGCGCATATGCAAAATATTCTACCAGTGACAGAGCAAGCTTTACGCAACGCTAAACTAAAACTCAAAAATATTGACTATATTGCCGTGACTAGCGGACCTGGTCTAGTGGTGTCTTTGATAGTTGGGACGGAATTTGCAAAAGGATTATCTTTGGCAACAAACATTCCCCTCCTCCCAGTTAATCACATGGAGGGTCATTTGTATTCTGCTTTTGCAAAGTCTCCTGGGAAGGTCCAGTTTCCAGTTTTGTCCATAATCGTTTCAGGAGGACACACGATGCTAGTTCTTATGCGTGATTTCAAAAACTATTCTGTGATCGGAAATACTGTAGATGATGCCGCTGGCGAAGCTTTTGACAAAGTTGCCCGACTTCTCAAACTCCCATACCCAGGTGGTCCAGAAATCTCCAAGTTAGCACAAACTGGTAAAACTGACATAAAGTTCCCCAGGCCAATGCTTAATGAAGCAAATTTCAATTTTTCATTTTCCGGACTTAAAACTGCTGTGCTCTATTATATAGACAAACTAGTTGCAAAAAAGTCCACCCGAAACTTAACTAAACAGCAAAAAGCAGATATTGCAATGTCATTTGAAAATGCCGTTACCGATGTTATTACTCAAAAAGCCTTGCGCGCTGTAAAAAAATATAAATGTAAAACCATCGCCCTTTCAGGTGGAGTAGCAGCAAACAAAAAATTGCGCTCAGAACTAGCTCTGATCTGCAAAAGTAATCACTTAGCTTTTGTAGTGCCCGAAATTGAACTTTGTACAGACAATGCCCAGATGATTGCTCTATCTGCTTATTTCAATTTACGTAATGGACAAACCCCAAAACCAACCCATAAAGTGAAGGCAGATCCAGCCTGGGAAATTCATTAAAAATGTTTACTTTATCAAAATACTTGATATACTTAAGACAAATTAGCATTATCCTAAAATAAAATGCCAAATGATAATTTAGAAAAAAATACTGGTCTTGAGGAAGGTGACGATTATAGCGGTTATTTTAATGCCCCCAAGCCACAAAAGATAGAAAAACCCGCTGTACCAATGTCGCCACTACAGGAACTCCCTACGACGAAACAGTTCACCAAGACTGCGATGTACCTGATTATTGTTTTAATTATCTTAATAGCTGCGCAAGTTTTTTTGATGCTGAAATGGAATAAAAAAACGTCCACCATACCCGATGGGTATCAATTAGTTTCTCCGCCAAATCAGCCAGCGCACATAGAACCAATTAAATAATGCTCATGATAAATAAACAAAAACAGTCTGGTTTTACTTTAATTGAGATTTTAGTAGTTGTGGCAATTATTGGATTATTAGCAACTGTCGTCACAACTTCTCTTTCACAAGCTCGCTTAAAAGCCCGAGATTCTAAACGCAGAGGAGATTTAGTCCAGCTCCAAAAGGCTTTAGAAATTTATTACAACACTAATAATCGATATCCTTGTACTGGTGATTCTGGTGCTGTTCCAAATAACTGTGGTGGAACAATTAACTGGTGGGCGGCAACAGGCAACTGCGGTAGTGGGACTGTGCCAAAGGACTATTCTGGGGCGAATGGCTATATCCCAAACTTAGCACCAACATTTGTCGGCTTTTTACCAGCAGACCCTCGCCCAAGCACAACCGCGTGTAGTGGCTACTCCTATAGATCCGATGGTGTCTCCTATAAAATAATTAGCAACGCCGTTAGCGGGGCTGGTGGCCCGGAATCTTTCCCAGCTTTGGGAGAATCTTTCTACGATCCAGCTCGTCCGACATCAGGTATTATGGTTACAAATAATTCTGGAGTGACTTCTGCTTGGTAAGACTAATGAATATCTCCTACAAAAAGCATCTCAATTTTTGAGATGCTTTTTATTGAGCTTGCGATAATTTAGAATAAAAAGTATAATTTCATTAAGCTAATACTACAGCAGTCACTGTAGTAGCGCAGAAAGAACAATGCCAAATATTGCTGATGGGAACCAAGCCATCATAAATATTTAGCTATTAAGTAGACTCTGCCGGCGCCACCGTAATATGGCTAAATTAAGCTAGTTTGCCCAATTTTTGGCAACTAGAAAATCTAGATGGTACCGCGCCAGCATAAAAAACAGGCGCTCTAGACACCGCCAAAAATTGGTAAACGGTGTTTTCTTTGTTTTTATAGCAACTTTATTTTTAATTCAGTACTTCTAAATATAGAATTTATCATCTCTATGCTAGAACTAGACAAAAATTATGAAGCTTCAGAATATGAAGCTGACATATATCAAAAATGGGTAGATTCTGGGTATTTCAATCCAGACAATCTAATTGAAGCCGGCTTAGTTTCCAATGACGAGAAAGCCGATCCTTTTACAATAGTCCTTCCCCCACCAAACGTAACCGGGACCCTGCACGTCGGACACGCACTAGGCGTTACCATACAAGATATTTTAATTCGCTACCACCGCATGAAAGGTAGAACTACGCTCTGGCTTCCAGGCACAGACCACGCAGCGATTGCCACTCAATCAAAAGTAGAAAAAATTCTTGAAAAAGAAGGTGTTCGTAAAACTGATTTGGGTCGAGAAAAATTTCTGACCAAGGTAGAAGAATTTGCTCAAAATAGTCATGATACTATCGTAAACCAACTCAAAAGCATTGGCGCTTCATTGGATTGGGGTCGAGAAGCATATACCCTTGATGCTCAACGTAATCTAGCTGTTCGCACTGCGTTTAAAGCGATGTATGATGACGGTCTAATTTACCGTGGTTACAAAGTGGTAAACTGGGATCCAAAAGGACAGACTGTTATTTCTGATGAAGAAATTGTTCACCAAGAGCGTGATGCAATGCTATACACCTTTAAGTACAGCTCTGACTTCCCTATCTCCATTTCCACTACTCGCCCAGAAACCAAAGTTGGCGATACAGCCGTGGCGGTTCACCCAGACGACGCGAGGTACAAACACTTAGTGGGAAAAGAATATGACTTAGAATTTGCTGGCGTGCCTTTGCATATCAAAATCATTGCTGATGAAAGTGTTGAAAAAGATTTTGGGACTGGGGCATTAGGAGTAACTCCCGCGCACAGCTTAATAGATGCCGAAATAGCCGAACGCCATAACTTAGAATTCAAGCCAGTAATTAATGAATTTGCCAAAATGACTGTTGGTTCTTTCGCTGGTGATGGCAACGCCTCTGATATTAAAAATAAAAAAACAACAGTTGCCCGCGAAGCAATTGTTGAATGGCTCCGTGAAAATCACTTACTAGAAAAGGAAGAAAAAATCAAACAAAGCGTTGCCACTGCCGAAAGAAGCGGTGGAATTATTGAACCTTTGCCTAAATTGCAATGGTTTTTGGCTGTAAACAAACCTTTTACTTTAAAGCATTCGGAGTTAGATGGCATCATCGCTGGGCAAGAGTATACCCTCAGCCAACTCATGAAGCATGTAGTAGAGTCTGGGCAAATAAAAATTTTGCCAGAACACTTCCGAAAAATTTACTTCCATTGGGTTAATAATTTGCATGACTGGTGCATCTCTAGGCAAATTTGGTTCGGGCATCGCATTCCTGTGTGGTACAAAGGTGATGAATCAAACCCAGAAGAAATTTACTGCGGGATAGATGCTCCAGACAATGCAGAACAACCAGATAACAATTGGCATCAAGACCCCGATACTTTAGACACGTGGTTTTCCTCAGGATTGTGGACTTTTTCCACATTAGGTTGGCCAGATCAAACACCTGATTTAAAAACATTTCATCCCACAAATGTTCTAGAAACTGGTTACGATATTTTGCCATTCTGGGTCATGCGCATGATCTTAATGTCTACTTATCATCTTGGCCAAATCCCATTTCATGACGTATATTTGCATGGTTTAATCCGTGATGCCCGCAACCGTAAAATGTCTAAGTCACTTGGGAACATCATTGATCCGTTAGACATGACTGCCAAATACGGCACAGATGCTTTGCGATTTGCACTGGTATTTAATACAGCGCCTGGCACAGACATAGCTTTATCCGAAGATAAAATTAAAGGGATGAAGCACTTTGGAAATAAACTCTGGAACATTGCCAGATTTGTTCTGGCCAATATAGACAATGACACTCTGATGGGAAAAGACAAGCCTCAACATAATCTGCCTCGCAACAACACCACGAACAATCATACAGCCCAAGCTATCAATGGTATTACCGAATCTGATTTATCAATTCTAGATAAACTTACCCAACTAAAAACGCAGACCCAAGCCAGCTTAGATTCTTTTCGCCTACACGAAGCCACACAGAATTTGTATGATTTTATTTGGAAAGAATTCGCAGACATTTACATAGAAGCCAGCAAACTTCAATTGCAAAATCCTGACCAAAAACAAAACACCCAGCAAATTTTACTGCATGTCTTGATTGAAATACTAAAGCTATTGCACCCATTCATGCCTTTCATTACTGAGGTCCTTTGGCAAAAACTTCACAAAGCTGAGCTCGTCCATGATAATCTACTTATGGTCGTCAAATGGCCAAGCTAATCACAACTAGCTAGTCATGCTTCAACGGCAAACCAGCTAACCGTTCGGCCTCATTTTCTTCCCGACTAACCAAGTCTTCAATATTCTTTAGATCTTGTCGCAACTGTTCTGCTCGCACATTCGCTTCCCCTGCCATTTCGCTACCCAATGCAGCGCGATGAATCAGAGCCAACTCGGCTTCTAGATCTCGCTTTAAGGCTTCAAAGCCATGCCTCAGGCCTTCTTCAGCCAAACGGACAGTCTGGGCAAATTGGCGTCGCTTACGACGCACTAATACTAATCCAATTATTATCAATACTGCTAATATCAACAATCCAACAGTAAGTGATATAATCGCAGCTACGTAAATAGTTTGGTAAGTAATACGAGAACCGCCCCAATTTATCGCCACGGGTTTCACATCAATCTCCACTTGCGGACTCGGTACAGACAACTCCTGTCCAGATTTAGCGTGCGCCCAAATAATATAACGACCACCTGGCAAAAAACCAGAGTGACGATAAATCCAGTCACCACGTTTGTCAGAAACCGCATCAAAATCAAAGGCCTGACCATCGACCATACTTTGTAAATGAACCAGTACTTCAGTATTTGGTTCTACTGTACGACCTGCCACATAGAACAACTCGTCATCTTTAATGTAGTGGGAGTAAGTATCAATAGTCGGCGGAGCGATTACTGCAGCGCGAGCTGTATCTGCACTGTTCAAACCAGCAAAGGCTATTGAGCCAGACAACATTATGCCCAATAACATCACCTTCATAAACTTGCCATACTTCTGCCTATAATATTGTAGCTCGGCAAGCTTTTCTTCTATACTCTCTGGGTGTTTGTAATCAGTGATCAAAACTACATGATGTTTGTACCAACGATAGATCAAGTATGCCAAAATTAACAAGATCAAAAATATAATCAACACGCTTGGCAAAAACACCTGCCACGACACCTGTTTACCACTGAGTAAAGTGATTCCATTTGGGCCAATGAACCACAGCCACGAATTAGTAATTTCCAAACGCTGGGACACATCTCGGATATTTCCTGCTACATCAGTGGCGCGGATAATCACATCATATGTCCCATACAATAATTCAGGGGTTTGATATGGACTCTGTGCCTCTGTAAACAAATAACCATCGCCTGCACTAGCACTGTCACGACCATCAATTTTTAACGGAACGATTTTAATCTCAAAATGATCAAAGCCAGATAAACCATCGCTTGAGGCAAACTGCAAAACTGGCTTGGTAACAAATGTACGCTCGCTCGGAGAAACCTCTACATTGAAATCTGCGGGGGGCGTAGTATCAATTCGCAAAGCATAACGAGTTACCCCACCCCAGCGACCATCACGCAACGCTTTGATATGAAAATAATTGATACCATCTGGAATGGCTTTGTAATCAATTGAAGTATTTGTAGAGTCTGGAATATCATCTGGAGTGTCTGTAGAATTATCGGAAATGGTGTAACTGTAACCTTGCGCGGGAGGAAGACCTTCGTCCCAACGCAACGAAACATTGTTAGTACGATACCACTTTTCTTGATCAGGATGTGTATCAGACAAAACCAATGGGCCTTGCGACGGTGGTAATTCTAATTTGAAACTCGCGCCAATAGTATTATTTAAGGCATTGGTACCATTACCGTCGTTTAGTAATGCCTGAGATTCGCCAGCAAATCGTAATGATGCCACACCTAAACTGCGCACGCGGAAGGTGAATTTAGCCACCAAACCACTGCTTACATTTATCCCATTAGGGATTCCACCTGTAATTTCTACTGTGCCTCGTGAATTATCATAACGTGGTGGTGTTGTATAAATTTCAATGATAGAATTTCCAACTTGGGGAGAAACCAACTGCAATTTATCTGGTGGAAATGCCAGATTCACCTGCACGGCATTAACACTTTGACCTTGCGTATCTAAGATAACTGAGACATCAAAGGTGCTACCAACAGTATATGTATCGGCGCTTGGGGAGATAGAAAAAGTGGCTGCGTGCGCCTGCGACGCACCCCAGAAAACAAAAACCAGCCAACACAAAAATCCGGCTGTAACAATGGCTACAGTCAGGATCAATTTATTCAATTTTGAGATGCTAGAGATCATATCACTTTGATTTTGATTTTATTATTAGCAAGCTTTAACCTTTGCTACGGAAACTATTAATGTTCACATTATTTTCAAAACGGTTACGACGGCGGTAATAATATGCAATGCCTCCAACTATACCCAGAACAAGAATAACCCCTAGTTGCTTACCATAAACCTGAAACCATGGGAGTGGATTACGAGGAAAGACTTTAATAATCCGTTCATTCCCTTGCCTGTCAACAGCAATCACAAACACAAAGCTATGCAACTCCTGATCCACTAACTCATAGGGACTGGTTGCTGGTAGCCAATGACCAGCATTCATAGCGCCTGTGCGCGACTCCTGAATTTCATAGTGATCAATGCCACTCTGCTTGTCAGTAGTGTTAAAACTAATAAACCAATGGTTGTTAAAAATATTTGGGTCACGGGCAATTCGAGGAGTAAATACCTCTGGCTGAATATCATCTTTTTTACCATTTAAGTATAATTGGTCTGCAATCGCTTCATCAACCTGACCCGCGATGTCGCCCAGCCCGAAGCTTCGTGTAGAAACTTTGGCGCTAGAGCCAAGCCCATCATTTTTGTAAGCATTAAAGTTGATAAAATACAAAGCTTTCTCAAGTGGGGCTTGATTAGTGTGCGAAGGTAAAATCAGGCTAAACAAAATCCCACTACCACCAGAAAACCCACCCGGCATAGCACCAGAAAACTCCACAACACCTTGCTCTTTATTATAATATGGTTTGGTCACCCAATAAGTAACAACTGAGCCACTATCGGAAATTTGAATGTCAGTACCTAAGCTTGGGTCAACTTTCAAAACTCCTTCCACGGCGTTAATGTTTTCGCTTTCTGTGTTTAACACTATGGTTGTTGTGTATGGTTGTGGCTGATTAACCAATTGTTGTGACGGGGTGAAAGTAACTTCAGTTGCCTTTGCATGTGATGGCCTTAATGCAAAAGGTGTGACCAAGACAAGCGAAATAATCAATACTGAAACAACACTAAATACTGTTGCACTTGTATGTGCTAATCTTGAATTTAAATTTAATTTGTTACGGAAATTATTGAGCATTTTAAAAAATTGTTGTGTTGATTTGCTTAGACTAATTTACCCAGTCCAGAAATACATCAAGATACTAAAATCTCTAATATCTATTCTATCGTCAGTATTACAATCAATTGTTTTTGGAGGGCTTGCGCTACCGCTCCAAAACAACAAAATGGAAAAATCTATCAAGTTAACACGTCTATCTTTATTATAGTCTACACACACCCCAAATTGCGCTGGCGGCGGATTCGGCAAAACTGGTCCAGCAAAGTACGTTACAAAAATTGGTTTGCTGTACAAGCTCTGATTGGCGCCTATCTGAGCGCGCGTACGGAAAGGATACACGCCAACAGGCAAACTATCTCTTACCTCAAATCTGTAAAACCCAGAGCTATCTGCAACAACGGATCCTAAATTGGAGCGTCTTGGTATATCAACTAATACTGTTGATCCAGCAGGCGCGTAGCCGAAAACAGTCACAGACTGGCCTGCGCCAACTACAGTTGTACTAGTACTAATTGTTGGTGGGATAATTACATTGTTATACGGATAACTACGGGCTTCAAATATAGGTACATTTACAACAAAGGGAGATGAAAGTACCCCGCTATTGTCTTCGGCATAAACAGAAAACTGATAGTTACCAAAGTTTAGACCGTTAACCGCAATCACAAATGTACCATCATTGTTTGCAATCAAGGTTGTGGCTACCTGACCATCTTTTAAAAGAGTTAGCTTGGCATTTGGAAACGAAATGCCTGAAATATTTACAGAACTTCCTATAGTACTTCCTGTGCCACCACCTGGGGGCGTTAGGGAAGGAACAACTGCAGTTACATCTACTATGTCACTATCTACCACCTGACCCGCAATCACACTAGGAATTTGATTTTGAAAGGCAAAAAGACAACCAATTGCCAGCGCACAAAAAACTACTAGAAATAGATAGGACAAAAATTGTTTATTTTTTACTATTTTGATATCGTTTTGATGCTAATGACTAATTTATTATACTAATTTTCTTCAGGAAAACCAAATTGATTGAGAGACTAAAAACTACCTAACTAGGTAGTTTTTTAGTTCTATGAATATTGGGTATTTTGATTTATGACAGGTTTGGCAAATTCAAAGTTTCTTGTACTCGGGTTTTACGGAGACCCTCCACCTCCGCCACCACCCTGACCGCCACCACCCTGACCGCCACTGCCACCACTACCGCCGCCTTCTTCGTAGTACACAGTCATATTTATGTAGTCCACTAGAGCTGTAGCTGCACCTGTGCCAATGGCATATTGAACACTTATACCAAATCCAAAATCGGGCGAATTTATTATCGCAGGAGTTAGGCTGTTGCCCCATAAATCAGAACTGGAGCCAAAAGTTTTGCTCTCATATGATGATGGGCTTACTGTCCAATACCACCCTTCTCCAGCAGATTTATCAGTTCCTGCGTAGCTGTTAGCTATTACTAACTTAATTGAGTTGTCACTCATCCCACTTGTTCCGGTCTGACTCCTTCTTTTTATAGTGACTACTACTCCTTGTATAGTCGCAGATATAGGTATATTAAATCCGAAATTTGTGACTTTCAAAAAATTACTAATCTCAGCATCAGTGCTTGTACCAGCAGATGCAACACCGCCGCCATCCGCAAAAACATTTCCAGTATTTGACCATGCTACAGTTCCTACCGAACTATCACTAGCTGCATCAGAAGGGAATTTAGTAATGTTTCCTAAAACACTACCGCCACTACCACCTCCCTGACCGCCACCACTCGTACCGCCACTACCACCACTGCTACCACCATCTACCGGAGCGTTACCAGAACCACCGCCACCGCGAATTGCAAAATCCCAACAAATACCGTTATTTCCCAAACTAGTTAAAGTAGATTTATACTGGATTGGATTACTAGCTGTACATCCAGAATCTTTTACATCTAGCTGATCTAAGTTTTTACTACCAGAGGCAGAAATATACCACTGGGAACCAGCAGAACTACTACGCAAGACTGAATGGTTACCTTGCGCCCCTTGCACAGACAAGTTACCAGCAAAAGTATAAGTTCTACCTGCAGCAAACTCCATAATAGAGCCTGCAACAGTGTTTGTGAAATTATAAAATGTTGTGTCAGAAGTACCGCCAATACTACTTACTTGACCACCGCTAGAGGGGTTGATTTCGAAAGTACCATTGCTATGAGTAAAGGTGCCGTTATTGATGAAAGACCCTTTTACCGAGAGAGTACTAGTATCTGAAGAAACATATGTCGCCTGATCGGCAATAGTTAATGTACCTCCGACACTAACTGTTAAATCATTTGCATTACTGACAATAACCCCAGTACTTACACCATCACCCACAGTCAAATTATTATTGACTGTCAAATATGAGCTACCTCCATTAACCATGGTATATGTAACATCATCAGCGTTAGGTTTAAGTTCCAGATTGTAAAAACCACCTGTAATGCCTGGTATATTTGTCGCGGACCCCCCTGAAAAAACAACAGTTGATGTTCCATAGTTCAAAGCTCCTAATGATGAAACTAGAGGTGTTCCTGAACCGATAAAATTCCAAGTCTTACTGCCCAAATATAATGTCTGAGCGTGCATATAAATGGTTAGCACCCCGCTAATGGTAATGGCGCCTGTTCCAGACGCTCTTGAAGAACTATCTGAGCCAGGGGGTTGGCCAGAAGACTCCCCAAAACTCAAATTACTAAACGACCAAGGGGTATTGCCACCAAAATATTTAATTATATTATTTTGTTTTTGCCAAAAAGTTCCTGCGGTAAAATTTACCGTGCCATTACCAGTAGCATCACCACGTACGATGACATCATTAGCACCTTTAAAAGTTCCTGCGGTGACATCTAAATCGTTGTTAATGGTGACTGCTCCAGCAGTTACAAAATTCTCACCACTGTTGTTTATTGTCAAGTTGTAGAAAACTGCAGCCGGGATGCTGGTATCCCCACCACTATAGTTTCCGCTATACACCACAGTAGAAGTGTTGGCAGTAAACGCACTAGTCCCAGAAATGCTGAGCGGACTAGCAACTCCTGTAGAAGAGAATGTGTATGTACCTGAACCAGCGTTAAAAGTGGCTGAACAGCCGTTACCTATATCTAACTGTCCATTACCGGTGAAATTTAGATTTGGGTTAGCGCTACTAGCATCCAAGAGCTGGTTTGAGCATGCATCTATTTGCAATAAAGTAGTGATATTAAAAGTGCCTGACCCTAAATAACCATTCACTATAGCCTCAGGTTTAGCAATGAGAGTTTCATAGCTATCGGCGCGAATCATGGTTGCAGATGAATATCTGTACCGAACGCTTGTTGGTACGTCAAAAGAGCCACCGCCATCTACACAAATTGGCATTTGATCGCTAGCTCCACAAGTTGTGTTGGTCCCATCGCTATACAAAGTAACAGATTCAGTACCGCTTGTATAAGTTCCTGCCACTTGTAGTTTACCCAAATTTACTACGCCACTAGCCATTACTAAAGTATCTCCAGAGTCAATGTACAATAAAACTCTGGCTGACACTCCCCCGTAGTCGGCACAAAAAGCCACAGTCTCTGAGTCTGGACCACAGTAACCAAAATATGAAGTTGCTTCAAAATAGATATCTTCGTCGTTAGAATAGTCATACACAGCCAAATTGGCCTGAGAAATAGAATTATCTTGATTGCTTCCTATTACAATCCCCTCTTTAATTAATTTTATTCCGGTTACATCACCATTCCCTGAATATTTTGTAACGGCGACGGCTTCGTCTGCATCACTTGCGCCATCAATGAAAATAGTTAATATGTCATTTGTAGCTGGTTTTGGGAAGTTAGTGATAGACCAAGTTCCCGCTACTGTTGATTGGACATTAACCGAATTTAGTACACCATTCACAGCCACGCGCACTTCCCCAGTATCCCCACAGTCTGTGGTTTGGTCATAGGCCTTACAAGTACCGGAAATCGTAATACCAGCAATGTATTTAACCGTTTCTATGTCTACCCTGTCAAAACCATAGTTCCTAGCAATGGGCCCTCCCCAAATAGTGCCAGCTGAACTCCAAGTAGAGCCACCATTGGTACTAGTATAATCTTTAATATCGTCACTGGCCGAGGTGTTGTCTTCGTATGCTACAGCAAGTAACGCGCCAGAAATTGGCTGTGCCTCTAGGTCAATAAATGCGGTGTCATCACCACTAGTCATGGCTGTAGCTGTACCCCAACTCGCACTACCGTTGTACTGCTTTCTGTATATAGTAGAGCTGTTTGAATAAGTTAACCAAGCTTTGCCTTCATGCCCTGTGTAAGTCTCATATGTTAAGTCAAAGTTTCTATCTATAATGTCCTCTGAAGAGGCGGTGTGTTCTGTATGCGCAGAGTCCCACGCTGAACCAGTCCATTCTCTAGTGTTAATATCTAAACCAGCATCTTCCACGCCCAGGAGTATTTTGTCTGAACCCGTACTCGGGTCCGACTCCAGTGTAACCCAATGCCCAACGCCTCCCGACGCTGTAATATCTAACAAAGTTGCTGAGCTCAAAGTCGATCCCACCAGAGTTCTGTAATAATAATCTGTGGAAGTCGCGTCTGCCCAGATAAACATTGCATCACCTGAAGTCTTTTCAAACGCGACATCTATTGGATGTCTAATGTTAGTGCTTGCAGTCAAATCCCAGGCTGGCTCAACACCACCACCATTCATATCATCCCACGCGCTACCGTCCCACAAAGCCCCATAAACATCTGAGTTCACCGTGTCTTGTAGCATTGCGATTATGTCTGTGCCAGGTTTGGCAGTTAATTCAATGACATTTGGTAGCCCTGTTGTTGGCACATCTAAATTGGTAGCCGCTCCCCAAGAAGTGCCGTTCCATACTCTGTAGTTTGGGTCAGCGGTGTTGTCGTTGTAGACCACAACAGCATCTCCAGAAACTTGCTCATAGGCCAAGTCAAATGCTTGTCCATAAGTGGCCTGTGTGTCTGGTCCTGCACCATTTCCGTTCATGGTTTGCAAAGTGTCTACTGTACCCCAAGAAGTGCCGTTCCAAACCTGGGACTGTAGCTTTCCTGTAGTACTTTGCGTCATCAAAATACCTTCATTCTTAATTGGAGAAAACTTTAGCGCCAAATGGGCAATGGACCCGTCTATTGCATTGGCTGACTGTTCACTCCCCCATGATGAACCATCCCACATTCGATATTTTGGGATTTCTGTGAGTGTTTGAGTATCATAAACCATCATTGCTTTTACCGAACTATTGTATTTCTGTGCGTCTATATCTATTTGGCTGTGGCCTAAATTGCGAGTTACTCCTCCATCCCAAATTACAGTTGGTGCACTCCAAGTAGTACCACCACCTGTAAGCTGGAAGGCAGTAATATTGTCACTGGCCGAAGTGTTGTCTTCGTAGTTAACTGCCAGCATTGCACCACTGTTTGGTTGAGCTATAATTTTAGTTACAGCGGTGTCGTCTCCTGCGGTAGTAGAAGTACCCCAAGTCCCTGTAGATTCATATTTTTTTCTAGTAACGGTTGAACCGTTACCAAAAGTTAGCCACAAGTCACTTTGATTACTTGCATGCGTTTCGTACGCCATGTCGAAGTTCATGTTCAAAGTGTCTTCCGTAGCTGATGAGTGTTCTGTATGCACAGCGCTCCAAGCACTGCCTGACCATTGAAAGCTGTTTAGATCAGTCCCTGCATCTTGAACTGCGAGCATAATTTTGTCTGAACCAGAAGTATTATCTTCTGTCAGCTTAAGCCAATGGACCACCCCGGCATTGTTAGCATTAGTGACATTGGTAACTGACCCTAAAGTAGAGGTACTTTGTTCGTAAGTGCGGTAACGAAAGTGAGCCGTTCCGACTGTCGCATAACCCCACGCATACATAATGTCACCAGAAGTGTGTTCAAATCTTACATCTATAGGGTTTTTGTAATACAAAGATGCAGTAGCTCCCCACGATGTAGATACTCCCATATTGTCCCACGCAGAACCAGTCCAGCGCATACCGTAAATATCTGAATTTGCATCTACTATAATCATTGCCCCTTCGTCACTGCCGTCTCTGGAATCTGTTTTAATTACATTAACTTGGCCAGTGGTAGGAATATTAATATCTGTCTCGGAGCTCCAAGTGCTCCCATCCCAAATCCTATAGTTTGGGTCCGCAGTATTGTCTGCATACACTACTACTGCATCGCCAGATGTTTGCTCGTAAAAAATGTCTACGGCTATGCCCCTTGTCGCTTGTTCATCAGCTCCAATACCGTTACCAGTATAAGTAGCCAATACAGTTTTTGACCCCCATGATGTACCATTAAAGACCTGAGCTGAAATCTCTCCAGTGGTGCTCTGAATGATCAAAATGGCTTCGTCTCTGGTTGGTGCGTACTTTACCCGCATTTGAGCGATGTCACCACTAATCTGGCTAGCGTCAAGCTCTGATCCCCAAGCTGAACCATCCCAAATGCGGTACTTTGGGGTAGCAGTAATGTCCTGATTGCTGTACACCATCATTGCATCTGTGGTACCATCAGCTTTGGCCTGTCTTGTATATAAACTAGTAAAACTAAAAATGACTAAGGATATGACAGTCCCAGCAAACACCAAAACACCCAACAAAAAGTGTTTTTGTTGAGCTCTTAACAGCAAACCTATTGAGAGCTTGGAGAGCGTATTCATTTGTATTTTTATTTTTGTTTCGTAACTGTAACTTTGTATAAATTATAGCATAGTTAAGCAAAAATTGCAATAGTTTTTTTAAATAAAACTAAAGACGGATCTTAATCTTGCCCAGCGGCATTTACTGTAAAAGTAGAAACTTTTTGACCAATAGCTTTCATTAAATTTTCTGCTTTAGTCTGATTTCCGGCTAAGTCTGAGCCATGAGCTTGAATCATTACCGAAATCAGCACCGGACGATTTGGAAAATACGCAATTCCAGAATCTGCAAAAACATTTTTAGCATTGTGTGTTCCCCACTTATGAGCAAACTGAGTTCCTTCAGGAAAACCGCTACCAATGAAGTTATTATTTTCACTTCTTTGCAATAACTCAAGAATATACTCGGAGTTTTCTTCGTCCAAATATGTTGCTAAATACAGCGACCTAAACAACCGAGTGTAGTCTTTGGCGCTCATGTGGCCTTCTGAGTCTATCAGCTCTTCAAGACCAATAGACTCTGGTAAAACCTTAAACTCTTCTGGGGTAAGTTGTTTTAAAATCATTTGGTAAGCCGTGTTGTCGGACTCAAGCAAAAGCCTGTCGAGCAAAAAACGCAATGAAAATTCTTGCCCAACCTTTGTTGCTACATCTGGGGTAGCGGTATCTACATCCACAGAAGCCATTTTTATTTTTGTGGTATCTAAATTCCACTTACCCTCTTCCACCCGTTTCATTGCCACCATACCAACAGGAAGCTTAGAAAGACTGGCTGGCCAAATTTTTAAATCAGGGTTCACTACCACACTTGCGCCAGTATTTAATACCTCAAAATAGATAGAAATTTCTGCCCAGTCTTTGTTTTGTTCTGGCAAAACTTTTAAATATGTGCGTAGGTCTTGCAAGTTCACTATTAAATCTTTAACATCCATATCCTGTCGGTTAGGATCTAATAATGAAAACTTTTTAGCAAAATCTGCTCTGTTTATATTATCTTGTGACTCGCTGTGCCTGGCTAGTTTTGGCCAAAACAATGTAACAGTGTTAAGAATTACCAGGGCAACAATAATTAAGTTTTTTATTTGATTTTTTGACATTTATGTTTAGTAAAATTTATATCCAGCCCTATCTACTAAGTAGCTTAGCTTCCAGAATTGTCGGCGCTAGCTTGTCCGCCATTTGTATCCCCGGTACCATTAGTGGGGTTGCCGGTGCTGTTATCGGTGGAATCATTATCAGAGTCGTTTGTCATAGACCCGTCTGAGACGCCACCCACAGAACCCCCTACAACCTGACCACCTTCTATGACTAATCCAGCGCCATCTCCTCCCACAAAGTCACCGCCTGCCGAACCATCCGCAGAGCCATCCGCAGAGCCATCAGCAGAGCCAGAGCCACCCTCGCCTGCCCCTGAATTTATGAGCAGAGGATCATTTTGAACTTGACCGAAAGTGATGTACCCTGCTTGTTTGCCAGTAACATTATAGTGAACAATTGCCTGCACCGGTCCTGAGATTAGATCAAAAGTTTTGATTACAAAACCAGTGTAGTTACCGTGTTCATCTTGTTTGAACTCTAGAATTTGTGCGAACACTGGGATTTGGGCTTCTGGGGTTAACTGAACAACTGGCTTACCTGTTCCTAAGTTATAGCTAAAGGTAATTTCTGCAAGACCATCTGAGTCGGTTGCTACTGAACCTGCAAAGGTATCGTCTTTGATGATGATTGTTCCCGCTAAAGTTAAGGTTCCTCTTGCATCAATGTTCATAAGCTCAGTGTTAGCTTGGGTAACCTTGAGG
>CAYZEK010000012.1:0-25759 GCA_964477805.1 uncultured Candidatus Saccharibacteria bacterium | reverse complement strand
GTCAGCTCGTGTCGTGAGATGTTGGGTTAAGTCCCGCAACGAGCGCAACCCTTATTTCCAGTTACCAACAGGTTAAGCTGGGGACTCTGGAGAAACTGCCGATGACAAATCGGAGGAAGGTGGGGATGACGTCAAGTCATCACGCCCTTTATGTTCTGGGCCACACACGTACTACAATGGTGCATACAGAGGGTAGCGAAACCGCAAGGTCAAGCCAATCCCACAAAGTGCATCTCAGTTCGGATTGAGGGCTGCAACTCGCCCTCATGAAGCTGGAATCGCTAGTAACCGTAGATCAGCCTCGCTACGGTGAATACGTTCTCGGGTTTTGTACACACCGCCCGTCAAGCCATGGAAGCGGGAAGCGGATGAAGCCTCTATTTAGTTAGGGTCCAATCCGATGCTCGTAACTGGGGCTAAGTCGTAACAAGGCATCGGTAGCGGAAGCTGTCGATGGATCACCTCCTTTCTAAGGAATATAATTTCGCTCTTGTTTGTTTTTCGAAACAGCTTGAGCGACATTCTGATGGTCGTCGTTAATTTTTTCGAAAGTTAGCGCACTAGTTCTGATTCAAAAAGACGCGTAGTTGGTGAAAACATTTCAATCGCTATTTAGTTGTTAAGGGTAAAACCTTAAATATGTAAAGGCCTTATTTCAATTTTGGTAAACTGTCTATGAATGAATTAGTTTCGTAGACAGTTTTGTTTAGATAAGTCCTCGCACTTACGCAAAGTATATTTTGAGAGAGGGGAGCATGGTGGAGAAAAGGGAGTTGCTTGGCTGTTTTAAAACTAGACTACTCTTGAATAATAAAATTATTCAAATAACAAGTAACACAGAATCATGAAGGAATGATTAACGTTTGGCTATTTTCCAGAGTTCAGGTCTTTGTAGCCATGCCGAATCATATTCCATGCTTGATTCAACTTCATTAAGTAAATCAGATACTCGATCTCTAAAATCTACTGCCTCACTCAAATCTAATTCTGATGATTGGCTACCGTGGTCAAAAAAGTTTGAAATTTTTGTAGCTATATTAAAATTACCCTCAGGATTATTCTTTAACCGCACTGGCAATTGTCTTATCCAAAAATACAATTCAATTATAAATTCACGACTAATATTTTCCATGATATCGTCATGGTCAATTGATTTAATCAAATTTTTTATTTGTTCAATCGGGTTTAAATCAAGAAAATCTTTTGTTTCTTTGGCATCATCGCTTACCTGAATATCTTGATTGGATTCGAGCTCATTAGTATTTGCTGTATTTTGTTTAGCTTTGATTAAATCAATAACTTTCTGTCTCACTTCTTTTCCCACATACTGAAAAGCTTCAGGCTTTTCAGTAATTGCTAATAACACTAAACCCGAATTCTCTCTTAAGTTTTCAGAGAGATATCGCAATGAGTTTGGGTCAATTTGAATTAGTGTTTTTGCAAAATCTCCATCTTCTAATAAAGACTTATCAGCAAACCTGATAGAATCAATATCATTTAATGCAGCTGTTTCAACAACCTGCTTATTCGCCCGCAAGCTAGGGCTGGCATATTCTAACGCATAACCGTAATTACTGTGCTCAATTGCTTGCAGCACTAAATCTTTATCATTCTTCAAATCTTCACTTGCAGCCTCTAAAGCTAAGCCATTTAACTTTATTGCTCTTAGCATAAAGTCTCTATCACTGCTGACAGATTTTGATTCTTCCAAAAACTGCTCTATATTTGCAGACTCTAAAAGACCAAGTAAATGATCTTTTTCTATTTCTTGGATATCTCTAATTGACTTAGCAGCTTCAGGTATACCGTGCTGAGACATTAGTTCCGAAATATTTTCGATATTTGATTCTTTCATATATTTATTATTATGTTAATTATAGAGAAGATTGTTCCTTTTTCAAAACACACTATTTATGTTCTGAAAAAGAAAGCCCAAGGTTTTAATCTTGAGCTAAAAGAGATTTTGATAGGATTTCTCGAACCTAGTTACCATATAATTGGTGGTTCCGGTCTTTCTCCCCATCTATGTGTACCGTCTTTTTCTTTCTTTATCATGTTCTTTTTGTTATCAGAGATTCTGACAGCTTCATAGTAGGGGCAGTTACAATCGGGGCCGCACCATTTTCCCAAGATGTTAGCTTTGAAAGTATTTTTAACACTGCCTGTTTCCTCAGTATGCCAGTATTTTTCGAAGTGAGCATATACGCGTCGTTCTCTAATTTCGCCGATATACTCCATGTCTTTGACATCCACTGTGTTCTTACTCATTCTTCCCCCTAAATTTTTTAGCCGTTTTGGTGGACTAACCAAATTTTGTTTTTTATTATTGCTCTGTTTCGCTCTTTTGAGCTCATCAGTCGAAGTATTCACTTCGAGACAGAGAGAGGTTTTATCAAGACCTCTCAAACTTGAATAGGTTATTTTTTAATCTGCCACTTGATGAGTTCCCAGGCACTTCCCCATTTTTTTCTACCATCCTCATCTAGATTACAAATATCACGCATGAACCGACGTTCCTGCATCGGGAATGTTTTGTAAAAAGATGTGAACCACTGGAGGTGGCTCTGGTGATGATCTTTATCAGTGACACCAATTGCTGGTATGCCTAGCAAAAATGCTGTGAGCATTATCATCATCCCGATCGGCCGGTGGCTGTCCATTCCGCCATTACTACGATCGCCTACTGCAAAATGGTAATCTGTGATAACCCCATCAAAGCTCGAAAGGATATTCGGCAGATCTTCTCCGTTACCAACGTAATCTGTTTGCCTACTACCCAAATTCACTACATCGAGAAGTGAAGTGGCAAAAAAGAATTCATATCCCTGAATTCCTGCGAAAAACTCTTTGGCATCAGCAAGATGCTTTTCCTGGTCTTCAATAACCAATATTTTCATATATCCTCCAATTTTTGCACAAATTCTGTTGCCTACTTATAAGTAAAACTTTGCCTTGTAGGTTAGGTGGCTATTTGTTATGGGAATATCATATCAGATTTTTGACTTTTTGTCAAGACTATTCCAATAATGCAATTCATAAATACGAATATTTATCTTAAATAAAGGAAATTTTATTGTTGACATAACTACGACAACATGTTTATATATAGTTATATGCTAAATGAATTTTTAAAGCAGCTAGGCTTTACTGACAGAGAAATCTTGGTATATTTATGTGTGCAGGAAAGTGGTAAACTTTCTGTAACAGATGTAGCCAGAATAACTAAAATAAACAGAACCACTGTTTATAGTGTTGCCAAGGAACTATATAAAAAAGGGGTTATTCAGGAAGACCTTAGTGCTACCATCACCTATTACACCGCCCTTCCGCCAGAAGATCTGCGAACTCTGTATAAAACTGAAGAGAGGGAACTGGAAGCAAAAAAGGTCGCCATTGAAAAAGCCATCCTTGAGTTACAAGTATTACCTAAATCCAAAAAGTATTCTGTCCCCAAAATCCGTTTTATTGATGAACCACTACTAGAAGAATTTTTGTATAAACAATTACCAGTGTGGATTGAGAGCGCTAACAAATACGAAGATAAAAATTGGTGGGGTTATCAGGATGTAACCTTATTAGAAGAATACCCAAAATGGGTTGATTATCATTGGGAGATATTCCCAAAGGATTATGGGATGAGGGTTTTTAGTAATCAAAAAATTTCGGAAGAAAAAACTGCACAAAGAATTACTAACCAAAATAGGCAAGTAAAATTTTGGGATAAATCAGTAGACTTTACAGCAACTCATTCTGTATTGGGCGACTATGTACTATTTATTGTAACCAACCAGCACCCCCACTATTTAGTGGAGACTCATGACACGGTAATGGCTAACAACCTCCGTGAAATGTTTAAAGGTATATGGGAAAAAATTTAATAAACTAATGAATCAAGATAATGCCTGAAGAATTATTACAAGTTTACGATGAACAAGGTAATCCTATCAGTCAGTTACCACGTTCAGTAGTGCACGAAAAGCCAGTAAAGTATTGGCACGGAGTGGTTAATGTTTGGCTGGTTAATAAAGATTATCAGCTTATGGTTTCAAAGCGTTCCGAGTCAGTGTCTGGCAATCCTGGAAAATGGCAAACCTATTTTGGCGGACACGTGCCAGCAGGGTTGTCTCACAGCGAAACAGCTGTTAAGGAGCTTCAAGAAGAAATTGGCTTAACTATTGAACCTGACCAGCTTCATTTGATTGATAAGGGTCAATTCTCCAATGAAGACCACCTACACTTTTATGAAAGCTACGCGTATTTATACAGTGGTTCGCCCGATGATTTAACATTCGATGATGGCGAAATAGCGCAAGCAAAATGGTTAAGCATAGATGATTACTGGCAAGCAAAAACTGCATATCCTGAGCAATGGTGCAATGCTTGTAATGAGGAAAACCAAAAGCGAATTAAAGATTGGTTAAAGAGCATTCGTTAACAAGGATTGCTCTATCATACCTCCCTATAATATAGGGATTTTCTTTTAGTAGGGATTTGACAGTGTGGTAGATAGTATATACAATAAATATATGATAATGCTACCTGACCCCATAGCTTTTTTATGGGATAAAGCCAATGAACAGAAAAATCTCGATAAGTATAAGGTTACTATGCAAGAGATTGAGGAAGCATTTTTTGATCCAGTTAAGGTATTGTATGAAGATATATTTCATTCAGGTAAAGAAGATCGTTATATTTTAATAGGCAAGACTAATCAAGACCGTATGTTATTTATAGTTTTTACTATTAGAAGCAATAAAGTCAGGGCAATATCTGCTCGTGATTTAAATAAGAAAGAAAGGCCACTTTATGAAGAAGCAACTTAAATTACCAAAATTTAAAAATGAAGACCAAGAACGAGAGTTTTGGTCTAAGATTGACTTGGCAGATTATTTTGAGCCGAAGGGTTTTAAGCGAGTATCATTCCCTAATTTGAAGCCCACCTCTACTTCTATTTCGTTAAGGATACCTAATTATGTGTTAGTTAGACTTAAAGAACGTGCTAATTCCTTAAATATCCCATACCAGACTTTGATGAAGCAGTATATCAGCAAGGAAGTATTAAAAAGTTAGTAATATGGAGAAGCTTAAACCACTCCCTGAATTTGAGAGTGAAGATGAGGAAAGAGAATTTTGGGATACTCATAGTTCAGCTGAATATTTGGATTGGTTAAAAGCCGAGAATATCAAATTCCCGAATTTACAGAAAACTGCAAAGTTAGACATCATTAAATAAGTTTTTAATATAACAAGATAATAATTAACACAGTATTTTAATATAGGTGATAGTGCTTTGAATAGAATTATCAAACACCCTAATAGGTGTTTTTTAAGTTTGTTTTGGTTTTTCTTTAATTTGCTTTGAATCGGTTTCCTGTATGCTGAATTCTTATGCTAAAGTTGCGAACACAATTTTAGTATAAGAATAAATTTTGTGGAGGAAATATGAAAAAGAAAATCGTTCAACTATTTTTGTTGTTGGGCCTATTCGGGGCGGTTGTGTTTGCACAAGAGCAGACAAAAGAACAAGAGGATGTACAGCAAAGTCTCCCATCTACTGGCATGGCAAAGCCACTAGCAGATCTGCGTGACTACAATGGAACTTACGAAGGCAGTGTTGGGACAGGCTCCATTGGTTATGCTGGCGGAACTCTTTACCGTGATAACCAAGATAATGGCTGGCGTAGTGGTTGTATTGGTGAGGGGTGTGGTCGGCATCCAGGAGTAGATATTCCCGTACCGATTGGAACTAAAGCTTATTCCGCCACTTGGGGTCAGGTAGTCATAAGCCGTTGCGATCCAGAATGGGGTGGGTTACTCGTTTTGCGCAGTAACAGTCCTTGGACGGGTGAAGTAGTGTATATCACTTATGCTCACCTTAGTGACCGTGCATACAGTAATGGTGCTCCAGTAAAGGAGGGACACTGGGTTAGTACTGGTGTGCAAATTGGTAGGACTGGCGGGGATCCAAACATAAAATGCAGTGGGAATTCCACTGGGGCTCATTTGCATTTTCAAATAGATCGTGATGATGGTAATCCAGAGCCTTGGTATCCAACTAGATCTCAGCTTAACTACCCTGATAGTAACTATCAAGTAACTGGCAAGACCTTTAATCCCATCGTGTTTCTGACTGGTGGCTATAGATGGACTTTTGCACGCAACAATGACCGCGAATTGTGGGACTTGTTCAATATCCAGTCTTGGGGTGTCAGTGATAATGCTCTATGGGTTGATGCTGGGAATGATCCATATATTCGCCGAGGTGGTTTAACAAACTGTGGACGCATGAAACTTTGCAGTAGCAATATTGCTGCGGAAGCTACCATGTTTAGAAATGTCTATTTGGATTTGTATAATCTTTGCAGTTCTGGTCTAGGTAAGGTGTACTTTACTACCAATACTAGCCCTGGTTGGGATGAAGAAAAGTCTGTTCCATATTCTGCCAGTTATGGTTCTCAACGTACGCATGTATTGATGGCTAATAATGGTCGTTGGAACGGGATTATCACTGGACTACGCATCGATCCATCTGAGAGTTGTGGTGCAGGTTTTGATCCGACTTATTACGGTGAAATAACCGTTGAGCGATAGCAATGAAAAGGCAAGCCATCTTGCCTTTTTTATCTTTTTTCTTTGATACTTTTAAGTTATAATAGTCATAATACAAGTAGCTTCTAAATAATTAAATTTTGGTATTGGTATGTTAGAAACGTATGTTTATATTTTCGCAAGTGTTTTAATTGTGAGTTTTATCTCTTTTGTTGGTGTGGTAGTTTTGGGTTTGCAAGAGCAACGATTACGCTCAATTTTGTTGTATCTGGTTAGTTTTTCTGCTGGCGCTCTTCTTGGCGATGTATTTTTACATCTGTTGCCAGAAATGTCAGAAGTTGGTTTTGGGGTTGCGGAAGGATTTTATTTTTTGATTGGGTTAGTAATATTTTTTATTCTCGAAAGATTTATTCAGTGGCAACATTCTCACGGCGAACATTCCGAAGAGGTCCATTCATCGGTATATTTAACTATGGCAGGAGATAGTCTGCATAATTTCATTGATGGTATGGTCATCGCGGCTAGCTTCCTAGTGAATCCGACGCTTGGAGTTGCTACTACGTTAGCTGTGATTTTCCATGAGATACCTCAGGAAATTGGTCAATTTGCAATCTTATTGCACGGTGGCTGGAGTAAGGTGAAAGCAATTTGGTACAATTTTGCCTCTGCGCTAACTTCTATTGCTGGCGCAGGGATGGTTGTATTGTTCGCTAGGCATATAGAATCAGCTCCTAGTTTTCTGTTGGCATTTGCTGGCGCAAGCTTTATTTATATTGCTTTATCAGATATTGTTCCACAGCTTCATAAAGAGGAGTCCAGGGAAAAATCTGTCTGGCAGTTTTTGTGGTTAATTTTAGGCATTGCGTTAATGGGCGGACTTCTATTACTAGAGGCTTGATTTTCTCAGAAAAGTATGCTATAATTGATATAGAAAGTTAAAATAACTCTTCGAAATAAAAATACAATTGAATAGGTAGTTTAGGTTAGTTTAAAAACAAAAAATAAAAACAATAATGCAATCAGTTTTTCCAGTATTTCCCTATGGAGCAGATTTTCTGTCTATAGAGTTCCCAACTTTTAAAAAATTTGGCCTCTCAGTACAGGATCATTTGATTCCAAGTCATCGGAATAATTATCATCCACATGTAATATCTCATCGCATGTTG
This sequence comes from uncultured Candidatus Saccharibacteria bacterium, assembly GCA_964477805.1. GTDB lineage: Bacteria > Patescibacteriota > Doudnabacteria > UBA920 > UBA920 > UBA920. Next base: position 18,044 of record CAYZEK010000012.1, on the reverse strand, counting down.
GCTTTGTTGACTTTGTTGATAATGACTGTAAAAGTGGTTGCTATTTCCATGGTGGCCATAACCCCTGCTATGACTGCAGAAGCATCAGAAATTACTTCACCAACTGTGATTCAGTTGGCGAATGATGCTCGTCAAGAAGCTGGGCTGACTGCTTTGACAAGCAATAGGCTCTTGGCACAAGCAGCCCAAACAAAAGCGAATGATATGTTGGCGAAGCAATATTTTGCTCACAATACACCATCAGGAGATACCCCATGGACGTTCATCAAAGCCACTGGGTACAGTTACATAACTGCAGGGGAAAATTTGGCCATTGATTTTACCGAAGCGGAAAGTATTCAAACTGCGTGGATGAATAGCCCTGGTCATCGAGCTAATATAATGAATAAGAGTTTTCAAGAAATTGGAGTTGGTATTGCGAAAGGAATGTATAATGGACATCAGACAACCATCGTTGTGCAAATGTTCGGCACTCCCATTGCGCAAAAAGTAGATATGCCAGCAACGCCAACACCAGTTGCACAACCAGCTATCCCAGCGCCAGCTACTCAACCAACTGCTCAGCCAGTAGCTGTGTCGCCGGTTGCTACACCACCAGCTTCATCATCTCCATCGTCCGAAACAACTGTTAATCAACCAAGTCCATCATCAGTTACTGAGTCTCAACCAGCCAATACCTTACAATCGACTAAAGTAATTGTTCAAAATAATAAGCTGGTAGAAGTCCCTGTAGGCAAGCAACCGGTGGAGATCAGGTCTACTGAAACTGCCCTCCAAGGCAATCAGTTATATCTAACTGTTACTGCTTCTGGCGAAGCGACAAAACTTTTGGCTACATATGGTAGACAAAGCGTGATGCTCGACCCTGCAGAAAATAATCAGTGGTATGGATATATTCCGTTGGCAAACCTGAATGCTCAGAGTAATCTAATAGTGTACGCATATGACATTGATGGGAATCTGACCCATACGCCAATCGGACAATTCTCACCTACTTTAAATTCACCTTCAAATGAGCAGGGTCTTGTGGAAGGTGCATCAATAAGTGTATTTGGAAAAGTAATTAACCCAGGCATTTGGGAAGAAAAAATAATCTTGATTATTTTAGCTGCTCTTATTGCTTGCTTGATATTAACCATAGCAATCCGTCGTCACATCCAGCACGTGAGCTTGATTGCTAATACCGCATTTGTGGCAATGCTCGCAGCATTTATGTTGATGGTATAAAGATGAGAATAAGATGAAACTAAAAAATACGGCATCGCCGTATTTTTTGATTGGTGGACCCTACCGGGATCGAACCGGTCGCCTCCTGCTTGCAAAGCAGGCGCTCTACCAAATGAGCTAAGGGCCCCTCACTTTTTGATTGCGTATTTGTCTATTATATATTAACTGTGAAAGTTTTTCAAACCTTCACAGCCGGAAACAACTTGTTTAAATGCCCGGTGTGGTTGTTGCTGATCCAAAATCCAAGAATCCGCCCATCCACGCTAAAGCCAAGGCTATAAAAATTAGTCCGACAATCTTCCACCAAGTATAGGTGCCAGCTAAAGGGGAGGCTAAATATCGTTCAGCAAAATCAATTTTACCGGTTTGCCTGGTAATCCAAAAAGAATATTTTATTATCAGGACACCAAGGGCAATAACTAGCGGACCAAGGAAATAACGCATTGGGTTTATTCGTTACCACTACGGATATTTTTGTTTTCAAAGAAGGCCTAAGTGGTGGGCGATTCAGGAATCGAACCTGAGACCTCGTCATTATCAGTGACGCGCTCTAACCATCTGAGCTAATCGCCCTCGTTTAATTGTGAAATTTTAAAATCATTGACTGACTTTTGGTATTGTACCAGAGATCTCCACTTTTGACAATAGACTACTTATATAGTATTGTTAAAAAGTAAAATAGTAAATTTCTTTGTCCCCACGATGGGTCTGAAATAAAAATAAATGATTTTTGGACAAAAAAACTCCATGCTAGGAGTGGATATCGGATCATCCTCTATTAAGATTGTACAATTAGATCGTAGTGCGAATCCTAGTTTAGAAACTTATGGAATGGTTGATATCCCTGAACCAATTTCTTCACAAACCACAGACACTGTGGTTCATCAAATTGCAGATCTGTTGAAAAATTTAATCCAGAAAGCACAGGTGACAACAAAAGATTGCATAATGTCTTTGCCGAATTCCGCCGTGTTCACTTCTGTTATAGATATGCCTAAAATGGGTGATAAGGAAATGGAATCTGCAATGCAGTTTGAAGCCAAGAAGTATGTACCTTTGCCATTTTCTGAGGTAACACTCTCGTGGACAATTATCTCTGAAAATGATGACGGTGCATCTAATAAAGTTTTGCTTGTTGCTGTCCCTAAACAGATTCGCGACATATATATTAAGTTATTTCAATTAGCTGGTTTAAATTTAGAGATTATTGAAATTGAGGCACTAGCTTTAATTCGTGCTCTAGTTGTGGATAGAACAAAAAATGATGTTATAATAGATATAGGCGCAAAGGTAACTGGACTGAATTTTGTTAGACAAGGAACTTTGCAGTTGACGCGTAATCTAAGTATCGGCGGTGACACTATTACCGACAGGATTGCCCAAGCGTTAAATTTAAGTGTCCCTCGAGCAGAACAGTTTAAACGCGATTTTGGGTTACACGATACTGATTTTTTGCCAGAAGCGGTTAAGCCTGTCTTAAATACAATTAAAACTGAAGCTAGTCAGATTATGGGGATTTATAAATCCCATAACGTTATCACTGATCGCATTGTTTTGGTGGGTGGTGGTGCACAACTTCCAGGAATTACCGAATATTTTACCGCAGAATTAGGAGTTCCGACTGTACTAGCTGACTCGCTTTCTCGAGTATCATATCAAGAAAAAATCAAATCAGTATTATCTAGGTATTCGCTCCATCTAGCCATTGCAATTGGGCTGGCGATAAGAAATGAAAACTAATTTTTGAAATCAAAACAAATTAATGCCAGACATAAATCTATTACAATCCGAAAGTCACGATATTGGTTCAGAAGTTAGCAATATTGCAAAAATATTTGCTCGGTTGCTTGTTTTAGGCGTTGCCTTGGTCATAATTGCATACGGAACGATGTATTTTGTTGACTGGTCAACACAAAAAAAATTAGAAAAATCTAATTCAGCAATTCAGGCAAAACAGACAGAGATTTTGGCAAACAAAGACAGAAATGAGCTGGTAACCCGTCAAGAACAGATTCAGGAACTTGAGACATTAATAGACAACCACCTTTACTGGTCTTATTTAATCCCAGAGTTAGCTCGAGTCACTCTAAAATCTGCTCGCTATACTAATATTGAAGCCAAAAACGATGGCAATATAAATCTCACCGTCAATCTTCCTTCTTATGAAGATATTGAAAAATTCCTTCAGATTTTTGATTTACCTGAATATAATCAGCAATTTAGCAATGTTCGCATTGTTAGTATTAACAAGACCCAAACTGATACCAGTATTGAGACTCAATTAAATGTTCAGCTCACTTTTAACCCAGCGTTCATTAAAGGACGAAAATAATTTTTATGGCTATGCACTCTTCATCAACGCAGAATAGTTATCAACGACGAGATTTTGGCAATCCCGTTGTTCAAATCGTTCTTTTGTTAATTGTCATTGTGTTGTTCTCGTGGTTTATTTTGTTGCCTAAGGTTTCCAAAACCTTGACAAGCCGTTCTGCACTGAAAGCTTCCCAGAATCAGTTAGCAAAAATTGAAAGTGATCAACGTGAGCTTAATCAATTAGTCAGTAAATTGAAATCTTCGCCAGAAGATGTGGCTCTTGTGGATGAGGCCTTGCCTTTGAATGACCGCACAAGCAAGACTTACGTGTTGTTGGATAGCTTGGTTAAATCATCTGGGATGACTTCAACCTTAATAAACGCTGATGATTCCAAAGATGTGATCAGCGCGGGTGATAAAGCGACTTTGCAGAATCCATATCAGCCAGGTCGTAGCTTGCACACCATTACTATCACAGCTTCTATTAGCGGGACTATGGAGCAGTTTAGAAACCTCTTACAGTTGATTGAGTCCAATGGTCGAGTACTGGATGTCCAGTCAGTGGATATGATTGGTGGAGAAAGTGAAACCAAATTCCGCTTAGTAGTTAAAGCATATACATACGAAAACGTAAAACAATGAGATTAAAACAAATAATAATCATTATTATAGTAATTATTGCGCTTGCCGGAGCAGGAATTTTTGCCTACCTTGGTTTTATGAGTGATTCTAACGCGGTTGTTGCTCCCGAAGATACCGCAACAAAAAATTCCGTTTTGCCACATGGCACATCTTTGAATTTTGATAAAGTAAATAAATTTAACGAAACTGGCCGGCAGTTCCAGTATCCTGTAGTAACCCCTGCAGAGACTGGTTTGCAATTGAACGAAATAATGCAGCAATAGGTTATGGCTAATACAAGCATTACCAAAACTCCGTCATCACATTTTGCTCAGTTTTTGTTAGATCATGGCTTTCTGACTGAGGCAAGATATGAGAACTTAGTCCAGCAATTACAAGCCAAATTTGGTGGAAATGGCGAAAAAGCTACCCCACAAGATATCGCTGATGTAGTTTTGAGTCAAAAAATTCTGGATGAAGAAGACGTCGCTAAAGCCAGAGCGGCTTTTTTAAACTTGCCATATATTGATTTGCGAGAAGCAAATATTCCACAAAAAGTTTTAGCAATTATCCCAGAAGAATCACGATTATTTTACAAGATGATCCCATATGAGCTAGAGGGAAATAACTTAAAAGTGGCTTTGGAAGACCCTAGTAACATTCAGGCTTTAGAAGCCTTAGAGTTTTTGGGACAAAAGGCAAATTATCAAGTCCATATCTATTTAGGGTCACATTCTTCTATTGCCCCTTCCATGAAAGGTTCTAAAAATCTCTCAGTTGTTGTTGGAGAGGCGCTGAGCGATATTCAAAAGACTGAGGCTTCGGAGTCAGCGGTTGGTAGTGTAGAGGCACAGACTAAAAAAACACCAGCGGGGATTCCCCCAGAAGAAGCTCCGATTATTAAAATTGTGGATGTCATACTCTCTAACGCTATTGATGCGAAAGCTTCAGATATTCACATAGAGCCATCAGAGAATGATATCCGTGTGCGTTACCGCATAGATGGTATTTTACATACCTCACTCCGATTACCAAGAAATGTGCTTTCTGCGATTGTTTCTCGCATTAAGATTTTGTCTAATTTGAAGATTGAAGAGCAACGCTTGCCTCAAGATGGACGTTTTCATTTTGAATTTGGTAAAGCATCTGTTGATTTACGTGTTTCGACATTACCATTGATGTATGGCGAAAAAATTGTTATGCGTATTTTAGATAAAACTTCTTCCGTACCAACGTTGGATCAATTAGGGATCAGAGGACTTGCTTTAAAATGGGTAAAAGAAAGTATCCAGCAAACGCATGGAGTATTTTTGATTACTGGACCAACAGGTTCTGGTAAATCTACTACTTTGTACTCGATTTTATCTTTGCGTAACACCAATGAAGTCAATATTGTGACTCTGGAAGATCCGGTCGAATATTTTATTCAGGGTGTAAACCAGAGTCAGATAAATCCAGATATTGGTTTAACTTTTGCATCTGGCTTGCGCAGTATTTTGCGTCAGGATCCAAATATTGTAATGGTCGGTGAAATTCGCGATGAAGAAACTGCTGAATTGGCAGTGCATGCAGCACTGACCGGTCATTTAGTATTTTCTACTTTGCACACTAATAATGCACCAGGGGCGATTCCTCGTTTGATAAATATGGGGATTGAGCAATTTTTGTTATCAGCATCAGTAAATTTAATCATGGCTCAGCGCTTGGTACGAAAGCTCTGCGAAAATTGTAAAAAACCAACTAAGCTAACTGCTATTGAGCAGAAGACCATAGATGAATCGTTGGTTAATATTCCTAAAGAATATCTGGGTAAACTAGATTTAAAAAAATATACAGTATACGAACCGGTTGGATGTAAGGAGTGTGGTAATATAGGCTACAAAGGGCGTTTTGGAATCTTTGAGGTCATGCCAATGCTAGATGAATTACAAGAAGTGTTGTTTAGCAAGGAACCTCTCCACAAAATTTATGAAGCAGCGAGCAAGTTTGGGTTCATCACGATGCAACAAGATGGCTTATTAAAAGTTATTAGCGGTGAGACTACCATGGATGAGATAATTCGTGTCACCACTGAGTAGTGGAGAATAGCAAAAATATTGAGACAATTTCTATGGATTATATCACACAACATCACCATATTTTGCGCAATAACCCTTTTTCAGAATTGAGCGGTTTAACTGTTTTACTAGTTGAGCCAGAAGCTGAGGCTAGGATTTTTTACAGTCAACAACTGGAGAATATAGATATGCGGGTTATTCCTTTGGATAGCATATCAATGATGCCAGATCAGATTCGATCAGTAGAACCAAGCGTGATAATTGTTAACCCTTCTTCCGACATTAAGGCAGGCATCAATTTTTTTAAAACGTTTCGCAGAGAGTTCCCGGATTTACCTATCATAACTATGACATTGACTATGCCAGATGATACATTAGATGCTATTATGAAAGCAGGAGTGTCTTTCCATATCAATCGAGCATTAACCAGGCCACGGGATTTATTGCTTGCTTTAGAGCAGGTAATCTCCATGAAATAAATATTTAAGTAGTTACTAAAATAAAAATATGTATAAAGCCAGTGAATTAGAATTGAATAAATTACTTGCCATTACTTTGGAACGCAATGCATCAGATCTTCATTTGGTGGTCGGTGAGCCACCGATTTTACGCATTGATAGTGCCATTACTAGGTTGGAAGATTATCAGGTATTGAGCGCTGATGCTGTATCTGATTTAGTTTCTGTAATGCTAACCCCACTTCAGAAAGAAAATCTGCAAAAAAATTGGCATCTTGATTTTTCCTACACCTATAAAGATAATGCTCGTTTTCGTGTCAATGTTTATCAAGCTCAGGGCGTTTGGAACATTGCTTTTCGGTTAATTCCAACCCAAATTAAATCTTTAGAAGAGCTAAACTTGCCACCAATGCTTAAACAGATGACCCAACATCGACAAGGTTTGGTGTTAGTGGTGGGTCCGACTGGGCATGGTAAATCCACGGCTTTAGCTTCGATGATCAACGAGATTAATTTAACCAGGTCTGAGCATATTTTGACTATTGAAGATCCTGTAGAGTTTTTATTTACCCACAAAGAGTCGTTTGTATCACAGCGGGAAGTAGGACAAGACACGCCGAGTTTTGAGATGGCTTTAAAAGCAGCTTTGCGTGAAGATATTAATGTTGTGTTGGTTGGTGAAATGCGTGATCTAGAGTCTATCTCTGCTACTTTGACTTTGGCAGAAACCGGTCACTTAATTTTTGCAACTATGCACACAAATGATGCTGCTCAGAGTATTGATCGTATTGTAGATGTGTTCCCTGGTGATCAACAAGGACAGATTCGTTCGCAATTAGCCAATACTTTAATTGGTGTGGTCAGCTTGCGCTTACTTCCTAAAGTCGGTGGTGGTCGGATTCCTGCTTATGAAATAATGATGATGAATCATGCGGTGCGTAACGTTATCCGGGACAACAAGATTTTCGAAATTAATAATATTATCCATACCAGCATGGAGTCAGGTATGGTGCCGTTAGATAAGAGTTTGGCGGTGTTGGTCAAGCAAGGGCTGGTTGATTTAGAAGTTGCTCAGAATTTTGTATTAGACCAAGATTACTTTACATCGTTACTAGGTTCATAAGATAGTTTAAAGATGAAATTTATTTATCAAGCCAGAACTAAAGCAGGTGAGTTCAAGAAAGGATTAGTCACTGCCGGTAGTCAATCTAAAGCTGAACAACTGTTATCAGACAATGGTTTAATTATTGTCAGTTTAAAAGAGCAACGGGAAAGCTGGATGAATAAGCTAGATATTTTTAGTAACCGCATTAGTTATAAAGACTTGGTGCTTTTTTCCAGACAATTTTCCACCTTAGTGGCTGCGCGCGTGCCAATTGTACAGGCGTTGCGTATTTTGGAGAGCCAGGTTTCCAACAAAGGTTTAGTTGCGATTACTAAAAGTTTGGTTGCCTCGGTTGAGGGTGGTGAAAGCTTGTCTTTGGCTCTATCAAAGCACCCCAAAACTTTTGGGAATATTTATGTCAGTCTTGTTAAGTCTGGTGAAGCCTCAGGGCAGGTTGCAGAGTCTTTGTCTTATCTTGCTGATCAATTAGAAAAAGATTATGATTTGCGGTCGCGCGTAAAAAGTGCCATGACTTATCCGGCTTTTGTGCTCTCCGCATTGGTTGTAGTTGGAATTTTGATGTTTAAATTCGTGTTGCCAAATTTGATCTCAGTTTTAAAAGAGCAAAACGCAGAACTTCCATTGGTCTCTAAAGTGTTAATCCGATTCACAGATTTCTTTGAGGTATATTGGTGGGTCGTGTTGTTGGGACTGGCGTTTTTGGCTGCTGGTGTTAGATTTTACGTTCAGTCATCGTCTGGACGATATGTGTGGGACAAACTGAAAATGCGTTTGCCGGTGATTGGTATGGTATTGGAAAAAATTTACCTTGCTCGTTTTTCTCGTAACTTGGCAACTTTAGTAGCAGGAGGTATTCCAATTATCCAGGCGTTGAGAATTATCTCCGAGATCATCAATAATGTAATTTATCGAGATATTTTACTCGAAACCGCGCAACAAGTGACTAACGGAAAGGCAATCAGTGATTCTCTAGCACATCATAAAGAATTCCCACCTTTAGTTACACAAATGGTGAAGGTCGGAGAACAAACTGCCCAGTTAGATACTATTTTGTTGAAGCTAGCAATTTTTTATGAAAAAGAAGTGGACGCAAAGGTTAGTACTTTATCTAGTTTGCTGGAGCCGATTATTATGTTGATTTTGGGAATCGGGGTTGGAATTTTAGTCGCAGGTGTATTGATGCCAATTTACAATCTTGCGAGCGCGGTCTAGTTTTGTCCACAAGCCGGGCTGTTGATAAATAACCTTGTTTCAGGTCTGCCTATGATATAATATAGGCAGACCTTTAATAGATAGATGAGTGGCCAAAAGCTACTTATTCTTGATCCCATAAAGAGATTGGGGGTGAATAAATTGAAACAAAAGAATCAAAAAGGGTTTACTCTGATCGAACTTTTGGTAGTTATTGCTATCATTGGTTTGTTAGCTTCGGTGGTACTCTTGGCACTGAACTCTGCTCGTCAGAAATCACGTGATGCCAAGCGTCTCGCTGATGTTCGTCAGATTGCTAGCGCGTTGGAACTTTACTTTGATACAAACAATGGATATCCTACAACTGCGTCAGGTGGCATGAGCGCTTTGGTCCCTAATTATTTAGGACAGTTACCAACCTTCCCTTTACCTAGCGATGGTTGTAATACAGCAAATTATTCTTACACAGCAGGTAATACACCTTCTACTTACCAAGTCTTGTTCTGTGTATCAGCTACTACTGGTGGTATTTCCCCAGCAGGTACTCACACTCTAACTCAAGCAGGTATTCAGTAAGGTTTTATAAAGACCCAAAAGCCTCTTCTCAAGAAGAGGCTTTTGCTTTCTATTATGTAGCCCCAATGCATGTTTTAGATTATAATTAAAGCATAGAATTTATTTATAAAAAAAGATGAAAAATTCGTTACCATCGTGGTTGCATATCCCGTATAGAGAAGATAATATATTTAGTATTGTTTTTGTTTTAGTATTAACTGTCCCTTTGCTTTTTAGTACTTTTTATCCCGAAGGCTTTGAAACTGTTAAGTACCCACTATTTTTAATAGTGAACGGTATAGGGGGTTTAATTTTATTTTTTCAGAAAAGAATTATCATTAACAAAGCCTTGCTTGTACTACTCATAATCTTTTGGAGTTTACATTTAATTTCTGCATTTTTTTCTCTTGATGTTATTAACAGCTTGGTTGGTTTATATGGACGTTACACAGGATCGATCTTTTTTGTAACCAGCTGGGTAACTTCGATCTTGCTTATTAGCAATGCAATTGGCACTGAGGAAGCGAGGAGAGTTGTGTTATTACGAGTTATAGTATTTGACGCTTTCCTGATAGCGGTTTACGGTCTGACTCAGTATTTCGACATTTTTTATTATGCAAGTTTAGATCGCCCAGTACGTCCGATTATTCCGAGTACTATCGGGAACCAAAATTTTTATGCAATGTTTCTGGTTTCAGCCATGCCTGCCTTATGGTTACTTTGGATGCGTTGTAAAACTAAATGGTCTAAACTTTATTATTCTGTTGCTGCTGTAATGATTTTATGGGCTTTAGTCATGTCCGGAAGCCGTGGTGGTCTGCTGGGGTTTGGCGTGGCAACAGCTATTTTTTTGCTAATAGCAGGGCTAAAAAGATACCCGAAACAACTGTATGGACTGGTTCTGATTACCTTAGTATTATTTGGGTTGTTATATTCTGGATTTTATTTCGGAACAAGGTCTGATTACTCTAACGGTGTATCGGTTAATGCTGAGTATACTACTCAGACTCGGTATGTACTTTGGACTGATACCGTTACCGTGATATCAAAATATCCACTTTTTGGTACAGGGGCAGGAAATTTTTTCATAGCGTTTGAAGGGATTGGTAATATTGTAATGTCCGGAAATGAGAGGTTTGACGATGCGCATAACTTTATTTTGAATCAAGCCGCTACGGTCGGTCTGCCGTCTGTGTTAGTTTTGCTGGCCATACTGGGACTGGTTGTCATGCTGGCTTGGCACGAAGATACTAAACAGATTAGCAGTCGGATTTGGTTAGTATCATCTATGGCAGGGATATTAACAGCCGCAAGCTTTAACCCGGTGAGTATTCCCATCTGGCTATTATTAAGTCTGATGATTGCTTTTGGAATTAGTTACAAAGCAGAGTATGTAACAATAAAATCTTATCAAAGATGGATTGGTGTTTTTATTTCCGCAGGACTTGTAATAATCGGAGTGTTGTTCATTACAAGCGAGACTTTGACAGTTTACGGAGTGCGAGCTTACAAGCAAGCAGATAATATTATGGCGCAAAAATGGTTAAAACCAGCTGTGATTTTGAACCCATTTAATTCGAGCGCGCAAGTTAATTTGATAGCTAGTCGCATCAACTTAGGGGAGAATCCAGAGGAGATCACGAATGACATTAACAAGTTTTTAAATCAGCACTCAAATTCTTCGGGAACATATAAAACAGTTGCGGATTTAAACTATAAGTTATTCAGAACCACTAGCAATGAGAAATATAAAAACCAGATCAGCGAGCTGTATGACGAAGCCATTAAAATAGAACCAAACTTTAGTAGCATGTACGGATATGCGGCTTATACTTCTTTCAAGATAGGCGATACCAAACGCGCTTTGAAATTATTAGATCTACAACTGTCATTACCAGATAATTCTCAATTTCCGTATTACTGGCTTTTGCGAAGTCAGATTATGCTACAGTCAGGGAATAGAAGACAAGCAATTTTTGCTTTAGAGAAAGCGTACTCGCAGATGACTAAAGAGATTGCTTTAAAAGTATTTTTGCATGAATTGCGCACTGCCCCTGATATTACCAAGCTGGCTTTGCCTGTGTACTTCCCTGAAGTTGATATATAATTAGTTTTATAAAGGACATCAAATGATCTATCATAACCCTGGCTATTGCATGGGTAATCGTTCTCGCCGAGAAAAGTTCCTAGTTGCTCTAGGCATCTTAGCTAACCCGTGGATGTTGCTTTTGGACAAACTGGGTCTGGCAAAACATCCAACATACCAAACTCGCACAGGTATGTCATTCCAGACCAGAGGACAAACCACCGATATCAACGACGCCGTAGTGGTCTTGTCTGGAAAAGAGTATCCACCAGAACTTATGGGTTTAGAGGATTCTAGGCAACAATATAATGATCGTCCTCGTGTGGTCTTAGATTGCGGTGGCCATATCGGTACTTTTTCCATGTACGTTAAGTCCCACTGGCCACTCACAAAAATTTTTGCCATGGAGCCGGTTCCGGATAACCAGAAATTGTTTCAAAAAAATATTGCTCGAAACCAGTTGAAAGATGTTGTTATGATTCCGTATGCTTTGTATGGTGAATCAGGCACTTTTTACATAGATTTAGCTGGCAAACAGTATGATGCAGTGCACATTGCTTCGGAAAGACCAGGGCATGACCAATTCATTGAAATTAATGCGTTAACTCTTGATCAGGTTATTACAGATAACAATATCCCTTTAATAGATTTAATTAAGTTGGATGTAGAGGGCGCGGAATACCATATTTTCCGACATTCCAGAGAAACTCTTAAAAAGAATGTTCAGCGCATTATTATGGAATTTCATCCAGCTGGGGATAAAGCCAAAAGAGATGAGCTTGTGGGTTCGCTTGTTGCTGACAATGCCTTTGAGCTTATTTATGAGACTAAGAATATTCTTGGGTTTGATAATTTACAGCTGGAGAAATGAAACCAGTTTTAACTAGATCGCAATTTTTGATAAAAGGAACATTACTTGTGTCTGCTGTTGCTTGGTTTTACATTGGCTTATTTCTAACTATTAGTTTATGGTATCCCAGTGGAATCAGTCATGACCAGTGGCAATCGCACTTGATTCATTTCACGGTTGTATATATGTTCTGGGCGGCGGTGCTATTTTCATATCGATTATTTGAAGTGGAAACAATGAGAGTGACACAGAGCTTTATTAGTCGATTAATCATTGCCATGTCAATTTGTTTTACTTTAGCAGTATTGTATTTTTATTTTCAACCAGAATTATTGCTAACTCCTCGTCGTTTTTTAATTGTTCATGTGTTGATAACAGGTTTGGGAATTATGTTGTGGTATATTCTGATGCGCCGAGCTGTACAAAGATCTTCAGGACACGTTGTTTATGCTCACAGTTCTTTAAATAATCATGAAGAATTGCAAACTCTTTTACAAAGATATAAATTTTTAGGACTAGAATATGCAGGTGTAAGTGCTGATTACGAATCTAACACGTTTTCCAAAGGAACAATTTTAATTTTGCCAAACCGTCATGATATTGCAGATGCTGGTGCTCGTGAATTGTTTGAGCTCCGCAATCTTGGTGTGCATTTTGTGGAGTATCCTGAATTGTATGAAACCTTAACGCGCGCAATTCATCTTTCTGCACTTACTGATATGTGGTTTTTGCATTCAGTAGACTACAGTAAGCATGTATTTTTTGATTCACTAAAAAAAATTTTTGATATTTTTTCAGGGCTGGTAGTGGGTTTAATTTTTGTTGCAACCTATCCATTTATTGCTTTGCTGATTAAAGCCAGTTCTTCCGGTCCGGTATTGTTCAGCCAGTTACGCACGGGACAGCTGGGACAAAATTTCACTCTATACAAATACCGCACTATGACCATAGATTCTTCGTCTGACACTTGGGCTCACTCTGGGCAAACCGTTACCTGGATTGGCAGGTTCCTTCGCGCCACTCGCTTAGACGAACTTCCTCAAACGATTAATATTTTGAAAGGTGATATGAGTGTGGTTGGGCCACGACCAGAGCAGGTTCATATCGTTGAGCAGATGCGTCAGCAAATTCCGTATTATGACGAAAGGCATATTGTGAAACCTGGTCTAACAGGGTGGGCTCAGCTACATGTTTACGCTAGCTCAGTAGAAGAAACCAAACGTAAACTTCAGTATGATCTGTACTACATCAAGCACCGTAGTTTGCTGTTTGATGCAGAAATCATTCTTAAAACCGTTTATAATATCATCACACTATCTGGGCGATAGGTTAAGTTGGGTGATGACTTCAGACGACACAGCTAATAGTGGTATAATACAAATATGATAAAATCTCGTTGGTCACAAAATGTGTTTTTAGGAACGTTAGTAATAATTTTGGCCTTGCTCGTGTGGTGGGGTTGGGGTAATGGTGTGAATAGTGCTCAAAGTAAGCGTGTTGTGAAAGATGCTATTAGCATGACAGAGGGATTTAAAGAATTTTATAAAGATCAAAACCGTTACCCTACTACAGGTGAGTTTGAGGATTATAATCTGATGCGTCCGTATATTGTAAATTTCCCACCACAAGAATTCCACAGCGAAGTTTGTTCTAAATCGTTTGATTATTTTAATGCCACCCCACAAACTTATGAATTAAGATTTTGTTTGTCAAAATCTGTAAATGGATATTTAGTTGGATGGAATACATTAAAGCCTTGAGCGTAATCAATTTGTTGGGAATATCTACAATTGCTATCCCTTTGGTGTTTGTTTTTGGAGCAGTCATTGGTAGTTTTTTGAATGTTTTGATTTGGCGCTGGCCTCGAGAAGAAAAACTTAATGGGCGATCTCACTGCCCTAATTGTAATCACAAATTAGTTTGGTATGATTTAATCCCGGTGTTGAGTTATGCCGTTGCAAAAGGAGTGTGTCGTTATTGCAAACAACAAATTTCTTTCCGATATCCGCTTATTGAAATTTTGACAGGGGTCTTATTTGTTTTAGCTGTTTTGGCTTTTCCTCTCACAAGCGTGTTCTCATCCCTACTGTCATTAAAGGCAATGGTTGTGATTGCAGTTTGCGTGGTGGTGTTTATGATTGATTTTGAGCACTATTTAATTTTGGATAAAGTCGTTTTCTCCAGTTCAATTATGATTGGGCTATTATTGGTAGCTCTTGGTATTTCTGATGGTTCAATTAAGCATTTGACTTATGGCATCCTCGCTTCAATTAGTGCATCTACCCCGTTTTGGTTACTATGGGTAATATCAAAAGGTAGGTGGATGGGATTAGGGGATGTAAAATTTATCGCATTCATGGGATTAGCGTTGGGACTATCAGGAATTTTGGTATCGTTGTTTTTAGCTTTTGGAATTGGCGCACTAGTTGGAATTGCTTTGATATTAATAGGTAAAAAACAGTTTAGTAGCAAGTTGCCATTTGGGACTTTTTTGTCATTAGCTACTGTAGTAACTGTGTTGTATGGGGTAAGGTTATGGGATCTATATTGGGGTATATTTGTGCTATAATACGTTTAAGCACTAAAGCTGAAAGATGAAACAAAAATTCTCAAAAAAATCTCACCAGAGTGGCTTTACCATTATTGAGCTTTTGGTCGTACTGTCTATTATGGCGATAATTGCCACTGTAATTGTTTTAGATTTTAGTCGACAACGTGCGGTGCGTAGCGTTGTTTTAGCAAAAAATGAAACCATTACGAGCTTGAGGAAAATTCAAAGTTATATGTTATCGTCTAAGAATATTTCCGATGGTGTTCCTGCCAAGTTTTATATTGCTAAGTTTGAGATGCCTCAGTCAGGAACTCTACCTAATAGTTTTACTCTCCAGGCGGTTGATAGCCAATTAACTTTACATGATAATCTGGAAACCATTACTTTGCCTGCTGGCGTACAATTTACTTCTTTTAACATTGAGCCTGTAACAAAAGATGCTCCAGTGCCTTACTCGTGCGTTCAGGTGGTATTTAGTGCTCCCTTTGGAAGTATGTATGCCAATGGGTCTTCTTCTTGTGATAGTTCCATCGCGCAGACTCTGGGTGACCCCGTAGCTGTTGCTGGTCTTGCACAACGCAAAACGTATATACATTTTGGTGTAGGGGGTGCGGATAATGGTTATATTTTGATTAACCCAGCGACTGGTCAGATGTCAGCAAATTAGTATGAATAAGCAATCAGGACAAACTTTAATAGAAACTTTAGTTGCTTGCTTCATTTTGGTGATGGGAATATCAGCCGCTTTAGGTTTGGCTAATTACTCATTAAATGCCACCACAAATATTAAACAACAAACAGTGGCTTTAGGTTTGGCACGCGAGGGTATTGAAGTGGTTAAAAATATTCGTGACACTAATTGGCTGAAAGCGACTTTGACTGCTGATTGTTATAATTTCCTCCCCGGTGGAGGAACAAATAATGCTTATTGTTATCAGGACTGGCTTAGTCCTGCCAGTGGTACTGGTCAGAATATTTCTGCACCAACAGGAACAAGGGGTTTTGCCCTCAGGTTTGATTCCAGTCAATCCAATCCCTGGGTATTGGCACAAACCGAGAGCGACTTTGGATTAAATAAGGTGGATATTAACTCAGGTGGCTCAGGCGTAAGCAAGGTGTATTATGAAGCTCAAGATGGCTTAACATTTTCAGAAGGCAATTCTGGTTTTGGACGCGCTATATATATTACTCAAGACAACAGTTTCGCTCCATTTAATCAAAATACTGGCCCAAGGTTGAAAATTTCATCAATTGTTTGGTGGAAAGGGAAAAATTGCCCTGAATCAGAAACTCCGCCTTCGGACCATCGGTGTGCTGTCTCATTAGAGACTTATCTCACAAATTGGAGGAACTTTTAATGTCATTACGTTATTTACATAAATCTCAGTCAGGATTTACCTTGATAGAGATCATTGTTTCGACTGCAATTTTTATCACTGTCGTGTCTTCAACGTTGGCTTTGTTTAATTATACTTTGCAGATTAATCGTCGTGTCCAAGCACTTCGTGAGGTTGTCCAATCATCACGCACATTTACAGAAACTCTGACTAGAGAAATTCGGAATGGCCGAATTGACTATCATTCAACATTCTCAGAATGCAATGCCACTAATTACACTTTTTCTAATAATCAGTCGTTGGCAATCCTAACTAAGTCAGGGGACAAGCTTTGTTTTTATTTAGATTCAGCTTCACATAACTTCATGTTAAAAAAACAAAGCTCTGCTGGCTCTACTACAAATTTAGTTTTTGAATCTAGCCGATTCAAAGTGATTGCAGATACTTTTCGTTTTTATGTAATACCAAAAACTGATCCAAACCCACCAACCACCCCATACCCAGAGCAACAACCATTCGTGACAATCCTTGCACAATTTGAGCTTATTGGCGTAGACACCACTCCCACAATAATTGATTACCAAACAACTATTTCTACCGATGTTTATGATATTTACAAAGATTAGCAAATCGCCTGGCCAAGCAGAAACACAATCTGGGGCATCTTTGATGCTTGCAGTGTTAGTTTTGGCTGCGGTCACTGCAATTGCTTTTAGTTTAGCAACAATCGTATTCATCGAAATTCGTTCAGCTGGAGATTCTGTCCGTACAGAACCAGCGTTATATGCCACTTTTGGGGTCACTGAGGAAGCATTGTTTCAGTATAAGCGTTTTTATACTCCGTCTGGAGCAGGGGATTTTAATGTCCCTACATGTGATGGCCCAGCCGGCTCAAATGTTTGTTTGATTGGTGGGGTTTCGTTGAACTTGCCAGGAGAACAGCCAATGGTCTTTGATAATAGTCCACGAGTAGAGTTTGTACAGGCTGGTGGAACAAAAACCATTCCTTTGTATTTACCAAACGACTTTGATCAGCAGTATCTCAGTGTTGAAATTGAGCCATTCCCTAATCAAACATCATCTTCTATTGACGCGCATTTTGTAAGAACGAATAGTGATGGTAGTACTTCCAGTACGGTGACTGTCCCAGTGAGTCCGGGTAGTCCTTACAAATATGATCAGTTTCTCAGTACGGGGCAATATGAATTGGTATTGGAAAATACCAATCTTACTCAGGACTTATCAGTAAAAATCGCAACAGTTAGAGTTGGTAATATAGTACCTGATGGATTGCCATTCGTAGGTGAGCAAGTGTTACGTATTGTGGCAGACTACTTGGGATTGACCCGTATATATCAGGTTAGAATTCCTATCCCATAATCCCGAGCGCAGGTATTAAAAACCCCTGATCTACAATCAGGGGTTTTTAATTTTATTGTTGGGGGATTTTGAGTATTTGACCAACATGGAGAGTAAATGGTGCTTCTAGTCCGTTTAGTGTGGCTAAAGTTGT
Source organism: uncultured Candidatus Saccharibacteria bacterium (assembly GCA_964477805.1). GTDB lineage: Bacteria > Patescibacteriota > Doudnabacteria > UBA920 > UBA920 > UBA920. Next base: position 159 of record CAYZEK010000012.1, on the reverse strand, counting down.
CCATTCAATGCTATTACTTTGCCCGATTGAAAAGATTGTATCTCCTTTTTTAACCACGTATTCTTTGAATAGTTGTTTGGGGGTTTGGTTGGTATCCTCTGCCCCTAGCACTTGCGGTTGGGCTTGTGTAATTGTAGATGATTTGTGAATTAACATGTA
>CAYZEK010000011.1:0-27177 GCA_964477805.1 uncultured Candidatus Saccharibacteria bacterium | reverse complement strand
GCGCATAAAAAAGTAAGACCAAAATTTTTCCAACTGTTGATCTGTCCCCTATTTAGATATAACCATCTAGCCAAAGCAACTACGATAATGATTTTCGCTAACTCTGCTGGTTGTAAGTTAAAAAAACCAAGTTCAATCCATCCAACAGTACCACGAATCTGGTCACCAAAAATCAATAAGTAAATCAACGATAAAATTAACAACACATAAGCAATACGGTTTAACTTAGCAAGACGATGATAGTTATAAAAGGCAAATAAAAAAAATAACGTTATCCCTCCGGCGGAAAATGCTAGCTGGCGGTAGAATATCTCCATAGTGCCGCCGGATAGAGAGACAGCGTACTGAATAGCTAATCCTATTAAGAGCAATAAACCAGAAGTGATGAGTAACGGTACATCAAAATATTTTAATCGAGAAAAACTGGGCATAAATAAACTAAAAAATAGGGGTATTACTATCTGAGTTAGTTGACTGAGGGGTGGATTGCACGCTAGTAGAAATATTGAGCGGGTCTAAACTGTTTGTAAAAACTATTGCCTGAACTTTACGAATTTGACTGCGGTATAATCCTGGCCAAAGTTGTTTGTAAGCACGACGGCCAAATGGTAGCAAACTTGATTCATCTCGTTGGCTAACACCGATGATTTTATTGTTATTGTCAAAAAGTAGAAAAACAATCCGCGCTTTACGAACTTGATAAGGACTATTGTTTATAATTGAGCCCTCAGCAACGAAAGTTAATGGATTAGCTTGATCATACATCAGTGGTTCCGATGCGCGTAACTCCACCTGTGGTGTATTTAATCGTTTTTGCCAATTAATATTGCTTAGTTCCAAAGAACCGCTCACCACTACAGCAGACCCACTCTCAATTCTGGGAAAAACAATATATTTTTTTTCGTTCGGGAGTAAATAAAATTTATCATTCGTCGAATAAACTGTTTGCTTTTCGGAATTTTGAAAAGTGGCTGTGTATGAAATATTATCTGCTGACAATTCTATATTCGGATTCGATACTAATACGACTGCACTGTATGTATTGTTTGGGTTTCTGATAATCTGCATTGTATCAACGACAGGGTTTTGAGAAACCTTAAAAGCAGGCTGGGCTGTAAGAGCAGTGCGACCATATTTCTGAATTAAATATTGTTCAGTCCCAAATCTGGCTATTAAATAAGCAGGGATAATCGCAATAGCAATTATTAGAATTATAATCCTTTTCCATGTCGGTAAATCCCCAAACTGATTAAGAAATGAAAATCCACCCTCTTGTATGCCCAAAATTGCGCTTTGACTATTTACTTCTATGATTTCTTTTATTCCTGTCATCTCTCTATGTTATGATAAATTAAATACATGTGAGCCCCAATTTATTATATCAAAAAAGTCATCACCTCTCTAATGTTTACTCACCTTCATTGCCATTCTCATTATTCCCTACTAGATGGGTTATCCAAAATTCCCGATATAGTTGAGGCTGCAAAAAATGACGGCATGACGAGCATTGCTATTACTGACCATGGGGCTATGTACGGTGCAGTAGAATTTTACAACGCCTGTAATTCGGCAGGAATAAAGCCAATTATTGGGCTTGAGGCCTATGTTGCCCCCAGACTTCTAACTGACAAACAGGGTAAAAATGACGCTGATTATTTCCATATCACTTTGCTTGCAGAAAATTACGAAGGCTACCTAAATTTAATAAAACTGACCACTATTGCTCATGTTGAAGGATTTTATTACAAACCCCGTTTGGATCTGCCAACTCTAAAAAATCATAGTAACGGTATAATAGCTTTGTCTGGTTGCCCACGCGGTCATATTCCTCGAGCTTTACAACAAAGCACCCCAGTAGCAGAAGAGCAACTCAAAATTATGTTGGACATTTTTGGTGCAAATAATTTTTTTCTTGAATTGCAACGCAATTCCAATCACGGAGCAGAACTGCAACCAAATGATAAACTCATTGCTCTGGGGCAAAAGTTTAGCATACCAGTTGTTGCCACTCAAGATTGCCATTATATTCATAAGGACGATGCAGAGGCACAAGACATTATGGTTTGTATTGGGACAGGCAGAACCCAACAAGATGAAAAACGACTTGATATGCGTGGCCATGATTTAAGCCTCAGAACGCAAGCAGAGATGGCCAGTGTTTTTGCGGACATTCCAGAAGCAATCGAAAATACTCAGGTCATTGCTGATCGTTGTAACGTAGATATTCCAATTGGCCAACGCCTGTTCCCAAAAGTAAAACTACCGGCAAATACCAACCCTGAAGATCACCTCATTGCGGTAGTGAACAAACTGGCGATTCCTCTATACGGTATTAATGGTCAAGTTCCAAAAGAGATCCAAGCCCGTATTGATTATGAATTAGATATTATCAACTCCAAAGGATTTGCTCCATATTTTTTAATGGTGGCGAATGTCGTTAAAGGTGCTCATGATATGGGCGCCATTACCAATACTAGGGGAAGCGCGGCAGGATCCATAGTAGGAAAAATCTTAGCTATCACCAATATTGATCCACTTTACTATCAATTACCATTTGAACGATTTCTTACCAAAGACCGACCAACTCCACCAGATATAGATTTAGACATTGCGGACGATCGGAGAGATGAAGTAATTGCCTGGATGACAAATGAATATGGTCATGATAATGTAGCGCAAATCATTACCTTTGGAACCATGAAAGCCCGCGCGGTTGTACGAGATGTGGGTCGGGCTTTAGCGATTCCTTACGGGAAATGCGATAGAATCGCAAAAATGATCCCTGTAGGAAAACAGGGATTTGAGATGACCCTGGATAAAGCATTAGGGCTGAGCGCAGAACTCAAAACAATTTACGACACTGACGCAGAGACTAATCGAATAATTAATATTGCAAAAAAATTAGAGGGTTGTGTTAGACATGCGTCAATACATGCAGCTGGCATTGTAATCACCCCCACCCCGCTGACCGACAATATCCCCGTACAAAAAGAGCCTGATGGTGAACGGTATATCACTCAATACGACATGTATTCTCTCGATCCAAACGCCAAGAGTGACGCAATCGGTGCAATTAAACTAGATCTTTTAGGAATCCGAAATCTATCAATATTAGAAAAGGCAGTTAGATTAGTGAAAATTAGGCATGATATCGAAGTTGATTTAAGCAATCTCCCCCACCCTGACCCAAAAACTTTCGAGATGCTTTCTCAAGGCTTAACCTTTGGTGTGTTCCAACTGGGCTCATCTGGCATGACTCGGTATCTAAAAGAACTACGACCAAGTACAATTTTTGATATTTCAGCGATGGCGGCGTTGTACCGACCAGGCCCCATGCAATTTATCCCTGACTACATTGCCAGAAAACATAACCCCAAACTAATATCCTACCTTGATCCTGCTCTAGAAAGAATTCTAAACCGTACTTATGGGATTCTAGTTTACCAAGATGACTTGTTAATCATTGCTCACGATCTTGCTGGTTACTCATGGGCAGAAGTTGATAAATTCCGTAAAGCAGTTGGTAAAAAAATTCCAGCTGAAATGGCCAAACAAAAAGAAAAATTCATTAAAGGTTGTATGGCGACCTCTGGGTGGAGTGAGGCCAAGGCAACTCAAATTTGGACATGGATAGAGCCCTTTGCTGCTTATGGATTCAATAAATCCCACTCTGCAAGCTATGCACTTGTTGGATACCAGACTGCATACATGAAAGCGAACTTCCCGGTCGAATTTATGGCTGCGGTTATGACCGCGGAAAGTGGTGACGAAGAAAAGATTTACGCGGCAGTTGAAGAGTGTAAAAAGATGGGGATTGCTGTTCTCCCTCCAGATGTTACTGAAAGTTTTGGTGACTTTACCGTAATTGATGACCACCGTATCCGATTTGGATTACGTGCCATAAAAAACCTTGGTTCAGATGTAGTGCGAAAAATTATTGATTGTCACAAGAGCAATATTAAATTCACAAACTTAGAAGAATTTCTAATGCATTGTTATACAAAAAATCTCAATAAAAAATCTTGGGAGGCTCTAGTAAAATCAGGAGCAATGGATAAATTTGGGAATCGCTCACAACTACTAGCAAGCACAGAACATGTATTAGACTTTTTGCGTGAACATTTTAAAGAAACTAATCCAGGTCAAAACTCTTTGTTTGGGTCAAGCCTACAAATTGGCAGATTGCGCTTAAAAGAAAACATAGCCCCTGCTAATGCCCAAGAAATCCTCGGATGGGAAAAAGAACATCTGGGATTATTCGTATCTAGTCACCCCCTTGAATCATATAAGACTGTCTTAAGAGGCTTTACAGAAATTAGCTCCTTAAATACAAAGAGCAACGGCTATAAAGTACAACTCGGCGGTTTAATCTCCAAATTTAAGCGAACCCTTACTAAAAAGAATGATCCAATGGCCTTTTTCACTTTGCAAGATATGTCTGGCAGTGCAGAAGTCTTAGTCTTCCCAAAAATCATGCTTAATGCTCTTCCGTATTTAGATCTAGATAGAGTTGTTAGGGTCACTGGAAAAATTTCAGACAAAGATGGGGAGCGAAAAATTATTGCGGAAGAGGTTGCTGATATAGTTAGCGATGAAGTTTATGATTTAGCAATATCGGAGATGCAAAAACATAAACAATTAGTCATCCATATGGCTAATGCGCATGACTCAGATGTTCTGAATCAAATCAAAAAATTGGTCACTGCCAACCCTGGGAATGCCCAAGTCTATTTAAGCATTGGGCAAAACGGCACAGGAAAAACTATCAAAACTAAATCCCAAGTACGCATTAGCCAAGAATTACTGACTGCACTGCAACAAGTACCAGATGTAATTACTATCACTGATTCTATTTCTAACGCCTAAGGTTGACTTCTAACGCCCAAGGTTGACAAAAATATCAAAATATATTAAAGTACAAGTAAATGAAGCAGGTTGCTCCATTTCTCCTGTCTTCTGTTGTCTTAGTGCAGAAGGCACCCGCTAGCCCCAAGTCGATACTTGGGGCCTTTTTTCTTTTATTTTTTGACTTTTTTTTTACTTGAGCTATAATTCATGTGAACTTTTCGAACTCTAAAGCACTATTAATTGTTGGGTTTGAACGAACTGACTATATATGAATGATCTAGACAATAAGCGCCACTCACTTGCCCACCTGTTGGCTAGTGCGGTCTTAGAAAAATTTCCCGATGCGCAACTCGGAGTAGGTCCAGTCATAGAAAATGGTTTTTATTATGACTTTTTACTCCCCCAACCATTAACACCAGAAGACCTGCCTCAGCTTGAAGCTCGAATGAAAGAACTTGTTCAAGCCAATCTGGCTTTTGAACGCGAAGACAAATCTTTTGACGATGCACGAAAATTTTTTGAAGAAGTTAATCAGCCATTCAAGATAAAACTTATCAATGATTTAGAAAAAGCTGCGGAAGTTTCCAGTGTTAGTTTATATCAAACTGGTAAATTTATTGATCTGTGCCGAGGAGGTCATGTAGAGAAAACTTCCGAAATTGATCCAGACAGCTTCATTCTTGACCGCATCTCTGGCGCGTACTGGCGTGGAAATCAGGAAAATGCACAAATGCAACGCATTTATGGATTAGCATTTGATACAAAGACCGACCTTGATGAATATCTCGCCCATAGAGTAGAAGCAGAAAAACGGGACCACAAAAGAGTAGGAAAAGAAATGGGGTTATTTACCTTTTCCTCACTTGTGGGGCCTGGCTTACCGTTGTACATGCCAAATGGAAGTGTTGTTAGAACCACGCTTCTTCAATACATCACAGAGTTAAAAGAAAAACGTGGGTACAGCTTTGTTTGGACACCACATTTAGCCAAAGAAGAATTATACAAACAATCTGGGCACTTGGGTAAATATGATGCCATGCTACCGTCAATCAACGCTGATGGCGACAAGCTTGTTTTGAAGCCAATGAATTGCCCACACCATTTTCAAATCTACAATGCGGAACCAAAAAGCTATCGCGACTTCCCTATTCGGATTGCGGAAAATGCCACAGTTTACCGCAATGAAAAATCTGGCGAATTAAACGGCCTCTTCCGCGTGAGATCTTTAACCCAAGATGACACTCATCACTTTGTGCGTCATGATCAGATTCCTAGTGAAATTGATATGATCCTTCAGTTAACCCAAGAAGTTTACGAAAAATTTGGATTCAAAAATTACCATGTAGAAATTTCAGTCCGTGATCAAAAAAATAAAGACGCATATTTTGGATCAGATGACTTATGGGAAACAGCCGAAAAAGCATTGATTGAAGCAGTGGAGCGTTGGGGTGTATCCTACCAAATAGTTGAAGGAGAGGCTGCCTTCTATGGTCCAAAGATTGACATTAGAGTGCAAGATGCACTAGGTCGAACTTGGCAACTGACTACATTACAGCTGGATTACAATCAACCTGAAAATTTTGATATGCAATATGTGGCAAACGACGGGACAAAACAACGCCCGGCTGTCTTGCATGTAGCAATTCTGGGGTCTATAGATAGATTTATGGGCATATTAATTGAGCAGTTTGCCGGTGCCTTCCCAATTTGGTTGCACCCTACCCAAGTAGCGGTGTTGCCGATTTCAGAAAAACAAAATGAGTACGCACAATCCATTATTGCAAATCTAAAAGAAGCGGTTCCAAATCTCAGGATAACAGCTGATGGACGAAACGAATCCATAGGTAAGCGAATCCGTGAACAAAGCAAAATGAAAGTCCCTTACATACTAGTGGTTGGTGATAAAGAACTGCAAACCAAGACCATAGCAATCCGCGGACGCAATGATGAAGACTTAGGTACAATACCCATAACAGATTTCATTGCCAAAATTAAGCAAGAAATTGAAACTCGTAAATAACAAAAAATACTGCTCGTTTGCAATGAGCAGTATTTTTATATAACAAGTAATATTTATTTTTTTACGGAAAACTTACTGGGCTAAAGGTACTGGATTACTATCTGCCGAGACCACCCCACTTTTTACACTCTTAATATTTTTGTATAAGTCATACTGATACAAAACCGCAAAAGGGATCAAGCCAAGGCTAATGATATCCTGAACCAACATCCCTAGTCGATAACCTAAAATAGAGGAACCAATTGTACCAATAATGCCACTAAATAGGCCAATAACTACCCCAATAAGTAACAATCGTCCAAATACTGGCCACCAATATCCTTCCACATAAGCTTTACTAGCCTTCAAGGCATCTGTACCACGCTTGTTTTCTTCAATCACAATGAAATATGAAAAAGAAAGCCAGACTGCAACAATAATTCCAGGGATAACCAACAACACAAAACCAATCATAGTCAGAACTCCGGTAATTAATCCCACTAAAAGCATTGGTGCAATGAATGGTTTAGCTGATAAAAATGCTTGTTTGACAGACATTGGTTGATCAAGTTTAGTTGCCCGATTAAAAATGGCTGTGAGACCCCAAATTAGCCCAGCAATGTAAATTATAGTTGCAAGCAAAGCCAATAATGCCAGAGAGCTGTTCATGTGATAGCTATTTTTCACAGTGAACAAAAATATTGTTTGTAAATATAAACCGATACCAGAAATTAACATGATTGAGACCAGCTCATTGAAATGCTTGCTGTATTGCGCCCAGGCTTCTTTGAAAAGCTCAGAAACCGGCTTAAGTTTTGGTGTTTGGACACCAACAGATTGTTGATTCATTTTGAATATGATTAATTGTTTTAATTATAACAGATTTTGATCTATGTCAAAATTCGTACCCCTGTTTTAGTCACAGCAATTGTATGCTCAAAATGAGCTGCTAAGCCATTATCATGGGTCCGAATAGTCCAACCATCTGTATCAAAAAAGATTTTTGGCTTGATTTCGCAAACCATTGGTTCAATGGCCAGCACCATATTTTCCGTTAGCACTATCCCCTTACCAGGTTTCCCGTAACAAGGTATGGCTGGATCTTCATGGACAGCATAACCCACGCCATGCCCCACTAAATCACGAACAACACTAAAACCCACAGATTCGGCTGTGGTTTGTATGGCGTACCCGATATCACCAATTGTATTTCCAGGCTTCACCTGCTTCAATGCTTCTTCTAAAGATTGCCTGGTTACGTCAATTAGTCGCGATGCTGTCTCAGAAACTTTGCCGACAGGCACTGTGATAGCTGTGTCAGTAAATAATTTTTTATATTCCATTCCTATATCCAGGCCAACAATGTCACCATCTCTTAAAATTTCTTTTGTTGACGGCACACCATGCACAACTGCATCATTCACAGAAGTACATAGTCCAAACAAAAATGGATTTTTCTTACTACCATAACCAATAAAACTAGGCCGACCGCCAGCTTTCAGCATTTCTTTTTCAGCAAAATCATTGATTTCAGCAGTGGAGACCCCTGGCACTGCCATCGCTCCAGCGCGTTGCAAAATATCTCGCAGGATTTTCCCACCTTCATTGATAATCTCTATTTCTTGTGAGGTTTTAGTGTATTTTTGCATTCAATCTGAACTTAACTTAAATTACTTTTTAGGAATTTATCTATTTCTTTAACAATTTTTGAGTACACTTCTAGTTTAGTTCCAGAAGCATCGATCCGAACAAATGTATACATCTTCTTAAAATATTTTACAACTTCTTTTATATTCTTCTTGTAATATTTAGCGCGATTTTTTAAAGCCATAACGCTATCATCGGAGCGCTTGCTGTATTTTGTCTTAAAATACCCTTTTCTGGCCATTACTCTTTGAAAAATTACGGAGTGGGGAATGCTCAAATACATTACCATCGGTTTTGGTCGTAAACCTTTTTTAAATAAGCGAGTAACGAGCTTTGCCTCACCCAACATCTTTGGCGTGCCATCAAAAACAATTCCCTTTGTGCTGGGCAAGCTCTCTAAGCGATCTTTGAAAATTTTTCTCACTATTTTCGTTGGGGCTAAAATACCCTTATCAACCGTATGTTTGAGAATTGCATCAACTTGAAAATCATTTCGTCTTGCCAATGCTAATTCTCGTCCCATATCAAAATCAAAAAATGCATATTTTTTTGATAACCGACGAGATTGGGTCGCCTTACCAGCACCAGGGTCACCCAACAAAATTAAATTTAAGCTCGGCTTTCTTTTTTTTTGCATACTAAGCCCCTAGCGCCTGATTGATACGTTTTGTAATCTCATTAATACCACCAACACCATCAATAGTATATAACTCGCCAATACCATTCAAAAACTTTAGAACTGGTTTAGTTTCTTTGTCATATAAATCTAAGCGGTATGAAATTTTTTCTGGGGTATCATCTGTCCTAAATTCATGGTGCGCCCGTTCCAGCAAACGTTTAACCGACTCTTCTTTAGGTACATCAATATGAATAGCGCCAAATTGTGTAAAGCCATTTTGTTGCAAGTAGTGAACTAGGTGTATCCCTTGCGGAACCGTACGAGGAACACCGTCAAACAAAATCCGCTTATGCTTAATGACCTCTGGGAGTTCTGTTTGCAATACCCTAAATAATTCTTCATCCTCCAACAAATGTCCGTCATCGATTAAAGATTTAACTTTGCGTCCAAAAGGTGTATTTTTTTTTGCTTCCTCGCGGAGAATAGCACCCATCTCCCAATAAAAATACCTCAGCTTCTCAGCCAAGATTTTCCCTTGAGTCCCTTTACCTGAGCCCTGAGGCCCAATCATAAAAATTGCATCGTATTTGGGGAGTTCCATTAATACAATTATACAATTTTCCTTCTACTTACGCAACATTTCAACATTTGTGTTATAATAAAAAAGACAATCAGGTTTTAGATACAAAAATAAAAATGAATCCATTATTTCTAGAGCTAACTGGGATACTTATTGCAGCAGGGTTGGTTGCATACATCCTGCATTTTTTAAAACAACCGAGCATTATCGCTTACATTGTAACCGGTCTGCTGATTGGCCCATTTGCACTATACCGTTTACAACATGGTGATATTTTGCATGGCTTAGCTGACATTGGCATCACCTTACTGCTATTCACAGTTGGTTTAGAACTGGATATTTCTCAACTCAAAAAAATTGGAAAAGCTGCTATCTGGGCTGGTTTAGGACAAATTTTATTCACCGCCGTGATTGGATTTGGAATTGTTACTTTACTTGGATTCGCCTGGTTGCCAGCGTTGTATATCTCTTTAGCACTCACCTTCTCTTCAACAATAATTGTTGTGAAGCTTTTGTCAGAAAAAAAAGACATGCAAAGTCTGTATGGCAAACTGGCTGTTGGGATTTTTCTTGTTCAAGACATTGCTGCAATCATTATTATAATCTTTCTAGCTGGCACGACTGGTGCTGAGCAAAACTTAATCGTAGCTCAAAGCCTAAGCGGCAATATCATTCTTACTCTAGCTAAAGCTTTTATGATCGGAGTTGTGGTGGTAATGTTGAGCCGAGTGGTTTTCCCAAAATTAGTGAGATCTCTACAAAAGTCTGATGAATTACTACTGCTTTTCTCGCTCGGTTGGGCACTAGGTCTAGCGACTTTGTTTAGCTCCTCGCTCATTGGATTTAACCCAGCAATCGGCGGGTTCGTTGCTGGCTTAGCCTTAGCAAATACTGGGGGACACTTTCAAATTAGCGCTCGAATAAAACCACTGCGAGATTTTTTCATTGTGATTTTCTTTATCATGCTGGGCTCTCAATTAGTCATGACTGAATTTACATCTGCTCTTGTTCCAGCATTCATCCTAAGTTTGTTTGTCCTAATCGGTAATCCGTTGATAATTACTATTATCTTAGGTTTACAAGGTTATAAAGTACGCACATCTTTTATGACCGGAGTAACAGTAGCCCAAATCTCAGAATTCAGTTTAATTTTGATGGCATTAGGCTTGGCTGCTGGTCATGTCAATCAACTGGCTGTAACAATTGTGACCATGGTGGGAATTATTACAATTGCGGTTTCGTCTTATGGGGTGCTTTACTCGAGCAAGCTTTACGAAAAAATCATTGCCCGCATCGCTCACCTCCTAGAGTCAAGACAGAAAAACATAACAGATGAGAACCTTGGTGAGGCTGTGTATAAAAAACACATAGTGGTAGTCGGAGCACACCGCCTAGGTAGTCATATTGTCGCAGGTCTGAAACGTCAAAAAGAACAATTCATTGTAGTTGATTTTAACCCAGACGTTGTTAGCCACTACAATCATGCAAATGTTACAGCAATCTGCGGGGATATTTCTGATGAATATATTCAACACGTCGCACATCTTCCTGAAGCTCGAATGATAATTTGCACCATCCCAGACTACCACGACACGATTTCCTTAATTGAATCACTTCGTAATGGAAAAAGGAAAGCTAAGCTAATTGTGACAGCTAGTGACGAGCAAGAGGCTATCGATTTATACAAACAGGGCGCTGATTATGTCCTTCTCCCTCACTTTGTCGGCGGAGTTCATTTAGCGGAAATTGTTGAAAAAAATACTGATACTCGCAGTCTACACAAACTCAAAGCAAGACATTTGAAAACATTACACAAAACGCTAAAAACCAACTAAGAAACAGTTCTGTGTCGATTTCCATAGATATGATTTTCTGGTACAATTCACCTATCATTCTGGTTCTATTCTATGCAACTATACAACACTCTGACTCATAAAATTGAAGAGCTCCAACCTCAGGACGGCAAAACCATTCGGATGTACACTTGTGGCCCCACTGTTTACAATTATGTTCACATCGGCAACCTGCGCAGTTTTATCTCAGCTGACCTACTTTACCGCGCTTTAAACTTTGATGGTTTTACAGTTAACTATGTCATGAATATCACAGATGTTGATGATAAAACTATTAAGGGGGCGGTCGCAAAGTATGGGAAAGATGCTACTGTAGAAGATTTACACAATTATACCACTGAATATTTAAATGCATTTTTAGCAGATTTAGCATCTGTGAACATTGATACCTCAAACATTAAGTTTATTCGTGTTTCAGAAGTCATCCCGCAAATCCAAGAGTTTATTTTAGAACTTATCAGCAAAGGTTTTGCGTACCACGCAGACGATGGCGTTTATTTTAATATTGAGGAATATCAAAAACAGTTTCATGACTACGGGGCATTGGTAGGCGAAAAGTTTTTGACTGGTAAAAAAATTGGTGCACGTGTAGCAGTAGATGAATATGACAAAGAGAATTTGAGTGATTTTGCTCTTTGGAAAGCACATACCGAAGCAGATGGTAATATCTTTTGGGAACATGAAGTCTTAGGCAAAGGTCGACCAGGCTGGCACATTGAATGTTCGGTAATAAACAAAGTAGCTTTTAATGACAAGCCAAGTGATCAGCCGATAGACATTCACACTGGTGGGGTTGATTTAATCTTTCCCCATCATACAAATGAAATTGCTCAGTCACAGCCACTCGGGCCATTCGTTAAGCATTGGATGCATGTTGAACATCTTCAAGTGGCAGATGAAAAAATGGCTAAGAGCAAACAAAACTTCTTTACGCTTCGTGATATTGAAGACAAGGGTTTCACTGGGGCTGATTTACGTTATTTGTATTTACAAAGTCATTACAAAACACAAGCCAATTTTACATGGGAATCACTGGAGGCTGCGCAATCTGCAGTAAAAAAACTGAAAGTTAACACTCTACCAATTACCAAAGAAGACATCTCTGAAGAAACAAACTTCAGTCAAGCAATTAATGACGACCTCAATATTCCTAAAGCGTTGGCTTGTGCGTGGAATGATAAACAAAATCTATCAATTTATGATAAAGTCTTTGGCTTAGGATTAAGTGAAACTGAAATTCAAGAAATCCCCCAAGAAGTCAAGGCGTTATTAGAAGCACGCCAAGTCGCCCGTGATAATAAAGACTTTACCAAGTCAGACGAACTCAGAGATGAAATCGCAAAACTCGGATATGAGGTTAAAGATACAAACGACGGACAACAAACAAATAAAAAATAAAACAGACTTTGCATATTTCTATGCAAAGTCTTTAATGAAAACTATGGGAGGGTTTCCCAGAGCAAGTCTGTAATCTCGCTATCAATAACGGAAAGCACCTCCTGAAGATGGAAGTATATCAGGTTTTGATCGTTATCAGAAATCGCGGCCGACAAAAGTTCCAACCTGCGATCCAATCCAATCATTTGATCTATTTCTCGTGGACCAACAAAACATGGATCCGCCGATCCTTCAGGCAAAATCTCATCATCGAGATCGGAATAGATGTAGAAATTGTGTTCGAGAAAGCTGCGACAGAAACTGTGTAGCTTCGTTATCGATGTCTCTCCGTCAATCAAGGCTTCGATTAAGCGTGTTCGTCTCATGCGCTTCTCCCAATACCTTATTAGTCGGTCAGCTCCTTGAGCACCTATCAAAGTCACTAACTTTTCTAGTGCTTTATCCCTTTCACTTTCGTTGGGGCCCGTAAGCAGTGGAAGGGTTGGAATACCTCCGAAGCGGCGCCTAAGTTTCTGCAGATAGAAGTTCTTGTACTCAATATACCTAGCTAATTCATTAGCTTCATGGTTGATCGACATTTTATTCCTCCTTAATCCTACTATTTTTAGCGGTATGATGCGCCAAATATTTTTTTCTATTATATCATATTATATAAATAATGTCAACTAGTATCATTAATTAAAAAAATCAGCTACAATAACTTCACTGACTCTAAAAGTCAAAAATATAGCCCTAAAATCCATGGCAACAAACGAAAATAACTCATCAATAAACCGTCTCCCTCCCCAAAATCTAGAAGCAGAAACTGCTCTTTTGGGCTGTTTAATGCTTGACAGAGACGCTATTATCAAAGTTGCCGATCAGCTTATCTCTGATGATTTTTATGATTATCGCCATCGCTTGATTTATGATGCTGTATTAGCTTTGTTTGAAAAAAATACTTCGATAGACGTACTTACTGTTTCTAACCATTTGGACGAGAAAAACCAAACAGAAAAAGTTGGTGGCTCAGGATACCTTGCAACATTAGTTAACTCTGTGCCATCTGCAGCGCACGCCACTTACTACGCCAGCATTGTTCGCAAGAAAGGCACACTTCGCAGACTAATTCAATCTGCTGGCGAAATTACCAATTTGGCTTTTAGCGAAGAAGGTGAAATTGAAAATATTTTAGACAGTGCGGAAAAGAAGTTATTTGATATTTCGCAAAACCACTTAAAACAAAACTTTGTCCCAATTAGCAATGTGTTGCACGAAACCTTTGAACGCATTGACCTACTTCATAAAGACAAGGATCACGGCCGTTTGCGTGGCTTGCCAACTGGATTCTTTGAATTGGATAAAAAACTAGGGGGATTACAAAAATCTGATTTGATAATTCTTGCGGCACGTCCTTCTGTCGGGAAAACATCTTTGGCTCTGGATATTATGCGTTACATTGCTGTACACACCAAAACCCCAGTGGGCATTTTTTCCTTAGAAATGAGTAAAGATCAACTGGTAGACCGTTTACTTGCTGCACAAACGGATATTGACTTCTGGAAAATCAGAACGGGACAGTTGGAAGATGATGACTTTGAACGCCTGCAAGAAGGTATGGGTATTTTAGCTGACTCACCTATTTTTATTGATGACGCGGCTGGTGGAAATATTATGGAAATCAGAACCAAAGCTCGTCGTCTGCAAGCAGAAAACAAGCTGGGGCTAATCATCGTAGATTATCTACAGCTCATGGCTGGTCGCAATACCGATAATCGTGTGCAAGAGGTATCAGAAATCTCTCGTTCACTAAAAATATTGGCTCGGGAGCTAAATGTCCCTGTCTTGGCTCTGTCCCAGTTATCCCGTGGCGTAGAAAATCGACCAGATAAAATGCCTCAACTATCAGACTTGCGCGAGTCTGGTTCCATTGAGCAAGATGCTGATGTGGTAATGTTTATTTACCGTGAAGATATGTATAAAGCACCTGATGCTCCTGATACTGGAATTGCGAAAATTTTGATTAAAAAACATCGTAACGGCCAAACTGGTAATGTAGATTTACATTTTGAAGGAGCCCGAACATCTTTCAGTAATTTAACGACTGCATTCGACACAAGCCCACAAGCTGTTATGCAATCCTTAACTGCCGAACCAGAAGAAATCTAAATATTACCGTGTTAAAACTCCCTACTTCGCTTGAGCGCGTTATAAATGAATTTAGTAAACTACCAGGCATTGGCCCGAAAACAGCCCAACGCCTTGCTTTTTATTTATTAAAACAAGGCTCTTTAGAGGTAAGTGCCTTGTCTGAGGCAGTGCGCAATCTTAAATCTGATATCATCTTTTGTTCTCAATGTCATAATATGGCCGAGACTGACCCCTGCAGTATCTGTGCTGATGTCGCCAGAGATCACACGCTAATTTGCATCGTTGAGGAACCACTTGATGCCCTAGCTTTAGATAAAACTGGCCAATTCAAGGGTGTATTTCACATCCTGGGCGGAGTCCTTAATCCTATGGAGGGAATTGGCGCTGACCAACTCAATATTACTGATTTGCAAAAAAGAATTGAAGATTTAAAAGTTCAAGAAATCATTATTGCGACAAATCCAACTCTGGAAGGAGAAACCACTGCTATGCATATAGCAAAAATTATGCAAAAACATAATAACGAAAAAGGGACTTCCATCAAAGTCACCCGCATTGCGCGCGGACTACCAATGGGCAGTGACTTAGAATATGCTGATGAAATCACTTTATCGCGCGCGCTGGAAGGTCGTCGCGAATACTAAATACCAACCAAAAAAGCTTGGAATATCCAAGCTTTTTTAATCTCACTCCAAAATTTTAGGAACGATCATTGCAGTGAGGGTCTGACCATTTCTGAAAATCGTCAGGGTTGCAGTCTCGCCTGGAACTAAAGTAGCAAGGGATGATTCAAGTAAATCATCATCACTAACTTTAACGCCATTAACTGCTGTAATAACATCCCCAACTTGTATCTTGGCAGTAGATGCAACACCCAAAGGAGTTATTCCAATAACTTGCGCGCCAGCTACAAGCTGTACAGCACGAGCTTCAGTAGTAGAAAGCTCGCGATAAGTAAAGCCATAGCTTGGGCGAATCACTTGTTTGTTATTCTTAAAAAAATCATTAGCAAAAACCCGAATTGCGTCAGTACTAATTACTCTACTTCCATCCCATATCCCTGCCAGGCGACCACTTAAATTAATCGCTACGTGTCCAGGGGTTAACGCGCCAACTGTTTGAACAGCAACCGTTCTACCAACCTCATCACTATTTAATCCCAAACCTGTCAGGTCCGAGGCAAACTTGTTAACATAGCTTTCTAAGAATGTAGTTTTGTTAACACCGATGGAATTTAACACCATCAAAATTTTCTCCCCTGGTCGAAGCTCCTTTGAATCCACTGGTTCAATGGTCGCTAAACCGCGCGCGTCGGTTTCTAAAATAACTAATTTTGAAGCAGTGTCAAAATATGCATTCTTGATTGGAAAAATATCTCCATTGTTTAAAACAATTGCATACGTTTTGTTGGGGACAGCCATCGCCGTCGTTGTGGAGACAAAATAACCATCAGAAGTCCAATTTACAGCACCACCACTAACTACTACATGAGTGTTTGTGCCAGTACCATCATAATAAATAACCGTAGCCAATTTATTTTTTACTGCATTAGTTGTTTCTACGGCATCGCTAGAATCACTCACCCTGACTGTTTCTCGATTAGTAACCACAATTGGTGCCCGGGGGTTAAATAAATCCCAATTACGTAAATATGGCAAAGTTGATAATCGAGCAGAGATGAAATTACCAAATATGACCTGAATCAACAAAGCAAAAAAGGTTGCTATTAAGATAATTATGAAGATACGTAATTTACTCATTGAATGTTTAAGTTTATGATTGAATGGTCCAAGGGGTAGACATGAATATCACCACAGCTAAGACTAAAGCGAGGATGAGATGAAAAGTTATTTGTTTGCGACTTAAAGTTTTATATAGATAATGATAATAAATTATCCAGAGAACGTACAGAGCATTGAAAACGAATACCGCTAAAACAGAATAATGTAGTGGTAAAAAGCTGACTGCCCAAAAAAGTTCAGTCGTGAATAACCCTAACGCTAAAGCAGCAACCCACTTAACCAAGGATTCATGGGGTACTAATTCAAAAGAGGCCCGGACTACTACAACCACTGAAGTAAAAACTAATGCCAAATATATTACCCCAGGAATCATAAAGTAATAACTAAAGCCAAACAAGCTAAGTAATAGAGCTATCATTGTTAACAAAAATTCGTTCCAACCCAATTGTTGGCCGTTGTTACCTACTAAAGATTCAAAAAAGGTAATAATCGGCAAACTAGTTAGCAAAAACAGTCCCCTACCCAATCCAGATGGAATCATAAAAAACAACCCAAACCAAGCTAATAAAAATAGAGGGGTACGTACCCACAGCCAAAAATTGAATTGCTGATTAAATTTTAACCACCAATAGTTATAACCAGCCACTGCCAAAAGATACAAAATAAATGCTGGCACCAAAAACCGAAACACCGGCAAAGGTGAGGCAAAAATCTGCACAATCACTATAAAGACTGTGGCGATCGCAACGCTAATGACAATGTGGATCCGATTGATCATTTTGTTTACTATTCCAAAGTTTGTACGAGAAATATAAAGCACCCAAGACAAGAACTAATGAGACAAGTGCATTCACCCGAATATTACCATAAATAACACTCTCAACTCGCAACTGTTCTAAAAAAAACCTCAATATATTATACAAGAATAACCACAACAAGAAAAGATACCCAGTTTTAAGCCTAAGCCTCAATAACAACACCAAAATCACCAAACTACCAGCAATTTCATATAGAAATAAAGGGTGAAAAAATTGATTGAGTTCATACGGAGGGACCCGAAACTGAACAGGTATAAACATTTTCCAAAATAGTTTGGTCGGAGTCCCATACAATTCATAATTCGCAAAGTTTCCAAACCGACCGATGATTTGACCAAGTACGACACTAGGCGTCAGCCAATCTAAGATTTGTAAAAACGAATATTTTTTGTAAAACTTCACAAAAAAATAAACTGCTAATATTCCGCCTAGTGCGGCGCCATAAATACTTAACCCCCCCTTCCAAATTTCAAATATCTGGATGGGGTGTTGGAGATAAAAAGTGAATTCAGAAACAACATGATATAACCTGGCGCCAACAAATCCAACGACTAAGGCAATAATGATCAGCGATTCAGCGTCATCCTTTTTAACCCCGTATCTATTTCGTCTCAGCCCAGCAAAGACAAAACTTTGTGGTAATATGATTCTTCCAGAAAATATTGGTCCCAAAACCCAAGCCACACAAAAAAAGCTAGCAATTCCCACTACTAGCGCTAGTAGAATAGTTTTCAATATGCCTTGTTTATCATTAATCACGGATTTGGATTAAAATAAAACTTCTTGTTTTAAAACCCCTGTACGACTGGTTGGCTCCAAACAAATAATAGGTAATTCACGGACATTAAAATAATCTCTGTAAAGCAACTTTTGATGCTTTAACGCAAACTCGTAAACTGCCTTAGTCACTTTTACATCATCAAGGCAGTATTTTTTTAAAAGATCTATGCGACCATTTCGGTAATAAAGCAAAGCCTCTAGTCCATTACCTGACTTACCACTACCAAGTGTGCCTTGTGCCACTGATTCTAATTTCAATCTATGCCCAATGACTTTTTGGATTTCCTCTAGAATATCAAAGTATGGGATTGTGTGAATGTTAAAGTTCAGATATGGCTGTAATACCTCAAAATCAAAATTTTTGATATTATATCCAATAACCTGATCTGCAGATTGCAATATGGAAGCTAAGACTGGCAATTCATGTTCTTCAAATATAGAATACTGATTTGTAGAATAATCAAAAATACCGCAAACTGAAATTTTGAGTAAATTATTTTTACCTCTTCCCCCAACCTCTTCAAAAGATTTTTGGGTTTCTAAGTCAAGTACTATCTTCTTTTTCAGCATTTGTCTTTTTGTTTCTTGAATTTAAACTGAACTCAAATCCATTCAAATAAATTATACATTACCTGGTCGTGCTTTTGTCTGTGGATAGTAATTTCTCCTATATTTAGAAGGGTTTTTATTTTTTCTGTTGGAACCATCGCTGGTTGACAAAATCTAACAGAAATGGTATCATGGATTCGGTCGTGGTTATGGCAACGCATCGGATTCGAGTCGGGTGCGTAATTCGCTAGGGAAACCGCGGCTTTCTGGGAGGGTCGGTTTTTAGAAACCCTCCCACAAATTTTAAAAAAATAGGAGGAAAATCTTTTTCAGACAGCAAAAAACTGAAACAAATTCGAGACGTAGCCGGGATGATTTCTATCCCGGCTTTTTATTTTTGCCCGAATTTCTAGTTTTTGCTATAATTATCAAGATTTATTCTCAATTTATGAAAAGAACCTTAGCCCTAGAAGCTTTAAATAAAATCGGTGACGAAGTTCAAATTTTAGGCTGGACAGCAAACTACCGAGATCACGGTGGCTTAATTTTTATTGACCTTCGTGACCACACCGGCATTATCCAACTAACAATTTCCCCAGAGCAATCAGAAAGTTTTGCACTAGCTGGGACTGTACGTGACGAGTTTGTTATTAAAGCTACTGGCGTTGTGATTCTACGTGATGCTAGTTTAGTAAATGAAAACCTTCCTACTGGGACGGTAGAGTTAAAAGTTACACACTTAGAAATCTTAAATAAATCAAAGGCACTTCCATTCCCAATCAACAACCAAGTTGAAGTCAATGAAGAATTGCGTTTAAAATTCCGTTTTTTAGATTTACGAAGAGAAAAAATGCAAAATCGCCTGCGTCGTCGTGACGAGTTTAACCGACAAATTCGGAAATATATGCATGATCGCGACTTTGTAGAAGTGACAACTCCAATTTTGACCTCCAGTAGTCCGGAAGGTGCGAGGGATTTTCTCGTTCCATCACGACTCCACCCTGGGACTTTTTATGCCCTTCCCCAAGCCCCACAACAATTTAAACAATTATTAATGGTTGGAGGCTTACCTAAATATTTTCAAATTGCCCCTTGTTTTCGTGATGAAGATCCCCGGGCCGATCGCCATCCTGGTGAATTTTATCAACTTGACCTTGAAATGGCATTCGCTACTTCCAGTGAAGAAGTTTTCGCAGAAATAGAACCTTTGGCAATTTCTTTGGTAACAGATTTTGCTGGTAAAAAATTATTGAATGGTGTTGTCCCGCGCATTCCTTACCAGGAAGCTATAGAGAAATACGGTAGCGACAAACCTGATCTGCGTTTTGGAATGGAATTAATTGAATTAACACCGGAATTAACGAACACAAAATTCAGTGTTTTTGCTAATGCAATAACAAGTGGTGGCTGTGTTAAAGCCATTTGTGCGCCCGGAGCCAGTGCTTTAACTCGCAGTCAAATAGATGCATTAACAGAATTTGCAAAAAAAAGTGGTGCTGGTGGATTGGCTTATATTACGATGAATGAGGATGGCCCTAAGTCACCAATTGCAAAATTCCTAACAGAAGCAGAAATGAACACCATCATTTCTAAAACTCAAGCCAAAACTGGCGATATGATTTTCTTCGGTGCTGATGATCGCACTATCGTTAACAAAGTTTTAGGAAATTTGCGTTCTCAGTTAGCGGATGATTTTAACTTGAAAGACCCCAACATCATAGCTTTAGCTTGGATTGTTGATTTCCCAATGTACGAATACAATGAGACAGAGAAGCGAATAGACTTTGGGCATAATCCATTTTCAATGCCAATCGGTGGAATGCAAGCTCTTAACAACGAAGATCCATTAACAATCAAAGCTGACCAATACGACATGGTCGCAAATGGTTACGAACTTTGTTCTGGCGCGATCCGTAACTTTAACCCAGAAGTCATGTACAAAGCTTTTGAAATTGTTGGGTTCAGTAAAGACCAAGTTGACGAGAAGTTTGGTGCAATGATCAAAGCATTTGAGTTCGGAGCTCCTCCGCATGGTGGTTGTGCTTTTGGACTAGATCGCTTCTTTATGCTTCTTGAAGACGAACCAAATATCCGCGAAGTTATTGCCTTTCCAAAAAATGGTTCTGCTCTGGACTTGATGATGAATGCCCCTTCTGAAGTTGATGAAAAACAGTTAAAAGACTTGCATATCAAACTGGATTTACCAAAAAATTGACACAAATCAAACTCCAACAATTTGAAGGACCCCTGGATTTACTGCTTACATTAATTGAACAGCAAGAACTGGACATCACTCAAATCTCTTTAGCTCAAGTCACTGAGCAGTTTTTGGCATTCGTCAAGCAACTAGAACAAGTTAATCCCACCGCCCTGGCTGATTATTTAACTATTGCAGCCAAGTTACTAGTCATTAAATCAAAAGCAATCCTACCGAGCCTAGAAGTGGAAACTATTGAAGAAGAAGGAGAGGAAAACCTTGCCGAGAAGCTAGTGCGGTACAAACAATTTAAAGAAGCGGCAAAATATTTTAAAGAATTAGACTCTCGAGGCTTGCAAAGTTTTACCAGAGCAAAAGTATTTAGTCAACGTATTCACTTTTTTCCAGATCCGACAGTAGATAGTTCCACTTTGCGTACAGCAATCAGTTCTGTGGTGAACGCATTAAAAGAACTGGATAGTTTGCCAAAAGCGAAAATCCGCGAGGCTATCTCAATTCAAGAAAAAATAACTATATTACAACTTCAACTCTCCAGCCAAATTGAAACTAAATTAAGCGATTTGATCACAGGAGCAAAAAATAAAGAAGAAGTGATTATTACCTTTTTAGCCTTACTAGAATTGATTAAACAAAAGATGTTCACTGTTGACCAAGATGCATTATTTATGGATATTACAATAAAAAAATATTCGATCAGTACCTCTGAAAACATTGAACCAGAAAATAATTCCTAACCAAAAAATATTAATGTTATAATTTTTATATGGATGAATTGATTAGCAAAATTGAAAGTTTATTATTTGTCTCAAACAAGCCACTCAGCCTAAAACAACTAGTCAAATTTAGTAATGGTTCGGATGGAGAAGTACAGCAAGCTATCAAGCAAATATCAGTAAAGTACACTAATAGCGGTATCGTGTTGCTAGATGCATCAGATGGTTATCAATTGGCCACAAACAGCACTAACTCAGAAATCGTCAAAAATTTCCTAAACGCTGATCTGCGCGAATCGCTAACTGAGGCAACGGTGGAAGTGTTAGCAATTATCGCCTATCGCCAACCTATTTCTAAAGCAGAAATTGAGTCAATCCGTGGTGTTAATTCACAGTACAGTTTGAGGGCTTTGTTAATGAGAGGTTTGATCGAGAAAATCCCAAACCCGAGTGATGCCAGGGGTTCTGTATATCAAATTACCACAGAATTTTTACAACAACTGGGGATTACCTCTGTAGCAGACTTACCTGACTTTGCAGAATTAGTGTCAAAAATTCAACTCCCAGAAATAGCAGAAAGAAATGCAGAATCAATAGCACAGGAACCAATTGTCCAAGAATAGAAAAGACCACCCGATTCACCAAGAAAGGGTGGTCGATTTTTTGAAATTATGACAAGGGGTCACGAATCCCTGACCGCTAAACTACAGCGGAACCTCTTCCTTAGGAAGAGTCCTCTTTGCATTACACTTGCAAAGTTTTTTTGATGATTCTCAGGCACATCATAATTCCAAATTCAAAATGGAATTTTCCTCCTAACTCCTAATTGATCAATACTTCAGGAGTATGACAGGTAATTATGATTTAAAAATGAATGATCACCTAGCGTGGCAGTTGCTCATAACTTTCTTTTGGTGATGTAGGGACTTCGTGTTTAAGCTCTACATTTTGACAACTAACAGCTAGTAAAGCCAAAAAACCAAGTATTATAAAAATAAATTTCATTGAAAATTGATTATAAACTTATAATGCCAATTTTTTGTGTAATTTGCAAATCCCTATTGAAAAACTGACTCAGTTTTGCTAAACTATACGAAGCTAAAAAAATATCCGGCGATATCGTCTAATGGTTAGGACGCGTGGTTCTCATCCACGTAATCGGGGTTCGATTCCCCGTATCGCTACCAAATGTTCTAAACATCAGTGATTCGGAAGGGTCGTCAAAAGATATAAATTGCAAAAAAAAAGCGACAGCCATATGACTGTCGCTTTGTTCATAATTCATTACGAACTATGATTTCTTGGGTTTCCCGCCAAGATGCGGGCCAATGTTATGCGAATTATTTCGCGCCATGACTTGTGAGATCGCCGCCCGAACTGCTTGCCTGTGAATCTGATCAAATTGTTGTTGTACAACTTTCCGATCTTCCTCATTGAGCAAGCGCATGATCTCATCAAATCTTTCCTTGTTCAAGCTATTCTGATCTTGATCTGACATGCTTCGTTTCCTCCAATTCCTGTTCCAGCAGGCGGAATAACTCTGCAGGGTAAACTTCATGAAACCTGGCCTTGCTTTCAACATCACCCATCAATGACAAAGTAAATAACCCGCGAGCCGTTGGCCGGAGAGCCATTGCCCGTTGTAGATCAAACTTTGCAAAAGATGACAACCCAGCTCCAGCTATAAAAATAGCTGATGTAGCCTCAAAAAGATATGCTTTGTCAGGACACATTTGTTCTGCATGATACAAAAAGCCTAACTTTTCTGATGGATTCTCTGCAAACTTGGCATTTTCTATGAGCCAGTCGGCAGTAAACCCACACCAAACTTCATGTACGCCGATTTTCGGATGAACAACTGGCATTCCCAACTGAACAGAAATCGGATCAAACTGTACTCCGTCAACAACGATCACTGCATGAGGGTCTTCGTAAGAAAGGAGCTCGGCGAGCATGCTTTCTTGTAAAGGCTCTTGTTTGATCACATCAAGCATCGTGTTGCGCAAACTGTCTTCCAAAACTTCTGCATACTGCAGTTCTGATTTCGGAAACCATTTTTCAACAAAAGCAGCTGCTTTTGCCGCCCGGCCCAAGCAATAAGTTGGTTCCAAATTAATATTAATCTGGAGCAACTTTGCTTGATCAATCGGCTCATCACTGACCTGGACATCCCAATCAAGCGCTGATAGCGACTCAATAGGATGATCAGAGACAGGTTCCAAACCTTCAATGTTAGCGTAAGCCAACCCTCTCACATGTTCTAAATAATTCATCGTTTCCCCCTATTCAACTGTGTTTAAACTTTCACCATAATATCACAAATTTAATGTTTTGTCAATACTAAAACCCTCTTAAATCAAGGGTTTAAGGTGAATACCACTAGCACAAAAGTTTTTACAATTACTCTATCAATACCCTGCAAATTCTTCTATCCTGATATTGTCTGTGTCTACTCCAGCGGTGATTAACATTTCTTTTAGGGAGGAAACCATTTTTGGTGGACCGGCAATGTAGTATATTGGCGTAGTTAAGTCTGGCAAATACCTCTCAAGCATGGCTTTATTAATATAACCTGTCTCCCCAGTCCACTCTGCTTTAGAATTTTCCATATTAGTCATCGTCCCGATAAACCTGTAATTGGGGTTTTGGATATTTTGTAAATCCTCTAGAAATGGAGCATCTTCGGGACGGTGATTTGAGTAGAATAAAAATATCTTGTGAGCCAGATGTCTTTGATCTGCATCAAGGACCATACTTCTAAACAAGGTTATACCGATGCCACCAGCCAAAAACACAGCGGTCTTTTCCACGTTATTGTGCAACATGACATCTCCGTAGGGTCCGTCGAGCTCAACACTCTCACCAGGCTTTAAAGATCCAAGTACTCGCTTAAATGCTGTATTACGCATACGTGTTGCTATGGTTATTCGATCCTCAGTCGGGGTCGATGCCAGAGAAAAAGTTCTCTTGTTACCTTCAGCATCTGTTTCTAGAGGGTTGATTAAAAACATATCTACATTTTGTCCTGCCACAAACGAAAACTGTTCTGGTTTAACAAAATGAAAAGCCATTGTCCCTTCAGCAATTTGTTCATGACTCAAAAGTGTGGTTGTATATTTAGGCATATTTTGACTCTTAAATTCTTAGATAAGCCCCCCATTAATTCTAGTGTAGTACTTTCATAACTGTTATTCAAGCAACTCAGAGAAAGTAGCATCAGCTAATAGTTTTGGTGTATTTCATCCAAAATATGCTATAATAGCTCTAATAGACAATAACAATTAATTTTCAAAGTTATGGCTAAAGGCAATAACGCCCAGAAGAAAGAAAAAAAGAAACCCAAAAAAGACAAAAAGAAGTAGTAATATGCTACTTCTTTTTCACAACCTCTCCGTTATTTAACCTTATACTTAAATATAGTATCCCAATGAAACTCACCTCCGCTCAATTAATCGCCAGGGTTACAACTGAAGACGATATCCCCGTACAAGACTTAGAACATGTTGCCTTCATAGGTCGTTCAAATGTGGGAAAATCAAGCGTCATAAATACACTCACCTCTAAAAAAGATTTAGCTAAGCCCAGTGCAACACCTGGATTTACTAAATCAATAAATTTTTATTTAATCAACAAAAAGTTTTTTTTAGTGGATTTGCCTGGTTATGGTTATGCACAAGGCTCCTTAAAAGATAAAATACGCCTCCAGCAACTCATAGAATGGTACTTAACATACCCTGACTTAACTCACAAACAATTGATTGTTTTAATTGTAGATGCAAAAGTTGGGATAACTGAATTAGATGAGCAAATGGTGATACTTTTACAAAAACTTAATAAGCGTGTAATAGTTTTAGCAAATAAGATTGATAAACTAAAAAAGAATAATGTTGCTAAGCAAATCAATTCTATTAAACTAGCGGTAGAGCCTTATCCAGTGATTCCATTTTCTGCTAAACAAAAGATTGGCATTCCGTTGGTCAATAAAGAAATATTTAATTTTAAATACATTTAATCTTAAATTAAACTAGAGGGAATTTAAATCTAAGATCTGATCTATTCTCACCTGAGCAACAAAATCAGGGACATGAGAAACCATCAACATTGCGCCTTCGTAATTATGTAAGGCTTGCGCAATGACTGGCAAGTGCCGGAAATTAATATGGTTCGTCGGTTCATCTAGAATCAACAGGCCAGGCTGTTGCAACATAAGTCGACAAAATGCCAACAAGCCTTTTTGCCCCTCGGAAAGAGAACCAATATGAGTGCCCAAGAGCTTTCCATCTAATAAAAACCCAGCGGCAGTAGAACGGAGAGTATGCTCATCAAAAAGAGGCATTACTTCTTTTAACGCATCAAATCCAATCTGGGTAAAATCAAGGTTGCTAAAGTCTTGTTTATAATAGCCCACACGAACACCAGGAGCGATTTTAAAGCCTATTCCTGTTGCTGTAGCTATGTTTTCTAGTATTGTGCTTTTGCCGATGCCATTTGGCCCAGAAATCAAAATATGAGTATTTTTGCGAATAACCTGCTCAACAGGAGCAGTGACAACTGAACCATTTTTAAAAGCAGACAAAGAGGTTAATTCCAGAATCTTACCGTCAAAAAATGAATCAAATTCCTGCGTCGGGATATCAAAATCCCGAATCGTTTTATCTTCCCGGCGCACGTCAACCATATTCTCCTCTGCTTCCTCTACTGCTTCACGCATGCGTTTGGCCACTGCGCGGAGCTTGCCACCTTTATGTGCAAATACTTCAGCCTGAGAACGCTTTTCTTTAATTTGAGTTTGCATACGAGCATTTTGAGCGTTTTCTCGTTCTATCCGTTTTTTAATTTCTTCCACTACATCATAATAGTTACCAGAATATTGCTCTATCTTCTTAGTAAATGTATCAAGATATAACACTCCATCAGAAAATGCATTCAAGAAGTCGGCATCATGGGAAATAACTAAACAAGTTTTTTCGTACATCATTAAAAACCCAGTCAAATGCTCAATGCCTTGTTGATCCAAATTATTTGTTGGTTCGTCGAGGAGTAAAATATCTGGTTCTTGAATCAATGCGTGAGCTAACAACAGGCGCGCTTGCTGACCCCCAGAAAACTCTTTAATGGTCTTTGATCCAAATACATCTTGCGATAAGCCTAAATGCACAACCTCTAGAACGGATTTGATGTGCTTATCTAAGGCATATTCTTTTTCTTTGAATGCTGTTGCAAAATAATCATGAACGGTTAAATTCATTACCTCTTTAGGCATTACTTGGCGGGCAACAGCAA
>CAYZEK010000010.1:0-28430 GCA_964477805.1 uncultured Candidatus Saccharibacteria bacterium | reverse complement strand
AATAATACCCCCCCCCGAGGTGGTTTGACAAGTAAAAATGGGCCAATCCCAAAAATGACGATCCTAGCCAAACGCACCCAAAAAAGTTACAATAGAATTAAATTGGGTATTAAATTTGAAATAAAACGATGAAGGAAAATAGGGCTATTTGGTGGGTTGTTTCGATACTAATCTTCAACGCATACTCTTTTTACAATGTTTTATTTAGAGGTTGGGACAATACAGACATTATATTTTTGTTTTGGCTTGAAGGAAGCGCTCTTATACTTCTTACGCTAGTTTGGTTATTATGGCAAACGTTTAACAAACTATCTTCACTACGGGAACTATTGAAACTTCTACTGGTGATTTTATTACTATGGCCAGTTTCTACCTATATTATCTTTGCAATGTTTAATGGTAGCATGGTCAATTGGTCATGGTTTTATATTATTACGATTGGTTTTATTGCAAACGAGCTATTAATTTTAGGTGGCACAAGAACGAACCCAGAAAAATTTTACATATTTAAAATCCAGTCATTTGTTCGGTTTGGTATTGTAATTGGGATTTCAGCCTTCACATCAGTTTTTACTATAGCTTGGGAACTTAAAGAAGCAACGGCTGGATTAGCGCTTCTCATATTTTTACGCACAAGTGGAGATATCTGGATTTGGGCAGTCAAGAAGTCAAATCCAACGAACAAAAAAATTCACAAACGGTCTGAGTTCCCTCCCCCACCGCAAGTGCAGAGACAATCTTGACAGGTAAAGTTATCAGTGATACACTTTTGATACACTATTTAATTATCTAATTAATGCCTACTTCTAAAACCAGAATCAATGTTAGTGTATCAGACGAGGTCAATTTAGCCCTTAAAAAATTGGCTCAAAGAGACCAAATCCCTACCGCTACCAAAGCGGAACGACTTTTGGAACTAGCTATGGAGATCGAAGAAGATCAGGTTTGGGACCAGATTGCCCAAGCAAGACAAAAAACTAGAGGCCGCTATCTATCTCATAAGCAAGTATGGAAATGAACTTTCGTATTGCCTACCATCCAAAAGTGCTACAGGAAGATATTGCTAAACTTCCTGTGGTCTGGAAAAGCAAAATCCGTATTGCCATAGAAAATCGTTTAATGACTGAACCAGAAGTATTCGGAAAACCGTTACGTAAATCTCTTAAAGGCTACCGCAAACTTCGAGTTGGTGATTATCGGGTTATTTTTTACTTGGACCATAAAACTATAAAAATACTAGCAATTATGCACCGTTCCGTAGTTTACGATAAAATTAACAAACTAGTTTAATGTCATTTCAAATCGGAATCGTCGGCTTGCCAAATGTAGGCAAGTCCACACTATTTAACGCTATCACTAAATCGCAGGTTGAAGCCGCGAACTACCCTTTTGCAACCATCGACCCAAACGTTGGTGTTGTTGCTGTACCTGATGATCGCCTTGAGAAGCTTGCTGTCCAAGAAAAATCTGCCAAAATTGTGCCAACGACAATTGAATTCGTAGATATCGCTGGCTTAGTTAGCGGCGCTCACAAAGGTGAAGGTTTGGGTAATCAATTTTTAAGTCACATTCGCGAAGTAGATGCTATTTTAGAGGTCGCTCGCCTTTTTACAGATGATGACATAATCCACGTAAACGGCTCAGTGAATGCCAAGCGCGACATAGACACTATTGGTATTGAACTACAGTTAGCAGATTTAGCAAATGTTGAGAAACGACTTGAATCAAACAACCGAGCAGTCAAATCTGGCGACCGCGATGCAAAAATCCGTCAGGGAGTTTTGGAGAAATATAAAACTACTCTTGAAGCCGGCAAGATGGCAAATACTGTGGCGCTTACGGACGAAGAAAAATCTGCTTCTAAGGATGTTCAGCTACTAACTACAAAACCTTTTTTGTTAGCAGCCAACGCGACTTACAATATGTCCAGTAAAAAATACGAAGCTGAAGATGGTAAAGAGATAGACACTTCCACTCTTACCGACAACTCTGGCGGCAAATTTGGTGATGTAATAATAGTAGATGCAAAACTGGAAACCGAGCTTGCGCAACTAGAAGAAGCAGACCGCCTTGAGTATTTAAAAGAGCTTGGACTTAATGAAAGCGGTTTAGATAAAATTATTTCCTCAGCATACAAAACACTCGGCTTGATTACTTTCATCACAGCTGGTGAAATAGAAAGCAAGGCTTGGACTTGCCCAGCTGACACAAAAGCCCCTCAAGCTGCTGGTGTAATTCACACCGATTTTGAACAAGGATTCATTCGCGCCGAAGTCATTCAATGGGATAAACTTCTAGAAGCTGGCGGATACGTACAAGCTAAAGAAAAAGGCTGGTTAAGGATGGAGGGCAAAGAATACGTTATGCAAGACGGCGATGTTGTTCACTTCCATTTTAATCGCTAATTGTTCAAAAAACCCTCAAAAAAGTGTTTTTTAAATACTTGTCAAAATTGTGAATAAATGGTAAAATTCAAGAACATTTGAATAAAAGTTTAAGTTTTTTTGAGCTCAGCTGATTTAAGATATTGTTGTTAAGAATTAAGGGAGACTTCCCAGAAAACCATAAAATTATGGGTACACCTCTTACAACTGAATATCTAGACAAAATATTAAGCAAAAAGCTAGACGATTTTGAGAAAAAGCTAGAGAGCAACTTCGACGCAAAGTTTACACTTTTGCTAGAAAGAACAAATTTGCTTGAAGCCAAGATCAACGACCTGGGACAAAAAATGAATCTACGCTTTAGCTTAGTAGAAGTGGAACTTGAAGACATCAGAAAAGATCTTAAGAGTTACGCCAAACGCGATAAAGAAGACAGCGATGCCTTCAGTAAAGATGTAATAAAGCTCCAAAAACGTGTAAGCAATCTTGAAGAGCAAGTCAAAAAGCTAAAAGCTCATCAAAAACAATCAGCTAAGGCTTAAACTTTTACTAAGATGTAAATAATTAACATATTCTCTATTTCTTTGAGGAATAGAGATAAGGAGACAATCCTTATGCCGAGATATGAACTTATGTACATCCTCGCATCTAGTGTATCTGATGACCAGATACCTAATACTGCGCAAGAAATTGAGCAGTTCGTTACTGATAACGGTGGCACAGAAATTACCCACGAACAATTGGGAAAGAAAAAACTTGCCTATCCTATCAAAAAAACTCGCAATGGTCACTATGGAGTTATTACTTTTACCTCTGAAGGTAGTGGTGTAAATTCTTTGGATGCCAAAATCCGCACGCAAAAAGCAACGATCATCCGTCACATTATAGTCAATTTGGATGAGCATTTAGTTCGTTTAGAGCGTGATAAAGAAGTCCAGGCAAAGATGAATCGCAATCGTCCACCAGAAGCTATTGAGGCTGATAAGGCAAAAGAGAGTGGAATCAACAACCCAGAGGTACAACAAACTCAATCTACCCGTGAACCAAAAATCACGGAAACTAGCAAACCAAAAACCGTAGTGACCGAAGAAGTGCTTGATAACGAAATTGAAAAAGCCTTAAACGAAGATATTACTAAATAATATTTAATCCTATGGATCTTAACAAAGTTATGATAATTGGTCGCTTAACCCGCGACCCCGAACTCCGCCAGACTACAAATGGCGCCAATGTTTGTCAGCTAGGACTTGCTACTAACTATGTTTACACCAACCAAGCAACCGGGCAAAAAGTGGAACAAGTTGAGTATCACAATGTTGTACTGTGGCGAAAATTGGCTGAAATTGCCAACCAGTATTTAAAGAAAGGTCGTCGCGTTTACATTGAGGGTCGATTAGCGACCCGTTCTTGGGATGCCCAAGATGGCACTAAACGCAATCGCACCGAGATTGTCTGTGACAATATGATTATGCTTGATGGTGGACAGGGTGGTAACGGACAAACTGGACCAAACACTGCTGAGAATAATAATTTTGCCTCAAACAACGGGTTTGATAACATCAATAATTCATTTAACAACACCGAAGAACTCCCAACCATTCAACAAGGCAGTGGCGAGGACATCAGTGTTGAAGATATTCCATTCTAAAAATTCTACAACTAACATTTATGGCTTATAATAAGAATAATAGAGACAATGCTCCTATAGTAAAAAAAGTTTGCTACTTCTGCGCAAACAAGATTAGCACAGTAGACTACAAAGACGGTCAAACACTTCGTCGTTTTATGTCCCCACATGCTAAAATTCTAGCGCATGGTCGCACAGGCACCTGCCCTAAACACCAACGCATGGTAACAACCGCACTGAAACGTGCTCGTCACATGGCGCTACTTCCTTTCGTAGCTCCTTAAGTTATATAAAGAAATACCTCTGTCATGAAAACTAGCTTCGCACGCTGCCATCGTTGCTTGTGCAACGGGCAGCTGAGCTCCGAATAGTTTTCTTAGCCAGAGGTATTTCTTTATCAGCAATTAACAAGATATAATATGGATTTAAACGATGTAAAACTCGGCGCTATTGTGCTGATGAACAATGAGCCAATGCAAGTCATCTGGTCTAACCGTATGCGCACAGCGCAACGCAAGCCAGTTATGCAAGCCAAACTACGCAATGTGATTACCGGCAAAGTCCTAGAATATAGTTTTAAGTTCGGCGAAAAAGTCATTGAAGCAGATGTGACTCGTGAGAATGCAAACTTCCTGTATGCTGATGAAAGTGGAACGCACTTCATGAACAATGATACTTTTGAAACTTTAGATTTTGAGAAAGAAGTTACTGCAGAACAAGAGCCATTTTTAAAGGAAGGGACTAAGGTAATTGTTTTAAGATTCAACGGCAAACCAGTATCAATCGAATTACCTATTAAAGTAGACTTAAAAGTTACCGAAGCTCCTCCAAGCGTTGTAGGCAACTCTGGCGGAAGCATTACTAAACCAGTTACCCTAGAAACTGGGTTAGTGGTAAATGCTCCAATGTTTATCAAAGAAGGAGAAACTGTTCGGATTGACACCAGAGACGGGGGCACTTACGTAGAACGTGTGAACAACTAAATTAATAAATTTAAAAGACTCTTAACGAGCCTTTTAAGTTATGCCGCTTTTTTAAATTCATGGGATGAATTTCCTGCCTGTTCCTGTTTCTGCAAATGTTCTGTTGCTTGAGTAAACCTAACAGCACTTTCTAGTTTATGAATTTTTAACTCCAAGTCTGTTAGTCGCTTCACTTCCGCGCCTTGGTTGAATAGCTTGTCTTTTAATTTGCCGACGACAGAAAACATCACATGCCTATTCAAATTATCCAAAATTTCTTCTTTGTCTTTTCGTAGTTCTGCCAAGCCGGATTTTGCCTCTAGCAAGCTATCATAGCCAAGTTCTCCGAG
This sequence comes from uncultured Candidatus Saccharibacteria bacterium, assembly GCA_964477805.1. GTDB lineage: Bacteria > Patescibacteriota > Doudnabacteria > UBA920 > UBA920 > UBA920. Next base: position 23,107 of record CAYZEK010000010.1, on the reverse strand, counting down.
TTCATACAATGAACGTTTATGGGTACCAACCTTACCAGAGATATGTTCAATCGCATGTTCAACTAACGGCTCCTTGGTTGAAAATTCCAAAACATTATTTTCCCCCTCCACTAACTCCTCTAATGATTCTTCTCTTTCTCCATGCATATTTTTCTATTTAATTTAATTTAGTAAAATAATTGCTCACTGCCATTGCAGCTTTTGCCCCTTCTCCCGCTGCGATAATAATCTGCTCTCCCCATGCATCATTAATATCCCCAGCTGCAAAAATTCCTGGTATGTTTGTTTGAGAATTTTGATCAACTTTAATCTCGCCAGCTTCATTTTTTTCCAAGATATCGGCAAAATCATTGCTAGGAACATATCCAATTTCCACAAATACCCCACTGACCGACAATTCTTGTTCTGGTTGACCTAATGTTTGAAACTTAATACCAGTAACATGTGTTTCCCCCATAATTGCTGTGACCTTGGAGGAATGGTATGTCTTAACATTGTGACAAGACATAATTTTATTTTTAACTAAATCTTCTCCTGCATAATCACTAGTTAAATTGATAACATACACATTTCGAGCAATTTTAGCTAAAGAAAGAATAGCATCCATTGCTGAATTACCACCGCCCACCACAACAACATCTTTACCTTTGTATAAAGGAGCATCACATGTTGCGCACACAGCTACACCTTTACCAAAAAGTTTTTCTTCTCCGGGCACTCCTAAAGGCTTCGGGTTCTTGCCAGAAGCGACGATCACTGACTTTGCGTAATAAACATTACCCGCTTTATCTTCCACAACGAAACTAGTAATATTTTTATCCAATCTAACCACTTCTACATCCAGTCTTACTTCTAAGTCTTCTTTTAAAGAAGCCAGGTGCTCTTGGAACTTCAAAGTTAAATCTGCGCCAGTGATCATAGAAAACCCAGTATAATTTTCTACATCTGCCGACCAAATCATTTGCCCACCGATAGACTTAGCGAGCACCAAAGTGTTTAGTTTACGACGAGCAGTGTAAATCCCAGCTGTCATCCCTGCTGGACCTGCCCCAATAATAATACAGTCATACATATAAGTTAATTATATCACTCTAGTGGTGCAGTACCAACCATATAGGTAAACTGGTAAATTAATTTTTTTGCATTTTTTGCGTTAACCGCTCCAAAGCTACTACATACGCAGAAGTCCTTAAAGTCGTGTGATATTTTTCTTGAGCAGTACGAACTGCGTTAAAGGCAGTGACCATATGCTCATTTAACTTTTTTAAAACATCTTCTTTAGTCCATCTTTCATTATTCTGATTTTGATACCATTCAAAATAACTCACGCAAACCCCACCACTATTCGCCAGGATATCTGGAACAACTGTCACGCCATTTTGAGCAAAAATCACATCTGCTTCTGGGGTTGTTGGACCATTAGCCATTTCCAAAATAAACTTTGCTTTAACCAGCCCTGCGTTATCTCCTGTTAAAACGTTCTCTAACGCTGCTGGGACTAGCACATCAACATCAAGTTCTAATAAAGCCTCGTTGGTAATATCTGTTGTGCCTTCTAAACCGCTCAAGGAGTGAGTAGCTTTTTTATGAGCCTCTGCAGAAGCAATATCAATTCCGTTTTCATTATATACACCACCCTTGCTGTCAGACAAAGCCACAATTTTAAAACCAAGTTGTTGCGCATATTCTGCGAAATAGGTTGCTACATTACCAAACCCTTGAATGGCAATTGTCTTACGACCACTCTCTGCTGTTACACCTGGAACTAAACCAGCAGATACGGCTTCTCTCAATACAAAACCTCCACCAAAACCAGTCGCTTCTGTCCGACCTTCGCTACCACCATTTTCAACTGCTTTGCCAGTAATTACACCTGGCGCGTTGGTACCAGAACGTTGCTCAAATTCGTCACGCATCCACTGCATAATTTGACCATTTGTATTTACATCTGGCGCTGGAACATCAAGCTCAGGCCCAAAATTACGCCACATTAACTTCATATAGCCCCGACTCAAACGTTCTAATTCTTCTTGCGAAAGTTCTTTAGGATTAACGATAATACCACCCTTCCCACCACCGAATGGAACATCTACAACGGCATTCTTAAAAGTCATCCAAAAGCTAAGCGCTCGGACTTCGTCCAAATTAACATCTTGATGATATCTTATTCCGCCTTTATACGGACCGCGCGCGTTGTTATGCTGACTACGAAATCCAGAAAAGATGCGCTGTATGCCGTCATCCATTTGAACAGGAATAGCAACCTCAATGTATCGATCTGGGGTTTTCAACCGTTCTACAATATTGATGTCTGCGTTACTTATTTGTGCTGCAGTATCTAACTGGGCTTTAGCCGATTCAAATGGATTATTCATTTTCGTTTTGAGTTAAATATTTTTCTGCGTCTAGCGCCGCTTTACAACCTTCCCCAGCAGACACCACCGCTTGACGGTATCGATGATCATGTACATCCCCCGCCACAAACACGCCTGGGATATTGGTTTGCGTGAAATGTTTTTGAGCGATATAACCTTTTTCATCTAACTCAATACCAGCATCTTTAAAAATTTGTACTGCTGGAGTATGACCAATGGCTACAAAGTAACCTTGCGCGACTATATCACGCTCTTCACCAGTCTTGTTGTCTTTAATTCGAATGCCCGCAAAGGAATCTTGGCCAAGGATATCCAAAATAGTTACATCTGTAATAAAGGAAATTTTTGGATTTTCTTGCGCTCGCTTGAGCATAATTTTTGAAGCTTTGAATTCATCACGACGATGAACAATGGTCACACTTTTACCAAACTTCGTTAAAAACAGAGCTTCTTCCATTGCACTGTCCCCACCGCCAATCACTAAAATATCCAGATCTTTAAAAAAGAACCCATCACATGTTGCGCAAGCAGTCACACCCTTCCCTCGTAAACGAGTTTCGTTTTCTAGGCCTAACCATTTTACTTCTGCGCCAGTTGCAATGATTATGCTTTTTGCTTGATATTCACTCGCATCAGTTTTTACCTTGTAAGGCTTAGTAGATAAGTCCACGCTGACCACATTTTCCTGCAAAATATTTGCGCCAAACCTTTCGGCCTGCTTCGTCAGTTTTTGCATTAACTCTGGACCTTGAACCCCTTCTGGGAATCCAGGAAAATTTTCTACATCAGTAGTGATGGTCAGTTGCCCGCCTGGTTGCAGTCCAGTAAGGACAAGTGGCTCTAACTCAGCACGACCTGCATATAACGCTGCTGTTAAACCAGCTGGCCCTGAACCAATAATTATTACGTTATGCATCTTATTTTCCATTGTCTGATTTCCTTTCAATTATTTCTTTGAATATATTTTAACTAACTCTGCGATGGCGGTTTTACGCTTAGAAACACTAGCACTATTGGCATCAATAGCGCACTCCCCTAAATAACCTTCCAGTACCAAGTTATTAACCTTTTTCATTGCTTCAATTATTGCATGGCCTTGATTGATGATATCCATACAATAAGCACCTTCATCAATCATTGTCGCAACAGCACGAACGTGCCCTTCTATATATCGCAAACGCTTAATAACATCTTGTCTATTTTTAGTTTTCAGTTTTTTTGACTCTGTACCCACAGCATCTCCATACCCCCCTATAGGGGGTTTATGTTTTAATCATACTCACCTGTAAAAACTTTGTCAATGTTGAGCCACCACAAAAAACTTGTGTAACATCTCCCAAGCGGGCAAGCGAAAATTACTCTATTCCCTGTTCTTTTAATTCGGCGAGGATTTGCTTCACACCATTTATCCAATTTGGGCTGCCTGGCTGAACATATAATCCCATAAAATCCTCAACCGGTAACCCTTTGTATCTATTTTCTAGAAGCGCGTCAAAATCTTTCACCCAATCTGCATAACTCTCATACTTGCGCAAGTTTGGTGGCGTACCACCAATACCACTACAATTATGGAAGTAACACTTTTGACCCATTGTACTTTCCACAAATGAAATAGCAATCATTAATTTCATGTTTTTAGCATTCAAGAAAGCTTCTACTGTTTTATCATCAACAAATGGTGAATTACGTTTCTGGAAATATTGCTTTAATTTTTTTGTGCGGTTTTGGTTTGCCAATTCTTGTGCAGTTGGAATATGTCGTGATTCTTCAATCAAAACTGGCAACATGTCTGCAACAATATTTAAATCTTTGGAACTAAACTCCAATGGTTTAACCCATTGCTTGCTTATTGAGCCGGTAGATGTGGCTTGATTCAGTTCGACCTGATTTTGCTCTAAATCTGCTTTGCCGAATTTTGTCACCCAAGTTACATAAGAACCACCACCCAAGCCCACTATTAATGCAAACACAACGATTGGCAAACCCCAAGGATGTCTAATCCTTGCTGAAAATGTTAAATCTCCCTTGGGTATCTCAGGGGCTACGACTCGGATATTGTGTACTGCATATATAGTTCGTACCTGAACATCTGGGGTAGTAAATTTGAATCGGATTGTTTTCCTTTGCACCTTATTCATTACTTTTAGACTAACAGCTTCGCCCGGGAACTTCAAATTCCAAAAGTTTCTGTCAAAGGCTTGTCAAAAGCTGAAATATGTGTTAAAGTATGAAGGTTAAATTTAATGATTTGATGATTTTGGCGCTATCGTCTAATGGTTAGGACAGCTGGTTTTCATCCAGCAAATCGGGGTTCGATTCCCCGTAGCGCTACCAACAGTCCGCAGTATCGAGTGACTCGGAAGGGTCGCTAAATGCTGCGGACTGTCGACAAGAAAATACGACCCATTTGGGTCGTATTTTTATTGAAGTCTATTTTTTATGATTGAGGCTATCATTTAGGTTTGTTATACTAAATATATGAGTATTCTGATCAAAAAAATCAATCAAATACTACCTATTTTACTTACCTCTGTCTTCTTATTAGCAGCTGGGCATTTTTGTCTACAAAATATTACTCATGCTGATTCGGAGCACTCACATACCCCAGCATCAGTTATGCAAAATTTTGACATCCAAGAATGCTGTCAGGGTGATAATTCTCTCAATACAAATAGTGTCATTACACAAAAGCCTTATAGCAACGCTTTGGATATTTCCTTTGCAAATACTTTTTATGTTTATACTGGTCCTGAAATATACAGTTCGGGACAGTCATTGGTATTGCCCAATATATCGCCGCATCAATTTATAAGAAAAACGGCAAGAATACTGCTCTCCTGAAGTTAATATATACTCACACCATGGACGTATCTCCTACGCCCACTTTTTGATATTAACTTTAAATTAATGAAAAAACCTATTATCATTGGTGCGATAGCTGTTGTCGTAATAGGCATAGGCATCGTATTATCACTCCCTGACCAAAAACTAAGCGAATTAAAGACTAGTGGTGACAGTTCCGCTGAGCAGGTTGGTGAAAGCTTTGAAAATCTAGGCCGAGAACATATTCCGCTAGAGCAAACACCAGATCCTTACAACTCCAATCCACCCACCTCAGGTGACCACTTAGCAAATCCGGCTGAGTGGGGTGTGTACCAAAATGAGTTGCCAGATAAACAGTTAGTTCATAACTTGGAACATGGTGGTATCTGGATATCCTATAAAGATATTGACCCTGAGACGAAAGTAAAGTTAGAAGCTATTGGCAAAGCTAATCCAGGCAGTGTCATCGTAACTCCCCGAGCTGCAAATGATGCACCAATTGCTCTAGCAGCATGGACACGACTTGAAAAACTAACCGCTTATGACGAAGCCAAGATACTTGAGTTTATCAAAGCTAATAAAAACAAATCACCTGAACCTCTCGCTAACTAAACGTAAACTACTCAATGAAAAAAGTCATCATTCTAATCTTAATAGTCCTTGCCATAGTTGGTGTTGTTATTTACTTCCGTAAAGACGACCCAGCTCAAACTACAAACACGAACAACTCACCAACTTCAAATCAAGATAACTCTAATAAAGCTGCAAATACTCCGACTCCTGAAAGCAACCCCAACGTAAAAACTTACACCATGGAAGAAGTACGAAAGCATGGACCTGAAAGTTGGGACAATGGAGATTCTAGCCCTCTTTGCTGGATGGTAATCCATGGCAAAGTATATGAGATTCCTGACAGCTTTACTGAAACCCATCCAGGTGGACATGTTATCTATGATGGTTGCGGTACAGATGCAACTACATACTTTGAAACCAGACCACAAGGTTCTGGTACTCCCCACTCTGCCAATGCACGATCTATCCTTGAAAAATACTACATTGGCGATTTACAAAAATAATTTATTATTAACTCTAAACCTATGAAAAAATACATTCCCTATATTGCACTCGGGGTAGTACTAATAGCAGGCGCTGTTTACTATGCAGTATCAGCTCAAAAAGGTAATGCTCCTGAAAATGCTAATACAGTAGATCATGCAGCGATGGGCCACGACAGCTCTGGGCAACCGGTAGCGCAAAGCCATCGCGGTTACGATGTACAAGTAACTTCTGACACCGGCAATATCAGACCGGGACAATCAACAAAAATCAGCTATAAAATCGTTAACGATAAAAAAGAGGTCGTGAAAGATTTTACAGTTGCCCACGAAAAGCTGATGCACTTTATTCTAATAAGAAAAGATCTACAAAACTTTCAGCACTTGCATCCTGATTTCAACCAGCAAACTGGCGAGTTCTCTGTTAATGTAACCTTCCCTACTGATGGTCCATACCGACTATTTCCTGACTTTACTCCAACTCCAGAGAATCCACAAAAACTTCCTGTCACTGTTAGCGTAGACGTCATTGTGGGAGATCAAATGAAATATAAACCTCAGTCACCCACTGTAGATACAGCGACCAGTAAAACCTCTGGAGGATTAACTATAGATTACTTTTTTGGAAGCACCCCCCGAGCAGGAGCTCAGTTAGATTATGGACTTACTGTCTCTGACTCTAATATTGATGAGCAAGTACAGCTCGAATCTTACTTAGGAGCAATGGGGCATGGTGTAATAATCAAAGAAGGAACGCTTGATTTCATTCATACTCATGCAGAAGGAATGATGATGGAAGGAATGGACATGAGCTCGGGAGAACACGCAGGACATGTAGGAGAGCCTGATACTATTGATTTCTCAACCACTTTCCCCGAGCCAGGAACATACAAAATCTTTACTCAATTCCAGCACAAAGGTAAAGTTTTCACTACTGACTACGTCATCAACGTAAACTAAGCAAACACCAATCAAAAGATACCGATTTTTGGTATCTTTTGATTTTCTCTAAAACAAATCATGAGCAATATAAAAAAACTCCTATTTCTAGCAATCATAGTGGCTGTGCTAATATCTTTTAGATTATTAGCCACGGACAATAACGCGAACCAAGTATCTACTCCTTCTCCACAGACCACAAACATATCAGAACTTTTACCCTGGCCACTTGAGAAAGCAGATCAGCGACAAACACTGCTCAAGTTTGGTATGTATGTGACCCCTGAACCAAACCGAAACCCTATTTACCCTCCTGAACGATTTACTGGTTATCATACCGGGCTAGATATTGAAATCTTACCGGGAGAGATTGAAACGGTAGTGCCAGTGAAGACAATTTGTGAAGGTAAAATAATATACACTGGTACCATAGAAGGTTATGGTGGAGTTGTAATCCAAGAATGCATCTTAAATAACCAACCCACCAGTGTTTTGTACGGGCATGTTAAACCCTCATCAATCAAAGTTTCGAAGAGTGATGAAGTAATAAAACCAGAAACTACAATAGCAGAACTTGGCGATACTAACTCTGAAGAAACTGGAAATACTAGAAAACATCTGCACCTAGGTATACACAATGGCAATCATGTTGAGTTTTTGGGTTATGTAAATGATGAAAAAGATTTACAAGAGTTCATTGATCCCTTGCCTCTACTTCGGAAATAACAAAAGGACACCTACTCATGGTGTCCTTTTTGAATGCTTTCGTGTTGTTGTGTTTCTGAATAATCTGCATTGTATGCACCATCCGGTTCTCTATAGGTAACGAGCATAACGGTAGTAATAAGCATAAAAAACATCCAGACATAAACAATCTTTTTATAGCGGTCTCTCCATACAACCTCTGCTGCCTTAGCTACTCCCGATAGAATCAATGTTGTTCCTAAATAACGATGGAATATGACGGATTCATGGATTGCCTCAGCCGTCCCGTGCTGGTTATGGATCATAAACAGAATACCGATTATCACTAGCACTGCTGGAAACATAAACTGCCAAATCCTACCCTTTAATACATTGAGAGCGCTGAAGAGTTCGGATATACCAGCCAGTATAAGCAGTATACCAATGATAAAATGCTGGCGTTGCTGAGGATCGGTCATCAGAAATTGCCATGTTTCATCAACTCTATCCAAACCGTGGTGCAAAAGCATGTACGGTACAAGGAAGCCTCCTGCAATAAGGATAAGTATTGACCACAATTGTTGTGCTGTTTTGTACTTGAGATAATTCAGGGCTTGCAGGAATGCAATGACAAGAATAATCCCTAATAGACCCCCTATGAACCAATGGGCAAGATTAGAAAACTCTACCATTTCAGCAGGTGTATGGAACGGATTCATATTATAGTTTTAGTTTTCTTAATAGTTGAGCATTTGCAGCTACTACCAAAGTACTTACCGACATCAACAACGCTCCGATTGCTGGTGGCAAAATAATACCAATTCCAGCCAACACACCTGCTGCAAGTGGAATAGCAAGAACGTTGTAACCAGTCGCCCAAAATAAGTTTTGAAGCATTTTGCTATATGTTGCCTTTGAAAGCTTTACTATTTTTGGAATATCAATAGGATTACTTCTTACTAATACAATTCCTGCAGATTCAATTGCTACATCCGTTCCTGCTCCAATCGCAATTCCTAAATCTGCCTGTGTTAGCGCTGGGGCATCGTTTACGCCATCACCAACCATCGCCACTTTTCGACCACCTTGTTGCAATTCTTTTACCTTATCTGCTTTATGTTCAGGCAAGACTTCGGCAAAATAAGTATCTAAGCCAAGCTCTTTGGCTACATACTTAGCAACCCCTTCTGAGTCACCAGTTATCATTGCAACTTTTACTCCTTCAGATTTAAGTTGATTGACTGCTTGCTTAGATTCTTCCCGAATAATATCAGCTATAGTTATCACTCCGACGATTGCACTATCTTCTATGACATAAATTACAGTCTTGCCATCTGTATTAGCTTGTTCAACTTTAGATTTTAATTCTTCCGGAACTCGTACTTTCTTAGCCTCAAGAAGTCTAGGCCCACCAACTGATACAATATTTTTTCCATGGAGCAGTGCCTCTACACCGTGACCAGCTATAGCTTTAAATTGTTCTGGCGTATCAAGTCCTATGCTTTTTTCTTTCGCAGCATTTACAATTGCACGTCCCAGAGAATGCTCACTCGTTTGTTCAACAGAAGCTGCTAAGTGCAATACTCCATCAGATTTTTGACCACTGACTGGCCAAATATCCAATACCGATTGCTCGCCTTTTGTCAGGGTGCCGGTTTTATCAAAAAGAACAGTGTTTATATTACGAGCAGATTCAAGAGCCATACGTTGTTTAACAAGTAAGCCATTCCTAGCACCGAGTGTAGTGGAAATAGAAGTAACTAGAGGTATAGCCAATCCTAAAGCGTGAGGACAAGCTACCACTAACACCGTCACTGTTCTTTCCATGGCAAACCCCAGACTTTCCCCTGCTAATAACCAACCGATGAGAGTAGCAATACCAGCAAGAACGGCAATGATAGTTAAGTAGAATGCCGCTCTATCGGCTAATATCTGTGCTCGTGATTTAGAGTTCTGTGCTTCAGCCACTAATCGCATAATTCCAGCTAATGCAGTGTATTCACCTACTTTTGTTACTTTCACTTTTAAACTACCTGAACCATTAACCGTACCTGCTATTACTTCACTGCCTGCAGCTTTCTTCACAGGTTTTGATTCGCCAGTTATCATAGCTTCATTTACATCCGACTCACCCTCAACAACCTTACCGTCAGCAGGAACCTTTGCCCCAGGCCTGACTAATACAACATCTCCCATTTTCAACTGAGATACAGGTACTTGCTTACCATCTACCAGCTCAGCTGTATCTGGCAGTAGTTTAGCCAACTCTTTCAACGCACCTTGTGCATTAGTGACTGAACGCATTTCCAGCCAATGACCAAGTAGCATCACAACAATCAAAGTGGCTAATTCCCAAAAGAATTCAGTACCACTAATAAAGAAGGTTGTGGCAACACTATAAACATAAGCAGTTAGAATTGCCAACGAAATTAGGGTCATCATTCCAGGCTGGCGGAACTTTAGCTCACCCCAAGCACTTTTCAAAAACACCATACCGCCATAGAAAAAGATTACGCTCCCCAAAACGAATGGCAGCCACTCGGACCCTGGAAATTCAGGCATTTTGAAACCAAGCCATTCCTGAATCATATGAGAATACAGTACAACAGGAATAGTTAAGACTAAGCTTAGCCAGAAACGGTCACGAAACATGTTTGGATTGTGCCCTGCATGCTTATCATGCATTTCATGATGATCAACGTGGTTTCCATGCCCAATATGCTCATGACTTTTCATATTGTGGTTTTGCGCATCTGAATCACTTGGTTTATGGTGTGAACAATAATAATGAGTTACGCCCATACCACCTTTGTGGGCGAATTCTGCCACCATGCCGCAAAGTTCACACTTTTGACCTTTCGGTATATCAATTTTATTGTTTTGATGTAATTCGCACATATTTATTTATTACTTAATGAGTAAATATCTAGAAGTTCTTTGATTGCTTTTTTGTCATTCCCTTTCTTGAATTGATGACTAACGTGTTCCTCAATATGGTTGCCAAGCATAACCTGATTAAAGCTCTGCAATGATTTCTGGACAGCTAGTGAAAGTCGAATAATGTCAGGACAATATCCTTTCTCTTCGACCATTTTTTCTAAAGCACCTACTTGGCCTTTAATAATACGTAAACGATTAATAAGTTTCTTTTCTGATGTTTTGAGCATAATGTTGAAAATTAAATATATTCTTATGTTATACCCCCCTGGGGTATCTGTCAAGTATAAGAAATTTGTTATTCAAGGGTAATACTTTTGTCTATAAGAACTAATTGACTTTTTAGGCACCCGAGCAACTCTCTCTTTTCCACAATACTCCCCTCCTTTAACATATACTTCGCATAGTTTCTTATACTTATTTCGTGATCTGTATTTCTTAAGCCTGTTTCCTTCTCTTTCCCCAAAACACCATACTGAAACTTATTATACCGTTGTATTTCCTGTTCTAGCTGATGTTTTACTCCTAATTCATTTATATCAACATTATCAATTATACCCATTAGTTGACTAATCAATTCTTCTTCTCTTATATAACCGCCTTGGCAATTAATGTCGCGGCTTCTGGTACAGCCGTAATAAATATACCGTGCAGAGGTCTCATCTTTGAGTTTCTTTAGTTTTTCTTGGGCAGTAATCCCAGAACCACACAACCCACAAGTAATGAGCTTAGTAAAAGCAAATTCTTTCATGCCGTAACTATTTCCTTCAGTATTGATATGCTCTTGCACTTTCAAGTACAAATCTTGAGTAATGATTGGAGTGTGCTTTCCAGTATACCAATTGCCGCTTCCAACCGGGTATTCAAAAACACCATAGTACATGGTATTCTTTAGTATTCTATAAATATTCCCTAACGCTAAGGGTTTACCATTCTTAGTGGTGAACTTGATTTCATCTTTCAACCAACCATACAATCTTCTTCCAGAGTATTGTTCGTTGGCTACTTTCTCGAACATCTTCTTTATTATTGGCGCACGCTTTGGATCAAGCATGATATAGCCTTTTCGGTCAGTCCGCTTTTCATGTAGGTACCCAGTTGGTGCAGGGTTTGCCCAAAGCCCTAATTCCGCTTTTGCTCTCAATCCGCGCTTCACATTCAGACTCTTATTATCATTCTCAAGTTTAGCTTGACTACAAAGGATCATGAGCAAAAACTTTTCATTTGGGTTGTTACTAAACCGCTGGCCATTAGTACGGATTTCTTCCAATAGCTTTTGATCCATTAAGTCGACTAGACTTCCAAGATCGCCAGCGTTCCTGCTTAATCTATCCGGTGCCCATGTCAGAATGCCATTAAATTTCTTTTCGCGAATATCTGCTATAAGTTCATTGAACACGGGTCGTTGTCCTGAATCTTTGGCTGAATGACTCTCTTTCCTGATCTCTACTATATTAAGGTTTTCCCGTTCAGCTGTCGCCAGCATCTCCTTAATCTGTGAATCGATAGACAAGACTTGCCGCTCTTCTTGCTCAGTTGATTTCCGAGCATAGAGGCAATACTTCACTGGTTCAGTCGGAACAGTCTCGACTTGGCTTCTGGCAATGGTGCGCTCTAAAGCCCCTTGGAGTGTTTCATTTTCCATACTACATTGATGACGCAGACCGCTTGGGTTGTCTAGTAGATAAGTAGGTAACACTGTTGGTAACTCCGACTTTACTTTAATTCGTACCCAAGCTAGGATGGACTGGATTATACGCCTTAAATATCGTATAATTGCCTTAACAAACTAATACCTAACCCCGCAGAGATGCGGATATGGTGCTAAAAACTCACGACAATACTGAACCCTCCGTTCAGCTACTTGTCGTGAGTCATGCCTCGAAAGAGGTATGGGCAAACCCGAAAGGGTGAGCCGGTTGGCGGGGGGCTTTGTGTTTATATACGAAGTTATTCGCCACCAAGAAAGCTCACGACAAGCATGGACAATCAAACAGTCTCACCTGAGACAAAACAGCCTTCCAAGGCTAAGAAGTATTTTAAGCGAACAGTCATTGGTATTGGCGTACTGTTCGCTGTTCTACTAATAGCTCTAATATCGGATATCAGCAATGATCCGAAACCAGAAACTAAGGCAGAGCAAAATACCAAAGCCGAAGATCAACCGACAGAACAAGTTGCTGTTGAGCCATTCAATCTTGAGGTCACAAGTCAGATTGTAAAGAAGGTAGATGGTAAATACCGCTACTTCTTTGATATCAGAAATAAAGACACTAAAGACTTTGGTGGCAAAGTAACTATTAACTTGTTAAAAGCTAATGGTAATAGACTTGGCTCAACTATTATTGAGGAAGACCGAGCTATGAAGCCTAACCTTGGGATTGCAAGATTCATAGATGCGAACACTGGTCCTGTGCCGATATTCGCCGCTGACCTAGCAATTACTAAATTCACTTATGAAGTGAAAATTGACAATAAAGTCGTAAAGACTGGCGAAGGCATTATCAGTGATAAATTTGAAGATTTAAATTAACCTGAATCCAAAGAGCTCACACCTCTATTTGGAAAAGTGCCATCCTCTTCTTGGTAATCTGGATGAGTTGTATCATACTCATGCATTACTTTGTTTGCAGCATCAGTGAATAATTGAAATACATCAGTAATCTTTTGTTTTACCTCCTCTGTAACCTCGGGATGTTTAGACTGAACTTTGAATTCATTAACAATAGTACGGCGATCAGAAAACTTCGGATCACGGCTCTTGAGCCAGAATATTGCCGCAGTCATATTGCCTGTACTCATCTGTTCTATGATCTTGGATTGGGCGAGTTCGTTAATAACCATTGAGCCTTCACGAATTGCTTCCGTAGCTACTCTATCAAACTCTCTATCTTCTTCACACCAACGATAATATGTGGCACGACTTATCCCAACACGCTTCACAGCTACTTGTATCACTGGCATCTTCAAAAGCACGTCAATAATTTGAAGTTTTTGCTCAGCAATACGTTTAACTACTTTAGCGGTTTCTTTAGACTTTGTTGTTTTCTTGGTTCTTGGCATAGTCCTTGTCGCTACTGATCTTAACCGCTTTAGAACCAGTTAGGTTTTCCCAACGCTTGATAATCACTTCAGTGTAAGTGGGGACTTTCTCCATTGTGTAACAACGGCGAGCCATTTTCTCACAGGCCATAAGGGTACTGCCTGAGCCGCCATATGGCTCTACTACTAAGCCATCACGATCAGTTAGTACTTTGATATATGGAATAAGAATTTCCACAGGTTTAGTACCAAAGATAATACCTTGGCCACTAGACTTCTCATCACTGGCTTTGTATTCGATGAAGTCTGTAGGACAAATCTTTTTACCTTTCTCATAGCTTTCCCAGTGCGGTTTACCTGAGATAGCGAAAAGTGCGGTTTCGTATTCTTCTTGAAGCAATGCTTCTTCCTCAGCGGTTTGGAGTTGGGTTTCTCCTGAAGTACCAACCATGGCAATGTCATGCTTGTTGAAGAATTTGTACTTAGCAGCAAAGCCTTGAGTACGATTTGGCAAGTGCCAGACAATCATATTCTTTACTTTCCAATACTTTTCCATCTCACCCCAGATAGTACGAAGGTTCTTCCAATTCTCATACACGATGATGCTAAAGTTTTCTTTGGCTACTTTAGCAATGTTCGCCATCCACATTTCGGTGAAGTTGTCCGGCAGCTCATCGGTTTCCATATACCTACGATCACGCTTTAAGCCAAAGCCTTCTTTGTCCTGACCCTTCTTTTTACCTTTAAGGTAATCCAAAATGTACGGCGGATCTGTTAGACATAGGTCTGCTTTCTCACCATTCATAAGCTTCAACATATCGGCTTCAATGGTGGAATCACCGCACATCAGGCGATGCTTACCAAGCTGATACACATCTCCTTTTTGAACTTTGACCTCAGAGATGTTGAGCTTCTCAAGCTCTTTAGCTAAGTCAAAGACTTCTGCTTTTTCTTCTGAAGCAAAGATGTCGTCTAGTTCTTCGCTTGCAAAGCCAATATCACTCAGTAGCGATTCGTCAAAAGCAGAGAGGAGTGCTAAATCAAACTCACCACGATTTTTATTTAAACGCAAGTTTAATTCTTTCTCCTTGCTTTCGTCAGCAATGTTCAAATACACCACTGGTGCTTCTTGCTTCCCAAGTTCTTTTAATGCCGCAATACGCATATGTCCGCCGATGACAATGTTCTTGCGATTCTCTGCACTGTTTACGAGCAAGGCTTCTACTGTACCAAAGCGCTTGATACTTTCTTTGAGCTGACTCAAAGCTTCTTTAGACCACTTGCGTGGGTTGTAGGTGCTAGCGTTAAGTTCCATTATGGGAACATACTGCACCTGTAAATTTTCTTTTTGCATGGACTTTATAGTTAATTGTTTAACTATTACGGTTCCATTTGAGTGCAAATTTAGTTCAGTTTTAGACAGTTTAGGGCAAATTGGGTACAAAAAATCCGTGACTGCGACAAATTACAGTTACGGTACAATTTAGGATGCTTAGATTATAGCCTAAAACTGGCGAAGTGACAACTATTACCCCCTGTGGAAAAGTGCTAAAATAAACATATTTACACTAAAGTTTAAAAAATTGGATCCTGACATAGAACAAAATGTCGGCTCTGATGAGCCTACTCCCATTGAAGATTTATTATCCTCCGCCCCTGACAAACAGAGGAAAATTAGAGATGCCTTAATTAAACTTGATTCAGAATTTGGCAAAAGACTGTCCCAAGTTTACGAAGGTCTAGTAATGGGATTCAACTACAAAATTAACCCAGAAAGAATACCGCAAGTTTGTCACTCTGCAAGAGAGTTATCATCCATCTTGCCCAGATACTTTCCCGGGCTTCCAATATTAGAACGAGTTGATAATAGAAAAAATCCTGACGAATCAAAACAAAGAGAGTTACTTAAAGGAATTTTAGGTAACCATCCTGAGAGAAGTGCTTTACCTGAATATTTAAAAGATGCTTTCGTTGACGAATGGATGAATGTCCACGAGTTTTTTATGAAGCATTCAAAGCATGATGATATAAAAAATAAAAATGGCTTAGAAATTTCAGAGCAAGAATTTGAAGCCAATGTTTGGCAGTTTGAAGATCTACTATATCGAACTTTGGTTGAAATACCTTTCTTTGTCTCACTGGGCGAAATTGAATCGTTGTTAAAAATAGAGAATCCTACCGATGCTGATGTAGCGTCATTATCTCAGCTGATCGCTCAGCCTCAACATAGTAGATACTTTTTTGAAAAGTGTGACAATCCAGAATGGCTAATGCCTCTCGATAAAAGAGGAGCCTTTTCTAAACCACAAGAACCACTTAAACAAGATGGTTACGTTCGCTTCGTCGGATGGCCTGAATCACAATACCTTGTTCGAATCGCGGATCGAAAACCAGACGAAGTATACGAGATTATAAAAAACTTAAACACTGAAAACCAATCTGTTTTAGATGACTTTATTGACGTAGCTCTAAAATCTCCAATAGATATTGCTGTTAAGTACGCTGCATTAGTCATAAAGAAAAAGTGGTTACAGAATCCATATAACCTATTACTACCAGACAAAGTTGCTGATTTAATGGAAAAGTTAGCAGCAGCTGGTAAAATTGATGAAGCAATCAAATTAGCAAGAGCACTGTTCGATGTGCACATTATAAATCCAGCCACTGAAGCGAGCGAAGAAGTCCCTCTTTCATGGATTCGGTCTGAGGCTAAACCATATTTTGATGAGTGGAGATATAAAGAAGTGATGACTAAGAAAACGAAAGAAATTGCTAAAGCTAACCCTATCTTGCTATTTCAAACCTTATCTACCATTCTTCACCAAGCATTGGATTTGGAAAAAAGAAATAATGTTTCCGACGACTTTTATGAATACTCCCATATTTGGAGACCGAACCTGGGGCATACTAGAAATCCGAATAGAGAGGATGCTAAAAACGTCTTGATAGATGGGCTAATTGAATTAATTGAAAGCAATAAAAACGACCAACAGGCGATGACTGGATTTATAGAAGTATTAGGTAAGCATAACCAGGGCTTTTTTAGAAGGCTAGAAATGTTTCTTCACATGAATGCAGCGGAGCCGCAAGTCGAAACGATTGAGAAAATATTATCCGAAAAAAAGATTATAACTTCGTATAATCTAAGGCGCGAATACTTACCACTATTGGAGAAGTTTTTCCCTGCGATAACCGCTCAAGGCCAAAATTCAATTCTAGAGGCTATAGAAGCAGGGCCTAACCTGACAAAAACCGATGACACTACAACTGAGCAATTCGACGCAATGAACAACAGATGGCGCAGCATGTATTATGGATCAATAAAACAGCCACTCCCGTCACCATACAAAGAAAGGTTTGAAGCATTACAGATTTTAACTGGCCCAGTAGTAATTGACGATGGGGAGCTTAAAGTTACTGGAGGATGGATCGGCGATGAAAGCCCTCTATCTTTGGAAGACATGGTCAGCATGGAGCCAACTGAAGTGATTGATTATATCAAAAACTTTAAAGAACCTGCTGATTCTTTTGATCGCATGTCTTCGTCAGGACTTGGCATGATTTTAGCAAATGCGGTCACTCAAAATCCAGAAAAATATATTCCAGTAACTAGAGAATTACTCACCAAAAAACTTAAACCCCTGTATGTTTACCAATTCTTGAATGGTATAAAACAAACTATAAAGGAACCTAGAATTTTAGATTGGAAGCCCATAGTTGATTTATGTCATGCAATTCTATTTGCTCAGCCTGGACAAAAATTAGCGACACCTGACAGTGATCACGAGCAAAACTGGGACTCTGTACACATGGCCATTGCTGATCTTATCGGAGCAGCATTAGGTGATAAAAATGCTTCAGTGTCTGTAGAACTTGAAGATAAAATTTGGGAGATTATTTTAGAGCTGACTAAAAATGAAGAGCCTACTCCTGAGTACGAAGCCAAAGACAATGGAGGGAACCTTGATCCAATGACTCTCTCAATAAACACAGTTAGAGGTGAAGCCATTCATGCTGTTGTTAACTACGGTTTGTGGACAGACAGACTCGGGCTAGATAGCAAAAATGTTGACTCAAAAATTCCTAAAATTGTCGAAGAGGTATTAGACTTTCACTTAGACACAGCAAATGACCCTTCATTGGCTATAAGATCGGTATATGGATGGAGGCTACCAAACCTGTCTTACTTGAGCATGGATTGGGTTAAATCTAGAAAAGATAAAATCTTCCCAAAAGAAAAAGGGTCTGAAAAATTGTTTTTGGCTGCCTTTGAAAGTTATCTGACAAACAATGTATATCATGATTTATTTGATCTACTAATTGAGGAGTACCGCATTGGAATATCTTTATTGGGGACTGTTGAAAAAGAAGGATTCCGTGGTTCGGATATAAATGAAAAATTGCCACAACATTTAATAATTACTTATGTTCATGATGCCAAACACGACAAATTAATTAAGTACTTTTTTGACACCGCACCATCCAAGGCAAGAGTACAAGCAATTAACTTTGTTGGCAGAGTTATTTTTGGCGAACTATCAAAACTTGATAAACCAGATTATGCGATTGAACGTGCATTAAAATTATGGGATGATAGACTATCTCTAAGAAATGGGGATGCCACAGAAGAACTTCAAGAGTTTGGATGGTGGTTCAAACGCAGCCCTTTCTCCAAATCAGATAATATTACAAGACTGATTAGAACTTTAGAGCTTACAAATGGACTAATTGACGCTCCTTATGAGATTGCTGAGGAGCTACAAAATTATGCGGCAGAGTTCCCCATGGAAACCATTATCTCTTTGTCACTTATAGCACACGGTGTGAAGGAAAATCATGAAATATCTTACAAAATGACTGAGTACAGAGAAATTATTAAAAACGTAAAATCTTCTAACGACTCTGATGCAATACAAAAAGCTAACGAATTGATTAATTACCTAGGGTCTAGAGGATTTATTGATTTCCGAGATTTACTTTAACCATTATGCCGAGAAAGCAAGTTAAAGACATGCGGATAGTGTTGAAGGATTTTGAGCCTATGGTAAAGGATCCACGATTCTTACGAAATGGCCGACCAATTCCTAATTTTTCCGTGTTACCCAGAGAAGCTTGGGCCAACTGGCTTTTATGCGTAGTGCTACGAGATTATTTTCAACGTGACATTACTTTTGCAGAAGACGATGAAACGGATGGTGTAATCTACGATAAGGATACTAATCAATGGTTCTTTACAGAACATGTTTGTGCGCTACAGACTCCAGGGCCACACTCTCAGCTAAAGGGAGAAGACAGAATACTGCATCCTATAATGCACAAGGTTGCCAAAGGCTTAGACTATGCTAGGCGTAAAAGATTAGTGGTATTTATAGAGGACGCTGGTCAATGGTACCCTAATAGAGTTAGTCGGGCTATACATGGAAAACACGGATTTGATGCTGTGTACTGTATTGGGGTTAGTTCCATAACTAATGAAGGTTATACCTATTTCGTTACCCAACTAGATCATATAAATTCACCAGCTTGGCAAGTTTTCATTAATATTGATTTTACCGATTGGAAAGTAACACGGTTGCAGTAATTAAAATTTATTTGTAAATAAAATGGAAGCCCAGAATTTCTTAAATCAAGTTATACAGAATACAATAGCTAACCTATGGATGATGGCGAAGACATACTGGCCATCATTGTGGCCTTATGTTGTGGGGTTTGCCGTATTTATACTTGGCGGCATGATCTTACAAATTATTATGCTTCGTAGTGGAAGTCACAATAAACTTTCTGCTGGTTTTAACAGTATGGTTGGTAGCTTGTTTTGGCTGATCTTCTTTGTACTACTTCTAGGTATAGCGTATTTAAGTTTTGGATTTCAAGTTATTGATGAAATATGGTTCGGACTACTTAGCCTAATTGCATTTATTCTAGCTGGAACATTCCTTAGATTAATAGGCTTTTGGTACTACTAAAGCTCCTTTTTATACTGTCTCATTTGTCTTGTTGACCCAGACTCGGATGGATCATAACTGCTCATACAAATCCGCCTGAAACCCCTTGTAAATCCCCTAGTTGGTTGGTTCTAGACGTCATGACACTACCACGGGTAAGTCTTTCACGGAGTGGAAGGTTTGCCCGTGGTTTGCGTTTATAGAGGAATCGAACGGGTTGAAGTGAGGCGAGTATTTTCCTGCAGGAAAATACGAAGCCAAACGATCGGTAAACAGCTGGAGGCTATTCATCGCAACCCAGGGCAACGAGGCTTTCAGCAGAAAGCCGAGGCGGAATTTCCCGTAGCGCTACCAATTAGAACAAAACGCCCAAACAAGCGTTTTTGATTTGGCTTTATTGGTCAAAAATTAGTTTTCCAAAATGACAAAATTAATGAGACCAAAAGCGAATGAAAACTAAACTGACATAAATAAAGAGAGCTCGTTAGGCTCTCTATAAGCTCAGATCTTTGGAGACCGAGCTAAATAATCACGACTACGAACTAAAAAATAATGCTCTGTTGTCCAATAGTCCATATCTTTCAAACCCAACCTATTAAACCGAACTTCCTGTTTTTGCGAATCCCCTTGAAGCGTTGGATGGGCATGATAAATCCAGCCACCTCCTCCAGAGCTTGTAGAAGTCTGTACCACTGAGTTCAGAGCGGCAATTGGTTGATTAGTAACAACGTGAGTATTCAAAGCTGTCGAGAACGCCACAAGGTCGTATACGTCAGCATTGATATAACCCGCCGCGCTCAGCACAACTCCGGGGCTAAAAGATGGTCGCCCATCTCTGTTCAAAACTGGAAACCGGATGAGACTGAACTCAACCGATCTTGGTTTGATCATATGTCCCTGAATCTTAATCGGTATTTCTTTCCTAATTCCTTTTTCTTCGATTTTCACTCCGCGATCTTCAAACATCTCATTCAAAGTTCTTCGCGGAACAGAGTCAGGATCAATCGTGTCCAAGTAGCATTGATGAACGACTTCAAATTCAGGCAATAAACCTAATGATATTTGAAACCGTGCTTGTGTTATTTGATAACCCAACTCGTGATGCTTCCCTGAAAATTTATCAGTTCGAACCATGAAGAGGTTTGCCATCATTCCAGATTCCAAAAGAAATTGAATAGTTTCTCTGGGGACTTTGTTTCGCAGGATGAGATTATTAATCTCATTCCCTTGTGCGAGGGTTGGACTTTCCATTTTATCCACTCCTTATGTTTTTAAGCTAGGATTTACATCCCGCGTTCCCTTCTGCGCGAGATACAAGTTAATAAATAATTATAGTTATTTAACTTACTTATGTCAAAGTTTTCAACCTACCTCGCTATCCTCCTGCATCAGACATAAATATAGCTCTCTTATCAAAGTCAAATAAGTTTTCCAATCGTTCAGACGACCTCTACCACGGGTAAGTCTTTCACGGAGTGGAAGGTTTGCCCGTGGTTTGCGTTTATAGAGGAATCGAACGGGTTGATTTGATTTTTTTTATACGAATAAAGTTTTCCATATTTTACATCTATAGCAAGATCCGAGAGATAAGCGTATAATTAAGACAAATTAGTTTTCACTCCTTAATGCATACCTTCTGACAAACAATACTCTCATGTTTCTGAAGCAACTAAAACTCTCTGACCTCGATCCAAAGATAAAGTACGATTTTATCGTCCCAATTGGATCCACTGAACAACATGGCCCGTTCTTACCTTTTGGTACAGATACCTATTCTACTGATGCATTTTTGAATAGAATTAATCAAAGTTTTCCTGAGCTAATAATTTTGCCGACTTTAGAATATTCGTGCTCCGGGGAACATGACGGATTTATAGGTACAATTTGGCTTCAGGAAAAAACTTTACTCTCTATATTAGATGATGTATCCAACTCTTTAAATCCATATGCAAAGAACATTATGATACTTTCAGGTCACGGTGGTAATTTAGCTACCATTCAAGAATTTGTAAAAGAGAGAAGGTTTTCGTTTGATACATCACTACATTATATAGACTTAGATAATGAGAAACTTAATCCTCCAATGGAAAAACTTATAGATGGCCCTTTGGATTCACACGCTGGGAACATTGAAACATCAATGATGATGACGATTGCTCCAGAACTTACAGACAACCCTAAAGGCTACAAAAAAACAGTAGTCACACGGCCATGGGAAACGGGAAAGTTAAAAGATAAAAGTAAGGATGGGATCGCTGATCCGCAATCTCGATGGATCGTCAGTAAAGATATAGGCGAAGAGGTTATTAACATAATCGTCGCTGATGCAGAACGGCAAATTAAAAGTATTATAAATTTCCCTAACTAAAGCCAGATAAGTTTTCCAGCCATTGAAATGATACCTGTCAAAAATTACAGAACGCCTCTTTAGGTGTTTTTGATTTGGCTTGATTGATATGGGAATTGACAAAACATATTATATGTAATATCATCATCTTATGAAGTATTTCGATTGGAATCCAGACAAGAATTCCCTACTACAGACGGAGCGAGACATCAGCTTCGAAGATGTATTAGTTGCAATAAATGAAGATAGATTACTGGATATCATTCATCATCCCAACAGTAAAAAATATCCGGATCAGAAAATCTTTGTTATTGATATTAATCATTATGCTTACTTAGTCCCCTTTATTGAGACAGAGACCATAATTTTTCTTAAAACAATCATCCCAAGTCGCAAGGCAACCAAAGAATATTTAATTAACTAAACTACTATGAAATACTACGATTTAGATAAAACTGAACAGCAGATTCTCAATGATTATGAAGCAGGTAAACTTAAACCTGTTAAATCTTTTAAAATTGAAAAAAAACTATACCAGAAATACGCAAAAAGTGTTTTGGATAAAACGAAAAATATTAATATCCGCATTTCTGAATCAGATTTAGCCAAAGTAAAATCTATGGCTGTAAAAAAAGGTGTGCCGTATCAGACCATGCTAACTTCGGTTATTCATCAATATTCCACCGGAGTGATCAAAGAAAGATAAACTTCTCTTTCCAAAGCTAAATAAGTTTTCAAAAATTGATACCACTATATGTAATCAAAAAAATTATTCTTATAAATACGACGAAATAATTTTCAATGCACCATTAGTTACCAATAAACACATAATTATGTTTTATTATAAAAATCTACTGAACTGTCAAAAAAAATTATGAATTACAGAAAACACCACTCCATCAGGAGTGGTGTTTTGTTGTGGGTTGTAGGAGTGGTGTAGATTAGAGAAGTAGTGTAATT
>CAYZEK010000009.1:2677-29337 GCA_964477805.1 uncultured Candidatus Saccharibacteria bacterium | reverse complement strand
AAATTAATCCACGCGCCAGCACAATTCCCTGACCCCTCTACAATAAAAGAAATTAGGGAGCCTTGGATAAACATTACCCTGCTAACCCCTGCTGAATATATCGGACCAATCATGGAAATTGTCACCCTACGTCGTGGCATCAGCAAAGATATCAAATACATAGGGAACGAGCGGGTGGAAATGTTGTTTGAAATGCCATTGGTAAATATTATTATTGATTTTTATGATAAACTTAAAAGTGTTTCTAGTGGTTACGCTTCAATGAATTACGAGGTTCTCGGCATGCGTACTGGAAACCTGGTTAAAGTAGATATTCTTGTTGCAGGCGAAAAAGTGGATGCCCTTGCGGCAATTATGCACAAATCTACTGCTGAATCCGAGGGCCGTGCCTTAGTAGCGAAACTAAAAACCCTCATCCCGCGTCAACAATTTGAAATTGCTATCCAAGCAGCAATAGGGGCAAAAGTGATTGCCCGGGAATCAATATCTGCATTCCGCAAAGATGTCACGACTGGTTTGTATGGCGGTGATGTAACTCGCAAAATGAAAGTCCTAAAGAAACAAAAGGAAGGCAAAAAACGGATGAAGAAAGTCGGAAAAGTTGATATCCCCCAAGAAGCATTTTTGGCTGTATTAAAAAAATAATTTTATTTTCTTACCTAATTAATCTATGAGAAACAGAAAACTTTTGAATAAAATTTTGGTTGTCGTTACCATCTTAATAGTTGTTTCTATGGTGGGTAGTATGTTTGCATTTTCATTCTAAAACTGACAATTTCTGTATAAACAAATGAAGATTGCGCTTAAAGACATGGAACATATCCGGCAAATATATCGGCAAAACGGGTTTGTTTTGCTCCATCCTTTAACAGTGTCGATTTTACTGATAATAATCCCAGCATACCTTGTTTTTAAGTACGACATACCAACAATCATGCATACTCTGTTATGGCTTTGGATTATTGTAGTCTTTGGACACATATTTCGTGTTTTTTTGATGTGGCGGTTAAATCGATATGTAGTCACAAACCAAAGGTTGCTCCATTATGGACAACATGGATTTTTTGATCAAACAGTAGTTGAAACGCCTCATGAAAGGGTTCTGAATGTCAGCTATAAAACAGAAGGTGCATTTTCAACTATCCTGGGTTTTGGAGATGTTATTATTCAAGTAGTCGGGCTGGTCAATCCAATCATTTTTAAAAATATTTCTAGGCCGATGGAGATTAAAGATTACCTATGGGAAATGCATAAGCGATTGGCCCAAGACAAAAAGAACAACATATTCGCCGACACAGATGCAACTCATATGCAAGAACGACTAGGATATACAAAAAGTAAATGAAACTCCCTAAAATTTTCGATTCAAAAATGTTTGTAACCACAGTAGTAATTGTACTTCTGGGAGTTTTTGCGCTAGAATTACAACAATGGCAACAAAGACGGAAGATAGATATGGAGATAAATAAACTAATTTCCGAACAATCTGACCTTGAAAAAAGAAATAAGGATCTCCAAGAATCTTTAAAATATTTTTCCTCAAATGAATATAAAGAAAAATTAGCTCGCGAACAGCTGGGGTTAAAGAAAGACGGAGAAATTGTCATTAATTTTCCAGACGGTGGTCTGGTTACTAAGACAAAGGAAGTTGAGCCAGTTCCAAAAAATAATCTTCAAAAATGGTGGGAATATATTTTTAAAATTAATTAATTTAAACTAATTTTATGGAAAATGAAACAAATGTAACCGAGGAAACCTTAGAGCCTCAAAACAAAGCTTCCAAAAAACAATATTTCACCGCTGGAGCTATTATTGCGATTGCAGTGGTTGTTGCTGGTGGACTTGCGTGGTTGTATATGGGCTCGCTATCCAGTGCAAAAGAGAAAATTTTTAAAGCTGTATCATTACCTGCTGCCTTAGTAGATATGCAACCAGTTTCAGCAAAATCTGTTATAGAAAGGATAGATCTCGCAAAACAACTATCTACAGCTCAAGGCTCCACAACACCAGTCAATAACTCAGATATTTTTGAACAACTGTTAGATGTCAAGAAAATCGAAACACTTGCCAACCATCGCAAACTTTCAGTGAGCCAAACTGATATAGACGAAGAATATCAAAAAATTATTAAACAGTATGCAAACGGAGATGAAGAAGGGTTTAAAACTGAGCTTGAAAAAACTTACCGAATGTCACCAGAAGAGTTTAAGGATGAAGTAATCAAACAAGAACTGCTCCAATCCCAGTTACTTATTTGGTACAATCAGCAAAAAGACTTAAACAAAGCCACATATGATACCACTGCGCAGCTGCAAAAAAAATTAGACGATGGCCAGAGTTTTGATGATGTCGCAAAGCAATTTACCCAAGATGAGTCCACAAAGGACTTCGCCGGTGATAGTGGCGTAATTGCATTCAATGATTTATTGCCAGAGTTTAGGACTGCTCTGCAGGATGCCAAGGTTGGAGATATTAAAATGGTAGTTAGTCGATACGGCAACCATATTTTGAAAGTTTTGGAACTAAATAACGATGGCCAAGATGGTCAAAAACAAATCCATCTCCAACAGATTTTCGTCAAACAAGTTGGATTCACTGACTGGTTAACCAGTCAATCAAATAACATTCGGGTTATCAAATTACTGAAATTCAATTAACTACAGGAAAAGTCAACCCCCTCAAAAAAAGACCGTCTTGCCAAAAACGGCTTTTTTTGTTAGAATTCTTCCGTTAACTAAACAAATAATGCAAAAATTAAATTCCAACGAAAAAGCGGAAAAAAAACAAATCACTACGAGAAAATCCTTAGCGCTTGCTTTAGAATTTGGTTTTATTATTGCCATTCCATTATTAATTTTTGCTTTTGTGGGAAATAAACTTGCAGAGCATTACAGCAATAAAGGATTTTTATTTGGTGGGTTGATTCTAGCCCTGATAACTAGCTGTATCTGGCTGTATAGACGAATTAATGATATTTATAACGAATTTATTCAATGATCACTGCCTTACCACCACTTGCTGCTGAACCTATTTTCCACATAGGACAACTCCCAATCACCAATAGTTATATTAACTCCACTCTAACCATGGTTGGTTTTGTGATATTCGCATTAGTTGTGAAGCGAGCTGTAAAAAAATATCAAAGTCAGGCTCCGAAAGGAATCCTAAATTTTTTTGAACATATTATTGAAATACTCTATCAATATTTTGATTCTGTGACGCATGATAGAAAAAAAACCATCAAATTTATGCCTCTTGTCGGTGGCTTGTTTTTATTCATTCTCGTTTCAAACTGGATAGGATTACTACCAGGAGTGGGTAGTATCGGTAGATTTTTAATGCACCATGGGGAAATAACTTTGATTCCGATGTTTCGCCCAGCAACAGCAGACATAAATATGACCATTATTATGGCTATTATTTCGGTACTTGCTTCTAACATATTGGGTGTAGTTGTTATTGGTTTCTTTAGGTATGCAAATAAGTTTATTAAGCTGGGTGATATTTGGCATGGTTTTAAATCTGGGAAACCAATTGAAATGTTAACTGCTGTAATTGAATTTGCTGTCGGCATCCTCGAAATAATTTCTGAGATTGCAAAACTACTGTCGCTATCTTTGCGTTTATTTGGCAACGTATTTGCAGGAGAAGTCTTATTATCAGTGCTGGCGGGGATATTACCTGTTTTCTTACCACTCCCGTTCATGGCTTTAGAATTAATAGTTGGTATTGTTCAGGCCACAGTTTTTGCTATGTTGACTTTAGTATATTTAACTATAGCAACCACTCCTATAGCTAGTCACCATAGCAATCATCCAGAAGATCTTGAACCAACCCCGACTGTGTAAGTGTTTTAAATCAGCGCTTCATCTACTATCTAATACGTAGAGAGGTATGAATGGAACGTTGATATTTAATACTTAATTGTTTGCTCCTGACTTTAAATACTAATCCAGTCAAGGCTAGCAAGCGAAAGGGACAAAAATGGAACCGGAAACTATGAAATTACTAGCTAAAGCAATTACTATCGCAATTGGCGGTATCGGGCCTGCTTTAGCAGTAGGGAAAATTGGCTCAAAAGCCATGGAATCAATTGGTCGTAACCCAGAATCAGTTGATAAATTATTCGTACCAATGCTACTTGGTATGGCTTTTGCAGAAGCAATTGCAATTTACGCCTTGGTCATCACCTTTATTATCTAACTCTGAATGGGTGTGTTTCAGACAACAGCACACCCCTCAATTCTAAATTCTAGTTTATGAAAACATCTCTTACTTTGAAACGCTTCTCACTATACTTCATGACAACCATGAGTGTTTTACTCTTAGTGTTTGGAATTGGGCTTCATTCAATTAAGGCATCTACCGCTACCAACGGCACAAATTTGCAACCTGCCTCTAGCGCTACTGAATTTCGTGCGGAAGATAATTCAACACCTACTGAATCAACAGCTGATTCTTCGACAAACCCAAGCCATGATGATGAAGCAGATTCAAGTGTCCTTGGTATGTTTGGTATCAACTGGAAACTTCTACTTGCCCAACTAGTCAATTTTTGTATCGTCCTGTTTGTACTCTGGAAATGGGTATTTAAACCAATGACAGCGAATCTATCTCAACGCACTTCTAAAATAGAGCAGTCTCTAAAAGAAGCAGACAAAATAAATAAAGACCGCGACACTTTTGAGAGCTGGAAGCAAGAAGAAGTGGCAAATGTACGCGCAGAAGCATCTGCGATAATCGCTGAAGCAAAACAACATGCGGAGATGCTCAAGGCTGATACCATCAAACAAACAACAGACGAACAAAACCGACTTATTGAACAAGGACACAAACGACTCGAGCAAGAAAAAGTCGCAATGCTAAAAGAAGCTAAATCAGAACTTGCAGAAATTGTTGTTCAAGCAACATCAATAATTCTCACTGAAAAAATTGATCCGAAAAAAGACAAAGAATTAATTGATAACGCTTTAAAGAAAGCCCAAGTGTATGAAAATAACTAATAAACAATATGCTCAAGCTCTTTTTGAAGCTCTAGAGGACACAGTAGCTACAGATCATGATGTGGTAATTGAAAATTTCATCCAAGTATTAAGACAAAGAGGGGATTTAAGGGAATATGAAAAAATCATTACTGAATATGAATTTCTTGATAAACAAAAACGGGGAGTCACAGATGTTGAGATTATTACAGCGAGCGATACAAAATTCGAGAAAACTTTGCTTGAGAATATAAATAAAGTAGTGAGTCAAAATATTGAATTAAAACACAAAATTGACGAGAACCTCATTGGTGGTGTGATAATCAAAGCGGATGATACTCTTATTGATGGAAGTGTGAGGAATCAATTAAATAATTTGCGAAACACATTAATTCAGTAACAAATAGTAACAATATGGCAACTAATAACATCATAGAACAATTAAAAAACCAGATTACAAAATTTTCACCTGAAATCTCTATGGAGCAGGTAGGAACTGTTATTGAGGTTGGTGACGGCATAGCCCGCATCTCAGGACTGACTCTGGCAAAAAGCATGGAGATGCTTGATTTTGGGAACAATATCTTTGGAGTAGCACTGAACCTAGAAGAGCATACCGTTGGTGCAATCATCCTAGATGAAGCTTACAGTATTAAACAAGGTGACACAGTCAGAGCCACTGGTCGTATTCTTTCTGTACCAGTCGGGGACGCCTTGATTGGCCGTGTCCTCTCCGCGCTCGGTAAACCTAAAGATAATAAAGGGGAGATCGAAGCATCTGCATTTTACCCTGTTGAGAAGATTGCGCCTGGTGTTATTACCAGACAATCAGTGCACCAACCAGTTCAAACAGGTATTAAGGCGATTGATGCATTAATTCCAATTGGTCGCGGTCAACGGGAACTGATTATCGGCGACCGCCAAACTGGAAAGACTGCGGTAGCATTAGATACTATCTTAAACCAAAAGGGACAAGATATGATTTGTATTTATGTTGCGGTCGGCCAAAAAGAAAGTAAAATAGCAAAGATTGTTGCTGAGCTAGAGGAACATGGTGCAATGGATTATACAATCGTTGTGTCCGCCGGCGCATCAGAAGCAGCGGCGCTATCTTACATCGCTCCGTATTCTGGAATGGCAATGGCTGAATACTTTATGGATCAAGGCAAGGATGTGCTGATTGTTTTTGACGATCTTTCCAAACAAGCAGTAGCGTACCGCGAAATTTCTCTATTGCTCCGTCGCCCACCTGGTCGTGAAGCGTATCCTGGAGATGTATTTTACCTACATTCCCGTTTGTTAGAACGAGCGGCAAAAATGAATGCGGAAAATGGTGGAGGTTCTATTACAGCTTTACCAATTATTGAAACACAGGCTGGAGATATTTCTGCATATATCCCAACAAACGTAATCTCCATCACCGATGGACAAATTTTCTTAGAAGGAGACTTATTCTATAAAGGAGTTCGCCCGGCAGTGAATGTCGGTACGTCCGTATCTCGTGTTGGAAGTTCTGCTCAAACTAAGGCAATAAAAAAAGTAGCTGGGAAACTAAAACTTTCACTAGCTCAGTTTCGTGAATTGGAAGCTTTTGCTCAATTCGGATCTGATCTAGATGAATCAACTCGCACACAATTAGAACTTGGTCGCCGTTTAACCGAACTGTTAAAGCAACCACAATACCAACCTATTGCTATGGAAAAACAAGCAATAATACTTTACGCAGTAAACAACGGTTACTTGAATGATGTTAACATAGACAAAGTTACTAAGTTTGAAAAAGATTTTTACGATTATATGGATACTCAAGGCAAGGAAGTTCTCACCGCAATTCGTTCAGAAAAGGATATAACTGACGAGATTGAAGCAAAATTAAAAACCTCGCTAGAGCATTTCAAGCAAGGCTGGAAAGCAGATTACTCTATTTAAATAAATATGGCATCAACCCAAGAATTAACCAGACGAATAAAATCCGTTAAAAGTACGCGAAAAATCACGCGCGCTATGCAAATGGTATCAGCATCTAAAATGCGACGCGCGCAAAACGCAACCCTTGCCAGCAGAACATACACAGAGTTAGCCAGAGAGCTAATCTCTGGGCTTGGTAATGTAGAAAAATATCATAATCCATTACTTGAATCTCATGAAAAAGCCTCTAAAATCGGAGTCATCTTAATCACAACCAACAAAGGGCTCGTGGGTGGTTTTAACTCAAACTTACTTACCACTCTTAAAAGCCTGGAACTTGGTGACCCTGAACTAATTGCAGAAATAATAGCTGTTGGTAAAAAAGGAGCTGAGGCGATGGTCAGAACAAGGCGAGAGCTTATAGCAAAATTTACCAATACTGACTCAACAGAAAAAGTTAAAGATGTGTATCCATTAGTAAAGATGGTCACTGAGATTTACAAAACCAAAGCGTATAAAAAAATCGTCGTAGTGTATAATCATTTTGTCTCTACTCTAACCCAAAGCCCGACCACAAAAGTATTATTGCCATTTAATTTCGTCAGGGAACAAAGGAAGGCCGAAAAGACCATAAATACCTGGCAAGTAATTTTTGAACCGAATAGATCAGAAGTTTTGGATCACATCATTCCTCGCGTCTTAGAAAGCCAAATCTATCAGGCATTACTAGAAAGTGATGCATCGGAACACTCCGCCCGTATGGTAATGATGAAAAATGCAACTGAGGCTGCTGGCGACCTAATTGACGACTTAACCCTAACCTTTAACCAATTAAGACAGAGCAAAATCACCACTGAACTTTCAGAAATCACGGCTGGTAGAATTGCCCTCGAAAGTAATTAAAAATATTTTATTATGGCAAAGACACTTGAAAAAACTCAATCAGAAATTGCTCAAACCAATGGCACGATTTCCCAAGTTATTGGTCCAGTTGTTGATGTTGCTTTCACAGGGGATTTACCTGGCATCTACACAGGCTTAGAAATAGATAACGCTGGAACTAAACTTGTTTTAGAGGTTCAACAACAGCTCGCGGGAGGTATAGTACGTGCTGTAGCTATGTCCTCCACAGATGGATTGCAACGTGGCATGCCAGTGATTAATACTGGTAAACAAATCTCTGTTCCAGTCGGTGAGGCAACTCTGGGGCGGATGTTTAATGTACTTGGAGATGCAATTGATGGTAAAGATCAAGTCAAAAGCGAAGAACGTTACCCAATTCATCGCCCAGCCCCGAAACTCACAGAACAATCCACCCGAAGCGAAATTTTAGAAACTGGAATAAAAGTGGTTGACCTAATTTGTCCAATATTAAAAGGGGGTAAAGTTGGGTTATTCGGAGGTGCGGGCGTAGGAAAAACAGTCTTGATCCAAGAGCTTATCAACAATATCGCAAAAGCACATGGTGGGCTGTCCGTATTCGCAGGTGTAGGAGAAAGAACCCGCGAGGGAAATGACTTATATCATGAAATGCAAGAATCTGGAGTTATTGAAAAAATGGCCATGGTGTTTGGCCAAATGAACGAACCACCTGGAGCTCGTGCTCGTGTCGCGCTGAGTGGTTTAGCTATGGCTGAATATTTCCGGGATCGTAACAAAGCTGATATTTTACTTTTTGTAGATAATATCTTCCGCTTTACCCAAGCGGGATCTGAAGTATCCGCTTTGCTTGGTCGCATCCCATCTGCCGTAGGTTATCAGCCAACTCTAGCTACCGAAATGGGCGAGTTACAAGAACGAATTACCTCTACTAAAGAAGGATCAATTACCTCAGTCCAGGCCGTGTATGTCCCAGCTGACGACCTGACGGATCCTGCTCCTGCAACAACTTTTGCCCATTTGGATTCAACAGTTACACTCTCACGGGCAATTTCTGACCTTGGGATTTATCCAGCCGTGGACCCTCTAGACTCTACATCTACTATCCTTGATCCAAATATTGTTGGCCAAGAACATTATGATGTGGCAAGATCTGTGCAAAAAACATTGCAACGCTATCGTGATCTCCAAGATATAATCGCGATTTTGGGTATGGAAGAATTGCCAGAGGAAGACAAACTTATTGTCAGTAGAGCTCGCAAAATCCAACGCTTCTTTTCCCAGCCATTCCATGTTGCAGAAGTGTTTACCGGTTCACCAGGCCAATATGTAACAATAGCTGACACCGTGAAAGGATTCAAAGAAATTTTAGATGGGAAACATGATTCCTTGCCTGAACAAGCCTTTTACATGAAGGGTGGTATTGATCAAGTCACTGCAGAATAAACTATGGCAAAGCTACAACTACAACTAGTGACCCCCGAACGCACCGTTCTTGCAGAAGAATTGGATAGTTTGACTTGTCAAACTACAAATGGAGAGATTACCATCTTGCCTGGCCATACACCTCTCATAGCCCCATTAGTGAGTGGGGAATTGATCGGCAGAACTGGAATGTCTGGTACTGATGGCGAACGGAACGTGCACGTTGCGGGCGGTTTCGTGCAAGTAAAAGAAAGTGGTGAGGTTGTTATTCTCGCTGATACCGCAGAACGTTTCTTTGAAATTGATATTGAACGGGCAGAACAAGCTAAAGCAGAGGCTGAACAAATGTTAAAAGAACAGACTTTGTCTGATGAAGAATACGCTTTCACTATGGCATTGATTCAAAAGAACACTACTCGTTTACACATTGCTCGCAAACATGCACATCGTAATACCAGAATAACTAGCGAAGGGGTGCTAAAGGAATAAAAAAGAGTGTTGTTAACAATTAGTAACAACACTTTTTTCATAAAAAATTTCAAATGTTTTCCGAATTTTCACTAAAAGTTTTTAGCTCAATTTACGACAGTTACCCCAGCACATACTTTGTCGGTGGAGCAGTTAGGAATTTTTTATTAGGTAAAAGGTTTTCTGATATTGATATTTCTACATCAGCTACGCCACAACAAGTTATTAATATTTTACAAAAGAACGGGATCAAATTTTCTGATGCTTACAAGAATATGGGAGTAGTGATTGTTAAAAAAGACCGTTCAAAAATTGAGATCACTAGTTTTAGACAAGAGCATTATACTAAAAGTCGTTTCCCTTCGGTCAAATTTATAACTAGTGCCAAAATCGACAGCAGAAGGAGAGATTTTACCATTAATGCTTTGTATTTCAACCCTATTACCAAGGAAATCCTGGACTTTCATGATGGTATAGCAGACCTGTTACAATGCAAATTAAAGTTTATTGGCAACCCTGTTAAAAAGATTGCTGAAGACCCCTTAAGAATTATTCGCGCTTATAGGTTTCAACTGCAATATAAATTGCAGATTGATTTAGAAACAGAACGAGCATTAAATCGAAATAAAGTTTTACTAAATTCAGTGAACAGTGAGCGCATCAACAAAGAAATTAATGCAGTGAAAAATAAAAATTTACGAAATAAATTAAAAAAAGTTATACACAGCAACACTTGACTGGTAAACTATTAAAACTTTATAATTAAGCTAGTTCAAATTTTGATAAAACGAAACAGAAATACAGTTAGGAATTTAAACAGATAAATTCTTGTAACAGAAAAATATTTGTACTACTTAGCCTTCATTACGCAAGTAGTGAGGAAGTAGAAAATTAAGAGACGAAACAAAAAAAATAATTCGTCTCAGGGAGACTGCCAACAATGGCTGCAAAAAAACGTAAAGTTGCAAAGCGCAAACCAGCTGCTAAAAAAGCTGCAAAGCGCCCAGCAAAGCGTAAAGCTGCAAAGCGCCCAGCTAAAAAAGCTGCAAAGCGCCCAGCAAAGCGTAAAGCTGCTAAAAAGCGTCGTCGTTAATTCGTACGTTGCTTCGAAGCAAAAGTACAACCATCTGAAGGGTGGTTGTATTTTATTTACTTCAAACCAGCCAACAGGTCGCCTGACAACAACTACTTTCATTTACACCTTGAATTGACACAGATCTTATATACTTCTAGACTTGCAATTATCTAGCTTTTTCGTTATACTTTACTGGTATCAAATGGTATTTATGACGCGGGGTAGAGAAATTGGCATCTCGCAAGGCTCATAACCTTGAGGCTCCGGGTTCGAATCCCGGCCCCGCAACCAAAATGATTTTAGATACAGGCCGGCGTAGCTCAGTTGGTAGAGCGAAGGACTCATAAGCCTTAGGTCACAGGTTCAATCCCTGTCGCCGGTACCACCCGGTTTAGTAAACAATTTGGACTGGTAGCTCAGTTGGTTAGAGCGTCCGCCTGTCACGCGGAAGGTCGCGGGTTCGAGTCCCGTTCAGTCCGCCATTAGAAAAATCTACAACATTAGCCAACCTGTCAAAGGGTTGGTTTAATGTTATTTGTGCGACTTTTTGATTGTTTATAGTGAAGTTCGAGAAGATTTTTTTCATCAACATATCTAAATCTGCCATATTGCGAGTTTTTCTAATAGAATTAGGTAATTGCTTGAATAGTTCGAGAAACAAGGGATAGTCCAAAATCGCGGCAGCTTGGTTCTGTAAAGCATATTTCATTTTTTCAAGTTCTATACCTCGCTGTTTAATAGCCGCCTGCTTTTTAGCTAAATCGCCTTTGAAATTGTCTTTTATTTCGTTATCTGTTTCGTTTAGAAATAACTCTTTAATTTGGCTTAATCTAATGCCGTCCTGACGCTGCGCAGCGTTTAGGATATCGTATTCTTTGCGTAAAATAGCTTCGCGTTGTTTGGATACCGCCTTCATTTCCTGCACATAATGGTCATAAGCTGCCCGCGAAGTAAAATTGTGGTTAGATAAAAACTCGCAAGCGGCGTCAATTATGACTTTTGCCCTAACTGACTTGTTTTGAAAAGGACATTCGCTGGTTTCGCAGCGATAGTAAAAATATTGCCGTTTACCCTCGCTTGTCTTTTTAGAAGTAAGCCCTGCGGACATTGGCTGCTGGCAACCCTCGCAAATAACCATACCGCGCATTAAGTCGGCTTTAATACTTTCGGGTTTATATTGCTTCCGCGCCAACTTGAACGCTCTTGAAAACGGAGAGTTTTTGTTGATTGCAAAAAAATCATCTACGCTCACGGCTGGCACAAAATTGTATGCTTCGGTCAAATCCTTTACATTATTGCCGTGCAGCAACACACCCGCATAAGAAGGGTCTTTTAGAAAATCGGCTACTCGCTTAATGTCTATCTTGTAAACAGTATGTTTTCCCTCTCTACCTCTTTTCACTGAATACTTATTATTGTTTAGGTATTCTACAATTGTTTCCAAAGTAGCACCCTGTTTCCGCATTTGAAAAGCGGTTTTTACCAACACGAAATTATCGCCGTCTGGCCGTAAAAACTGGTTGCGGTCTTTATAATAGCCGTGCTTGCCTTTGTTAATGTATTTGCCTTCCTCAATACTGCGTTTATTGCCACGCTTGACGTTATCACTTAATTGGTCGGAATACTGCTTGGATAGCACAAAGGAAATACCGAGCAACATTTTCCCTGTGGTATTATTTTCAAACGTAAAACTCACAAACTTCAAATCCTTGATTATTTGCTTATCAAGCAAATCTATAAGTTCGCCTGCGTCCTTCATATTGCGCGCTAACCTGTCGGGGTGCCACGCAATAACACCTTCATACTTGCCTTGCTTAAACCCTTCCACCATAGCGCGGAACTTGGGTCGTATGTCGGGTTCTTTGGCACTCTCAGCTTCGTTTATTGTTTCAATTACATTTAATCCAAAACGTTGCGCAAGCTCATAACACTCGCTGTTTTGGTCGCCAAGAGAGCGGACTTGCTTTTCCTCACTCTCGCTTGATTTGCGAGCATAGATAACATAGCGATATTGGGTCTTATCAATATCGTTATCGTTGGGTTTGAGCATACCGTTCAAAATCCGCTCTAAATCTTTGGTAGTAAGGTTAGCCATTAGTAATTCGGTTTATTGAGTTGCTTAACTCGTCTTTCTATCTCCGCTTCCTCTACGCCCTCGTGGCGCAAGTGAGCCATCATTACGAACTCGGCAAGAGTTGTCGGGTGAAAAGTATCGTTATCTACTTGTTGTTCAATGCGACTTTTTGGGTCGCCTAATGTATAAGCAAGTAGAATACGACTTGCGCTCACAGAGTTTAGACCACCACTTTGCGCTGTATTGATAAGCGAGCCCACCACGCCGCGCAAGTTACCAAACATCATAGTTATGGCTTCGTCTTTGGCGTTTTCTTTCGCTGTTTTGAGCCAACCCTGCCATAAGTCGTGCAATGCGCCATTTTCGGCGAATAGACGCCTAATATGGCTTTCCGAGTATTCTGTCTTTTCCGCTATTTGCTTATATGTTAAACCGAGCAAGCGCAAATAGAACATATCGTAATATGCCGTTGGAACTACTGATTTTGTATCATCTTGTAGCATAGGACTGACTTAATTATATCGAAAAATAAGGGAATATCCCAAAGATTGACAAAATGGCTTAATTATGGTATGATTTCATATTCCTTTCATACTTGTTTTAATGAAAGGTGTTATTATTAAATCAACCGAATACACAGGAGGAGTTTAAGAAATGGCAACGAAGCAAAACGTCGCAGCTTCGCTTGCGCCCGAGTTCGATATCATAAAGACCAATCTTGGCTACACAATGGCTGGGTGGGACTTTACGAGAAAGGAACTCGCGCGCGCGATTAACGGGCATAGAATGCTAAACCCCGCATTCGAGCTT
Source organism: uncultured Candidatus Saccharibacteria bacterium (assembly GCA_964477805.1). Taxonomy (GTDB): domain Bacteria; phylum Patescibacteriota; class Doudnabacteria; order UBA920; family UBA920; genus UBA920. The sequence continues at coordinate 15,716 of CAYZEK010000009.1, read as the reverse complement.
GGCACTAACTTCTGTCCCTGGAATTGCGGCTTTTGCTTTACGGAAGAGCCTGGCAATCCTGAGGGCGACAAACGTCGTCTAAGTAACGAGATGACACTCGAAGAGCGGCTCAGTCTCATAGACCAAGCCGCCGCGCTCGGCACTCGTTCGATTAACTTCGTGGGCGCAGGCGAACCCACGATTGACCCGAAGTTCTGGGACATAATCGAGCGAATGCGACACCACAACATCACGCCAATCGTTTACACGGAAGGTGCGCTACGCCTGACCGACAAGGCATTCGTGAAGCGGCTTTACGATAGTGAAGTAACTGTCGTTCTCAAGGTGAACAGTCTTTGGAACGAACAGTATCAAAACGCAATCGTCGCTGGTCCCCCCGACCGCAAACGACCGCGTTCCGAGAACTACTTCCAACAGCGTAAAATCGCGCTCGACAATCTGATAGAGGCGGGCTTCAACAAGCACGACCCGACGAGGCTGGCATTTGATACAATCATCTGCAAGCAAAATAGGGACGAGATTGCTGACTTACACCGCTGGGCGCGCAAGCAAAATATCTTCATTCTGTTCGTAAACTACTTGCCTTCGGGCAGGAGTTCTGACGGCTTGCACGACGCACTAAGCCGCCAAGAACAGTTCGAGATATTCGCACAGCTCGCCGAGATTGACGAGAAGGAGTTCGGCATTAAGCACGTCTCGCGTTTCCCATACGCAGGCGGCACGCCCTGCACTATTCGAGGGTTTGGTCTGTTCGTGAAAATCACGGGTGCTACGCACGACTGTCCTGGCGAACTCATCTCAATGGGCGACGTTCGGACAGAACCGCTGCAAGCAATCTGGGAACGCGCAAGACCTATCACGCAGAACTTCGACGGTGGGTGCGAACCGCGAGAAGAGTTCTGGCGAACGCACGAAAAGCCAACAGGTAGCCGCGTTCTTCCCGTCCTTCAATCCATTTAATCTAACCGTTACCTACACGTAGAATAGGTAGTCAATACTTCGGTATTGGCTTTTTTCTTTTTTGATATTATAAAAAGCCAACTATTATTACATAGCTGACTTTTGCGCCCTATTATACTAATGGTTCGGGAAGATTTAGCTTTATTTGTGTTCGCCGCTATTCCGCCCCAATGTTACGATTTCGCCGTCCGAATTAGCCACTTGTCCGTCGCTCGGGGAGGTATTACCCGAAGCTGGCGCAGGTGTAGTGTTGCCTGACAATGCTTCGGCAACGTCAGTAAAATTATCTTTTGTATTGCTGTCCATATTCGTATAGGTTAATTATTATTGCCCTGATTATAGCGCAATTAGAAGGTTATATCCACTACGGGCTGCCTAAACTTTTGAGCGTAAACTGCCTTAATTTCCGTGTTCCATTTACTAATATCGGGTATAGCTTCGCATATCGCTTCCCAAAGTTCGTGCGTATTTTTTACTTCGCCGCCATCCTATACCATAGCAAGCAATCAAAAAGGAGTAATTTCTCGCTATTAGCCTTGAAAATATCCACAATTTGACCCTTGCATAGTAGAAGACTCTTGGTATAATATAAATAGCTTTAAAATAGCTGAAAAACTTAAAATAGTTCCAAGACACGCCTTCTAGAGGGGCGTGTTTTTGGTTATTTCAGGTTACGGTCAACTCTGTTATAATAACTTTATGACGCCAGTTTTTTACATCATAATCACACTACTTTTTATTGGTCTTGCAGTTTTAATATATCTAGTAATAAACCTCAAAAAAGTTGCTGAAAAACCAACAGACAACGAATCCCTAACAGTGATGATGGAGTGGATGCGGGATATTAAATCTGGTACGGAACAAACCAAAGAACAGATGGAAAAATCTATTTCTGCAACTAATAAAGACATCAATGAACGTCTAGATAATGCCGCCAAGGTCATAGGGGCGCTACAAGGCAAGTTAGGAGAAATGTCGCAGATTGGACCAGACATTCGTCGTCTCTCTGAGGTACTGGCAAGCCCAAAAGCTAGGGGTAACTTTGGTGAGGAAATGCTAGAGAATATGCTCTCACAAGTTTTAAATAAAAGTGCTTACCGTTCACAATATAAATTCAAAAATGGTGAGATTGTTGATATGGCAGTTTTTGTAGGAGAAAAGATCTTGCCGATTGACAGCAAGTTTTCTATGGAAAACTTTCGCTTGTACAAAGAAGCAAGAGAGGACGATATAGCTGAAAACTTAAAAAAAGCTTTCTTAAGGGATATCCGCAAACGCATAGATGAAATTCATAAAAAATATATCCTTCCTCAGGAAAACACTTTTGATTTTGCGTTAATGTATATCCCTAGTGAAGGCGTTTTTCATGAAGCCCTAGAGGATATGGCTACTGTAGAATATGCCCGAAACAAGAAGGTTTATATGGTCAGCCCGAACACTTTATATCATCATTTACAAATCATTTTGATTGCTTTGCGTGGTCAACAGGTGAATGAGGTAGCAGAAAAATTACTTCATATGGTTGCTGGAATCCAACAAGAAAGTGATAAGTTTGGAAAAAATTTAGGAATACTTTCTGGTCACATTAAAAACGCTGGGAATACAATGGGCACAGTAGCAAACGACTTTTCCAAATTACAAAGTAACATTAAAAACGCAGCAACCCTACAAATGGAAGAAGTAGAGGTAGTAGAGTTACAAACAACTGAATCGGAAAAATTATTACAATAAATGAATTTAAAAAAATAATAAAAAATTATGTCTATTAGAAACCCGGACCAGCGTGTAGGAATATTCGTTGATGTCCAAAATCTATATTACTCAGCAAGAAACATTTATCAAGCCCGAGTAAATTTTAACGAAGTTTTAAGCGAGGCGCTCGGTAACCGCAAGCTCATTCGTGCAATTGCATATGTTGTTAAAGCTGATATGCCAGAGGAGCAAAATTTTTTTGATGCCTTAGAAAAAGCAGGATTTGAAGTCAAGGCCAAAGATTTACAAACGTTTGCCGGTGGTAGTCAAAAAGGTGATTGGGATGTCGGTATTGCAATGGATATCATTAAACAAATGAATAAACTTGATGTTGTTGTTTTAGCCAGTGGCGATGGAGACTTTGCTCCACTGCTAGAATACCTGCAAATGACCGGTCAGCTCACGGAAACTGTTGCCTTTGGCAAATCAACAAGTAGTAAAATCAAAGAACTCACTGACCACTTTATTGATTTAGATGAAGACCCGAGACGTTTCTTGATGGCCATCAAAAGTGGTCGTACCAGTAGCCGAACTAACAGTCGCACAAGCTCCACACCTGCTCGAGCAAACACTAGAAAGAAACGATGAAAATTGTGTTAGACACAAATGTCATTATTGATGGCATAAAAGATGATTATTCCTATGAAAAGCAGATCATTGATGCAGTGCGGGCAGGGGAGATCGAAGCATATGCCAACCATCAAACGATCCAGGAAAACAGACTAATAATGAAGCGGTTAGTGGATAATCCTGAGTATGAATCTGAAATTCAAGAATTGCTTTCTAGGATTAATCACGTTGCTAACCATCGGAGAATTAATATTGTCCGAGACCCAGAAGATAACAAAATTCTTGAAAGTGCTGTTGAATCTGGTGCAGAGTACTTAATCACACGTGATAATGATTTGTTAAGCCTAGACAAATATCAAGATGTAAAAATAGTTAGTCCGTCACAATTCTGGGTTCGTTACAAAGACGAAGGTAATGATCTTTGGAATCAATGGGCAAATTATTTTTCTGGGAAAAATTAAAAACAGCAGGCAAGGAAACCTTGCCTGCTGTTACAGAAGATTCACTCTGGTATTCGTCTTACGAATCTCACCAACAGCTGATCAGGAAGTACTTTAACCTCATTGTCTCTGTTGTAGTTTTCATAAAAAAATCCAATCACCGCTCCGTAAGGAACCACTCCCTCAACAACAAGATCATCAACTTTGTCAATCAGGAAATTAGCTGAGCAAACAAGCTCCTTGCTATACTTCGTTGGGTGGTCATGAACTTTAATACCTCTGACTTTTTCTTCTTCAGAATCTCCCACAAAAAATTCTTCAGGATCATTAGTTGGTCGCAACCGCTTAAGTCTCATGATATTTCCTCCTATACTAACCAAATTTCCACTAAAAGCTAAAACTATTAAATCATAATCGATTAAAAATGTCAACTTTGTTAGAGGGATTAAACTCACAACAACTCAATGCTGTAACACATACAACAGGTCCGCTTTTAATCGTGGCCGGGGCTGGAACAGGAAAAACCACTGTAATCACCAGGCGCATAGCATATCTGATTGAGCAAAAACAGGCTCTACCTGAAGAGATTTTAGCTTTGACCTTCACAGACAAAGCAGCGGGGGAGATGGAAGCACGCGTAGAAGAATATCTACCATTGGGTAGTTATAACCTTTGGGTCTCCACCTTTCATAGTTTTTGTGAAAGAATCTTAAAACAGCACGGGATAGACATTGGTCTGCCGAATGATTTTGAACTCTTGGATAAAACACGTCAGTGGATATTCATCCATAGACACTTCGAAAAATTCAAACTTGACTATTATAAACCGCTTGGTAGTCCAAACAAATTTATTGATTCATTACTGGATCATTTTTCGAAATGCAAAGACGAGCTAATTACACCAAGTGATTATCTTGAGTATGAGCAAAGCCTGAAAACCACTTCCAAAGACACAGCACCACTTGCCGAGACAAACACTGTAAACGAGGATGAGGCCGAAAGCCTTATTGAAAAACAAAGAATTGCAGAATTAGCAAATGCCTATCAAACATACCAAAAACTTTTGCTGGACTATGCGTATCTAGATTTTGGCGACCTGATCCATTACTGCATTCAACTTTTCAAAAAACGCCCTAACTTACTAAAGTATTACCAGGATCAGTTTAAATTCATCATGATTGATGAATTCCAAGATACGAATGTCGCTCAATATGAATTGATTAAATTACTGGCAGGGCCCAGCCAGAATGTGGTAGTAGTTGGCGATGATGATCAATCTATTTACAAATTTAGAGGCGCTTCTGTATCAAACATTCTCAAACTCCAGCAAGATTACCCAAAAATTAAAGACATCACTCTGGTAGACAATTACCGCAGTAATCAAAAAATTCTTGACTTAGCCTACAATTTTATTCAAGCCAACAACCCAAACCGACTAGAAACCCAATTAAAAATTAACAAGCGACTCAAGGGTCATAATTCCGAAAAAAATCAGATACAAGTTTTAGAAGGAACAGATTTAAGCGGAGAACTAAATTTAGTAATTAATGAAGTTATTAAATTAAAAAACCAATTTCCAGATTCAACCTGGAACGATTTTGCCATTTTAACACGCTCGAATAATTCAGCTTCTGAAATCATCCCTTTACTCGAAGCTAAATCTATACCTTACAGCTTTGTAGCCAACCGAGGACTGTATCGAAAACCATTGATCGCAGATCTCATTAACTACTTAAAGTTATTGGACAATTATCATGAATCAAGTGCACTATACCGTGTTTTGAATTTTCCAAAATTCCGATTGAGCCCAGTTGATATTGCTCACTTAACCCAATTCACAATCAGAAAAACATTGTCTTTATTCGAAGCGATGCAATCCCAAGAAGCGTTAACGCTATTAACAAAAAGCGCTAATATTAAAATCACTGAATTGATTAAGTTACTAGATAAACACAGTGCGCTCACAACTCAGTGCTCGGCCGTAGAATTATTTGTGCAAATAATTAGTGATTTGGAAATTAGCGCACTCTTAACAGAAGAAACTTTGGAAAACGCCCAAAACAGAGAACTCCTTGAGCAATTTTATAAAAAAATCGAACTATACACTCAGACAGAAGAAAACCGTACTATGCGTGGGTTTTTAGATTATCTTAAGTTGGAGTTAGAAGCAGGGGAAGATGGTATGATAAAATTTGATCCAGACAATGGACCTGAGAGTTTAAAAGTCATGACCATCCACAGCTCCAAAGGTTTGGAATATAAATTTGTGTTCGTAATTAACATGGTAGACCAACGTTTCCCAACCAGAGCAAAGCGTGATGCGATTGAGCTACCGGTCGAGTTAATCAAAGACATTTTACCTGAAGGTGATTTTCACTTACAAGAAGAGCGTCGTTTATTCTATGTCGCTATCACTCGTGCCAAAACTCACTTGTTTTTTTCCTGGGGGAAAGACTATGGCGGAGCCAAACTTAAAAAACCATCTGTATTTCTAAGCGAGGCCGGATTAATACCAAGCGAATCCATCAAAAAAGCGACTGGTAAGGTTGTATTTGATGCCCCAAAACAGAGTCAAACGAATCGCAAAAGAGTATATAAAGAATTACCGACAAATTTTTCTTTTAGTCAAATCAGTCAGTTTTTGAATTGCCCGTTGGACTACAAATTCCGATATTACCTTCGTTTGCCCCTGCCAGGCAATCACCACCTCAGTTTTGGTTCCACCATCCATGCAGTATTGGAAAAGTACATGGAAATCTACCAACATAAACTTAATGTGTTACAACAAGACTCAACTTCAAGAAATCCCAACATTGATTTCCCACCAGAAAATTTGCTGTTTGAAATTTATGAAAACGAATGGGTTGATGACTGGTATAAAGACAAATCCCAAAAAGACCAGTATTTTCAGCGAGGAAAAGAAATCCTCAAAAAATTCTACCAAACGACTATTACCACTAAACCAGTCCCGATTTTCTTAGAACAGCCATTTACCATGAAACTTGGTACAAAACAACAATATCAGTTTAACGGAAAAATCGATCGAGCCGATTCTAGCGAGGGAATTAACCAAGTAAGTAACCAAGCTGATGGTCTAAAAATTATTGACTACAAAACTTCTGAAAAATTACCCACAAAATATGGGAGCAATGATGTAGATCAATTACGCATTTACCAATGGGCATGTGAAGAGTTCTTCCACAAACCAGTCACATCATTACAATACTGGTATGTGTATCCAAACCAATTTAAAGATATAAAGCTAGCAACTCCGAAAGAGATTTCTGCCCTAAAAGAAAAAATACTGACCACTATTGAATCCATTCGCAACGCCGTCAAGTACGATTTATTTGCAGAACTACATAAAAAATCAAAGCAGCATAACTGTAACTACCCAGATCTAGAATAAACGCAACCCAATCAAACCTTCTTAATGTTTGCTATAATTTACGTATGATACATTTTGATTTACCAGAGTTGATTCGTGCGATTGGATATTTGGGACTGTTCGGAATCATTTTTGCCGAAACAGGTTTACTCATTGGTTTTTTTCTCCCTGGAGATAGTCTCTTGTTCACTGCTGGGATTTTAGCGGCGGAGGGCTATCTGGATATCTCCATACTTCTGATTGTGCTTGCTGGTGCAGCAATAATAGGCGATAGCATTGGTTACACTATTGGACGACAACTGGGACCGAAAATCTTTAGCAAAGACGAGTCACTATTATTCAATAAAAAACATATAACTCGTGCACAAGATTTTTTTCACAAACACGGCCCTAAAACAATCATCTTGGCAAGATTTGTACCAATCATCCGAACCTTTGCCCCAACTATTGCAGGGGTAGGAAAAATGAACTATGCAAAATTTTTAGCATACAATATCGCTGGTGGCTTGCTATGGGTATTCACATTGACTGTTCTCGGCTATTACCTGGGTTTAAAAATTGATAATATTGATAAATATATTTTGCCGATTGTTGGAGTGATTATCCTAATCTCCATTTCACCGTACATCAAACAATTTATTACCAATCCCACCATGCGCGCACAACTAGTTCATTATTTGCACCGGATATATCGTAAAATCCGAGCTAAAGAATAACAAATTATTTCCCTGCAACGCCAAACACCAAAAATGTGTTATACTAAAGACAGTTATGCATCAAACTACTCGTAACTATTTGATTCCAATTTCTGTCGGAGTACTACTTTCACTAACAGCCTTTAGCTCAATCGTATGGTCAGTTGACCCTCAAACAGCTGGATGGATTGGATTTATTCTCTTCTTCCTTACACTATTTTTAAGTCTGAGTGGTTTATTCACTTTAGGAGGGATATACTTCCGTAAAAGATTTTCCCCTGGAGTATTTACCGAGCAATTGCGGGTGAGCTTTCGACAAGCATTTTTGCTTGCTTTGCTAATAATTAGTTTAGTAATCTTACAAATTTTTAACCTACTATTTTGGTGGGCAGGGCTAACTCTTATCTTGTTTATCATAACAGTAGAAATATTTTTAAATGCCTGATAAATCAGTATTTTACAATGTAATGTCCGAAGCTTCTGTTGATAAGGCACCGCAACGCAAAGTAAATTCAGCGGTAGCTAACCAGGTTTTTACCACTGGTCCAGCAGAAGCCAAGGTAAGCATTCAAAATAGCCCTGGCCGTTTCAGTAAGTTGCTTACTAGAAAAGCTGTCCTTATCCCTTTGATAGTACTAGTTTTAGGGGCAATTGGGTTTGGGGTTTACTCATTTACCAAATCCAAATCACCAGCAGTTCCAGAAAATATCTCTCCGACTCATACAGAAACTATTACAGACCCAGATGTAACCACGCCAGCAGACTGGCTAGCTCGTTATTTTGGATCAGAGACATGTACCATCAAAACCCAATGCGGAGATAGTGCCGATCCAGACCGGGATGGCCTAACCAATAAAGAAGAAAGCGATCTAGGCACTGATCCTAATAATCCAGATAGCGATAGTGATGGGATTTCAGATGGTGATGAGCATCATATATTCAACAGCGACCCACTCTTATCTCGGACTTTCCGCGATGGAGAATACAATGATGCCGATTTCGTCAAAGGAAGCTATGATATTTCGACCAACACTCCATATACCCAGGAACAATTACTGGCTCTAAAAGCGAAAGTTAAAGAACTAGGCTTGCACCAACCAACATTGACTACTATTGGTTCTTTAGCCTTAACAATTTATGACTTTACTGACCCAAATGCTCCTGATTTATCAAAACTGAACATTGACCAATCTCCGCAAGCTAAACTCGATCGTGATACCCAGCGACAGTCTACGATTAAAAAAATCGGCGGGGCATTATTAAAATACAAAGAATCTAAAAAATCTTTTCCGCTTGGTTCTGACTTTGTTAACATGAGCGATGAAATTGGTTCATTCAACACTGTTGCGACCAATTATAATGACCCAATAAACAAAGAGCAATATGTTTACGGATACTCAGCCTCTGCAACTGGCGGTGATTTTACACTGACATACTACAGCGAAACTCAAAACCAGCTGATCAAGTATACTGCTAAAAATGCCGAGGATAATAACGCCAAAGAAACTGCACAAATCAACAATGATAAACGCATTACAGATTTAGAAAATATCAAAAATGCATTGATGATTTATTCCACTGCGACTTCAGATTCAAACAGCACCCAACTATACGTTTTCCCGACTAAAGATCAGTATCCATATGCATTGATTCCTAGATATCTAACTGAAATGCCCAAAGACCCAAAGGGAACTGATTATGTTTATGAAGTCAGCCCCACCTATGACACCTTTACGCTCAAAAGTGTTTTTGAAAGTCCACCAGCTGGCATGACCGGATACATGTGCAACCAAGACGGATGTCAGAATTATTAAAAATATACTTCTGAATGTTAAATTTCTTAAAGCGACTTTTTTCTAAAACAACCCAAACTCAACCAACTGGGCATATCGTAGCAGCTAAAATACAAAAAATTGAAGAGCACCCCAACGCTGATCGACTTAAAATAGTTACTCTCAATATTGGCAATATACTCATTTATCCAGTCGTTTGTGGAGCGATAAACCTCCAAGAAGGCAATGTCGTGGCGTTAGCTTTGCCCGGGGCAACTATTGCCCATAATATTCATTCTGATGGACACGAATCTTTTGTTTTAGATAAAGCCAAAATTCGTGGAATAGAAAGCCAAGGTATGATTTGCGCTGAATTTGAACTAGGACTTAGTTCTGAAATCGGTGAAAAACCAGAAATCATGATCTTGCCACCAGACATCCAGCTTGGTAAAATACTATTTTAGAACTCCACGAAAAAAGAAATGGCAAACCTCATCATCCCTTCCGACGAAGACAATCGTCTAAAATTAGAGCTAGAGAAAAGAACTGACGCTGAAGCAACACGCATCAAGCGTTATTTGGCCATGCCTGATCTGTCTCGTAAAGACAGTGGGCCTATTCGCGAGCTCGTTAACAACATTGTTGAACTAGAGCAATTCAATAATTTTGATGTAATTTCAATTCCAGAAATTGTTCCTGCAGATGCCAGCTTTGATTTATTTAATTTTCCACCAGACCATCCCGCGCGATCCAAATCAGATACATACTACGTAGATGATCACAACATTTTACGCACACACACTACTGTAATGTGGTACTACTATTTTCAACAGGAAAGTGTGCGGGCAAAAATTGCTGAGAATAAACCGCTCGGCGTTTTGTCATATGGAAAAGTTTACCGTAAAGACGAAATTGACCGTAACCACATGAACATTTTTCATCAAATGGATGGCTTGTACTTACATCCAACATTAGAGCGTACTATTACTCAAGACGACCTGAAAGAAGTTTTAGCAAATGTGGTTAAGGCAGCTTTTGGACCAGAAGTTAAATATCGTTTTAATGACGACAACTTCCCATACACCCACAGTTCTCTGGAAATGGAAGTAGATAAAGATGGCCAGTGGATTGAAGTTCTCGGAGCAGGCTTGGTAAACCCTGAGGTTTTGAAGCGATTAAAAGTAGATCCAGAACAATACAACGGTTGGGCATTTGGTTTTGGTTTGGAGCGTTTGGCAATTATCGGTATGGAACTACCCGACATTCGATTGCTTTGGAGCGAAGACCCACGTGTTGTAAAACAGTTAAAACTTGGTCAGAAGTTTGAAGCGGTCAGTAAATTCCCACCAGTTATTCGTGACATTTCTTTTATTGTAAAAAATGATTTTCTACCGAACGATTACTTTGATTTAATCCGTGATATTGGGGGAGACTTGGTGGAGGAAGTCCAGCTTTTAGATAAATACGAAAACGAAGCTAAATTTGGAAAAGACAAAGTGTCTTACACTTACCGCATTTTCTATAGAAGTCCGGAACGAACTCTTGAAGCAACAGAAGTAGAACCATTGCAGGACGAAGTTTACAAACAAACTGCTCAACAGTATGATGCTGAGTTGAGGTAACAAATATGAAAAAGGCTGTTCTGACTACATTGATAATAATTGGAGTCATATTACTCTTAAAACTAACCACTTGCCCTAGCGATTGGTGGATTAATGCTATGCCGACGTTAACCGAAGACTCGTCAACTTCTAATTCAAACGACAGAGAATACATGATTATCTGGGGCCATACTTTCCAAGTAAGCGTTCTAAATCGGTGGATTCCCATTGTCTGCACTACTAAAAAATCAATAGCTGAATAAATGCTAAAATCTCCCTTAAATAAGGGAGGTTTTTTATCTTTTAGGTGTGGTTAAATCGTCAAAAATATGATATAATTTTGATAACAAATAATAACTTGAAGTACACTAAGAAAGATATAGATTATGGCAAAATCTGCAAAAGATTTAGACGAAAAGAAAGCAAAATCTGCTAACTATTCTTCCGAAAATATCACTGTCCTAGAAGGGCTGGACCCAGTTCGCAAACGCCCTGGTATGTACATTGGCTCAACCTCAGAAACTGGTCTTCATCATTTGGTTTGGGAAATTGTAGATAACTCTGTAGACGAAGCTATGGCTGGTCACGCTGACCGAATTGAAGTAATCATCCAAGAAGATGGTGGCCTGACTGTACACGACAATGGCCGTGGTATTCCAGTAGATGTCCACAAAACAACTAAAAAATCCGCCTTAGAAACAGTGCTGACCGTGCTTCATGCTGGTGGTAAATTCGGCGGCGATGCATCAGGTTACAAAGTATCTGGTGGGCTTCATGGTGTCGGATCATCTGTGGTAAATGCACTCTCTACAAACATGACAGCTCAAGTGCGAAAAGATGGAAAAATTTACGAACAAAAATACAAAATTGGAATACCTCAAAGTAAAGTAAAGGAGATTGGCAAAATAGACAAGCTTGACCCTCGCCAGACAGGTACCTCAATTACTTTTTACCCAGATGGTACTATTTTTGAAACTACAGTTTTCAAATTTAAAACTATTTTGGAACACTTACGTTCTCAAGCCTATTTAACAAAAGGATTGCATTTCATTATTTCTGACGACCGAGTTGGCTTAACCTATCAATATTATTTTGAAGGTGGTGTTGTCAGCTACATTAAACAGTTAAACAGAAATAAAAAAGTTAAACATCAACCGATTTACATCAACAAGATGCATGATGAAATTATGGTAGAACTGGCTATTCAGTATACTGATGATTTTGATGAAACCGTTTTAGCTTACGCTAATAATGAATATAATGCTGAAGGCGGGATGCACGTCACTGGTTTTCGCACAGCGCTTACTCGAGTGATTAACAGTTACGCGGTTAAAAATAATTTTGTAAAAGAGTCGGAAAAATTAACTGGAGAAGATTTGCGCGAGGGACTTTCAACAATCATTTCCGTCAAACTACCAAACCCTCAATTTGAAGGCCAAACCAAAGGCAAGCTAGGTAACCCAGAAGTTCGTACTGCAGTAGATTCAGTGCTTTCTCATGAACTAGAAGTGTTCCTAGAAGAACACCCGCAAGATGCCAGCAAAATTATTGAAAAAGGCATTCTAGCAGCCAAAGCTCGTTTAGCTGCTAGAGCAGCTAGAGATAGTGTGATTCGTAAAGGGGTCTTAGATGGATTGGCCTTACCTGGAAAACTTGCAGACTGTTCGGAATCTGATCCAGCAAAATGCGAACTCTACATTGTAGAAGGTGACTCTGCAGGCGGATCTGCCAAACAAGGTCGTGACCGTCGTTTCCAAGCCATTTTACCTTTACGAGGAAAAATTCTGAATGTTGAACGTGCTCGTTTAGACAAAATGCTATCTAGTCAGGAAATTAAAAACTTAGTTATTGCTTTTGGTAC
>CAYZEK010000009.1:0-2667 GCA_964477805.1 uncultured Candidatus Saccharibacteria bacterium | reverse complement strand
TGTGGGGGATATGTTTGATATAGAAAAATTGAGATACCACCGAATTATAATCATGACTGATGCCGATGTTGATGGTGCCCATATTCGTACTTTGCTTCTAACTTTGTTCTACCGATACTTCCCAGACATCATCAAAAACGGCCATTTGTATATTGCCCAACCGCCATTGTACCGCGTGCAAGTTGGCAAAGACTTTCAGTATGCTTTTTCTGATGAAGAACGTACAGAAGTTTTAGAAGACATGATCAAAGAAGCGTCTGAAAAGAAGAGTCTTAGTAAAGTTGCACAAAAATCCGCCAAGGGAAAGAAAAAGGCTGGACAAGATGAAGGAATTGAAGAAGGGGTTGCAGTTGATGCTGAAGGAGAAGATAATGGCTCTGAAGATGGCGCAAAAATTGAAGTTGTAGGTGGGGTAAAATACGCTGTCCAACGGTACAAAGGTTTAGGAGAGATGAATCCAGAACAACTTTGGGAAACAACTATGGATCCAGAAAATCGTGTCATGTTGAAAGTAGAAATCCAAGATGCAGAAAAAATATCTGAAGTTTTTGAAACTTTAATGGGCGACGATGTCCCACCACGCAAACGCTTCATTACTACACATGCCAAGACTGTGAAGAATTTGGACATTTAGTCTAAATTTGACTTTAGAGCAACTATTGTAGTAAAATACTTAAAAGCCCCAAAGGGCTTTTAAAAAAGCAGAATTTTTTATTATTTAATGGCTTAATTAAGCCAAAATTATGTCAAAAATAATTCAATTTTTCCGAGAAGTAAGATCGGAAATGTCAAAAGTAGTATGGCCATCTCGCAACGATGCAATTCGATACACCATCACGGTAATTATTTTTAGTATCGCAATGGCTACAATCCTTGGAGCCGTAGATTTTGGTTTGCTGAAAGGTTTTCAAGCTATTATCAAATAACTGACACATATACTCAAATGTCGAAACAATTAGCTACAGGTGAAAAAAATTGGTACGTCTTGCACACATACAGCGGATATGAAGATAGCGTTGCTATAAATCTTAAGCAACGTATTGAAAATCTTGGTATGCATGACAAAATTTTTGATGCAATTGTACCAAAAGAAAAAAAGATTAAAATTAAAGATGGTAAACGAACCACTTTCGATGAAAAGATTTTTCCTGGTTATGTTTTAGTTAATATGATTGTTACTGATGATTCTTGGTACGTTGTTCGCAACACACCTAATGTAACTGGTTTTGTAGGCTCTGGCACAATCCCAACACCAGTTACACAAGAAGAGTGGGATTACTTGCAAAAACGCATGGGTCGTGAAGAACCGAAATTTAAAGTCGATTTTGAGGTAGAGGAATTAGTCACTATCACCGATGGCCCATTTAAAGATTATCAAGGTAAAATTTCTGACATTGATCAAGCCAAAGGTAAGGTAAAAGTAATGGTGACTATTTTTGGACGCGAAACTCCTGTGGAACTAGATTTCTTACAAATTAAGAAAAGCTAATTCCATATATTATGAATTTGTTCCAAGGCTTAATTTAGTTTGAGCCTGACTTCAAATCCAGAATTGGATTGAATAATTAAATAAGTAGTCGGCTGCGGTTACGACCAGCAGTCTCGTCCCTAATAAGGATTACTACTCAGCATCATGGCTAAAAAAGTCAAAGCAATGGTGAAACTGCAATTGCCAGCAGGTAAAGCAACTCCAGCCCCTCCAGTAGGTACTGCGCTTGGACCACATGGTTTAAACATTGCGGATTTTACAAAACAATTTAACGACCGCACTGGTCAAATGGGTGATTTGATCATCCCAGTAGAAATGACAATCTATGAAGACCGCTCATTTGATTTCATTCTAAAAACTCCGCCTGCATCCAACTTAATTATGAAGGCAATCGGACTTGCTAAAGGTTCTGGGAACCCTCTGACTACCAAAGTAGGTAAAATCTCTTCAGCACAAATCAGAGAGATAGCAGAAAAAAAGATGCCTGATCTAAACGCAAACAGCGTTGAGCAGGCAGAAAAAATTATCCGCGGAACAGCTCGTTCAATGGGTGTTGATGTATCTAACTAACCTAAACGTTACTTTCGGGCAAAAAGGTAGTATAATATAGGTAATTAATATCTAAATATATGAATCTATCATGGATCAAAACAATATATCTGTACATGGTCTCACTAATCTCATTGGTGATTATGGTCATTGCCTCAATAATGCTTATTAATCTAGCTATTAAAACCTGGATTTTCCCGAAAGCTGATAATAACTATTATGCAGCGACCTGCCCAGTGATCTCCGTATCATCACCCACAGAAGAGCGATTGTCGCAACCTAAAGAATGTACTGATGAACAATACGCAAAGGATCAGCGTACTGCCCAAAAACAACAAGACGCAGCACAAGCGCTAGCAATGATAATAGTTGCTGCTCCGGTGTTTTTCTATCATTGGAAGCTAACCCGCAAAGAAGCCTAAATCAATCAATTTATTTATTAACCCGTTTGTGGGAGAGTGCTAAATTAAATCGCATTCGTCCTACCACGAAAGGAATCTCAATGTCACACGTAACTAAACGTGCCAAAGCAAATCTGGAATTAGTAGAACCAGATAAAATTTACACGGCGACAGAAGCGATTGAGCTCGCCAAAAAAACTGCAACAACAAAATTTATTGGTTCAATAG
>CAYZEK010000008.1:0-29836 GCA_964477805.1 uncultured Candidatus Saccharibacteria bacterium | reverse complement strand
AATTTTGGCGCCTCTTCTTTAACAGTTGCTAGGAAAAATTCTTTGTTAGTCATATATTCTAAATTATTTTGTAAAGCTTGAGTAACCTTCCAACTCATTGCTAGTGAGCGCTACCACGAATGGGAGATCATTCAATTTAATAGAAGACTACTCTATAAAAATAGTCTAACAAAAAACACTCGCTAGCGCGAGTGTTTTAATTCGGGAGCTGGGATTTCCGCCTCGCCTCGCTACTGCTCGGCTCGTTGCCCAGGGTTGCTCCAAACAGCCCCCAGCTGTTTGTAGATCGTTCGCCTGTGCATTTTTCTGTAGAAAAATACTTGTCTCACTTCAACCCGTTCGAATCCCATCCTTGTAATAATAAAAGTTCCATCTAAGGATGGAACTTTTATTATGGCTCGGGAGCTGGGATTCGAACCCAGGACCGATCGGTTAACAGCCGATAGCTCTACCGCTGAGCTACTCCCGAATATCATTTTTTGCAACAAAAAATTACCTAAATACTGAAATATTTTAACAGATTTATTTCAATAAATCAATAGGTTCATCTGGCTTGACCACTTGGGTATCATAAATAGGCTCCGCAACTACCAATATTTGATTCCGGCCACTTTGCTTAGCTTCATACAAGGCTTTGTCCACCCTACTCATCGCACTTTCTATATTCTCACCAGCTTGCAAAGCCAAAATACCACCGCTGAATGTAATCAAGTTATCTGGGCGTGATTCACTCTTATAGTCAAAGGGAACTTCTAGCTTTTGACCACCGTTAACGCGGTGCAATAAATTAACAATATCCCTCACGGATGAATTTGGTAATAACACCACAATTTCCTCACCACCCCACCGAAAAATAAAGTCAGTTGGACGAAATTGTTTTTGCAAAAATTTTGCGGTTGTCTTTAACGCCTCATCTCCAACATCATGCCCAAACTCGTCATTAATACTTTTAAATTCATCAATATCTAAAGCAATTAACACACTATTTACTCGTGACTCAGTTAATTGTTTTGCTACTTCTGTAAAACTCGCCCTATTCAATAAACCAGTCAATGGGTCATGCTCAGCTTTAACTTGCATCTCAGCTAGTGCAATTTGCAATTCTTCGTTCTTTCGTCTTTCAAGTTGAGTTCGTTTTTGTAATTCTTCGTTTTCTTTAAGCATTTGGTGATTTGCACCTTCTAACAAATCTTTCATATACAAACTTTCCCGCATCTTAGTAGCTAGGTCATCAATGGTTTCTAATGGTTTTGGTGTTTTCTCTGGATGATTGTTTTTGCCTTCTTTATTCATATTTGCCTATTTAAAAATTTATCGCGTCTTTAATGGCTACAATATACCCATCTTGCAAAGACTCATCTGTATCCCCTGACATAACCGCCGGAGACACATAATAAATGCCCTTAAATGGATAAGCTCTATATTTCTCAAAGCTTTCATCAGCAAAAACAATTGTCGCAGTATCTTTGTTCATATATCCCTGGATAATTAAAATCAAATTTGATAGATCTACACCCTGGTGAGTCAACTTCTCAAACTTGCGTTCAATGGCATCTATGGTTGGTTGTTTGGAATAATCTGCTGTTGTTGGTTGTTCGTAGGATATAAAGGGCAATTCCACAGCATGGGTTAGTTGCAATCTTAATTCTGGAAATTTTTTGCTTTGAGAAACAGCATAAAGGTCTACCGGTGAATTCTCTCCACGTTCTGGAATTAAAGTATAATCAAAATTATTTTGGTTATTTATTTCATGAACAAACACAGAGGCCCATACTAATTCATTATTCCTTTTTATTTCTTCAGAGTACATTTAACAACCTTTCTTAATCGATAATCATTGATGGTTTACGTTTAGTCCGGCGTGTTTTTCTGCGAGAACCTGGCATTTTTACACCCTCGCGCTTATGATAAGACAAAGTATCTGATTCCCGTGATGCTTTGCCAATCTTTTTATGGCGCACCAATTTATGAATTAAAGCCAAAGCTTCATCAGCATTATCAACCACATTTAAAAGCTTTAGATCCATTTTGCTAATTGCTCGGTTTTTTTTAAAGATAATGGCTTCCAACCATTCCATCATAGGGTTCCAGAATTTTTTGTTAACTAAAATTACTTTAATTGGCGCAACCTTTTTAGTTTGAATTAAAGTCAGCATTTCAAATAATTCATCCATTGTTCCAAATCCGCCTGGGAAAAAAACATACACCTGTGAAACCGAAGCCAGCATAACTTTGCGAGTAAAAAAATAATGGAACGAGGTAGACTCATTTACATATTTGTTAATGCGTTGCTCGTTAGGTAGTTGAATGTTTAATCCTACAGACTCGCCTCCAAATTTTAGAGCACCTTCATTGGCAGACTGCATAATTCCTGGGCCACCACCAGTGATCACTGCGAAGCCAGATTTAGCTAATTCATAACCCAGCTTGCTAGCATCTTTATAAACTTTTTTTTCTAACGTGTTCCGCGCAGAGCCGAAGATGCTCACAGCTTTTTTGTAATGCCGAATAAATTTATATCCATTAATAAATTCATTCATGATTTTGATAAGTCGGCGAGAAGAAAAACCGCCACGACGAATGCTTAAAAGCGAATCCAGCTGACCAGTACTCCAAGCAACGTCACTTTCATTCACATCTGGAGGTAAAACTGCACACACCTGGCGGATATGGTGATTAATAATTTTGGATTTTGGCATGATAAATCTTTAAAAATCTGTTAATTCCTCCCTGTATTATACTACACCCAAGGCATTGACCAAAACGCTCGAATCTGCTAAAATTGCAGGGCAAGTGAAACTCGTTTTGTGTCAACGTAAGTAGTTACAAACATCGAGCTAATTAATAAAAGTCGCCTTGCTCAATATTTGTGAAAGAAAATATGAATTCTAAACTATACGTTGGTAATTTACCATACAGCACTACAGATTCTTCATTGAATGATTTATTCGCTCAAGTAGGAACTGTAACTTCAGCTAGTGTTATTACAGACAAAATGTCTGGTCGTTCAAAAGGCTTTGGCTTCGTTGAAATGTCTACACCAGAAGAAGCTGCTGCTGCAATCGAAAAATTCCATGGACAAGACTACGAAGGTCGTGCAATGACCGTTTCTGAAGCTCGTCCAAAAGAAGACCGTCCTGCTCGCGACTTCGGTGGCGATCGCGGTGGTAATCGCAGCTGGTAATTCCTACGAGTTTTCTAAACTCAAATTTTAAAAACAACGCTCTCTCCAAAAGACGAGCGTTGTTTTTTTAATGCTATAATAACTATTATGAAGCTCGCAGAACTGGGTTGGTTGCAATATATTCGTAAACAGCCGGATACAAAAAAATTCGATCCTGCCGACACCCAAGTCGGGCGTGTTGGTATTGAAAACAAAACTAACTATATTCTGCATACAAAGCATGGAGAACTCGAAGGAATCATTCAAGGCAAATTTCGTCATCAAACAAAAACACCGAGTCAATTCCCTAAAGTTGGCGATTGGGTTATTTACAAGAAACTTCCAAACGAAGCCAAATGTATTATTGAAAAGATTTTGCCACGCTACTCTGTGATCGCCCGCAAAAGCGCTGGCGACTCTACTAATACACAAGTCATTGCTTCCAATGTTGATAGTCTGTTTATTGTGTTCGGACTAGACAAAGCATTCAACGCCCCGTTACTTGAGCGATATTTGAGCATGGCGTACGAAGGTGGTGTTGAGCCTGTGATCATTTTAAATAAAACAGATAGTACCAAGAATGCGACGAAAGTAATCCAAGAAGTTGAAAAACTAGCCCAAGGGTTAATAGTACACGCAGTCTCTGCCAAAACCGAAATTGGTATGCACAAAATAGAAGAATTGATAGAAGCAGGTCGAACAATCACTTTTGTCGGTCCATCTGGTGTGGGTAAATCTACCATCATCAATGCACTAGTTGGAAGCGAAGTTCAAGCAACAGGTGAAGTCCGTTTAACCGACAGCAAGGGTCGTCACACCACTACTCGCCGAGAAATGTTTATCTTAAAAAGTGGTGGGATCTTAATAGACACGCCAGGGATTCGCGAGCTTGAAACCCTTTCCACCGGAGAAACAGTAAAAACTCTGTTCACTGATATAGAAAATTTAACTAATCAATGTCGATTCCGTGATTGTGATCACATTAACTCGCAGGGATGTGCAATTTTAGACCACCTGAAAAAAGGAAAAATTACTCAAAAACGATATAAAAATTTCATCAAACTCTCTAAAGAAGCGAGCCACCACGAAGCGCGAGACGACATCTACAAACAACAAAAAAAGAAATCGCAAGATAAAAAACAACATAAAGCTTTAAGACAAGTTTACCAAACCAGAAAAACTCATCAAAAAAACAGCACCCGCAAAATTTAGTGGGTGCTGTTTTTTGGAATCTATTATCCGCGATATTTTTGCTCACCTTTTTTACCTTTGTGTTTTATGCATTGGCAATGACCTTTGATGTATTCATCAAAGAATTCTTTGCCGTAGTCATAAAGAAGTTCTTCTCCTGGTTTGATATCTCTAGTTGCCCGAATTTTCATCCGCAGAGCATATTGGACCGGTTGGCAATTAGTTCTCACACAAGAATGATTGATGTAACGGGCAATGTTCTGACGATTAGTACCAGAAATCGTCCAAGTTTTCCCTAAAGCAAATAGATATTGCCCTCCTTGATTATCCGCTTCTTCCTGGGTCAATAATGGGCCAGTATATTCAATAATAAACGAGCCTTTCTTAATTGGAGCAATTGCAAACAGTCCTAATCCGGCATTCGATTTTTTGACTTCAAGTTTCTCTCGCTGATTTTTTTCTTTTATTGGCTTTAGTTTTGGCTTGAGCCTTGGCTTCAATTTTGACTTCATCAAACGAATTATTCTTGAGCTGGCATTCCAATATTACCCGGCTTCCCTGCTCGCACCATCAATTTATTCAAAGGGACAACTACAAAAAAGTAAATAGCCAACGCAACAGTTAAAAATGAGATCACTGTATTCAAGAAGTTGCCATACATAATAGAGCTACCGTTTATCGTAATTGCCATTGATGAAAAATCAGGTTGCTTAAAGAGCGCTGCAATGATTGGGGTAATAACATCTTTTACTAAAGAATTGACAACATTCCCAAATGCTGCACCGATGACCACACCGACTGCAAGATCAACAACGTTCCCTCGCATTATGAAAGTTTTAAATCCACTCAACATATTTGTATATTTAAATTAATACTGAATTTATTATTGTATTGGTTGTTTAGCTGATTCTTCTGCAGGTTTGTCTGCTGATTGTTCTGGTGTCTGCGTTTCCTGACCGTCATCTTTTTTTGCTAACTCAGCATCAATTTTTGCTTTGAATTCATCGAACGAAAGTACTTTAGCTTCTTTAACACCATTAATGAAGAAAGTAGGGGTGGAGTTTACTTCAACAGATTGGCCGTCAGCATAATCAGTTTTAATAATATCGGCATACAAACGCTGTGATACAGCTTGTTTAAAGGTATCTACGTTTAAACCAAGACTTGTGGCGTAATCGGCGAATACTGTAACAGGGTCTGGATTTGTAGACCATTCATCTTGCTTTTCATAAAGCATATCATGCATTTCCCAGTACTTATTTTGCGCCCCAGCTGCTTCTGCCGCTTCTGCTGCAATATGCGCATTTGGATGAATTTGATCCAAAGGAAAATTTCGAAAAACAAAATTCACGTCAGGGTTGTCTTTGTAAGCATCCAAGACTTGCTTAATAATTGGATGGGCTGCGCCACAAGCTGGACACTGGAAATCACCAAACTCAACAATAGTAACTTTTGCGCCAAGCTTTCCAGTCATATGACTGCTGTCACGAACTAAAGATTTCCCATCTACAGGTGCGCCCGGATCTTTAGGACGCGGATTGGCAAAAACCGCCAATAGTACACCGCCTATAACCACCACAATTGCGATGGCAATTAAAATTTTTGCTTCTTTTGTCATCTAAACTTGATCTCCTTTTTTGGAAGTTTTCCAATAAATAATTAGCCCAATTAATACTGCAGTAAATCCAACGAAGGCCTGAGCTGGGATTGGAAAATATGTTAACCAACCAGGGAACTCTGTTGTGCACGATACACCAGCAACGCATGGGGCAATGGCTTCTGGCAATATCCCAAAGTAAAGTAAATTGTGATACAAAGAGATGATCCATCCAACTACAGCAAGCAATATGGCTGGTGCCACCATTTCCCTATTCTTTTTGTAAATCGCAAACCCTAAAATTGCCACAAGCGGATACATGCAAATTCGTTGATACCAACATAATACACATGGGGGTAATTCCAAAATTTGACTAAAAAACAAGCTTCCCAATATCGCCATTAACGACACTGCGAATGCACCAAATAGTGCATTTTTTTGAATAAATTCTTTCATTTGTTTAGTATATCATGTTCTATGCCCTGATGAAAATAAACTAAGGTATTTCCTTGAACCTCAACTTGAAATGCTTGGCTCTCAACTTGATTTTTTCTTAAGAAATATTTATCCACAAAAACCCTTTGACGTAAGCGGGAAAAAAAATTAATATACATTCTTAAACCAAAAATAAAAATTAGTGTGTCATCTAGGTTTGAGGTTGACGCAGGAGTCATTAAGCATGCGAATGCTAATAATATCAAACACCCCGGATTCGGCTTCGGAGTTACTTAGCGGGTTCCGTGGCGCGGGCTTTAGTGTTGATCACGCGCTCGAAAGTGAGCAAGGTTCTTTTTGGGCAAGGACAACTGATTACGATTTAGTTCTAATTGACGATAGCCCCAACACTAATGCCAATCAGATTTGTGAGCATATCCGTTCACGTGGCAAAACAATGCCGATTATGGTCGTATCCGACAAGCCTGCCACGCCAAATAAAATATCTTTACTAAATGCTGGAGCAGACGATTGTGTTAGCAAAGGGTGTAGCATTTCAGAGTTAACTGCGCGAGTGCGAGCAATACTGCGTAGACCACAAAATTTTGTAGAGGACACTCTTAAGTTGGATGATTTAACTTTAGATACAATCCGATACCAAGTAAAACGAGGACGGACTTCGGTAAGTTTAACTAGAAAAGAATTTGGCTTGCTCGAATATTTATTGCGAAATAAAGAACGAGTTATTTCTCGCACCGCATTAATAGAACATGTCTGGGACATCAACGCAGATCTATTTTCCAATACATTGGAAACGCATATTTTAAATTTAAGACGAAAAATAGAATCGCCAAAAAAGAGGAAATTGATCCATACTATCTCAGGTCGTGGGTACAAGATTGCTCTCAAACCCTAGACCCCAAAACTAACCATATTGACTACCAAACTTCTTCCAATTATAATGCCCTATTGTACAATCTCTTGCGTAAATAGGTCACATGAAACATTTTTGGAAAAATTCAAGCATAATAAATATAATAATTTTTTACCTGCTGATAATAATCTTAGCTGTTTTGATTATTTTAGTTTTAGCGAAGGAATTTTCCAACACCACTGATGACCAAAACAAACATGACACAAATAAAAAAAATGGAGAGGAAGAAATATCCCAAACTTATGAACCTTCTATTGGTGATGCTTTAGCACCAGATGTCATACCGCCCGAAGCAATCAAATTCACCGCACCAACAGCTGGAATTGACGAAACTCAGCCAATTCATTACGAAAATACCGACTTGCAATTCAAAGCAGTGTTACCACCACACTCCCAAATACACCAAGAGATTGATAGTGTAAAATTTACTTCCGAAGGAAATTCTCTCTACTATATTGTTTCCGTACATTTAATGAATTCCGAAACGCTAGCATCTGTAGAAGAACAATTACGCAATAGCCCAGATGTCCGCAACATAATTTACGCAAAATTAAATAGCACCAAAACTTTACAGTTTGATGCTATTGGTTATGGATCAGGGTTGGTGTTCACCCACAATGGTAAAATCTACTACCTACTAGGCAATAAGCAATACTTCGCTTCTTTCCAATTGCTTTAGCAAATTTTTAGAACGATGCGATGCTGATGCTTCCTTCTGCATCAATCATTGCGGTGTAAACAGGTAAGTTGCTTGCCAATCGCTTTAAAATTTCCGTCAGCTGTTTACTGAAGGCATCATCTAATGCTTTACGGATTTCGTGATCCTCAATTACTTCACCCTGCTTAGCCAACTCTTCTTGCAAAATTTTACCCAGCGCATCTAACTGTTGTGTGTGCAGTGTTTTTTGGTACACGAAAGCGGAACGGACATTGTCGCCAACCCGGATTAAGGGCATGATTCCATGAGTCTCTGAATCTACTTCTATTGTAGCCTGCTCAGCATGCTTTCCATGGAGGACTTCCTGATGCGCGCCTTGCTCTAGCAGGTTCGGAAGCTGTGCAACGAGGAAATCCGTCTGTTCCTTCATTAAACCAAAAGCCTCTGGATCTGTTACAGTATGCCTGATATAACTGCATCCTAATCCTGGTTGATTTGGTTCTGCATGATCATCTGTGTGAAAACTGAACTTTTGTGGACCACCAGCAATAGTAACCACTGCGTCCAGAACGATTTCATTTGGCAAAGATTTTTGCAAGAGATTCAAGGCAGCAAAAGCCGCCATGACGTCACCAACGTCTCCGCCTGGCTTGGCAATCATTGGGAAGTTTTGAATATTTTCATAACGCCCATCAACGCAACGAGCCTGTCGGTTAAACTCGGTTAACGGCTGACTCGTCATTTCTACAAACACTTGAGCTTCTTCTAAGTTCATATCTCCTAAAGTTAATGTTACATCTAGAGTTTAAAAAATCTTGATGTATTAGTCAATAAAGAGGCATCCATCCAAAATGGACGCCTCTTCTTAGCCTATGCAACAGCAGTTCTGGTCTGATTTGTCTTCAACCAACCAACATAATCAAAGTACTCAGACTTAAAACCAGAGTCAGTGTCGCATTCATAATGGAAGTTGCACGTAACGTTCAAGTGAGAGAACATTGATGCAGTATAAGCTGCGCCGTAAGCCAACCACTGGAACGAATCTTCCAGAGTCATTTTGTTGGCAACTGCATTCTCGCACGGATCATGTCCGTACAGGATTACATCTCGAATCCCTTTCTTAGCAGCACTGCATTTGATTTGATACCTGCATACTCCCGAGGCAGAACAGTCGCCGTGTAAAGGACTTTTAGGATGAACCAAGAGACCACCACCATCCAGTGCGAGTAAATGAATTCGAGGTTTTTTTTCCGACTGTCTCGAAGAAAGCATCTTTTCGAACTCATACAACTCATCGAACCTATCACAATCACCACACGCGACCATGATAATGCCATTTTCTCTGGTTAAGGGATTGTTCTTAATGTGGGACAACAAACCTTGCTCTCGCAAGGTTTTGATATAACCATGAACCATGTGATTTCCTCCATTTATTTTTAATAATTGTTTTTACGAAAAAATAACAACGGAACTAAATATAGCGCAAAGTGTGATTTTTGTCAATCCTCTCGGCCCCTGTTACAAATGCCTAGCAATCACTGTTCCCATGCAACATCCGTTTTGTTAGAATGTAAATATGCATACCTCTAGGACACGCTTTGCAAACGATATCCTCACAGAATTTTTACCGCCATCACGCATTTCTAAAAAAACACGCGTGATCATTTTTGCTGATGGAATGCCCAGTGTCCCGAATAAAAAAACTTTGTTGGAGTTTTTCAGCAAAAAAGGATTTTGGGTTTTCGCACCTCGTTATCGTGGAAGCTGGGAAAGTGGAGGGAAGTTATTCGCCCAATCACCTCACAAAGATATACTAGATGTAATTTCTGGTATTACAACAGGATTTGATGATCTATGGAACACGAGTCTGAGCCCTCACTTCAAAAAAAAATCTTTCCAGCTTATTCCGAATGAAATAATTTTGATTGGTAGTAGCTTCGGTGGCCCAGCAATGCTTTTGGCCTCACTAGATGAACGAGTGTCTAAAACGGTAGTAATCTCTCCAGTGATAGATTGGAGAAAACCCGGCCCAGATGAATCTCTAAAGTTCCTAATCAGGTTCACTAAGCAAGCTTTTGGACAAGGATATCGCGTAGCAAAAAATGGCTGGGAGAAAATTAAATCTGGTCAATTCTACAACCCCATTAACCACGCTAACAAAATTGATGGCACAAAGTTGTTAATTTTACACGCTAAAGATGATAGAATCTGTCGATATTCAGAGTCAAAAAAGTTTGCGACTATGACAAAAGCCAGGCTTGTTAGCATCCCTACAGGAGGGCATCTGGGTGCGTCAGTACTGCTAAAACCCCGTTACTATAAAGCCTTTCGTCATTTCATAATAGATAAATAACGTATGAAAAATAAAAATATTTTTTACATTCTCATTGCTCTTTTTGTCATCGGAGCGATAATATTCTGGCAATATCAGTCAAAGAATGAAGTCATACAAAATAAACAACAAAATGGAACTCTTGCCCAGCAGTTACCGGGGATTAATGGTGTATTAGTAGATGAAGCTACAGCCAAACAACGACCGATCGCAGTTGTAATTGAAAACCACACCAATGCTCGCCCGCAATCGGGGTTAACAGATGCAGATATTGTTTATGAAACTCTGGCAGAAGGCGGGATTACCCGTTTCCTGGCTTTGTTCCAAACCCGTAAACCAAAAGAAGTCGGACCTGTCCGCTCAGCTCGTCCATACTTTAACTTCCTTACCAACCAATGGGGAGCGGCATACGCTCATGTTGGAGGTAGTACAATCGCCTTAAGCGAGCTCAACTCAAATGTTTACAAGCAACTAATAGATCTCAACCAATTTTTTTACGGTGATTATTTTTACAGATCAAAAGACCGCCCTGCACCACACAATGCTTACACCACTTTAGAACTAATGCGCGAGCTTCTCACTAAAAAGAAAACTGATAATTGGGTACCAGTAAAATTTGGTGATTTTGCAATAACCCCGACTGACCAACTCCAGACTCAAACTACAGAAATCACCACGAAATTCTTTGACGCTAACTACGCTTCAGTTTTTACTTATGACCCAACAACGAATTCATATAAACGAACAAATGGTGGTAAAATTGCAACAGATAAAAACAATGGCTTGCAAATTGCACCAATGAATGTTCTTGTCCAATTTGTAGAAGATTATTTAGTGCCCCTAGAAACGACTACTGGACTCGGTCTACATTTAGAAAAAAGTGGTCGAGCAATATTGTTTAATAACGGAGTAGCCACTACTGGCAACTGGCGATACAACAATGGGACAACTTCTTACACTGGACCTGAAGATCAACCAATGAAATTCACTCCTGGTCAAATCTGGGTAATCTTAATGCCGAAAAGCTTAACTAATCAAGTAACATGGAAATAAGAAAAATTATGAATATAAAAATAGGAGCTAAAGCTCCAAGTATCAGCCTGCCAGACCAAAACAACAACATCCATAAACTCTCTGACTATAAAGGTCAATGGGTGTTAATATATTTTTATCCAAAAGATGATACACCGGGATGTACCACAGAAGCATGTACTCTGCGCGATAATTTTCCCAAATTTAAAAAAATTAAAGCTGTTATTTTGGGTATAAGTACTGACTCAGTAGCTAGCCATAAAAAATTCACTGATAAATACAAACTACCGTTTATACTGTTAGCAGATGAGGATAAAAAGATCGTGAACAAATATGGCGTGTGGACAGAAAAATCCATGTACGGTCGTAAATATTTTGGGACACTTCGTACCTCTTTCCTAGTTGACCCAAGTGGTAAAATCGTGCGAATATACGAAAAGGTTAAACCTGCAGAGCATGGAATACAGGTTATCAATGATTTAAAAGAACTACAATATTAACTCCTGCAACATGATAAAACACGTAACAATAGTCATTCATGGCGAAGTCCAAAAGGTTGGCTTTAGATTTTCGGCCATAGAGAAAGCTCTTGATTTAGGATTAACAGGTGTTGTAAAAAATTATGCAAATAACACAGTACAAATCGAAGTAGAAGGTCCCGTAGAACAATTACAGCTATTTTTAAAATGGTGTCACGTTGGACCCAAAGGATCAATAGTAAAAAAAGTTGAGTTTGAATCTACTGAGGAACTCCAAAAATATGAAAGCTTTAGTGCCGAGACCTGATTGACAGGCTTGAACATCCGAGCCATACTAAAAATACCAAAATTACAGGAGGGTTGAGATGCGAACTGTTAAAAGTCTAGGGTCAAAGAAATCAGCTTTTGGACTAGCTTATGCTATTGCATTTGCTATTGGAGTGTTTCTCTTCATTACCGCTGGCCATGAGTTACTTTACCCCCGAAGTGCTTCCTTCTGGGATTTGCTCCAACTGGTTTTCGGTTTCATATTAACTTTGCCACTCTTTTCAAAGTTTTGTGATTGAGTAGGGTGAAGACACAAAAGCCTCGAACTCTGATGTTCGAGGCTTTTAACTAACTATTAATAATCACGTAATTTGTGAATATCAGCATGCTCTTTAATTCGCTCAAGGGCCTTTGCTTCAATTTGACGGATTCGTTCACGGGTAACACCAAATTCTTCGCCTACTTCTTCTAGAGTATGAGTAACTCCATCTTCAAGCCCGAAACGCATTTTCAAAATCTTTTGTTCACGCGGATCAAGATCTTTTAAAATATTTGTAACATATTCCTTAAGTAACTGACGGCCAGCTTGTTCGGTTGGCTTGGGACGATCTTCATCTTCAATGAAATCTTGCAAATAAGAACCTTCATCATCTGGCCCATCGTCACCGACAGGAGCATCAATTGACACAGTTTCTTGAGAAATTTTCTTTAAATGGTAGACCTTCTCTATGTCAATTCCCATCTCTGCCGCAATTTCTTCTGGCAATGGTTCACGACCCAAATCTTGCACCAATGAACGCTCCGCTTGTGCATACTTATTTAAAGTTTCAACCATGTGCACAGGAATACGAATCGTACGGGATTGATCCGCTAAAGCTCGGGTAATAGCTTGGCGAATCCACCATGTAGCATAAGTTGAAAATTTAAAACCTTTAGTCCAGTCAAATTTTTCTACAGCTCGGAACAAACCTAAATTCCCCTCTTGAATTAAATCAAGAAGTCCTAAATTCCGACCCATATATTTTTTGGCAATAGAAACTACCAAACGCAAATTAGCCTCAGTTAATCGCTTGCGAGCTGCTTCATCACCTTTAAGAATCCTTTTGGCTAAATCAATTTCCTCTTCGCTTTTTAATAATGAAACCTTACCAATTTCTCGAAGATACATTTGGATAGAATCATCATATATATCACCTAAATCGAAACCATCTAACAATTCGTCTTTCTTTTTCTTACCGTGAACTTCATCATCACCCGCATTTTTGCTTTGCTCCCAAACACTCGCAACTTCCTGGTCGACAAGCTCAACCCCCATCGCATCAAGGGAGTCCATAACGGTTTCTATAATCTCTAAATTATTTTCAAGACTAGGAAAAACGTGAAGGATTTCTGCTTCAGTCACAAACCCACGAGCTTTTCCTTTTTGCAAAAGATCATCTAATTGTTGGTCTATCTTTGAATCGCTGGTAGCATCAGCCAGCCTAACAATGGCTTTTGGAGAACGAACCAGCTTTTGCTTGTCAGATTTAGCCACTGACGTTGACTTTTTTTGCTGGGGTTTCTTTTGCGATTTTTTTGCCGCAGTCTTTTTAGCTACAGATTTTTTTAGTGAACTAGTCTTACCAGACTTTGAAGAACCATGTTTCGCGACTGTTACCCTTAGCTTTTTTTTCTTGGCAACGACTTTATGATCTTTTCGTTTTGCTGATAATTTTTTGTTATTTTTTTTAGCTACTTGTTTCTTTAATGCCATTTGAAAAACTTATTAATAAAATTAACTGAAGGCAAAAAATCCCTAACAAGACTTTGCCTACAGATATGAATATGATAATTGTTATTTTTATTTCTAACTCTCCAACTTTTGTTCGAGAGCATATCGCTCTGCACTCAATTCGGCAAACAACTCAGTATGTCGTTTTACAGCGGAATTGTCTTGCATGGATTCAGCTTTTTTGATGGCTGTCGTGGCATCTTGCAATTGCTTATTAATGCCTGCCTTTTTAAACAAAAAAAAGCTTTTTTTCAACTCGCGTATTAGCGCCAGCTCATTATTTTCTAATTTCTCTAGAATAGATTCTACCATAAACTCAGCTTCTTTGGCAAGTGAGTCTGTGGCAGGAGTTTGTAGCTCAGGACTCAATGACTCGTTAATTAAAGCAGTATTTATTGATTCTCGTAATTCTGGGGTAAGATATTCAGTAGGCAGACCCTCTTCGGCCACGAATGCCCTATATTCAGGGTATATTCTCAACCCTCCTAAAATTTCCTTCTCCTGAATATTTTCTTGGGTGACCATAACAGGCTTGGTAAGTCGCTCTCGACGCTCAGATAATTTACTTGTTGGTATTGATGAATAGCCAGAACTATTGCGAATGTTAGTTGATATGGTTGCTTTCAAAGCTGTTCGTAATTCATTTTCAGAAACAGCAAATCGTTCACTAATGAGCCTGATGTAATGCCCTTGTTCAAGTGGATCTGAAATATACCGAAGTAAAGGGATAACCTCGAGAGTCAAGTTCTGTTTTTGCTCCAAACTTCCAAAAATAAAATTCCGTTCTGCGACATCTATATAATAATCAATGAACCAGATGCTATCCGCAACTGACTTTCGCCACAAACCAGGACTATTGTGAATTAACTCATCTGGATCTTTAACATCCCCTGGCAAAACGATTACTTTAATGCGAAACCCGAGTGCCATCGCCAATTCTCCAGCGCGACGAAGTGCAGCCACTCCTGCACTGTCTGAGTCAAAACAAAATTTCAAGTTTTTAGTCAGTCGGCCAATTAGACGTAAGTGATCCTCCGTCATTGCTGTTCCACTAGTGGCAACAGTATTATCAAACCCAGCCTGATGAGCTGTAATACAATCCATTTGACCCTCCACCACCACGACTTCATCTGATTTGCGAATAATATTTTTTGCCTCAAAAAGCCCAAACAAGATTTTACTCTTACTATAGATGGTTGTTTCAGGGCTGTTAATGTATTTGCCTGTTTGTTGGTCTCCTGAAGGTAAAATTCGGGCTGTAAAACCGACTACATCGCCATAATAGTTTTTGATTGGAAACGTAATCCGATTACGAAACCGATCAAAAATGTTTCCTCTGTCATTTTTGGCCACAACTCCTGCGGCCAATGCGCCTTGCGAAGTAACTTGCTTGGCTTGTAATGCTTTTATGAGTGCATCAAAACTATTTGGAGCAAAACCAATATTCCACTTCTCAAGAGTTTGTTCATTTATTCCACGATCTGTTAAATATTTTTTAGCTTCTTCCCCAGATGGGCTTGTTAATTGGGCATGATAAAATTTCGCTGTGAAATTATTTATACGAATTAAGTCTTCTGTTTGTTTTTTATCAGCTTGAGTTGATGAAGAGCGTTCTGTTAACACAACGCCTGCTTTTTGCGCCAACTGTTGTAATGCTTCTCGAAACTCGAGATTTTCATACCGCATTACAAATCCAAAAATATCACCACCTTCACCACAACCAAAACAATGCCAGATCTGTTTTTGAGGAGAAATCATTAAACTAGCCGATTTCTCACTATGAAATGGGCAAGTGGCTTTGTAGTTTGCACCGCTCTTTTTTATGGCAATGTATGAAGAGATAACCTCAACAATATCCAACCGGTTTTTGATTTCTTGTATGGTATTATCTGTCATGTTTAATCTAATGTTTTGATTAGTTACTTTATTGCTTATATAAGCACATAACGACACAAACCTTATTTACATACACCATAACTTTATCAGCAAATCAGCTTTATAAGCAACTCGACAAAACACTAAAATAGTGTTAAAATAAACAGGATTTTTGAATATGTCTTCACAATACAGGAGAGGTCGCATAGTGGTCTAGTGCGCTCGCTTGGAAAGCGAGTAAGGTGTCAAAGCCTTCGGGGGTTCGAATCCCCCCTTCTCCGCCAGAGCTAAATTTTTTAGAATATTTTTATTTTGAATATAATCAAAGAAAGGAAATAAATGAGTAAATCTCAAATCAATAATTTAAGCAAACGACAAATTTTAGAAAGCTTAATGTACGAGCAAAACCAAAGCAACGCTACCTTGTCCAGGCTGATTACTGCGGTTGCTCGAACAGCAGGCGTTGATGCTGACAAACTTGCTGAAATGTTCATTGACGACAAAGCTAATCAAGAATATGTTGAAAAATTCAATGCCGGCGTGAAAGCCAAACATATTGCTAATCACCCTGTGGTAGACAAAGCTCAAGAAACCACTGCGGAGACAACTGACCAAACCGAACAGGCCAAAAACAAAGAATAGAAGCTATTGAAATACACCGGAAGCGCTACCAGTAATCACAAAACTCCCGAAAGGGAGTTTTGTGATTTATTTTACCGTGACGGCTTGGACCAAGTTCATGCGCTCACCAAGTGGGTTGCCTGCCACCAATACAACTTTTTCACCTTTCTCTATAAGCTTCATACGTTTAACCTCTGCCACAAAGTAATTTAAAAGTTGCTCAACACTTTTGAATGCACTCAAACTCTTCACATAAAGAGGGGTTACTCCCCAAACCAAACACATCTGGTGATACACTTTGGGTCTGTCTGTCAGAATAATCGCTGGGGCGTCTGGACGTTCACGGGAAATAAACCTTGCAGTATAACCGCTTTCGGTTGTGCCAATAATCGCCTGTGCTCCCACACCCATTGCCAACCGCTCTACCGCTCCTGCGATTAACGAAGCCTTGTAATCATCCATAGAACTCCCATCAAAAACATGACTAGGAGCATCGTCATACGGAGAAGTTTCTGTCGCTTCTATGATTCGACGCATTTCTGTAACTGTCTCAACTGGATACTTACCGAAAGCGGTTTCTCCAGACAACATAACCGCATCTGCCCGGTCAATAACAGCATTAGCAACATCCGAAACTTCCGCGCGGGTTGGTCTGGGATTGCGGATCATTGAATCCAACAACTGTGTTGCCACGATTACAGGCTTGCCTGAAGCATTACACTTTGCAATCAAGTTCTTTTGGATTAATGGCACCTTCGAATCTGCCACCTCTACACCTAAATCACCACGCGCTACCATTATCGCATCTGCTTGTTCTAAAATTTCATCAAAATTATCAACGGCTTCACCCCGTTCAATTTTAGCAATAACCTGTGGGGCTTTTTTATCTTCTGGTAAATATTTCTCTATATATTTTTTAATTTGTATGATATCCGTCTTACTACGTACAAACGATAGCGCTACAAAATCAACATCATTTTGCAAACCGAATTTTAAGTCAGCAAGATCTTTCTTGGTAAAAATTGGGAATGTGATAATGCTATCTGGCAAATTTACCCCTTTGTGAGAGCGAATTTCACCACCTGAACCTACGATGCATTCAATTGTCCCGGCTTTACCTGTTTTAGACTTAGTAACTTTTTTGACAATTAATTCTATTAAACCATCTTCTATTAATATTCGTTCTTTAGGTTTGACGGCAACACTAATATCAAAGTCTAACGGCACAGTTCCATTACCTAAAGTTATTCTTTGGCCTTTTTTTACCATGACAGGTTTATCCAAAACGCCAATACGAATTTTCGGACCCTGGAGATCCTGCAAAATTGCAACTGGGGTTTTTAATTTGGCAGATACTGAACGAATATTCTCCATCAACAGCAAATGATTATCATAATTGCCATGGGAAAAATTCAAACGAGCGACATTCATCCCATTTTTAATTAATTGGGAAATGATTTTCGGATTCTCTGAGGCTGGACCTATCGTTGCAATAATTTTTGTACGTTTCATTTTGTTCCTAGAATAAGATTTATTTGTTTGTTAGGTTAGTATATAAATTATACCAGATTCACGCATCTAATTTACCGCTTGGGTTTAAGTTTTATTATTTCTCGTTCTTGCTGAGAATAAATTTGAATCTTCCCAAAGACCCCATCATAACCACCGGTTATGTGAACCTGTCCATTACGGACCCTCATCACGCTTTCAGCAATCTCTTTACTACTCAACCTTTCCAAAGTTAACTGATTGGTATTTAATAAGAGATCGAATTCAGAGATTTCCGCAACCATTGCTTCGTACTGTGTCTGGACTTTTTTACTCGCCGTACCCACACCAAAAGTTTCTGCGATAATCTCTTCCAAAGGGATGATACTGCGGAAAGGGATTAAATACGGATGTGCTGTGTCCGACTTTGTTTTAGTGTTTGATATCAAACTTAAATCACTGACGCGATGCATAACTCCTCGAAGCAATTTTTTTCCGCAAATTGGGCAAATACCACCAAGTTGTTTAGTTTGCTCAGGCAAACAAGAAAAACTACAATCTGCATGGCCATCTAAATGATATTTACCTTCTTCAGGAAAAAATTCAATTGTCTCCACAAATTCGGTGGGCTTGTGTTCATGAATAACTCGCATAATTTCCGCATAACTAAGTGCTTTTTCTTTTATCTCAAATACATTTGCCTCTCGGCCGAGCTTACGCAGGCTATGAGCATCTGAGTTTGAGACCAACGAAATATTGCTCAACTCAGCAACTTTCCAATTCATTTCTGGGTTGCTAGATAATCCAGTTTCAACTGCTAAAATATGCTTTGTCATATCTCCGTAGCACTCTTGCAAAGAATCAAAACCAGTAAGAGAACCTAAAACTCCAAAGTGGGGTGTCCAGATATGAGCTGGGACCAGCTCCATGCTATCATGAGCTTCTTTACAGATTTTTATCAGATCGACACAACTAACTCCCATAATCGGTCGGCCATCTGATTTTAAATTAACCTTACGCGTTTCCAATAATTTTATAAACTTATCAACACTTGCAAAACTAGGTGCGTAAACTAAATTATGGACACGCCGAACTTTGTCCCCTTGCTTGTAAATGGAAGCCAACTCAGTACTTAACACAAAACATACTTTACTCTGACTGTCTTTAACTCTGTACAAACCAGGCTCTGACTCTACTAAAGATTCCTTTAGTGATGCAAGCCATTGAGGATGAGTAAAATCCCCGGTCCCTAAAATATTTATACCCTTTTTATCTGCCCACAAACTTAAGTTTTTGATATTCAAATCACGGCTACAGGCACGAGAATACTTTGAATGAATGTGTAAATCGGCGATTATTTTCATCGTTTTATCACAAGATAGTTTTCACCTAAAAACACGGATTGGTTCTTAGTATGGAAAACTCTCTCCGTTGCTTTGCCTATCATTTCTGTATCAGTGATCTGGATTACTTTCCTGTTTGCGTAATAACCAATTCCTAAATTCAGATATGGGAAATTAGTGTACACCGGTAAACCAGTACGATAATTTCTTAGAAACTCACCAACTGCTCTGTTGTCTAAGTATTGTTCTGCATACTCTCCTTGAGCTAGCTTATAAGTATTAAAAGCATACCCAGTATAGACAAAGCTTAAAATGAGAATGGCAACCACTAAAGTTCTCATCCACTTTTTCGGAGCTAGTCCAATTATATTAGCAAGAGAAATCCCAGCTATCATCACTATTAATGGTAAGGTCATTGTGATATATGATGGCAATTTCGTTATTGAACTGCTAAACACTAAAAATAGAGATACAGCGCAAATTAGAATAAACCTGAGACCTAAATTCTTTAGAGAATAATAAACAGAAACTAGTATTGATCCACCAAAAATTACTAACGCTAAATAATAGCGCAAAAAAACTATATCAAAGAAGTATAGGAATGGTGCGCCATTAGACTCTAAGCTAGTTGAGTACCTTTGGAATACATGATAAAAGAGATAGTTGTCCCAAAATGCTTTCCCAACTACCACACTCTGATATATATGCCAAGGTAAAATTACAACTCCTGATATTAAAACCCCATACCAAAACTTCTTTTCCTTTAAAAAACTAAAGTCCCAACCAAACAATGAGTGTATTAAAATAGGTATGATGGGGAACAATCCAACAACATTTTTAGTCAATACACCAAGGCCAATCCCTAACCCGAAAAACAAATACCATGTATGATCATTTTTTGCTTTCCACCACGAGTACAAAGAAAAGAGTACAAAAAATCCAACTATCGTATCTAAGTTCAAAAAGTATGCTGCTGTTATGAAAGGAAACATTATGAAATAACTGGCAATAGTTAAAATCACAGCCATGTATGATTTTCGTAATTCCCAAACCCAGCGCATTGACAATGCCACCATCGCAATTGCCCCCAATACAGACGGAACCCGGGCTGACCAATCATTTATACCACCTACGGCGTAAGAAGCAGATACTAGCCAAAGTCCAAGTGGTGGTTTTTCATACCATGCTTTCCCAAAATAAGCAAAATTCAAAAAATTCTTATTTTGCAATGATTCTTTGGCAACTTGCCCATATATACTTTCATCCCAATCAATCATTGGATGAACACCGAGGCGATATAAAAGCATAAAGCAAAAAGCGAAAAAGATTATAATAGTTATTGAAAAAAGAATTGTGTTTTGATGAGTTTTTAAAAAGTTCATAAATATCTTAGATTATATACAGGTACATTTGATGAAAAGTTGGTGTTTCCCAAGTTTGATACAGTTTTAAATTCGGAATTGGAAAAT
The DNA here is from genome assembly GCA_964477805.1 of uncultured Candidatus Saccharibacteria bacterium. GTDB lineage: Bacteria > Patescibacteriota > Doudnabacteria > UBA920 > UBA920 > UBA920. The sequence continues at coordinate 9,181 of CAYZEK010000008.1, read as the reverse complement.
CTCGGGAAATGATTTTTGTCCCCGATCGGCAATCCCCTAAAGCCTTTTCTCCAACCTGGGACATCAGAAAAGGGTAAAGATAGCCATACACGATTGTTGCCTCTGACCATGAATGATCAAAAAAATTTCCGGAAATAAGCTTTGTCTTTGAACCTGTCAAAAATTTTCTAAGTTTTCCATAAACTTGGGTCCACCCAGCGCGTTGGATCCCCATAGTTTTTGCCCCAGTCTCTTTTTCAATGGTAAATAAGACCTTCCCATTCCCACTTCCGAGATCAAGCACAAAATCTTTTTCTGTAATTCCTACTCTATTTACCAAATCTACTAAATCCTTTTTACTGGTTGGGACAAATGGGACTCTGGTTTGTAGGAAATTCCACATTTCTGTGAGTGCCATATATGTAATTAAAAGAACAAAAATAGTAACTGTTCCTAAAATCAAATTTTCCATATTTTAATCTTCTATTAAAGTTTGTGCATAAGCTAGATCGTCTGGTGTGTTAATACCATACATTTCTTCTGGCATTATTGATAAACTTTCTATTTTCTGTCCATCTTGAATGGCAAGTTCAACTATATCTGTTAAATATATTTCTCCCTGAGCATTCTTACTACCAATTTTTTCCAAGTGAGGCCAAAGCCACGCGCTGTTAAACATATAAATCCCTGGATTTACTTCTGTAATTTGTTTTTGTTCTTCAGAGCAATCCGCAAATTCTTGTATTTTTACAATACGACCAACTTCATCACGAATTATCCTACCAAACCCTTTGAAGTGTCCATTCACTCCACCATAATTGGGAACGATCCCAGTAAACATTGAAAGCTTGGCGCCACTTTGTTCATGTAGTTCTATCAACTTTTGCAAGCTATCTGCTGTAACAAATGGCATATCACCATAAAGAACTATAAAATTATCAGCAGTAACTTTTGGCTTTGCTGTTAAGACTGCATGCCCAGTCCCTATTTGTTGAGTTTGAAGCTCGTATAAAAAACTATCCCCCAGTTCTTGTTTAACAAGTTCATTCATGTAGCCCACCACAACAACGGGTTTAGTATCCTGAGCTATTGATGCGATTTCTTCCAAAAGGTACTTAATAACAGGTTTCCCTCGTAATTGGATCAATACTTTTGGTATTGGTTCAGGCGTCGCTCCAGCCATTCGTGTTCCTTTTCCTGCAGCCAAAATAACAATTTGTCGTGACATACTTTAAGTATACCAATTTCAATGCTTAACAAAAAGTAGGCTTTTTTCGATGCCAAAACCTGCCCATCTGGCAGACCACGTCTAGAATACAAAAAACCGTCCTATCAGGACGGTTTTTTGATAAATGGGCAGCTACCTACTTTTGCACTGGCATGCGCCAGACTATCATCGGCACGACTACATTTTACTTCTGAGTTCGAGATGGGATCAGGTAGTTCCATAGCGTACATGCCACCCAAACGTTGGCTCACAGCTTCTTCCTAAGAAGAAATTGAGAACCAACGTTCGAACGACATGATGTTTATGGGTGTACTGCGAGAATCATGTGGTTTGAAATCATGTAAAAGATTGTAGTAACCGCGATGATTGAGAGTATAAATACCCCAACTTTGATTGTGGATTTAACCATGTTTGATTTTACATTGCATTGCTACGATTATAAACCTATCAGGATTTTATCGCAAATTGTTTGTCAAATAACTATGTATTCGAAAGAATAGAACTTTCGATTGATTAGTATCGCTCGGCTGAACACGTTACCGTGCTTACACCTGCGACCTATATGCGCGGTAGTCTTCCGCGAATCTTTCGTGACCGAAGTCACAACGAAACCTAGTCTAGTGGACAGCTTCGCGCTTATATGCTTTCAGCGCTTATCTAAACTCGACCTAGCTACCCCGCCATGCCCTTGAAAAGACAACGGGTACACCAGCGGTCGATACTTCCCGGTCCTCTCGTACTAGGGAAGTGCCCACGCAAGTTTCGTACACCCACAGCAGATAAGGACCAAACTGTCTCACGACGTTTTGAACCCAGCTCGCGTACCACTTTAATTGGCGAACAGCCAAACCCTTGGGAGCTTCTTCACCCCCAGGACGTGATGAGCCGACATCGAGGTGCCAAACCTTCTCGTCGATGTGGACTCTTGGAGAAGATCAGCCTGTTATCCCTAGAGTAACTTTTATCCGTTGGGCTTTGCGTCTTCCACTCGAACGCATCGGATCACTAACTTCTACTTTCGTACCTGCGCGAGTCGCCACTCTTGCAGTCAAGCAGGCTTATGCGTTTGCACTACCAGCGCGATTTCCATCCGCGCCTAGCCTACCTTAATAAACGCCTCCGTTACCATTTAGGAGGCAACCGCCCCAGTTAAACTACCCACGAGCCACTGTCCTTGATCAGGTTAGAATCAAGTTAGAAATAACGTCAGTACAGGGTGGTATTTCACTATTGCCTCCACTGGAACTAGCGTTCCAGCTTCAAAGGCTCCCACCTATACTAAACAGCACAAACATTATTTCAATAACACGCTGTAGTAAAGCTTCATAGGGTCTTCCCGTCTTGCTGCGGGTAGACGGCATCTTTACCGCCATTGTAAGTTCATCGGACTGTTCGTTAAGACAGTTCCCTACTTGTTATGCCATTCGTGCGGGTCGCAACTTACGCGACAAGGAATTTCGCTTATTCTTGTTACAAATGATAAACATTTGGCAAAGTTATTTCTACTTTGCTCTGCATGTCGCCATGCAGATCGGACTATATCTTCTCATTATTGAAATGAGCTTGGAGTTTAGTCTCTGAGGAGAGCAAATATCTGGATTTCTTTTTCTGGTTCATTGTTTCAACAATTTTAGCGATTTGATTCGCACCACTTTTTGATAAGTGCTTCTTTTTATTCATTAATAATAAAATAGATATAAATTTTTGAAAGTCTTCCTTTTTTGCGGTTCTTAAAGAATGCTTTGAAAAGAAGGGTACAATTTTTTCCTTTAAATCTTTAGCTGATCTAACACAAAATCTGTATAGATCTTCCTTATGATTATCTTTACGACGATTAAGATAAATTTTACCGCATTGAAAGAAATTTTGAATTTCTTCCAAAGCAAATTTACTTTTTGCGCCTTGATTAATCACAAATTCAGGAAAAATTTGCCAACCAGAGTTAGTAGTTGAGTTTCGATTGAAGCTGACGGAAAAAGTTCCTTCACCGTCAACAAAACCAACAATCCAATATATAAGCTTTTCCTGCTGATTGTCTGCACTCAATAGATTTTCACTCGATTCACTCATATCTTAATTTTATCTTATTGTAGATAAAACTTAGATAAAGTTTTTTTCAAGTACTATGAGATACTCAGAGTTTCCAGCATTTTCCCAAGTTTTACTATGGCAGTCAAAACCCTTATAAAAAAGGGGAAATTCCATTCACCATAGGACGGTTATAGTTACCGCCGGCGTTCATCAGGGCTTAGCCCCCAATCTTGCGACGAGGGGTTTCACCTTCTGACACTGGCCAGGCATCAGCCCGTATACATCAGCTTGCGCTTTAGCACGGACCTAAGTTTTTGATAAACAGTCAGAGGGGATCAGTCGCTGCGGCCCTTTTAACATGCTGGGTCAATGGCTCCTTTTACTATTAAAAACGTAAAAGGAGACGGGTGGTGAGGTGGGAGTCATGGGATCAGATAAATGACTCCCCACCCAATTGCTCGAAGGGATGATTTCCAGCCAAATTATGGCGAACATCGAGCAATACATGGAAATTGAACAGGAGTGAGCAAGCATGTATTTTATGAGTGAATCGGCGGCGCGCCTCTCAGCTCACAGAAAGGAATACATAGTTGCTCACATACCCGGAGCACAAAGAACGGAGAATAAATATTCTTGTGCTTCTTTATCTGGGAAAGGCCTTTTGCCAAGTTCTTTCCCAGAAAATTTGTCTGATTGATTAAAGAGATCGCTTTTCTCCGAAAAATAGCTCAAAGCATTTTTCTCCAAAATACTTATTTTGCTTGAGCCTCAATGAAGAGGTTATGCTATCTTTGATAACGATTTTTAATCAATCAGACTTCACGTCCAGCGGTTTCTCTTGAAGTAAAAACTTCATTCGACTCATTTGGTCGATTTAAGTGACGCTTAACGTAAAATCAATTTTGTAAATTTCCATTGACCCAGCATGCAAAAGGGCAAGGTATATACCGAAGGTACACCTGCTTTTTTGCCGAGTTCCTTAACGAACATTCATCCGGACGCCTTAGGATTCTCTCCTCATCCACCTGTGTCGGTTTGCGGTACGGACACCATATAGCGTGACTACGACGCTTTTCTCGGCACCTTGAGTCACCCAAATTGCTCTTGCGAACTTTCTTCATATCTTCGCCCTTACAACCGACTACCAATCTTGCGAAAGATAGCCAGCATAGAAACTCCGGATTTGCCTAGAGTTTCGGACTACGGATACAACGACGTACATACTCACAGTACGCTTAGGTTATCATGATGCGTCCCGCCTTAGATAACTATATGGTGGTCAGGGAATATCAACCCTGTTTTCCATCGGGTGGACCTCTTGAGGCCCACTCTTAGGATCGACTAACCCTGGGATGACAATCATTGCCCAGGAAACCTTGGATATTCGGCGAAGGGGATTCTCACCCCTATATATATTACTTATTCCAACATTCTTACTTGTGTACAGTCCACGGGTCCTTACGGATCCCGCTTCAGCCCGGTACACAACACTCCTCTACCGCCGTAAAATAATAAATTAAATTACGACCCGCGTCTTCGGCACTAAGCTTAGCCCCTATATATTGTCGGCGCAGGATCGCTTGACCAGTGAGCTGTTACGCTTTCTTTAAAGGATGGCTGCTTCTAAGCCAACCTCCTGGTTGTATGAGCAATCCCACATCCTTTGCACTATAGCTTAGATTTGGGGGCCTTAGACGGCGGTGTGGATTCTTCTCCATTTGACTGATGGACCTTAGAGCCCATAGTCTAACTGCCACGCTTTTTACTCTTCAGAATTCGGAGTTTGGTTCGAACCCGACACTTTCGCACCGGACATTCGATTCAGTGCTCTACCTCTGAGAGGAACACATGACGCTAACCCTAAAGTTATTTCGAGGAGAACCAGCTATCACCCGGTTCGATTAGAATTTCTCTTCGACCCTCAGCTCATCCCAACATTTTGCAGCATGTATGGGTTCGGACCTCCCGTTGCTTTTACACAACGTTCATCCTGGCCAAGGGTAGCTCACTCGGGTTTCGGGTCTAACACGTGCGACCTTAAAGATTATATTCAGTGTCTCCGCTAATGCAGAGAAACCAAATATAACTTTATACGGACTATTAATCCTCGCTTTCACTATAATTTCGTGTTTGTTAACACTTAATTAAGCCGCACATAATTAACTCGTTGGATCATTCTTCAATAGGCACGCCGTTAACCTGTTAGTAAACTAACTAGGTCTTCGACTCCTTGTAAGTATACGGTTTCAGGTACTATTTCACTCCCCTTCCGGGGTGCTTTTCACCTTTCCCTCACGGTACTTGTTCACTATCGGTCACTATGAGTATTTAGCCTTACGTATTAGTCTACGCAGATTCAGTCCAGATTTCTCGTGTCTGGACTTACTCAAGAAAATAATCAGGAACTGTATGATGTTTTGCTATACGGGACTATCACCCTCTTTGGTCTTCCTTTCCAGGAATGTTCTGCTACATAACACACTTATTTCCTTGACGGATTTACTGCTCCGTCATGACTCATCTTACAACGCCTACCCAGCAACGCCAGTATGCTTTAAGTCTCATCTCTGGATTGCTCCTTCAAATTGACAACACTAAGATAGGTTTGGGCTAATAGTTAATTTATTCACTGCTAACTAGCATAAGCTAAGCAATGAATAAATTACTATGTATTTCCCCTTTCGCTCGCCACTACTAAGGGAATCGACAAACGCTTACGCGTTCTTTCTTTATTTTCCTCATGCTACTGAGATGTTTCACTTCGCATGGTTCCCACACTATATACCCCACGGCATATAGGCATATGTGCTTCACACATATAGGTTTCCCCATTCGGATACCCCCGGATCAAAGCTTATTTACCAGCTCCCCGAGGCGTTTCGTCGGTTATCACGTCCTTCATCGGCTCATAGTACCAAGGCATCCACCGTATACCCTTCTCTGTTTTATTCCACATTTGCTAAAAGCAAATGGAATACACAGTTTGATATTTGACAAACAATTCGCGACCACCATTTCACGGAAATGAAATGATGAACAAATTATTTTTTGATGCAATGTTCACTTTAAATACAATCTCTTGTAATAAAGATTTTTGATTTACTTACAATTACATATTCTGAACGGTTGAATTTCAGAATACGTTACCACTATTCAATTTTCAAAGTGCATGATCGCCACATAGGTTTAACGCAATACGCATTCTTGCTTAAGATATAGCATGCAATTCTTGCGTTCTTACTATGAGTTCATTGCAACCATATAACTACTGCCCTGCACTCGTAACTTCAAACCTGATTCCCTACAAAATGTTGGAATGGCAACTTATCGATGAGGCGCAGTAAATATATAGTAACAATCTTAGATATAATTGGGTATAAAAAGAGCAACAAAAAAACCGCGATAGCGGTGTAAATAGCGTAAACAAAATCGCTAGTTACATGAGCCGCGTAAGGTGAATAAATGTTGAAAAATTTAACATATAAATAGTATTTTTTAAAGAGTTAAATCGTATAAGCATAGTAACCAATATTTTTAGGGCTGTCAAGGGTTTTTCTTAAAAAACCAGGTGAATTTGATGATTCACCAAAACGATTTATTAAAGCCCACAAAATCATTGATATTTCTAGGAAAATTACTGGAACATGCTTTTTGCACCAGCTTCGTCTAGAATCGTAACGCCAAGTTGCTTCGCTTTTTCATACTTGGAACCAGGATTTTCCCCTGCAATAACATAATCAGTATTCTTGGACACGCTTTCTGAAATTTTTCCATCTAGGGCCTTAATTTTTTGCTTAACTTCATCTCGTGACATAGATGATAGTGTGCCTGTAATTACAAAAGTTTTACCTACAAGCTTCCCAAGTTTCTTTTTTTGTTGCGTCAGTATCTCTACACCATTTGCAAAAAGCTTGTTGATGTAACGGGTATTCTCAGAACGATTAAACCAGTCTGAAATACTTTTAGAAACTATTGGGCCAATATTTTCTATAGTGTTGAGCTCTGCTTCTGTGGCTACCATCAATTGATCTAAAGAGCCGAAATGCTCAGCCAAATCTTCTGCGGTGTGTTCGCCTACATTACTAATCCCTAAAGCGAACACAAACCCTGCCAGAGAAATTCGTTTATGCTCTTGAATTGATCTAATAATATTCTCAGCACTTTTTACTCCAAAGCGATCAAGCGTGTTGATATCACCTTCTGTTAAGGTGAAGAGGTCGGCTGAATCCGAAATAAGACCCTCGTCTTTGAATCGCGAAATTATTTTTGGGCCAACTTCATAAACACCAAAAGCATTTACAAAATGTTCCATACCACGCTGGTTCTTGGCTGGGCAATTCGGGTTTGTACAATAGTAAGCAGCTGATGACTTTTGTGCAGAGGTTCCTTTGCCAATCTCACGTTGCTCTACCACAGAGTCGCAAACAGGACATTTCTTTGGCATACTGAATTTCTTTTCTTTGCCTGTTCTTAGTTTCGGGAGCACCTGGACAACCGCTGGGATTACGTCGCCAGCTTTTTCAATTACAACCGTATCACCAATTCTGACATCTAAGCGATCAATCTGGTCTATGTTGTGCAAAGTAGCCTTACTGATAGTTGAGCCAGCCACCACCGTTGGTTCAAATACAGCGAATGGGGTTAACACGCCCGTACGACCAACATTCACTTTAATATCAATCACGCGCGTGGTAGCGCGCTCAGCTGGGAATTTATACGCCACCATATACCTCGGGGCTTTACCGACCACCCCCAAGCTATCATGGTACTTTAAATCATTAACAGAAATTACAATGCCATCTATCACGAACGGTAAATCGGAACGAAGCTTACCGATCTTCTCAATGAATTTATTTATCTCCGCATTGTTTTTACAAATCTGTTCATGAGCATCAACCGTAAAACCAAATTCCCGCATGGCTCGGTGCTCATCAGAGTGATTCTGAAAAGTAATATTTGAACCAGAAAAAACTCCAGCTATTTGAGCAATGTCATACGCAAAAAAATCTAACTTTCTACTTGCAGTCAATGCAGGATCCAACTGTCTTAAGCTCCCAGCAGCAACATTGCGAGTGTTGGCAAATAATGGTTTGCCTTCAGTTTCCTGTTTTTGATTTAGTTCTGCCAAGACCGCTTTTCGCATAATAACCTCCCCGCGAATTTCTAAAAGTTTGGGAATATTTTTACCACGCAAGCTTAATGGGATTGAACGGATAGTTTTTAAGTTTTGCGTAATGTCTTCACCAATCTTTCCATCGCCTCGTGTGGCGCCGCGGATTAAGTTCCCATTTTCGTAAATCAATGATACAGCTAAACCATCTAATTTTATCTCACAAAAAAATTCTAATCCATTTTTTGTCTGCGTAATTGGTGGTAAAAGTTTTTTGATACGACTTTCCCAAGCACGCAACTCTTCATCATTGAATACATCATTCAATGACAACATTGCGACATTATGATTCACCTTAACAAACTTGTCCAGAGCTTTGCCAGCAACTCTACTAGACGGTGAAAATGGATCTTTGAGCTTGGGGAATTGACCTTCTAACTCATGTAGCTCGCGAGTTAATGAATCATAGATTACATCAGTCACCTCTGGATCATTTAATACATGATAACGGTAGCGCAAATCCTCAATTTGCTCTTGCAGTTTTTGCATTCGGATTTTTGCAGATTTTTCTGACATTGCTTCTATCATATATCTATTATAACCCGCAACTTATCCCCACGCCATAGCATAGAAAGCTTAAAATTATGATAAAATATATATAGAAATTCTATCTATGAGTATCTTGAAATACAAAGTTAAATTATCTCCAAAACTCCAGCTTGGAGTTGGAAGAAATCGTTCTGGGAATAGTCTATGGCGCTACGGAACTATGATAGTGTTGGTTTTCAGTGGGGTCTTGGTAATCCGTGCTGGCTACATGTTAATTCACAAAT
>CAYZEK010000007.1:0-30899 GCA_964477805.1 uncultured Candidatus Saccharibacteria bacterium | reverse complement strand
AATCTTCGATGGATAGCTGAGACCTGTTTTTATGAGTCAAGACTCTTGTCTTGGGTCTTGTTTTTTGTCAATTTTTCTGCTAGGGTTAATAAGTTATAAATTATCAAGAGATTATACAAATTTAAATTCGGAATCGGACAATCTAGTATAATCATTTTTTGAGAAATAAATCTAACCTTAAAATTATATGGCTGTGAAAAAAACTTCTAAATCTACCATAAAGCCTGCCAAGTCGAGCGCAGATAAAATTGCTATACGTGGTGCCAGACAACACAATTTAAAAAATATTAATTTAGATTTGCCCCGACGCAAGCTTATTACCATTACAGGACTCTCTGGAAGTGGGAAGTCGTCCTTGGCTTTTGACACAATATATGCAGAAGGCCAGCGTCGTTATGTGGAATCTTTGTCAGCATATGCCCGTCAGTTTATAGGCTTAATGGATAAGCCTGATGTTGATAAAATCGAAGGGCTTTCACCAGCGATTTCTATCGACCAAAAGTCTGCGTCTCATAATCCTCGTTCCACAGTTGGGACAGTGACCGAAATTTATGATTATCTGCGCTTACTTTATGCCCGTATTGGTATTCCTCATTGTCCAGAATGTGGCGAGCGCGTACAAGGTCAGACTTTACAAAAAATGGTTGACATCATTCTAGACATGCCAGAAGGTACTCGCGTGATGTTACTAGCCCCATTCATTAGAGATCAAAAAGGTGAACACCGTCTAGTTTTTGAGCAAATTAAGAAGTCCGGTTTTGCTCGAGTGCGTGTAGATGGTTCAATTATGGATATTGAAGAAGCACAGAACCTAAATTTAGATAAGCAAAAAAAACATAGTGTTGATGTAATAGTAGATCGCATCGCTGTTGCGAGAGAGGATCGTGGGCGTATTTCCGAAAGTTTAGAGAAAGCCTTGGATTTGGGGGATCAGTTAGCTAATGTTGTTATTATAGACGACACGCAAAGTGGTTCTGCTAGTTCTCATAATGGTATTAAGATCAAAAAAGAAATCCCTTTTTCTCAGAAGTTTGCTTGTCCGAACGGCCACACTGTTGCTTTAACTGAACTTGATCCCAGAGAATTTTCATTTAATAGTCCGCATGGTGCCTGCGAAGAATGTAAGGGACTTGGCACAAAGCTCACAATTGAACCAGATTTGGTCATACCTAATCAGCGATTAACGTTAGCAGAAGGAGCGGTGCGTCCTTGGAGTAAGACTACTTCACGCCTGTCCTGGTATTCAAAAGTTCTAGAGGTTGTTGGGCAAAAATATGGGTTTTCTGTATCAACCCCTGTTAAAGATTTACCAAAGAAGTTTTTGGATATTATTTTGTATGGAACTAAAGGCGAAAAAATTACAATGCCGGCTGACGGTCGTTTTGGCGGTGGTTATGAAGCCCCTTTTGAGGGAATAATTCCTAACCTGGAACGTAAATACAAAGAAACTGACTCTGAATATATGCGCGGTGAAATTGAAAATTATATGCGTATTCGTCGTTGCCCAGTTTGTAATGGCAAACGTTTGAAGCCAGAGGTATTGGCTGTAACAGTAGACAAGATTGGAATTGTTGATGTCTCCCAGATGAGTATTGAAGAAGTGGCGATTTTCTTTAGCGACTTACCAAAAAAACTTAATGCTAAAGAACTGGCAATTGCCAATTTAATTTTGAAAGAAATTTCTGCCCGGGTCTCATTTTTACTTAATGTTGGCCTGTCATACCTTTCTTTGGATCGTGGTGCAGATACATTATCTGGTGGTGAGGCTCAGCGGATTCGTTTAGCCACTCAAATTGGTTCTGGTTTAACAGGAGTGCTTTATATCTTAGATGAGCCTTCTATTGGTTTACATCAACGTGATAATACACGCTTACTTCAAACGTTAAAAGAGTTGCGAGACCTTGGTAATACTGTAATTGTGGTGGAACATGATGAAGAAACTATCCGCGAATCTGATTGGGTGGTGGATATTGGTCCGGGTGCAGGCAAGCACGGAGGTGAATTGATTGCTGAAGGTACACCCGATCAAATAGAGAAAAACAAGAATTCTATAACTGGTAAATTCCTTTCTGGGCAGGAACAAATTGATGTGCCAAAACGTCGTCGTGCTGGTAATGGTAAAAAGATTTCTGTTGTAGGTGCTTCGGAATTTAATTTAAAAAATATTAATATTGACCTTCCTTTGGGTAAGTTTGTAGCGTTGACTGGCGTATCAGGATCAGGCAAATCAACATTACTTAATGACATTGTAACTAAAGCTTTGTCTAAACATTTTTGGAATAGCAAAGATGAGCCTGGCGAGTATAAGAAGCTTTTGGGGATAGAGCACATTGATAAAATGATTAACATTGATCAATCGCCAATTGGGCGCACTCCTCGCTCTAACCCCGCAACCTATACCGGTATTTTTACGTACATCCGAGATTTATTTGCTGAAACTCGTGAAGCAAAAATGAAGGGTTATAAAGCTGGGAGATTTAGTTTTAACGTTAAAGGCGGTCGCTGTGAAAAATGTCAGGGGGATGGTGTGATTAAAGTAGAAATGAATTTTTTACCTGACGTGTATATTACTTGTGAAGAGTGTAATGGTAAGCGTTATAACCGTGAAGCTTTGGAAATTCACTACAACGGTAAAACTATTTCTGATGTTCTAGAAATGACAGTAGATGAAGCAAAAATATTTTATGCAAATGTTCCTCCGGTAAAACGCAAGCTAGAAACACTTTCTGAGGTAGGTTTGGGGTATATGCATTTAGGACAAAATGCGACAACGCTTTCTGGTGGAGAGGCACAACGCATCAAACTAGCTACTGAACTTTCACGCGCATCCACAGGCCGCACTCTTTATATTTTGGACGAACCAACCACTGGCCTTCACTTTGCAGATGTGAAGCGCTTGATCCATGTTTTAAACCACCTCGTGGAAAAAGGGAATACTGTAGTAGTCATTGAGCATAATCTAGACATGATCAAAACTGCTGATTGGATTATTGATCTTGGCCCAGAGGGTGGCGATAAAGGTGGTCAGTTGATTGCCGTGGGTACCCCAGAAGAAGTTGCTAAAGTAAAAGGCAGCTACACTGGCCTGTATCTGAAAAAGATTATTTAAATAAAGACCAGAAATATTTCTGGTCTTTATTGGTATCACGAGAAAATAAACGACATAATTTGGAGAGTGCTATCTGGAATTTCTAAGCGTAATGTGTGGTTTTTGGCAGTCAAGCTATCGAATAATTGATATGAACCACTTTCTTTTATCACAACTCCTTTTATTAAAACGTCATCAACATAAACTTTCACTGTCACTGGTTCTGGACTGCTAGCTATCATATTGAGTTGAGCAGAATTAAAGTTGAGCAGAAGTCGACCATAGTTTTTAGTATGAATAATACTCTCTTGATCTTGTCTCCACGAACCCTCTAGCCCGATTTTATTTTTTGCTAATTTTTTTGGAAAGGTAAAAATTTGCTCACTGGTACCCAATGTTTCAGTGCCACCAAAACTCTTGTTGATTTTGGTTGATCCAGTGTATATGTCAGGGGTTTGTTCTGGATTTGTTGGGTCAGGTGGTGGAGGAATTTTATAATCACCCTCCATTCCCAGTAAAGTGCGAATAGCCTTTTCTGTTTGCCCATATTTCCCTCCGCCAATTTGGCTATAAACGATGTTCCCATTTTGATCAATTAAATACATGGCTGGCCAAAATTGATTATGATATGCAGACCAGGTTTTGTAATTGTTATCCAGTGCAACTGGATAGGGGATTTTCTGTGCTGAAATGGCATTGGTAACATTGCCAGTGACTTTTTCGAACGCATACTGCGGGGTGTGTATACCAATAACAACCAATCCTTGGTCTTTGTATTTGTTATACCAATCAGTAATTGAGGGAATCGCTCGTGTGCAGTCAATACAGGAATAAGTCCAAAAATCTACAAGCACTACTTTACCACGAAACTGGTCAAGAGTTAAGGGATTGTCCGAATTAAGCCAACTTGTTAGTCCAGAAAATTCTGGGGCCGTACCATTGTTAATAAATGTGGTAGGATCATTAGAAATTATGGTTTCATCAACTTGTTTTTCTGGTACTTCAGCAGGCTTGTTTTCATAAGTGTCATTGTCAGCTTTGATCGTATATAAATAAAGACCACCAATTGTGCTGGTGAATAGTATGATCAATATTAAATAGGATAACCTTTTCTTCATATTTTAGGATGCATTTGATATGCAAGTAGGGCGCATACTTAAGTATACTTTACCAGCTTTTAATGACAAGTGAATTCGCACAGATTTAGCACTCTACTTGACAGAGTGCTAAATCTATTTTAGAATAAATCTAGTGCTAATTCGCATGATTTATTGATCCATTTATATGTTTAAAGATGACTGAATTATCGCAGAGACAAGCCAAAATTCTGGCAGCAATAGTGAAATTGAATTGTGAAAACAATATCCCCGTTGCAAGTCGTGATTTGGTAGAAAAATTCGAATTTGGATTAAGTTCTGCGACCATCAGAAATGAAATGGCCGTATTGGAAAAATTGGGATACATCCGCCAACCGCACACTTCGGCTGGACGTGTGCCAACTGATGAAGGTTTTCGTTATTTTGTTAATCAATTAATGGATCGAGTAAAGTTGACCATGAGGGAGCAGGAAACTTTACGAAATGAAGTCATACAACTACAAGCTTTTAATGCAGAAATTGGCCGTCGTTTAGCAAAGGTATTATCTTCTCATACAGCTCAAGCATCATTTGCGTTATTCCCAGAAGAGACTTCTACAGTTGGGTTGTCGAATATTTTAGATAATCATAATTTACCTCCAGAAGACGCACGTGATATTGCTCAATTCTTTGATAATATTGATGAGTATGCTGATGATATGATTAAAAATTATAGCAATACACAACCGCAAACATTTATCGGCAAAGAATTAACATTATCCAAACGATCTGATTATTCAATGATTGTGACAGGAGTAGAGCTCCCATCAGGGAAGAAAGGCGTAATCGGCTTGATTGGACCTAAGGCCATGGAATACCAAAAAAACTTAACACTAATGGAGTATCTGACTAAGTTGATTGGTGGGGGTGGTAGCGCTGCAGTCATTTTATTATTCATCATTACTAAATAGTATGGACGAACATAACGAAGAAAATATTCAAACAGAGACCAATCAACCTGAGAAGATGTCTGAGCTCACGGAATCGGAGCGCCAGATTCAAGAGGCAAAAGAAGAGGCGCAGATAAATCTCGCGGGTTGGCAACGAGCTGTTGCCGACTTTGAGAACTACAAAAAACGAGAAGAAGCCAAGCAACAAGAAATTATGGAATTTGCCAAAGAGGTAACGGTAGTAAAGATGTTACCAACCCTAGATGCTCTTCATCAAGGGTTAAAACAGGCCCCACAAAATATTGATGAGAATTGGCTGAAAGGAATTAACGGAACAGTCGCCAAGTTGGATAAAGTTCTGGAAGAAATGGGCGTTAAACGGATAGAAGCTATTGGTAAGCAGTTTGATCCAAATTTTCATGAAGCTATTCGTGAAGTGGAGGGAGATAAAGACGGTGTGGTAATTGAAGAGTTGCAAACTGGTTTTGAACTCAATGGTAAGGTCATTAGGCCAAGTCAAGTAATAATTAGTAAGAAATAAGGAGAATTAAACAATGTCAAAAATTATAGGAATTGATTTAGGAACAAGTAACTCTGCAGCCGCAGCGATTGAAGGCGGTAAAGCAGTTATTATCCCCGCAGCCGAGGGGAATTCTATTGGCGGGAAGGCCTTCCCATCGTATGTGGCATTCACTAAAGATGGTCAACTTTTGGTTGGTGAACCAGCTCGTCGCCAGGCAGTAACAAACCCAGCAGGAACGGTGTTTGAGGCTAAGCGTAAAATGGGCACTGATTTCCGTTATCAAATTAACGGCAAAGAATATAGCCCAGAGCAAATTAGTGCGTTCATTTTACAAAAAATCAAACGAGACGCTGAAGCGTATTTGGGTGATAAAGTAGAAAAAGCAGTTATTACAGTGCCTGCGTATTTTGATGACGCCCAACGTCAAGCAACCAAACAAGCTGGCGAAATTGCTGGCTTAGATGTAGTGCGCGTCATTAACGAACCAACAGCAGCTGCATTTGCGTATGGTATTGATAAAACTGGTACTCAGGATCAGAAAATTTTAGTGTTTGACCTCGGTGGGGGAACTCTTGATGTAACAATCATGGAATTTTCCGAGAGCGAAGAAGATGGAAAAACTCAAGCAACTTTTGAAGTAAAGTCTACATCTGGAGATACATCACTGGGTGGTAAAGACATGGATGCTACTTTGATTGACTACATTACATCGGAATTCAAAAATCAATCAGGGATTGATGTAACAGGCGATAAGATGGCAATGAATCGTGTCCGTGAAGCTGCCGAGAAAGCGAAAATTGAATTATCAACTACCCTTGAGACGGAAATCATCTTGCCGTTTATCGCGCAGAATGAGTCTGGATCACAAAACTTGGAAATGAAGATTACTCGTGCAAAGTTGGAAGATTTAGTAAAACCAATCATTGCGAAGATGCGTACTCCTGTTGAACAAGCAATAAAAGATGCTAGTTTAACACCGAACGATATTGAAAAAATTATTTTGATAGGCGGTCCAACTCGTATGCCAGCTGTGCAAAAGTTTGTAGAAGATTATATTGGCAAACAGGTGGAGCGTGGTGTTGATCCAATGGAGGCAGTGGCTAAAGGGGCGGCTGTGCAAGCTGGTGTATTGGGCGGTGAAGTACAGGGTAAAGAAATTTTGTTACTTGATGTTACCCCGCTTACTCTTGGCTTGGAAACTCTTGGTGGTGTTCGTACACCGTTAATTGATCGCAATACTACTATTCCGACATCACAATCTCAGGTGTTTTCAACAGCTGCAGATAACCAAACT
The DNA here is from genome assembly GCA_964477805.1 of uncultured Candidatus Saccharibacteria bacterium. Lineage (GTDB taxonomy): Bacteria > Patescibacteriota > Doudnabacteria > UBA920 > UBA920 > UBA920. The sequence continues at coordinate 23,968 of CAYZEK010000007.1, read as the reverse complement.
TCTGTAGAAGTGCATGTTTTGCAGGGAGAACGGGAATTTGCCAAGGATAATAAATCCCTGGGGACATTCCAGTTGGCAGGTATTCCGCCAGCACCGCGAGGTATCCCACAAGTGGAGGTTACTTTTGACATAGACGCTAGCGGTATTTTGAAAGTTACTGCAAAGGATAAAGCTTCTGGTAAAGATGCCAACATCACCATACAAGGTTCATCTGCTTTATCTAAGGAAGACGTAGAACGTATGAAGCAAGAAGCTGAGGCGCATGCTTCTGAAGATCGCAAGCGTCGCGAATTAGTAGATAAGCGTAATGAGGCAGATACATTGATTGCTGTTTCGGAAAAGACCTTAGTTGATGCAGGTGAGAAGGCATCTGCAGAAGATAAAACTGCAGTTGAAACTGCCATCACTGCTTTAAAAGATGCTAAGGAAAAAGAAGATGTTGATGAAATTCAGAAGAAGTTACAAGCTTTAAGTGAGGCTGTTCAAAAGGTTGGCGCTGCTATGTATGAAAAACAGCCTGGCGATGTTGGGACAGTTGACCCATCTGAAAAAGAAATCCCAGCAGATGATAAGCCTGTTGACGCCGAGTATACAGAGGTGCCAAAGGACGGCGAAGAAAATAAATAGCTTTCAAAAAGGAAAGACGCGATCAATTGAATGGTCGCGTCTCGTTTGGCGAGAATACTGGAGGAGTATGGTAGGAAATCAGTAGTGTTAAATCTTTGCGAGCATGAATATGCGCTTTATCCATGTAGCAACAGCCAGTATTACCTCCTTTGATAGAAATTTGAACAATTGTGGGGTTGTTAGCCCTACGTTAGATTTAGATCACCATCCTTAGCGGATTCCTTTCGAAATTTATTACCGCTATTCTTAAAGAAATGGTTTTTGGCATCATCTACCTCCCTAATCCAACATACTTAAATTATAAACCCGATTTTTTAAAATAACAAATCCACACAGAATGGCACAAAATTATTACGACATTTTAGGAGTAAGTAAAACAGCATCCGCAGACGAAATTAAGAAAGCATATCGTAAGCTTGCGCATAAGTATCACCCCGATAAAGGTGAAGGCGATGATGTAAAGTTCAAAGAGGTTAACGAAGCATATCAGGTAATCTCTAACCCAGAAAAACGTAGTCAGTATGACCAATATGGGCAAACGTTTGAACAGGCGCAACGCAATGGCGGTGGTGGATATGGCGGTGGGTTTAATGGTGGACAAAATCCATTCGCAGGTGGTTTTGGTGGGTTTGGTTCTGGGTATGGCGATGGAGGTATAGAATTTGATCTTGGGGATATCTTTGGTGACTTGTTTGGGTCTCGTGAATCTCGGCAGGCACGTCGCAACCGGGGAATTGATTTAGAAATGCCTTTGACGATTAGTTTTGAAGAGGCAGTTTTTGGAGTTAAGAAAAAAATCACTTTAGAGAAAAAGGATAAATGTAAAGTTTGCGATGGTTCGGGGGCGAAACCAGGAACTAAAGTTGTTACTTGTCCAACTTGTCACGGACAGGGACAAATCAAGACTCAACGGAATACTATTTTTGGGGCAGTTTCTTCCGCAACCCCTTGCGACCGATGTGGTGGAGATGGAAAAATCCCAGAGGATCCTTGCGAAAATTGTAAGGGTGAAGGTGTTCTACGCCAGGAAAAAACAATTGAAGTGCAAATCCCTGGAGGCATAGACAACAATCAACGTATTCGGGTTAATGGAGAAGGTGAAGTAGGCTATAGAGGTTCTCAATCAGGAGATTTGTACTTGCAAATCCGGGTTAGCTCTAAAAAAGGATTTACCAGGGACGGTTTTAATTTGCATACCGAAATCCCAATCAGTTTAACCCAAGCAACGCTGGGTGGAAAAGTAAAGGTTTTGACTTTGGACGGGGAGATTGAATTAAAGATTCCAGCTGGAACTCAGCCAAATAAAGTTTTTAAAATTGCTGGCAAAGGGGTAACACATGTTGGCAGTACCAGACGGGGCGATTTGTTGGTAACTGCCCGAGTCGTCGTGCCAAGCAAATTAACTAAAAAAGAAGCAGAGTTATTTAAGGAATTAGCGGAGCTCAATGGTGAGTCTGTGGAAGTAAACAAAAGTTTTTGGGAGTCACTGAAACAAAATTTCTAGTTAGGTATTTTGAAAATTGTGTTAGCAGGTGCCAATTGTCTATTTTTGATAAATGACGATGCAGATATGGTATAATTTACTTAATGGGTTTCTCTAAAATACAACCTTTAATCAGTACGTTTAATTGGCATTCTCCATCTTGGGACTTGTTTATTTTGTTATTTTGGGTTGTAGCCAGTGTTTTATTTGCTTTTGCAGCTGGTCGTGGACGCATGCTAACAATTTTAGTTAGCACATACATGGCTCAGTTATTGGTGATTAAGGCACCTTTTTTTTCTGACATAGTTTCTAATAAACTTAATATCGGCACTGCAACCATAGCGCATCTTGCTGCGTTTGTTATATTATTCTTGCTATTTTTTATTTTCTTGAATCGTTACGCATTCCGCAGTTCCATTGAAGGTCGTCAGATTTTAACAATGCCCTTTGTACTAGTGTTTACAATTCTACAGGTCGGGTTAGTTATTAATATAGTAATTAATTATTTACCAGAACATATTCAAAATAACATGTCGCCTTTGATTCAGTTTTTATTCCTACACCCCAACGCTAGTTTTATTTGGTTGTTACTACCAGTAGTATTTTTGATTATTTCTGGTCGGTTTCTCTCAGATCAAGGAAACAACTAGACATTAAATCGAGCGAATATTCCGGTTGAGATAAATCTTTTATCTTTTGTTCCGTCACTGACGGATTTTTTGTTGTGAGTTAAACACAGTTCCCCAAACTCAATATTGCTATTTGGCTTAGCTAAGAGATCTGTGCGCTTGCTCATGGCATCTTCTAGGGTGTTACCAAGTGACAGTGCGGATGAATTAGTTGCGTAGCCATTAACCAGTAAGAATTTTGCATCAGAAGACAGTAAAGCTACACTTTGTTCTAGTAGTTTTGGTAAGTCTCTGTTGAACTTCCATGTTTTCCCAGAGGGGGAATGTCCAAAAGCAGGTGGGTCCATAATAATCCCATCATAAGTCTCGCCTCGATTAAGTTCTCTTTGCACAAATTTCATTGCATCATCTAAAATCCAACGGATGCTTTCTGGGTTAAATTTGTTGATGTGTTGGTTTTCTTTTGCCCACGCAATTGCTGGCTTGCTTGCATCAACATGAGTTACTTTATGATTATGACGGGTCAAAACCATTGTTGCTCCGCCAGTGTAAGCAAATAAGTTAAGAATTTTTAAAGGTGGTGAGTCCTTGGTGATGTTGATCATCCATTCCCAATTAGCACCCTGTTCAGCAAAAATACCTGTATGTTTAAACGGGGTTAGTTTGGCAATCATTTTAATGTCTGGTCGGAAGTAAACATCCCATTTCTCAGGCACCGCATTTTTACGAAGCCATTTACCGCGTTCCCCAGTTCCGATAAATTCAGCATTAACCATAGCCCATTCTTTTTCTGGTAAGCTGGGTTCCCAGATGATTTGCGGATCAGGCCGTTTTAAGCGGATGTTGCCCCATTGTTCAAGGCGCGCACCGTTCCCTGTGTCTAATAATTCGTAATCTAAAAATTGATTAAAAGTTTCTAAGTTCATACCAATAATATTAACATAAAAACCGTCTTAAACGGTTTTGTTGGTGGGTCCGGTGGGATTCGAACCCACGACAAATGGCTTAAAAGGCCACTGCTCTACCAACTGAGCTACAGACCCACGTGTAGTTATTCACGTGTAGTTATTAAAGTAAATACTAAACTATTTTAGCGTATCTTGTGGTTTTATTCAAGAGCATCAAGGGTGCTCACTTTTCCTGTGGTTTTCTTTGTTGGTTTTTTCTTGACGCCCTTCTTTTTTACTTTCGCTTTTGGTTTCTTTGATTCTTCGTACAACTCCAACAACTGAGCTTCACTTTCTGGCTTGATGTTTAATATCATGGTGCAGTCTGGCCAACGCGTGCAAGCATAAAACGGCTTGCCTCGTCCGCGACCCTTTTTTTCTACAACATCACCAGGTTTGTCTTTACGCTCAGCGGATTCCAAGCACATTGGACATTTAAAGCCAAGTTTATTCCAGATTTTAGAAATACCTTTACACTTTGGATAGTCGGCACAGCCCAAGAAAAATCCGAACCGACCGCGATGGACTTTCATTGGACCACCACAAACAGGGCAACGCTCATCCTTAGTTTTTTCTTCTAAGGCTTTAATTTGAGCGGCCTCTTCTGGCATTGGTAAAGTGACTTTACTTCCTTCTTCTGGACAAGCCAAAAATTTACCCATGCGACCATATTTAATGAGCATCATTTTACTACAATGCGGGCAGGGTGTGTCAGAAAGTTCAATTTTCTTTTCAACAGTTTTTTCTTTCTCAATCAGATGTTCTTTAAACGGTTTATAAAAATCAGAAATAACTGGAACCCATTTGAGTTTTCCTTCTGCGATATCATCAAATTGCTCCTCTATTTTAGATGTAAAGTTGATGTCAACAATTTCTGGAAAATGTTGCACCAGCATGTCTGTTGTTAAATAACCTTCTTCTGTTGGCGTATATTTTTTGTCTTCTTTAAGAACATAGCCACGTTCTTGTACAGTTGTGAGCGTAGGAGCATATGTAGATGGTCGGCCAACCCCATAAGATTCTAAGGCTTTCACTAGCGTTGCATCAGTATAGCGAGGTGGCGGTTCTGTAAAATGTTGTATTGGAGACAGTTCAATAAGATTTAACAACTCATTTTCTGAGAGCTCTGGTAATGCTCCTTCTATTTCATCTTCAGCTTGTTCATCCGTTCCTTCTGTGTATGCCCGAATAAAACCATCAAACTTAACGACCTGCCCATTGGCTCGGAAGGTGTATTTTTGATTGGCAGTAATATCTACAGCAGTTTGATCAAACACCGCATGTTGCATTTGTGATGCAATAGTGCGCTTCCAGATTAAATCATACAAACGAATCCCATTGCGCTCCGCTGAAGACTTCATATTTTGAGGTAGTAGAGAAAGATCAGTTGGGCGGATGGCTTCATGCGCTTCTTGCGCACCCTTACTCTTATTAGAAAATTTACGAGGTTCACTTAAACTATATGCTTTTCCAAATTCATTTGTAATTATTTCTTGGGCTTGTTGAAGAGCAGATTCAGCTAAATTTAAGCTATCTGTACGCATATAAGTGATAAACCCGCGCTCGTACAAGTGTTGAGCTACTGCCATCGTCTGTTTGGCAGAGAAGCCAAGTTTGCGCGCCGCCTCTTGTTGTAAAGTAGAGGTTGTAAAAGGGGCGGAAGGGTTTCGCTTAACTTCTTTTTTTGTAATCTCAGTAACTTCGTACTCAGAATTATTTAGATCAGAAGTGATTTGTTTTGCCTGGCTTTCGGAATTAATTCCCATTTTGCCGACTGTTTTTCCGTCAATTTTTGAAAGCTTGGCTGTGAATTGAATACTGTCTGTTCCTGCGGTGTCTTTTTTTGAGAGCTTGGCTTCTATACTCCAATACTCCTCTGCTTTAAAGGCATTGATTTCTCGTTCTCGCTCTACTATTAGACGCACTGCAACAGATTGCACTCGTCCAGCCGAAAGTCCGTAACGAATCTTACGCCATAGAAAAGGGGAGAGTTCATAACCAACTAAACGATCTAGTACCCGGCGCGCTTGTTGCGCATCCACTAAGTTTAAATCAATGTCACGCGGGTTTTTTAAGGCGTGTTCAATCGCTGGTTTTGTGATTTCATGAAACACGATGCGTTTAATACGCTTATCTTCTTTACCATCTTCTATCTGCTGGTCATTACCTAATCCTAATGCTTGGACTAAGTGCCAAGAGATTGCCTCTCCTTCTCGATCTTCATCAGTTGCCAAGATGATAGAGGTTGCTGACTTCGCCATCTTTTTTAGCTTGCTAATGATTTCTGTGGCTTTTGGCGCAATTTGATAAACTGGCTCAAATCCATGTTCAACATCAATTGAAAGTTTTGATTTGGGCAAATCTCGGACATGACCAAAACTGGCCTCAACTTCGTAGTCGGGTCCTAAAAATTTAGATATTGTTTTTGCTTTAGTCGGAGACTCTACAATAATTAGTTGTTTGGCCACGTGTGTTCAAATAAGAATGCACACTACATATTTATAGTGCAATGTGATACAAAAAGGAGTTTAGCTGATATGAATTAGATTTGTCAAATTTTTATAAATCCTTGTGCCCCCAGGCTAGTTATCGCACCTTTTAGTTCTAGGGTTGTGATTGCATTAGCAATTTCTTGACTAGGCAATTTAGTTTCTCGGATTATTACATCTAAAGTCACGGATGTATCTTGCATACATTTTAACACACACAATTCATTTTTCGTGAATGATTTGTGTTTTAGATGATTAAATTTTTGTTGTTCGCTGGACAAATGCATGTTTAAATCGTCTAAGATTTCTTGTCCAGAACTAATTAGCGTTGCTCCATTTTTGATTAAATTATGAGGCCCTTCACTTAAAGATGAATAAATTGGTCCAGGGATAGCGTAAAGATTTCTGTTAAAATCTGCAGTAAAATCGGCTGTAATTAAAGCACCGCTTTTGACTTTCCCTTCAACTACAACTACCCCCAAAGACATTCCTGCTATAATTCTGTTCCGGGCAACAAAGTGATGTTTGAGGCTTGGTGTTCCTGGTGGGTATTGAGATATTATCAACCCACCGTTATCTAAAATATCGTGTGCTAGACGCAGATGACCACGAGGGTAAATACTGCTCTCATCAACTCCAGATCCAAGTATGGCAATTGTTCTTGCTCCTGCTTTGACGCTTTCTGTGTGTGCTGCAGAATCCACACCATAAGCAAGTCCTGAAACAATCGTTACTCCGCAATCAATCAATGGCTGAGTAATCAACGGTATGATATTGTCACCATACGAACTCATTTTACGGGCGCCTACAATTGCAATGCACGCTTCATCCGACTCACCAAGAGTACCGCGGTAAAACAAAACTGGTGGTGCGTCATAAATTGTTTTTAATAACTTTGGATAACGCTCATCGTAGTAGGGGAGAACCTTGACTGCGGTATCAGTCAAAGATTCATAAATTTTTTCTACTGAATGTTCAGATTGAACTTTTCTAAGTTTGTCTGCAAGTAGTGGTGGTGGGTTGAAGAACAACTGTTTAAAAGACCCTGCACCTCGGCGCCACTGTTCAAAATCGCCTAGCCGTTTAATAGGCAACAAAGATAGTATATATAGATAAAGAGGTTCTAAGTCCATTTCCATAGACTGATTTTACTAGACCATGTATAAAGTCCTAATAAATATTGAATAAAATCATCCTTGACAAAATCTTAATTTTAGTGTATACTACTAGGACAGTGCAGAATGAGTAGAGTGAATTAAGAATAATTTATCTATACTATCTCACTTGCAAGTCACGAAGACATTGATCATCCCTCCTATTCAATGTTGTTAGTGGTTAAGCGGAGCTTTGTGGGCGTATGCTTGCTAGTTCTCACTTGTGGGTGGGGTTGTGTAGAGAAAGAAAACAAAAAACCGCCCCACGAAGTGAGCGGTTTTTTGTTTTTTAAACGCCAATAAACTTTTTAACCAATAAACTCTTTAATAAGTATATTAGTCTCTGGAAAGATTTCCTCGTTCAATTTTGATAGCTCAGAGTTTGTGAAGTTTTGAAGCACAAATACTTCTGTGGGAATAGGTGGGTTTGTTTCGCGTGTTTCTATTCCTACACGAATTCTTCTAAATGCTTTTGTACCTAATTCGTCAATTAAGTTTTGTACGCCATTGTGTCCTGCGCTCCCGGAATCAACAGTCTGTTTTATCGTGCCGAAAGCTAAATCTTTATCATCATGTATTACTAGTATATCTGTGTGCGGATTAAGTTTATAAAACTCAATAATTTCACGGACAACTTTGCCTGACAAATTCATAAAGTCTTGCGGTTTGACGAAAAAGACTTTTTCCATACCACCATCCAAACCTTCTGTTTGATACTCACAAATTTGCGCGCTGAACTTGCTTTTGCAACTAATTGAAGGATGGTCTTGCAAAAAAAAGTCAACGGCCAAAAACCCGACGTTATGGCGGGTGTTTTCGTATTGCTTGCCTGGATTTCCTAGCCCAACTATGAGTTTCATACCAGTAGTATACTAATGAACGTTTGAAGTTACAATATGTATCACGGATGTAAATTATTAGTTTGTTGTTACTTTGTTAAACTTGGCTGATTTGGCAAACTGCGATATCATAGAAATAGCCTTATTATTAAAATAATATATATGTTAAGAGATAGAAATTTTGAATACAACCATGGCTCAGACAGTATTTTGGATCAGGTAGAAGGAATGAAAGATGAACATATCAGCGAAGCGCCAGATAAATCTGCAGATGTAGGTGTTGACCAAGCGCCAGAGGGAATGAATGATTTGGTTTTGAGTTTTAGGTCCAAACTAGAATCAAGCGAATTAAGCAATCAAGAAGATGTTGATCAGCTAAATTCCCTGATTGCCAAGGTTGCAGAACTTGATTCCGACCAAGCCGAAACCTTAAAACAAGAATTTCTGAATAAGAAAATTTCTTAGTTAAAATCACTTTACAAAAAACCACAGCTCCAGTGGTTTTTTGTTAGAATTTGACACTGAAAACCCAGAGGAGCATAATTTTAAAAAATGCAAGGAGGACAAACATGTTTGAACACTACCCAGAGGTGCCAGCGCAGGCTTACTCATATCAAACTCGCGTTGCAATTTTCCGTTATGACAAAAATAGTTATGATGCGAAAATCATCGATGAATTTTTTGCATTAGACCAACAGTTCATTGTCAAGGACATCAAACTCAACATTCCTCGTTCGCATATTGAGCGAGTAGGAAAAGAGTATTTCCGTTTTTTGGCTTTGGCTTTTAAACTCATGTCCAAGCAAAACTGTTGTCATCCACTTGCAGTACTGAAGCCATTACGGCGGAAACTGCATAAAATTAAGCGAAAGCTTATTCAGATCAACCCGAGTGATGCTAACACTGCGTTGTGTTGGTATTTGGCTTGTTTGTATGACACGATCAAAGAGATGTGGTCCGCTGCAAGGAACAATTACGTTAGGTTTTTGTGCAATCAGAGAACGATTCGGAAAGATACAGAGTTGCTTAACGCCACCCACCTGTATTAATTTTAAGTTAAGAAGCGACCTATTTTAGGTCGCTTCAGTTTATTCTATTATTCTTTTCCGCGCTCTCGGACTTGGATGCTGATTGGAGTGCCCCATAAATCTAAACGTTTGATTAGGTGTTTAAGTAAGAAACGACGGTATTGAGTGGAAATTGCCCCTGATTTATTGACTAGTAATTTAAATAGTGGGGGGTTAGTTTCAACTTGAGAGAGTCCATACACTTTTGGTTCGCGTTGGTCACGCAAGCGTTTAGGGGGGTTAGTTTTTAGAGTTTGTTCCAAGACTTTGTCTAAGTCTTCCTGGTCGATTATTTTTTGACGGTTAGCATAAATTGGTTTGATGGCATCAATTGCTTCTTGTACACCCTTACCATTTTCTGCAGAAACCATAAATACTGGCGAGAACCATAAAAAAGGGAAATGATGGGAAATATAATCCTGCAATTCTTTTTTACTTCCCTCAAAAACATCCATTTTATTTGCAACAATAATGCAACCCTTTTTTAGGTCAAAGATTTCTCCTGCGATTACTTGATCTTGCTTAGTGATTGGCTGAGTAACGTCTATGAGAAATAAAACAATGTCGCTCCGACGGATTGATTTAAAAGTTTGGAAACCGGAAAAAATATCTGGTTGTTTTTGACGATGTTCTTTACGTTTTAGCCCCGCTGTATCTATAAAAGTATAGTTTTGTTTAGATATTTTGGTTTGGGTATCAATTGAAGTTCTAGTAGTGCCAGCAATAGGGGAGACAATGACCCGTTTTTCTCCTAAAATTTTATTTAATAAAGATGATTTACCTACATTAGGCTTTCCAACAATACTCACAGCTATCCCAGTTGGTGTTGTGGGTTTGGGAATTGTAATTGCCTTTAGTTCTTGCGCAACTTGGTCAAGCAAGTCTCCCATTCCACGTCCTGTAACAGATGAAATAGAGAATACATGTTTAATTCCTAATCGCAAAAAAGGAGCAAGCATGGCTTCAATATTACGAGGGGAGTCCATTTTATTAACAGCTACCACAATTGGTTTTTTTAATTTTCGGAATTTTAGTAATGCTTTCCGATCAATTGCATCAACATCAAGTTTTCCATCAACCACAAATAAGAGTAGATTTGCTTCTTGAGTCGCTACATCAATTTGCTCCTCCAATTCTGCTTCTAGCTCCTGTTTGTTGCCAAATGTTACCCCAGCTGTATCAATCATAGTAAAATCAACACCATTCCAAGATGTGTCTGCATATTGTCGATCGCGGGTGGTTCCAGCCACGGTCGAAGTAATCGCTAGGTGTTTCCCAGCAATTTTGTTCATCAATGTAGATTTACCGACATTCGGTTCACCGACAATCGCTACGAGGGGGAGTTGTTTCATGGCTATGAATTAGTTGATGTGTTAGTAATATTGTCGGCATCGGGACTACCAAGAATGATAATAATATCCACTTTGCTAGAATCAATTTTGATCCCTGGTGGTGGTAACGTTACGGGGCTGGCGTCTAATTTACTAGTAATGTATTCAGAAGTAGATGGTTTGTGATTTACGCTGTAAATTACATTTTGAGTTAAGGGCTTCCCGCCGTAAATCACTTTGTGAACTGTGATCCCAGCATTTGTGAGCTCTGTCTCTGCTTTTTTATAAAGCTTACCTGTTGTACTGCTGTCAGCTAACCACACTGTTGCTTGCTCCGAAGTTAATTGACCAGTTGCAAAGCTGTTTTTAAAATAATCTTGAATATCAGTTTTAGTTTTGCCAGGGCAAACAGTCAGCACAAATGCACCGCTTTCTTCCAATGTCTGAGGACAAATTAATCCGGTGTCAGGATCTAGGCTCAAAGAGATAGTTTGGTTGTCATTGAAGTCTTTGGTTAGCCCATAGACGTGCAATAGTTGACCAGGAGACAAATTTGTGTGGAAGTGTTCGCCAATTATTGTAAACAATTCATTTACTTTTCCTGCATCAGCAATAATGTTTAAAGAGATGATTTTAGCTTTTGCTGCAGAGATAATTTTTTGTTGTCTAACACTGCGCGCGTAATCGGTGCCCTCCTCGCCGGCTGCGTGGCGAGAGCGAGCAAAAATCAAAGCACGCTCACCGTCCATTTGTTCATGCCCTTCTTTAAAAGTAACTGCTGGTAGGTAACCATTTTTATTGTCCGGATACGTATAATCAGTAAAGGTGCGATCAATTTGAATATCAACTCCGCCCAACATATCAATTGTTTTTTCAAAACCTTTGAAGTCCATTACAGCAAAATAAGGGATTTCTAAACCAGAAATATTAGAAACAACTTCCCGAATACTTGCTCCGGCTTTGTTCCAGTCTTTGTCTTTCTGATAACTTTCCGCGAATACAGCATTGATTTTCCGTTGCCCAATTTCTTTGGTATTCACAAGATAATCACGAGGGATAGAAATCAAGGTAACTTTTTTATCTTCTGGCCTCAGTTGTGCCAGGATAATTGTGTCTGACAAATATGGACCATCGTGGCCTGGGCCACCAATCCCTAATAACAAAATATTAATTTGACCATTGTTTTCACCTTCTAATTTAGAGCCACCAGTTTGGCTGGAAATAATATCACCAATTCTCTCGAAGACGCTTTTATTTTGGCCAATAAAGATTTTATCAAGTAGTCCAGCGCCACGAACTACTACAAATGTACCCAGAGCTAAAATAATAATCGCAATAATCGCAATTATCCATTTTAATATCCGTCTGCCTTTAGGTTTTTTTGGCGGAAGTGGTTCAGGGGTTGAGGTTTGCAATCGAGAATCAATATCATTGTCAATATTTTTTGTTGTGATTGCTGGTTGATGAATACTATGCTTGGAGAAAGGGGATTTTTTCATAAAAAACTAACAAAGTTACTAGGATAGTATAGCTGAAAAATAGGTTTCCGTTAAGAGCATAGAAATCGGCTTCGGTGCGCAGAACTATGTATTTTTATAGTTACATCAGCTTCTTTTGGGCTCTTGCGTCCGATGTGTGGGAGTGGTATAGTTGGAATGTTATTCGTTTAAAAAAGAAATAAAATATGTCTGAAGAAAATATTCAAATCACCAGTACAGATACACCACCAGAAAAAACTCCATCAGTAGGCTCGTTTTTATGGGAACTCTCCCGCATTGTTTTGATTGCATTTATCATAATGATTGGTTTTCGGTATTTTGTTGCAGAGCCTTTCATCGTTTCTGGGTCATCAATGGTTCCAAATTTCCATAATCAAGAATATCTCGTAGTAAACAAGCTTACGTATAAGTTTGGTCAACCAAATCGTGGGGATGTGATTGTGTTTAAATATCCCAAAGATACCTCTCAGTATTTCATCAAACGCGTAATTGGTTTACCAGGAGAAAAAGTGAAGGTAGAAAATGGTAAAGTGTACATTTATAATGAACAATACCCAGATGGCAAAGTTTTATCAGAACCTTATTTATCAAATCAAGATATTACTTTTGGCAAAAATGATATTGTTTCGTTGGGTAGTGATGAATTTTTTGTTCTTGGTGATAACCGGTTAGCATCCAGTGACTCGCGTATTTGGGGAATATTACCCCGTCATGATATTGTCGGTGTTGCTTGGCTGAGAGTATTCCCTATTAACATGTTTGGCGTGGCAGATTTCCCCAAACCATCTTTAAATTAAATTTTGATGATGCAAAAGACAGCAAAAAAAACCGCAACCTTAGCAACTAAACTTTCTAAAGCTGGGGCAATGACTGGACTTAGAGATATTACTACTCAGGTAAGCCCATTTTGGAATGTAATTTTGCATGAAGTCCGTAATATAGCCAAGTTATATGGCTTTCAGCCTGTAGAAACGGCGATTTTAGAAGAGGAAAAAATTTACACTGACTTTTATAAAAATCAACCACAATTGTTGGAACGAATTTTGTTTGCACAGCCTGGTGGGCGAACTATTGGTGTTCGTTCCGCAGTACTCCCATCTTTATTACGTCATTATGCGCAGTTAAAAATCACTGATGAACAACCCATGTCCAAGTGGATGTATATTGGGAATGTTGCAGAAGTTGACCCACGAGGGGCAGTGCATTTTAATTATCAATTTGGATTTGAGATATTCGGGAGTTTTAATCACTTAACTGAGGCCCAGGTTATTAGTGCTGTCTGGGATTTAATCAAGCGCTTGGATTTAGACGAGGAATCAGTGACTTTGGAAATCAATACTTCTGGCGATGCGGCAGTACAAACCGCCTATGCTACCGTTTTGAAAGATTATTTAAAAGGTAAAGAATTTGAATTATGTGATGATTGCAATATGCATGTTCGTAATCGAATTTTGAACGTGCTTCGTTGCGATAATTTAGACTGTCAATTGGTTACTGCAGAAGCGCCTGTAATTGTAGATTTTTTAGATGCAGACGCCCGCAAGCGTTTTACGGATGTGTTAGAAGCTTTAGATGAGCTTGGTCTACCATATCAATTAAACCAGTTGTATGTTGGCTCAGAAGGAACCTCTGGCACTAACTTAGTAGTGAAGTATAAAAAGGGTAATCAGAGTGTGGTGATTGGTGAAGCTGGTCATCATGAATTATTGATGAAAAATATTTCTGGAAAATTAATGCCAGTATTTGGATTCACTGGTAGCTTGTCAGCCTTAGCTCGAGCTATGGAGCTTTCCGAAGTTGAAGCGAAGCCAGATACTAGCAGTGAGGTGTTTCTGGTTCCATTAGGGGAGTTAGCATCAAAGCGCAGTTTGCGATTGTTCCGTGATCTAATTGCTGTGAATATTAAAGTTCATGATCACTTTGGTACAGTTGGTGTAAAAAATCAGTTGAAGCAAGCAGAGGAGTACAAGGCGCCTATTGCTTTGATAATGGGTCAGAAAGAAGCTATGGACGATATGGTGATTTTGCGAGATGTAAAGTCTGGAATGCAGGAAGTGTTTTCTTATGATAAAATAATAACAGAAGTTAAAAAGCGTTTAGAGCGCTAAATTATATGGACAACAATCCTGAGTGCGTATTTTGTAATATTGCCTCCAAGTCTATTGCTTCAAACATTTTGCATGAAAGTGATAACATTATGATTATCCAGGATATCATGCCTAAAGCACCGATCCATGTTTTAGTAATGCCTAAACGGCACATTGTTTCTGTGAATGATTTGCAGGATAGTGATAGTGCGATGATTGCCGAACTGGTTTTGGCGGCCAAGAATTACGCCAGAGAAGCTGGTGTTGCCGATGCTGGCTATAAATTAGTGATGAATAATGGTAAGCAGGGCGGGCAAATTATCCCTCATTTACACATGCATTTACTTGGTGGAAAACAGCTCGAAGAGTAAATATTTACCTCAATTTGACCATCACTACTAAATAACGTATAATAGTAGGACATTAAGGTCGGGCCAATGCATTTGTGTGTCATTGGTGTTGTATATTCAAAGTGAGGTGAATTTTTTGGTAGAAGTAAAACGTAAAGAAAACGAATCATTTGATAATTTACTCCGCCGTTTCAATCGCAAGATTCAACAAAGCGGTGTTTTAGTGCGTGCTCGAAAAACCCGTTTTTTTGCCCCCGCTAAAAGCCGTAACTTGCAACGTTCAACAGCCCAACGCCGTGCAGAACTACGTGAGGTTAGAGAAGAAATGAAGCGCATGGGCAAACCAGTTAAACCGTCCCGTGGTCGACGATAATTTGAATATCATCGCCTAGTTAAATTAAACAAATAACAATTTCATGGTGAATCTTTCTGTAGTAGAATCTGCATTGCAGGATGCAATAAAAGCTCGTGATCAGATTACTGCTAACACACTTCGTGCTTTGAAAACCAGAATTCAAAACGAACAAATCTCCAAAGGTTCAGAACTGTCTGAGTCAGATGTTTTGGCGTTGGTACAGTCCGAAGCAAAACGACGCAAAGAAGCTGGTGCTGTATTTCGCGAAGCTGGTCGGGTTGAATCTGCTGATAAAGAAGAAGCGGAATTAAAAGTTCTTGCTAGTTTTTTGCCTGCCCAAATTAGTGAAGAAGAAATTGAAAAGGTTATTGATTCGAAAATGGCGGAGAATTCTTGGGGCAGTAATGATTTTGGTGTTGCTATGGCATCACTTAAATCACATTTTGGTAATACTGCAGATGGAGCTACCATCTCAAGACTGTTAAAACAAAAATTGAATTAATTGATTATGGCAAAAGAACAATACATTGTTGGTTTGGATGTTGGAACGCATACTATTCGCGTTGTCCAAGGGAAGGTAGAAGAAACTGGCCGTATAAATATTATTGGGGCTAGTTCTGTGCCTGCGAACGGAATGCGTAAAGGTGTTATCGTTGATATTGACGAAGCTGTGTCTTCTATTTCTGCGGTTTTAGAAAAAGTTGAGCGTATGACTGGTGTGCCTGTCTCGCGCGCAAATGTATCTGTTGGGGGGAATCATATTACTTGCATGGATTCAAAAGGAGTGATTGCTGTGTCTCGCGCTGATGGGGAAATTTCGGAAAATGATGTTATCCGTGTTATTGATGCATCGCAGGCAGTGTCTATTCCACCAAATCGTGAGGTAATTCATGTTATCCCAAAAACTTTTACCCTAGATGGTCAATCTGGAATCAAAGATCCAATTGGGATGACTGGTATCCGACTGGAAGTAGAAACGATTATTATTCATGGGGCACTACCCTTCTTAAAAAACTTATCCAAAGCTATCACGCAGGCGGGGTTGGAGGTGGATCAGTTAGTGCTTTCGCCATTAGCGGCTGCTCAGTCGGTTTTAAATAAGCGTCAAAAAGAATTAGGGGTTGCTTTGATAGATTTGGGTGCTGGGACTACTAGCGTTGCTGTGTATGAAGAAAATAATTTGATTCATACTGCAATCATCCCAGTCGGCTCAATGCATATTACTAATGATATTGCGATTGGTTTGCGGTGTACAATTGACACGGCAGAACGAGTTAAAGTTATGTATGCCCAAGCCAGTCCGGCATTGATAGATAAACTCGCAGAAATCGACATGTCTAAAATTGATCCTCAGGAAGAGAGTCGTATCCCGCAACAACTTGTTGCGGAGATTGTAGAAGCTCGCCTAGAAGAGATTTTTGATATGATAACCAAAGAGCTTAAAATGATTGATCGTGATGGGAAATTGCCAGCTGGAATTGTGCTTACGGGTGGGGGTGCTGTGCTCCCTGGTGTGGTGGAGTTTGCAAAACACTACTTACGTTTACCAGTTTCTATTGGGGTGCCAAGCGAGACAGACACAATTATTGATCAGGTAGTAGATCCATCTTTTGCTACTGTTGTAGGGCTTGCATTGTGGGGAAGTAATCTCTCTGGTAGCTTTAGCGACTTCAGCCTGACAAAGCCTTTGAGGGGTTTGTTAGATAATCAAAATGTGGTAAAATTGAAGAAGTGGTTTAAGACCTTGATGCCCTAAGGGTTAAATATAGCCTGGCGCAAAAATAAAAACGCAAAACAACAATTGGATCAGAAATTTATCTATTTGAGTTGTTGTTTTGCGTTTTTATTCTTAAAATTAGCAGTCAATAAATAGTAGAAACATGAAAAAGCCTATGGAAGTAAAACCTAAAATTGAAACATTTGCCCGCATTAAAGTTATGGGTATCGGTGGGTCTGGAACCACTGCGGTCAGCCGTATGGCAGAGTTGGGTATCCGAGGTGTTGAGTTTATCTCTGTAAACACCGATGCTCAGGCTTTGCATAATAATCAAGCTGATAAAAAAGTTCATATCGGCAAATCAATTACAAAAGGCCTTGGTTCGGGAATGAACCCAGAACTAGGCCGTCAGGCTGCCGAAGAATCTCAAGAAGAAATTGAAGAGGTGATTTCTAACGCCGACATGGTTTTCATCACTTGTGGTCTTGGTGGGGGAACTGGTACTGGCGCTGCTCCAATTGTTGCTGAGCTTGCAAAGAATCGTGATATTTTAACAATTGCAGTTGTCACCAAGCCGTTTACTTTTGAAGGAAGCAAACGTAAAGAAATTGCTGAAGCAGGGTATGAGAATTTGAAAGACAAAGTTGATGCGATTATCTCAATACAAAATGACCGCATCTTACAAATTATTGATAAAAAAACTTCTTTAATTGAAGCCTTTACTACTGTTGACGAAGTCCTCCGCCAAGGAATTGCTGGTATCTCAGACTTAATTACTACCCATGGTGTCGTCAATGCGGACTTTGCTGACATTAGAACAATAATGCAAGACGCTGGGACAGCGATGATGGGTATTGGTAAGGCTTCTGGTGAAGGTCGTGCTGAATTAGCTGCTAAAGCTGCGGTAAACTCGCCACTGTTAGACATGACTATTGATGGCGCGCAAGGTGTCCTATTCAACATTACCGGCGGTCCTGACCTAGGTATGTTTGAAATTGATGAAGCTGCCAAAGTCATTACAAAAAATGTTGATCCAGATGCTCGTGTAAAATTTGGCACTGTCATTGACGAAGCTATGGGCGATGAAATTCGTATCACTGTTATTGCGACTGGGTTTGATGAGCATAATCGTCGTCCTTCCACCGTAAGTTTCGCACATTTGTCAGATGATTCTGCGTTGTCGGCCCGTCAGGCTCAAGCTCCAGTATCTGCACCAATAGACATCGCTCAAGAACCGGCCCGCCCAGAAGTTCGTAAACCGTTATTTAGCCCTAAACCTGTTGATCCGGTGCCAGTGCAAAGTAATGATGAAGAAACAGATGAAGATGAACTAGATATTCCTGCTTTCATTCGTAAGAAAATGAAGTAGACGCTTAAAAACAAAAAACTACCCTCTAAGAAACTCAGTCGCTACGATTCGCTTCGCGAATCTGGGCTCCAATGGTTTCTTTTGAGGGTAGTTTTTTATTTTATTTATAATCTTTGTTTTTCCCAAATATGGAAAAACCCAATATTTGTTGAACAATTGGACAAACTAAAAAAAGTATGCTATAATACCTCTAACAGTTAGTTTTTAGAAACAAAAATAAAAATGTCAGAAGATTCTTTTAATACTTATAAAAAAGATCATGAACAAATGATCTTGCGTGATTATTTAGCTGTTGACCGTACTATGATGGCTAATGAGACATCTTTTATGTCTTACATCCGCACATCCTTGACTTTAATTGCTGGTGGGGCAACATTGATAAAGTTTTTCAGCGAGCCCACAATGCAAGCTTTGGGGTGGGCGTTCATAATAATTGGTGGATGGCTAGCTATTCATGGTTATGGTCGCTTTCGCCAAGTTGATATAATTCTCCATAAAGTTAAAGGTGAAACAGTGCATCGGGCGAAGAAATTAAGTAAATCCAAGAAAGTTTTGGGGTCAGCATTCAAGCTTATTTTAAATCGTAAGGCATAAAATCTATTTATTAAATCGTTAAAACAACCGAGTTCAGACTCGGTTTTAATTTTGACAAACTATAGAAATAAGAGTATAAATATGGAAAATTACATAACGGAGGAACAATATGTGTTATTACGTTGACGTAGTTACTTTTGATCATGAAGAATTGATTCTGGCATTCATGGGAACTGAAGACGATAGCATTTTGGTGGTTGGAAATACTCAAAATGTAGTTGCCAATGCTTTGCTCAAGGAATTCTATCATTTTCATCTTGACGAGCTTGAAGCTTGTTTAGGAAAAATACAACGATTAAGCGTTCGTGAAAAGGGTGATGATGAAGTCGTGGTTCTACGAGATTTTTGGGCAGCTACATTTGCCTCGTTCTTAGCCAAGTCGTTTCCTGGTGAAGGTAATCGCATTCAGAATGTTATCGGGCAGGTTCAAGATCGTTTGTGGTTTTCTCTTGACATACCCAAAACCATCATGTATATGGTTATCAAGCCAGAGCCTAAAATACTCGTTGTGTTTTCAAAACAACAGGCAGGGTTAATTTTGCAGGAACCATACTATCAAACTGATTTTGAAGCTCGCATATCCTTAATGGACAAAATCAGCACTACTGACTTGCCCGAAAAATCTGATGAGCTTCCAGTTTGGTGCGAGGGATGTATTGCGGAACTACTCATTTCAATTTTCTTAGTGGCTTATTGCTATGTGAAGAGTCCAGGTGAATATGTTCAGCCATATCCTTGGCGCTACAATCCACAAAACAATTAAAAGGGCATGGCAAGCCCTTTTTATTTTTTTAATTTTTAGTTATAGTATTTACATCTAATGATGATGGTTCCAATCCAAGGAGGAAAAGACAGCAAATCAAGAATTAATTGATATCCAGGACGGTGTACTGCTGGTAAATGACAATCTTACCCAGCTAATGGATTCCTTTAAGAATCTTCTGGAAGTTATCCAAGAGAATACGTTCCCTCTGGAGCTTTCTGAATCCAAAGATCAGGACGACTCTCAGTTTTTCCAGGAATTTCACGAAGAAATTCGCATGGTCAAAGGCGGTAGAGGCTATATCTTGCGGGTATACCTTAATGAACTAATTCCGCTTGATCATATTGCCTTGTATGTGATTAATCATGAGGATTTGGATGTATTGAGTTTTGCGGATGATTTACTTTTGACTTTTGGGGGCTTAATCGACTTCATAGACATGCGAGAGCGAAGAAAACGACGAGGTCAAGCAATACGTTGGTTTGCCACCTTAGGTTATAAAAGTAATCTGATGCATTGAAGTAAAATTTCTCCGGTCTTTTCCGGAGTTTTTTCTTTGCCATAAAATTGGTATAATTGGCATATGGTAAATTTAGACAAAATCGAACCACGATTATTAAAAGGTTTTCGTGATTATAGTCCCACCGAACAATTGGCTAGACAACAAATGTTTGGGAAAATCCAGAGCGTGTTTGAACGGTTTGGGTTTTTACCATTGTCTACTCCGGTACTAGAATACGCAGAAATTTTGATGGGTAAGTATGGTGAAGATGAAAAACTAGTTTATCAGTTTAAGGATAAAGGCGATCGTGATGTTGCGATGCGCTATGATTTAACTGTACCTTTGGCTCGTTACGTTGCGCAAAATCAAGGACAAATAATTTTTCCATTTAAACGTTATCAGATTGCGCCTGTATGGCGGGCAGACAATCCACAAAAAGGACGCTTACGTGAGTTCTATCAATGCGATATTGATGCAGTCGGCACAGACTCCATGCTTGCAGATATAGAGGTGATAGCTTGTTTGTGCAAAGCATTGGAAGCAGTAGGGGTAACAAATTACAGAGTACGCTTGAACGACAGGAGTATCTTTGCAACCTTTTCTCCAGCAACTATTAGGGCGGTTGATAAAATTGATAAAATTGGTTTAGATGGTGTTGTGGCTGAAATGCAAGCTGGTCAAGTAAGTGAAGCTGAAATAGCTAGGGCGAAAGAATTAGTGCAAGGCAAGGTCACTGCGCCAGAGAATATTTTAACGATTTTATCAGATTTAACGCAGTTTGATTTGCAAGGTCAGGTTGAGTTTGATCCTTCCATAGCACGAGGCTTAGATTATTACACTGGCGTTGTTTTCGAAATATTTCTTGTAGATAAGCCAGAATTCGGTAGTATCTGTAGTGGCGGTCGTTATGATAATTTAGTGAACCAATTTTCTAATCAAGATTTACCATCGGTCGGTGGTAGTATCGGGATTGATAGATTATTACAAGCTTTGGAAGAGATGGGCTTGCTAAAACTTAGCCAGCCGATTCGTGCGCTGATTTTAAATCAGAGTAAAGTTTTGGAAAAAGAGTATTTGAAATTAGCTACAACACTTCGAGCAAATGGTGTGAATGTGGAAATTTATTATGCTAACACCGCTAAACTTGATAAACAGTTTAAGTATGCAGAAGGGAAAGGTATCCCATTGGCAATTATTATGGGAGAAGAAGAGGCAAAAAATGGTACAGTTCAGCTAAAAGATTTGGCGAAACGAGAACAGCAAGAAGTTAATCAGACAGATTTAGCTCAAATTTTACTGAAAGTTTAGAAACAATTTAACAAATCTAGGTATAACAGCAGATATGATTACGGGATGACACCAAATCATATATCTGCTTTTTTAATTGGTTTTATTTTCGGAGTGGGAGTTGCATCATTGTACTTGGTCTTTTTTGATTGGATACTGTTCTTGTTTTGTGTCGGTATGTTTGTAATTGTCCTGATGACTTTTGTGAGCAGGCGCGTTGCAATTTTGTTTTTGTTCTTTGTGTTGGGCGTGATGTTGGGGGTATTACGATTGAATTTAACTTTCGGAGTCAATGAGTATGAGCCATTTTTGAATCAACCGTTTAGTGCAGAAGGGGTGGTGGCAACAGATCCAAACATGTCTGGCACTAATCAACAACTCACGCTTTTACCAGATGGGTTTAATCAATACGTACGAGCTTCTATGTATACACCCGTACCAGATATCAGCACTGGGGATCGAATATGGATTCAAGGCCAATTACAATATCCTGAAAATTTCAATGATTTTAACTATGTTGCGTATTTGCAACGCTGGAATACATACGCAATATTAAAAAAACCTCGAGTCATTGTACTTAAACGAGTGGGTGTGTCTTGGCGTACGCCATTAATCATGTGCCGTGATTTTGTCATTAAACAAATAAAAGCTTTTCCTTCTAACGAAGGGAGTTTGATTGCTGGAATGTTGATCGGGCAGCGGCAACAGCCGCTGCCCGATGATGTAGCTAATGCGTTCAAAATCACAGGGTTGACTCATATCGTGGCTGTTTCTGGTTTTAATATGACAATTATTGCGACTGCTTGCGGTGCATTGGTCTGGTACATTGGTCGTCGTCTGACTAACGTCTTAACTTTATTTGTTATGTTTGGTTTTGTGGTTATTACAGGAGCGAGTGCGGCAGTAGTTCGCGCCGCTATTATGGCTACCATAATGCTAGTTGCGCAATTGCTTGGCAGGCAATATGCTAGTTTGCATTCACTACTCATTGTGGCAAGTATAATGGTATTACAAAATCCGCGAATTGTGATTTGGGATGTTGGTTTTCAACTGAGCGTTGCGGCAACGTATGGAGTATTAATTTCTTTTCAAATAAAAAAAACAGCTGAGTTGAGTACAAGCACTATCAGTACAAATAGTTTCTGGGGTGACATGCTTCGGCCAACCCTTGGCGCTATTGCAATGACTGCGCCGATCATTGCATTTCATTTCGGAACCTTTAGTTTGATTGCGCCATTAGCAAACTTGCTGGTACTGCCATTAGTGCCGTGGATTATGTTGTTCGGAGCTTTGACTTTGATTCCTGTACTGGGAGGTGGGTTGATTTTTCCGGCGCAGATTCTTGCTGCGATCGTGTTACAAATCACTCAAAAATTATCCATTATTCCATACGCCAGTATTTCTATACAATTGCCGGCGTGGATTTTAGTGACGTATTATGTAGGAATATTTTTGTATATTCGTCGCCGATTGCCAAACTAATGCCCAACTGATAAAATAAAGAAAATTATTATTTAAATTTTAATAAAATGAAAACATGGCAACAAGGATTACTGGCTGGTGTGATTATTATTTTAGGTGTCGGGGCAATGATCTATTTCCGCAACAATTCTAATCCCAAACCAAGCAATAATAGTAATCAAGATACGACAAACATTAATACAACTAACTCTAATCAACCAGACACAGCGCAGTGTACTCGCAATGTTGATAATAAACTTATGAATGAACCAATTGATATCAAAAATAAGACTGTAACTTTGAATGTAGAAAATTATGGCGACATTACTGTTCAACTATACGATCAAGATGCGCCAAAAGCTGTAGAAAACTTTTTACGTTTAACTAAGAGCGGTTATTATGACTGTATTACATTTCACCGCATTGCTAAGGGCTTTGTTATCCAAGGTGGTGACCCAACCGGTACTGGTAGTGGGGGAGAAAGTGCATTCGGGAAAGATTTCGCGGATGAGTTGGATGCAAATACTCCAAGCGCAAAAACTGGATATGTAAAAGGCGTTCTCGCAATGGCTAATCGCGGACCGAATACCAACAGTAGTCAATTTTTCATCATGTTAGAAGATGCCCCTCAAATGCCTCATGCATACACTATTTTTGGTAAGGTAATTGCTGGGCAAGATGTTGTTGATAAAATCGGTCAAGCGGAGATTAACCCACAAATGGGTCCAACTGATGGCGCACCAGTAAACAAAATTACTATCACCAAAGCGACAATTTCTAACTAATAATTTATTTTTGATAGATAATTTTAAATACTTATGGAAACATTTGAACGAACGCTAGTCTTACTTAAGCCCGATGCATTAGAACGGGGGTTAGCAGGGGAAATCATCACGCGTTTTGAACGTGTTGGTTTAAAAATCTTGGGTATTAAGATGCTCCTTTCTGATTTAACAAAAGCTGAATTGCACTACACTGAAGATCTAGCAATCCGTCGTGGTGAACACGTCCGAAAAGCAATGACTGACATGCTGACATCTGGTCCGATCATTGCCATGGTATTAGAAGGGATTGAGGCTGTGGAATTAGTACGTAAGATGATTGGCTCTACTGAGCCAAAGTCTTCCCCACCGGGTACCATTCGAGGTGATTACGCGCATGCTTCCTTCCGTCATGTAGATAACAGTCAAAGCAATAAGCTTTACAATCTGATTCATGGATCTGCTACTCTTGAAGAAGCAAAAATAGAGATAGCAGTCTGGTTTAATGATGAAGAATTGATTGACCATGATCCGGTATATACAAAACACACCTTAAATAAGTAATTTTAGACAAACAAAACGACCATCACTCATTGTAGTGATGGTTTTTAAAATGTGCTATGATGGTTTAAAAGGAGGTTTAATGCTGATGTTAAC
>CAYZEK010000006.1:0-37835 GCA_964477805.1 uncultured Candidatus Saccharibacteria bacterium | reverse complement strand
TGGCATCTGTTGGCGTTAAGTAAATATCTCCTTCTTTAGGCTTAAGTTCCCCGGTAATCATTTTAAATAATGTGCTTTTCCCAGCACCGTTCTGTCCCATCAAAGTAATCCGCGAACCAGCGCGCAACGAAAAACTAGCCTCATCAAGCAGAGGCTTATTTGGGCTATATTCAAATGTTACTTCTGAAAATCGTAAAATTACGTTATCTGACATCTATGTTTCTGAAAATTTAATCTTTGAATTACCCAATCAAACTATCTAGCTCACCCTGGTTTTTTCTTTATGCCCCAACTCTGGGGGGCACACAAAATCATTTCCAAGTTTATCCTGACATTCTTGACAGGCGATCATTTTGCGGTTGCAATCATTTACAACACAGTTTGTAAATCGTTCACAGGGTTTGCGACAGACCCAACACTTCCCTACAATCTGATGCTTGGGGTCATCGGTATAAAACCCAACAGCAATACGTCCGTCAAATACATAAAGCTTTCCTAAAAAGTTTTCATTGGGATACGCTTTCATATAGGAAACAATTCCTCCGTCTAACTGATACACATCGGTAAAACCATTGTCCAACAAATAACCAGAAGCTTTTTCACAGCGCACCCCGCCAGTACAAACAGTTAAAACTGTTTTATCTTTTAAATGTTGGATGCTATCCAAAAACTTTGGTAAATCGCGAAAATTATCCATGGCGGGAAGGATTGAACCTTCAAAATGCCCGACTTGATGCTCATATGCATTTCGCATATCAACAATATAAAACTGTTTCCCTTCAGCAAACCACTGATGTAATTCCTGTGGCTTTAAATGAATCCCCGTTAACTGATTTGGGTCAATATCACAAGTCTCACCCAACCCCAGAGAAACAATTTCATTGCGAACCTTAATAGATGTTCTAGGAAAAGCATTGCCAGTTCCAGGGTCACGTTTAATATGAGTATCTGCAAAACGTGGATCGCTTAAGAAATGATTCAAATACTCTTCTATGTTCTCCGTCGTGCCTTCTAGGGTGGCATTAATGCCTTCTGAGGCAATAATTGTACGTCCTTTTAAACCTAAGCGCTCTTGTAGTTTTTTTTGCTCACGCATTAAACCAACAGGATTATCAATGTGCGCATACTTATAGAAAAGTATAATTTCATATTTTGGTGTTGTTGTGATCATATATTTCAGACTACATTGTACTGTTTTTAGCCAATTCAGTCAATGCGCTGGAGTTTGATAAATAAAAATACTCCCTTTTGAGGGAGTATTTTTAGACCGGATTGACTGTAGCTTAAGCAAAGATTGCTTTATACAGTGAACGACGATTACGGAATGCTACAGCACCAGCAGTAATTAAACCTGCGAATGAAGCGGCAGCAGTACCAGCAGCACCTGTCTTGGGGGCTTCGTAAATCTTTTCGCCAGGGATATTAATTACGATAGTATTACCGTAAGTATTTTTTAACTGGTAAGAAAGATTTTTATCAAGCGTTTGCTTGATGCGGACTTTGAAAGTCTTTACGATAGTTTCACCAGGGCGAATATCCATTGATGGATAAGAAATTACATTACCTGAAATAGTACCACCATTGGTAGACACTACATCAGCTAGAGGAAGCACTTGTGATAAATCATCACGAATAACATAGTTACTTTGAGTAGCAGTACCATTATTGGCTGTTATTAACGTATAAGTAATATAATCACCACGAGTTGCATTAACAGTTGTTGCGTCTATGTTTTTAGTGTCATTAAAGGCACGTTTAGATATAACAATGTTTGGTGTTCCTGGTGTAGAGACTGTGTAAATTTTTACACAGGCATCATCCTGAACTTCGTTTACATTATCAGCTTTAGCTTTGGCAACGTTACAGATAGTGTCTGAACTCGCGCTCACCACTTTAGCTGAAAATTCAACAGTCTTGGTTTGATTTTTGTTCAAAGAACCAAAATTGACTGTAAAAGTAGAATTGTTGTAGCTAGGCACACCATCACCGTTTACTGAATCATCAAATTGAAGACCAGATGGGATGCGGTCAGTCATTACAACATTATTCAAATCAGTATTACCAGAGTTAGTGACTGAAATTTGGAAGCGCACACGTTCGCCAGTACGAGCATCTACTGAAAAGTCATTGTATGACGAATTTGTAGATGCATTCTTGACCAATTTCTTAATTGTTAACTTTGGATTGCTTGGATTTGGAGTAGAACAAATAAGCTTGACTGAAGCAGTACTGGAGACAGCCGGAGCATTAGAAGCTTGAGCAGTGGCAGTATTTGTTAAAATACCACAATCATTTTTTACTACGCTACCAGTGTACGAAATAGTAATCTCTTGTCCAGGTTGCATATCCCCTAGCTCTAAAGTACCGGGGATAATTCCTTGATGAAGTGAGTTACTAGAAGAAATAACAGTAGAGCCTGGATCAACATTAATACCAGATACGCCGTTATCAGTTAAGGTAACACCACGCGCCACTGTTGGCCCATTGTTTTTTACCTTGATTTGATATCCTACTTTATCGCCCTTATCAACATTTACCTGATTTGAATAATCAGTATTATCAGTAATATTTTTTACCTGCTTGCTTACTGACAAAGTTGGGTTCACTGAAGAAGTAGGAGATGTAACAACTTTGAACTTAAAGGTAAAAAATAGGCTGTACTCAAAACAAGCATCTAAATTACCAAGTGTGAAAGTAGAATTACCTAAATCTAAATTTTGTTGATCTAAAATAACTCGGCCTTCATAGTTATACATAAAACCACTATTGGGAATTACTTCTAACTTGGCGTTTGCTGGAGTGTGGATGGTAAAACTCTTGTTTACTGTATTTGTATTTGAGCCCTTGAAGGTTACATCAATACGGTGAGTTGGACCAACTTCTGTTTGCGTGTGAGTTGTAATCTTTACATCTCTCGCAGTAGTTTGCTCTGGGTCAAGATTGTTTGCTGCACCGTTGTGCAAATACATCAAAGCTACACCCTGTTGACCATCAGTCATTTGCAAACCATTAGACCACTCAGATTCACTTTGTGAGAACTGAGGATTTGTTGTATCAAGGGCAGCGTCAATTGCTGGGAAATCATGACACAACGGGGTATTTACGTCATTGTAAGTAACAGGCCAGTAGTTCAGGGTCGGGGTAGACGGCGGGTTAGCACATGTTTCAGCCAAAGTATTAGCTGCGCCATGAGTAGGCACAAAACTAAGTACAGTAGCTGCAACCGCAACCATAATCAAGCTAGCAATGACGCTACGACCTGATTTTGAACTTGCCTTAAACATTTTGCTGAATTGCATTATGTGTTATTCTCCTTGCCTTTACATACTGGCGGACCAACATGAAAAGTTAAGATAATTAATTAAATTCTGATTTGCTAATTAACAAATCCAATAAGTATACCCTATTTATAAGTTTTTGTCAATAGTGCAATCAAAAAAATCTGATCAATTTTCAAACGTAAAGTGATAAAAAATTGGCTTAAATAAAAGAGAAAATATGAAAATGGGAATTTTTTTGTATCAAAAGTAAAAAAACCATGCAAGCATTTGCATGGGTTTTTGTTAAAAATTAGCTAAACATGACGAATTTGCTTCCACAGCACACCCTTAAATTCATTATTCACTATCAACGGTACGCCTGAGATAGATTTAACCTGCTTAGCAATGGCTTGTAGCGGACAGCTGTGGTGCGCCCTAGACTGGCAGTGCGCGCACAAACTTCGTAGTTGATTGACTATATTCTTTTTTGATGATTCTAGTTCTGACATAATTACTCCTTATTCTAAATTGCGGATTACCCCAACCACTTTCCCCTGTACCATCCATTCCTCTTTAGGGTAAATATTTTGATAATCTGGATTCTCTGCTTTGAGGTATGCGCGATTCTTAATTTGAACGTACCGCTTGACTGTGGCCTCGTCATGCAAAAGTGCAACGACTATGTCATTATTTCTTGCTTCACGAGTCGGACGCACAATTACCAAATCACCTTCATGAATTCCTGCGTTTATCATGCTATCCCCTCTCACCCGCAACAGGAAAACATCCCGACGACCTTTAACTAAAGACTGAGGCAAATTTATCCATTCTTCAATGTATTCTTCTGCCATATGAGGACTGCCGGCCTGAACTGAGCCAACAAGGGGCACTCTGATTAAACCTTTTTGGATACTGTCAGACAAACTATTTAAAACAGTGATCCCGCGCGCCTTGCCATTTGTTTCAATGTAACCACCGTCTTCTAGTGCATCAAGCAATTTTGCCACTGCATTTTTTGATTTCACCTCCAGAAATTCTGCCATCTCGGAAATAGACGGTGGGATATTATACTCACGGATCTGTTGAACAATGAAACTCAATAGTTCTTTTTGTCTTGTTGTAATTTTCTCGGTAATGCTCATAGCAATTAAATTATTTATCTATACTAATAGTATACGCTCGTTCACCTTTAGTCAAGGGTGTACAAACGTTCAAAAATCTAACAAAAAACCAATCCTTTCAGATTGGTTAAAGAGTTATCCACAAATGGTTTACATACCCAATAGGTATTTGATAAAACTTATCAGAATATCTACTACATTCTTTAAAATTGGTATGGAGGCTGGTAGAAGTACTACCAAAGCTATTAAAAATACAAAATTTTTCTTTAGGGTTTGAACTATTGAATAGACTAAAAAAATTACGACTCCGACAGAAATGAATGGGTGTAAAAAGTCCGGGAAAATTCCTAAAAATTGCTGATAAAGTTCAGTTAAATAATCCATAAATTATTTAGATTTAACGTTCTTTTTTCCCCCGCCATTCTTTAGATAACCACTTGAATGTTTGGCAGGTTTTGAGGTTGTATCCATTACTACAATATGAGGATAATCAAAAATATCTTTAATGAAGCGGTCAAAGGTATCACTGCGCAATCGATATTCTTCTACGGACATAACACTGTAATTTACATCTACACCCATCATTATCTTGCATTGTTTCAGGAATATATCAAGTTTAGTTAAGCTAATCTTACCAACTAACAATAAATCCACTGGTAGTTGTGGTTGTCCGGTAAATACACCTGATAGAAACGCGGCCTTTACTTCACCTAACTTTTTAATGGCAATGAATAATTCATCTTCGTAAGGCTTTTGGTTTTTTACTAAAGAAGTCTTGATTTCTGGAAAAAGTTTGTGCTTTTGATTAATAATGAACAGTCTATTTTTGCCTCTACTGAACTGTGTAAGCATGCTATCATCCACAAATTCTCGGAGGACATTGGATAATATCTTCTCAGAGATATGTAAGCGCTTTGATAGCTCTTTAGCAGAAAAACTGCGTGCTGGCGCTAACAACAAAAAAGCTAAAAGTGTTGAGCCATATTTAGAATCAAGAATATCGGAATGTGTCATCATAAATGTAAGTATACCACACTAGTTTTTGATATTTGCCATCTTTCCCCTATTTTAACCCAAATCTCAAATAGTGGTATAATAAATTCAATATGACAGAACTTGAAACCCAAGTCGTTAAAATCCAGCTAGGAGATACAAAACAAGCCACCAGCTATGTATTTACGCTAGCTGAAACCATAGACAGCTCGCAAACTGAGTTGTATATGATTTGTGAGTTACCGCTTTTTAACCCGGCTGCCGCTACGGAATGCCAACGCATTGCTGAGGCAATTGCAGGAGCGCTTCGTCGTACCTATCGTCGACCAGCAACTGCGAATACTTTTGAGAATGCATTGACTGTTATAAATGAAGAATTAGGTAAGTTACAAAACATTGGCAAAACTCATTGGTTGGGAAAATTAAATGCGACAATAGCGGTTAAGTCCAAGACTCGCTTATCCGTAACCTCAGTTGGTAAAATTACTGCATTACTTTATCGCGACAATGGCTTCGCGCCAATTGCCGAGCCAAGCACACCTCATCACCCTCTAAAAACTTTTGAAAACTTTGCCGAAGGCAAGCTCCACTTAGGAGATTTACTTGTTTTATCAACATCACAATTATTCAACCATATCTCCATTGATCGTTTCAAAAATATTTTAAAAAGAAACGACTTACCGGACGCTGCGCAGGAAGTAATCGCTACTCTCAATGACGTTATGGGTCCAGAAGTCGCCTGCGGAACAATTTTAGCTCAACAGGTTGCTGTCGGGAGTTTAGATAACGAAGAAGAGGTTGATTTGGGAGCATACATGATCGCTCCACAAGTAAATTCCACCAAACAATCCGCAGACTGGCTAGACAAAATCAAGGACATGGGATCAACAGCTGTCACAATTGGGAAGAATGTTCACAAAAGTGTAACCAACAAAATAAAACAGGCGCCGCGAATTGCTGAAATAGTACAAAACAAAAACAGTGCAATGTCTGTCGTGCAAAATCAATTCAAAAAAGCTGCAAAAAAAGTCCACCCTGAAACAATTAAAGGCTACAGCAAGCAAAAAAAAGTGTTTATGATTGCGGCTGTTATTTTATTAATTGTGGTAATCGCGAATGTGGCTATTGCTAAATACTTCAACAGTAGCCCAAAAACAGTGGCAATATCTACAGAACAAATCACTGAAATGGAAAAACTGGTCAATGATGCAAAAGCCAAGATTTTATATAATGATGAAGCTCAGGCCAAAAATATGTTAGTAACTCTTAAAGAAAAACTGAACAATCTTGGCGATGTACCTGAAGACCAAAAAGCAAAAATTGATGATATCCGCAATCAGGTAGAAGTTCTGGATAAAAAGCTTAACAACACAGCTGAGGCCAATGTAGAAACCATTGGCACACTTAGCAATTCAGATAATTTAATTGTTCTGCCAAACTACCTTGCCACCGAAAGCAATCGCACAGTAGTAAGTTATAACCGCACTTCAGCAAGTGTGCAAGATAATACTTTGCGCACTAGCGAACCAATTTCTTTATCAGCATACACGCAGGGTAGCCAGGCAGTCATTTACAATGGCTCTGAGTTATTGCTCTGGAACTTCCAGACTGGAGTTATTGGTGGCGCATTCTCAACTGATGTCCCAACTAGGGACGAAGCGGTCGGGCTGACTTTTTACAACAACCGTGCTTATATCTTAAATAAATCCAAGCACCAAGTAATGCGCTTTAATGTCAGCGCCACTGCATTCAGCCAGCCTGCTGTCTCTATTGATAATGTTAATGAGTTTGCCAAAGCTTCTGATATGGCAATTGATGGTGATATTTATATCGCCACTAATGGCACAATTTTAAAATACAATTCTGGGGTAAAAGTAGATTTCCCTATCGGCATAAGTGGGTTGGGTGATAAAACCAAAATCTACACTAGTGCTGATGTGACTAATCTATATGTATTGGATCCAACAGGAAAACGCATTGTCATCCTCAACAAGTCTGGCGCAATCATTCAAACCTTGACCA
The DNA here is from genome assembly GCA_964477805.1 of uncultured Candidatus Saccharibacteria bacterium. GTDB lineage: Bacteria > Patescibacteriota > Doudnabacteria > UBA920 > UBA920 > UBA920. The sequence goes on along the minus strand of CAYZEK010000006.1, from coordinate 30,439 downwards.
GTAGTCAGTTTAATGACTTAAAAGACTTTGCAGTTGACGAAACTTCCAAAATTATTTACGTCCTAAATAACAATCAGCTACTAAAAGTTAGTTTCTAACCATTACAAACCTTATCTTAAAAAGACTCTTTTCCAAGAGTCTTTTTAAGATTTAAAACCAGATTAGATGTAATTACTTAAGAGTAACTGTACCGCCGGCTTCTTCTAATTGCTTCTTTAGATTTTCTGCGTCTGCTTTGTTGATACCTTCTTTGATTGCTTTTGGAGCACCATCAACGATATCTTTTGCTTCCTTCAAACCTAAACCAGTAACTTCACGAACAACTTTAATTACATTGATCTTGTTATCACCAGCTGATGTAAGTTCCACTGTAAATTCATCCTTTTCTTCAGCACCTGCTGCAGCGCCTGCTGCTGGAGCGGCCCCCATCATCATAGGAGCAGCTGCTGATACCCCAAACTTGTCTTCTAGTACTTTTACTAATTCTGAAAGTTCTAAAACAGAAAGCTTTTCAATGGAGCTAACTAAATCAGCGAACTTTGCTGGGACTTCTACAGAAGTCTTTTCTTCGTCTGCCATATGTTTAAATTATTTACTAATTAAATGCTATTTGTACAATTATTTTTGTGCTACCGCGTTTAATACATTAATCAAACCACGGATATTTCCAGCGAGTACGTTAACGAATCCAGATACTGGTGCGTTGATCGTACCAACAAGCTTAGCACGAAGCTCGTCTTTGCTAGGAAGATCAGCCAAAGCGACCATTTGCTCTTTTGAAGCGAAAACGCCGTCTAAAACTCCGGAAATTATTCCCACAGTCTTAACTTCCTTTGCAAAAGTTTTAACAATGCGTGCTGGGGCCACTTCATCTTCACTGGAAACAGAAACCATGATAGGTACTTTATAATCCATAACCCCTGATGCTTCAATGCCGTTGGCCTCAAAAGCTTTCTTAATCAATGGAATTTTATATACCTTACTTTGTACGCCTTCCGCTGAAAGGGCTCGTCGGAACTTATCTATGTCTTTGACTGTTGTACCACGGTACTCAGAAAGTACGATAGATTTTGCACCCTTTAAACGTTCAGTAAGTTCTGTTAAATCCTGTTCTTTTTGTGCGCGTGTCTTTGCCATATATGTATATTTCTTTTATATTCGATGCGCTATCATAACGACCGAACCGACCTTTAATTTAGCTACGATATCTTTGAAACACTGCCTGTATTATGTATACCAAAGGTAAAAATAAACAAACTCGGTAGTCTGATGACAATCCGAGTAAAAATAGTAATTCTTTAATTCTAAAGAATCAGCTTGAATTCCTCGGCGGGCTAACGCTATTATTTTGCTGTGAAGCATTTTAGAGTTATTTAAGGCCATTTTCCAATGAATAGGCCACCAACTGTCTGTGGATATGTAGTTGAAAGTATTATATAGGAAGTTCTCAGATTTGACAACCCTTGACAAAATTTTATTTTTTTGATATAATCAGTAGCGTTTAAAAAATATTAGGAGGTTTGATATATGATTTTCGAAGAGATTGGTAAGAGCACCTTTGTCTTTAGGGTGGAGATTCCGAGAGACAAAATTAACGATGCTGTTGAGGATGCGTTTGAACGTTTTGAAACAACCCACGAATCTTATAAAATTCGGGTGTTTAAAACATCAGAAAATCTTAAGAGGGCTGGGACGGTCGTTGAGGCTCATTTCTTAACCATCAAGGTTGAGGCAGTCAACGTTCGGATTTCGGCGTACGCAATGACGCCAGTTTTGAACTATATCCTGCTATACGACTTTGGTCTAAGAGCCAAAGATGACTTCGAAATTGACGCTGAATCCAAAACCATTGAGATGTTCAAATCTCATGAAATTTTGGATCGCAAAGGAATTCTCAAAAAGCCTTTGCAGGCGCACGAAGCTAGTGCATAGCAAATCAGGCGTTGGTTATTTATAACCAACGCCTTTACTTTTTATTGACCACCGACTATGCCCAACTCAACAATATCTTTGCCAATCACTAAATCACCCGCATTAACACCTACCTCAAAAATCCCAAAGAATTTTGATTGTCCTTTTTTGCCATGTTGGGTGAAACGCGGACGTAAAACTACTTGTGGCATCACTTCAAACATCACACGAGGTACATCTTCATGCCCAGAGTACGCACCTCTGATACTTCCACGAACTGCCTTTTCATTATCCCATGCCATAAGTGCGCGCATTCTTCCATCTTCATGGAGTTTATCAATATATTTTTCTGGTACCGTGATTATTGGTTTCCGATATTTGCGCAATTGATCCAAAACCATTTGCGCTGGCTTTAGTTCGCCAATTCCCTGTTCTATTGCCCAGACTAGTTGTGACTCGGTCAACATCTCGCCGTCTTCTAAGTCATTCATTAAATCATCAAAATCAAATTTGCTTTTTTCAAAATCGACTTCAGTGTCTTGTGGTAGAAAGTTGGTTCCTGTCTCAAAATTTCTTCGCATAAATTTCTATTAGACTACATAATCTTGATATTAGTATAACATTTACCCGGAAATAAACTTAGGGATATAACTAAGCATGGCGAAGAATTCCCTAACATAATAAAATCTTAACTCTGGTCGTTGATAATACCCTGAACTAGGAGCTTGCCAATACACAGTCTCAAACCCAATGCGTTTGGCGAGGAGCACGGCCCGAGCCAAATGGAACGCATCGCTGACAATTATTACCGAATCTGCCCCTGGTTTTTTGATATCTAACTCGGCTTTTGAATTTTTGAGATTTTCGTATGTATTGTGTGATTGATCCTCTAGCACATATTTCACCGGTTCTTCTTGATTTTGATCTATCACTTTTGCCATAAATTCTGCTTCTGAAATATCTGAGTCAGCAATTTTACCTCCAGATAAAACCATTAAGTCGGATTTACCATCCTCATACAACTCTAAGCCTTTTAAAGTCCTATTTTTTAACGCAGGGGTATTGATCGCTGCTCCCAACACAATAATTGCATCAGCGTCTTTAATGTCTGGGCGGATGTGTGCCATCCCCCATACCAAACCCACATCTGCCACAAACAGTAAACCTAAAAACAATATCCCGAAAATCAAAATTTTCTTTATCATTTCTTTAACGAGGTTTTTCATTTTTTTTAAGACCAGAAGCAGAAAAATAATTGTAACGATACTTGTTGATATCTATTTTATAATCATCCGAAACAATAATTTTTTCTTGTTCCAAAAATTGTTTCTGCACTTGAGGTGTGCTGATCATATTTCCCTTAATGGAAATTAAACCGAGATTATTTATCACCCTCCACCAAGGAACAGAATTGCCTCCATCTAAAGTATGGAGCACCCAACCCACCTGACGAGCAGCGCGTGGACTACCACAAGCTACAGCCACTTGTCCATAACTCACCACCCGGCCCTTTGGGATCATCTTAACTGCTTGGACAACTTTTTCCTTAAAGTTCATATAACTTGAGTATACCAATTTTTTCTGGTCTTGACTCCCCTTGCCCAGCCAAATTTCTCGGGTTATAATTACACTACATAATTAGCGTATAATTTAATTTACAGAATCTTTAACGAAATTTTATGAGTTTAAAACACGTCCCTTTCGGTTCAATTGATAAATTTAATGTGATAATTGAAATCGCCCAAGGTAGTCAAGACAAATATGAATACGACGAAGAGTTGGATGTTATTAAACTCGATCGTGTTCTGTTTTCTGCACAACGTTACCCTGCTAACTACGGATTCATTCCAGAAACTCGAGCCGATGACGGTGATCACACCGATGTCTTATTATTTTCTACAAACCCAATTCTCCCAGGCGCGGTGGTTGAAGCGAGAGCCATCGGTTTTATGAACATGGAAGACAACGGTGAGATTGATAATAAAATTTTGGCAGTCCCCACCGAAGACCCACGCTTTGCCCATGTCCAATCATTGGCCGAACTACCAGAACATTCACCTAAAGAAATTAAAAACTTTTTTGAGACTTATAAAATACTTCAAAACAAGCCTGTTACCGTAGGTGAATTCGAAGGTACAAATAAGGCTTTGGAGTATATAGAAAAAACTCGCGAAATTTACCAGCAGGAAATGTCTAAATCCGGATAGAATCATTAGTTATTCTTAAACGCCTTACGTAAAATAAAAAACTGCTCTCAATTTAGAGAACAGTTTTTTAAAAACCCCGTTATTTTAGTCCTGCCAAACATTGGCTCTTAGACGGCTCAGGCAAATTGTTGCACATGGCCTGTTGTACGGCTTTTGTGTCAGTGCTAGTCGGAATGTTTGCAGATGGTGGCAAAGTTGGCATTTCATCAAAATTTACACCAGCTGGAACATCGAACTTACTTTGATCAACTGTCCAACTTTTACAATCAAATTTAACGTCTTGGTTGAGATCCATCCCTTGACTATTTTGCGGTGGTTGCTTGGCTTCGAGGGCATCCAGATTCATTTTAAAGCCATGGTTTGTGCCATCACTCCAAGAATACATAGTGGTGCCATCATTTAGCATGTGGGTTTGCATGGTCACATTATCGTTTTCAACATTGAAATCACCACGCATTTTCTTCTCAGAAGAAACATAAATCACACCGGAAGTAATCGATTTTTCATTGGTCGTAGTAAAATTACATTGTTTATTCTTACCACCGTCAATTAAAGATTTGATAGAACCGGTCTCCGCTTCAGATTGGTCACTAATTTGATCTTTAGAATCAATGTTCTTAGTCTCTGAAGCCACTCGATCGCTGGAATTGTTGCGTGTAAAATAAAACGCTCCCCCAGCAACTACTATAATTGCAATCATTATTGCAATAGCTTTAGTATTCATGATTTTATGAATTATTATTCTTGCCTAGATTATACCCTAATTTACTCATAACGCAAAGCTTCCATTGGGCTTTTTTCTGCTGCGCGTTTTGCAGGATAAATCCCAAACACCAACCCAATCGCACCAGAAACCCCTAATCCAAGAAGGGCCGCAGAGACAGGGAAAGCAAATGTCCAGCCATTTGCTACATAAGCACTCAACGCAAGAGATGCCACATATGATATACTTGCCCCCAGAATGATCCCGATAACTCCGCCAAGTGCTGTTAACATCACGGACTCATACAAAAATTGAGTAAGAATATCACGATTTGTTGCGCCCAAAGCTTTGCGCAAACCAATCTCGCGAGTACGTTCACTGACAGACACTAACATGATGTTCATAATTCCAATTCCACCAACAACTAGAGATATCCCAGCCACTGAACTTAATAGAACAGTCAAAATTGTTGTGATAGTTCCCACGGTTTCTGCAGCATCAGCCTGAGTGGTCACATTAAAATCATCATCCTTCGGATCTTCAATATTGTGAGATTCTCTGATTGTCGCTTTTATGTCAGCAACAGCTCTATCTAAATTCTGTTCCGAATCAATTTTTAAAGCGATGGAGTTAAAATAATTAGTCCCAGAAATATACTGTTGGACTGTTGTATAAGGCGCAATTGCCATTTTGTCCAAACTAATAATTGACTGACCTTTCTTTTCTAGTACGCCAATCACCCGAAAATTCTGGTCTTTGATTCGGATATTTTGCCCAATGGCATCTGACAAACCAAATAAGTCATCTTTGATTTCCGCCCCCAACACCACAACACGCGCATGCTGGTTTACATCAGCTTCGGTAAAAAACTGGCCATATTCAGGATAAACTTTCAATATGTCCGACATGCTCTCGGACACACCTAAAACAGAAGCTCGGGTAGTTTCGTTTTCATATACCAGTGCGGCTGGTTGAATCACCTCAGGAGTCACCAATTCTAGATTTTGAACATTGGATGGTTTTTTTAAAGCAGTAATATCTTTTTCTCCTAAGGAATCTGTATAAAGTTCTGCGAAATCAGATGGTCCGCTAGCACGCTTACCTGGATCAATGCTAATCGTAGTAGAACCTATACCATCAATTTCTCCAAGAATTAAATTCTGAGCACCCTGCCCAATGGACATGACAATGATAATTGAAGTAATTCCAATCACTATCCCAAGAATTGTTAAAAGCGAGCGAGATTTATTCGTTAACAATCCGATTGATGCAGTTTTTACTCTATGTTTAAATAACATTATTTTGTGTAATTCACTGATGCCCGGCGACGATTTAGTATTGGTTCATCACTTTCAATCAGACCATCTTTAATATGTATGACTCGCTTGGCATGTTCAGCTGTATTAGTTTCGTGGGTAATCAAAACAATAGTGTGCCCATTATCATTTAAACCCTGGATTATTTCCATCACAATTTGTCCAGATTTAGAATCAAGATTACCAGTTGGTTCATCTGCAAAAATCAAACTTGGTTCGCACACTAATGCACGAGCAATGGCAACACGTTGTTTTTCTCCACCAGATAACTGAGCTGGTTCATACTCAAGACGGTGTGCTAGCCCAACAGCCTTAATCGCCTGCACTGCTCGATCTGTCCATTCCGATTCTGGAATTTTAGAATACAACAACGGCAATATTACATTTTGTAACACAGAAGTTCGAGCCAATAAATTAAAAGATTGGAAAATAAATCCGAGTTTTTGATTGCGAATCGCTGCCACTTCGTTATCGGTGTATTGAGAAACCTCTTTCCCTTCAAACAAATATTCACCACCAGTGGCTTTGTCTAAAAACCCCAGAATTTGTAATAACGTAGATTTACCAGAACCAGACGGTCCCATCACTGACAAAAACTCTCCAGACTCAACTGTAAAATTTATCCCGTGTAAAACTGGTGTTTCGGTTTCTTCCTGAAAGTAAGTTTTTTGAAGATTTTTGACTTCCACTAGCGTCATATCTACTCACTTTCTGAGAATACCAAAACTTGATCCCCTTCTGTGAGGCCAGAAATAATTTCAATATTCCCATCTGAACCACGCAACCCAGTACCAACTGGTTTATCTACCGTTGATTCACCAGATAAAACTTTTACATACTTGGCACCATTCTTTGTTATAACCGCGCGCTGTGGGACAGCCAACACATCATCATGATGATCCACTTTTATGATAATGTCCGCAGTCAAACCAGATTTAACCCGATCATCTGCCTTAACGAATTGCAACACCACCTTATATACTGCAACGCCCTCAACAATTGATTCGGCTGGATTTATTGATGTAACAATCATCGGGAAAATGACATCTTTACCATAAGCGTCTAAAGTTACATCTGCTTCCATACCGACCTTAACTTGCGCCACATCAATTTCTGGCAAGTTCGCTGACACCTGGAAATTATTTACAGAAATGATAGACACCGCAACCACGCTTGGGGAAATATTTTCTCCTCGCTTGGCAATGACATCGGTGACAATGCCATCCATCGGGGATTTGATGGATCGTTTATTAATTTCATCCTGAGTATCCTGTACGTCCAACTCAGCTTGTTCTACATCAATCTGAGCCTTTTCCACATCTAAATCATCTACTGTCACCAAATCACGATTAGCTGCATCCTTTTCGCCAATAACCCGCACTGCATCTGCAATGGCCTGCTCATTAGTAGTAATGCTGTTTTTAATAGCTAACAGAGCTGACACATGAGTGTTCATCGTTCTAGTTAAGGTATCTAATTCTGTTTGATCAGCTTCCAATTGAGTCGGAACACTATTTGGATCAGAACGACGTTCAACATAATCAATTAAGTTACGAGTCACTTTAATCGCATCGCTTAATTGTTTAGTCGCCTCATAGGTATCCAAGATTAGAGTTTTAACAGCTTGCTGATCGGATTCTCGGCTTGAAGCACGATACTCTTTTATGACGTCATCATACACATCATTGGCTCCATAATATTTTTCCATTGCGTCATCACGATAATCTTCTCCAGTTTGACCGAATCGAATGCGCAACATATTGGCAGACAAATAACTGTGGTTTAAGGTTTCGCGCAAGGTAGTCAAAACATTAGGTAAATCTAAAAACGCATCTGATGTGACGTTATAGCCTTGATCAATTTCTTCTTTTAAATCTGAGTCAGCGTTAAAACGCTTTTCATAAGCGCGCTCTAAATCATTTTCTGACTGAAGTCTGGTTGCATCTTTAGGACCTTTTTGCGCCTCTTCTAACGCCAATTGGGCTCGTTTGACAGATAACTGTTGTTTCTGCAGGCGTATTCGCAAATCTGTATCATCAATTTGTACCAAAACTTCACCTGCTTGAACTTTGTCCCCTATTGCAACATTTACAGCGCTAATTTTCCCAGAGCTTTCTGGGGTTAGAGCAACTTTTTCCGCTGGTTCTATTCGACCGGTTACATCAACTTCTTGAACAACATTGGTTTTTGTAACTGTTACAAAATCGCCTTTTACTACCGGTTTCTTACGAACGAAAAAAATAACCACGCTAATTATGGCTATACAAATCACTGCAGTAATGATTTTGTGTCGTTTAATTAAATTGAACATGTATATTCCTACTATATTTTACCAAATCTGAAAACATTTTGCTAGGATTAATATACATTGACAAATACCATTAGTTATCCTATAATGAAAAATACTTTTAAAATAATATCCTCTATATGAATGTCGACACATCAGCATTAGATTTGGAAATTCAGAACAACCAAACTTCGTCACAATTAGAACCGAACATGGAGCCAGAAAATACCCCTGATCAATCCTTCCTCAGAAAATGGGGTGGTTTAGTGGTCTTGAGTTTGGCCTTGGCTATCATCATCATAGACACTACTCTACTAAATGTTAGCTTGAGGGCAATCATTACTGATCTGCATACAGACCTAAAAAGCATGCAATGGGTAATTACAATTTACTCATTAATTTTAGCAGCCTTCACAATCACTGGTGGACGTTTGGGCGACTTGTATGGAAGAAAGAAAATGTTTTTAGTTGGTGCAATTATCTTTGCGGTTGGTTCGTTTATTGCTTCTATTAGTTCAAACATAGGCATGATGATTGCTGGAGAAGCGATTATTGAAGGTATTGGCGCTGCACTGATGATGCCGGCCACTGCGTCCCTATTAATTACAAATTTTAAAGGACGCGATCGTGCGCTTGCATTTGGTGTTTGGGGTGGGATTGCAGCAGCCTCATCTGCTATTGGGCCAATTATTGGTGGCTGGTTAACGACAAATTATAGCTGGCGTTGGGGCTTTCGAATTAACATTGTAGTAGTCGCCTTAGTGTTAATTGGGGCATTTTTAATTAGAGAGAATCACCAGCTCCGCGGCAAGTCTAAAATTGATTTTGTCGGTATTCTACTCTCTTCTCTCGGTTTGCTATCAATTGTGTTCGGTTTTATCCAAGCATCTACTTATGGTTGGTTTAAAGTAAAAGAGCAATTAGTATTTTTGGGCCACACCTTAAATTTAGGCAGTGTCTCCGCAACACCATTATTCATAGTGATTGGTATTTTAATTTTAGTAGCGTTCATTTTCTGGGAACGCTATACAGAGAACCGTGGCAAAACGCCTTTGGTGTCTTTAAAAATCTTTAAAAACCAGCCATTCGTAGCAGGGATTTCCACAATGGGCGTGCTGGCCCTTGGTCAAGCTGGGTTATTCTTCACCATCCCAGTATTCCTGCAAGCAGTACGACATCTTGATGCTTTGCACACCGGCTTAACATTACTGCCGATGTCAATTGCGTTGTTGATTGCGGCACCGCTATCTGCTTTCTTAAATAAATTCGTCAGTCCAAAACACCTAGTCCAAATTGGTTTAGTGCTAAGTGTGATTGCTTTTATTGTGTTGCGCGCAAGCTTAAGTGTGAATGCGACTACTTGGGATCTCGCACCTGGATTTATCTTATTTGGTTTTGGAATGGGATTATTAATGGCGCAAGTGAGCAATTTAACTTTATCATCTGTTTCGCCTGAAGAAGCTGGAGAAGCTTCTGGGGTAAACAATACCACTCGGATGATTGGCCAAACTTTAGGCTCTGCCATCTTGGGGGCAATTTTGCTGTCAGCATTGGTCACCAATGTTAATGATGGTATTAGCAAAAGTAAAGTTATTCCTGATCAAGCCAAGCCAGCAATTGAGCAGAAGGTTTCTGAGCATATTTCAGATATCTCTTTTGGCGAACAAGAAAATGCCTCTGCAGAAATTCCGCAAGCAATTGCGAGCGAACTAAACCACATTACAAATAATTCAATTGTTGATGCCAACAAAACCGTTATGGTATACGGTTTAATATTTATCTTGCTTGGCTTAGCCGTTTCCACACAGCTTCCTAATTCAAAAAATGAAAACGAACCAGCTGGGATCCCAGAAGCAACTGATGAAGAAACAGATAGGCAAGAAATAGTGATTTCCAAACGAACCGCGCGTTGGTTAATAGCTTTGGGCGTGGGAATTATTGCTATGATGGCAATTATTCTTGCGAATATTAAAACTGATAAGTTTAAGAATGATGAGTCTTCCGCCGTCAACAGCACCAGGCCACAAACCGATTCACAAACCCAAATTACACCGAACTCAGAACAAAACAATCCAGACAACAACAATGTTGTAGAGGAAACTCACCCCTCTACCACAAACACCGACATGCAAACACCTTCAAACATTGAATCTAGCGCAAGTGAACCTACTACCGACCTCACTCCACTCACTTCAACAAGCACTTCCCCTTATTCTAACCATGACTTACATTTTGCTTTTGAAAAACCTGCAGACTGGCAGATTGTTAAAAATAACAATGGCGAAGTTGTATTTAAATCAGGGGCAATGATGTTCAATATACAATCCAGCGAAGCTGTTAACGGTGATTACGAAACTTTAAAAATGTTCTTAGAAGAACAACCGAATATCCATAATATCAGAGTTGCTAAATTCGGCAACCGCGATGTATATCGATTTAACATTGACGGCTTATACCAAACTGGGTATGCCTTCCTAGAAAATGGACGGCTATTCTACATCCTCGGACCAGGTAGTGAAACTACTCCGCTAGTGGATATCAGAACGTTTTAATCTAAAATAGATTAATTCAACTAAGGGTTGATCAAGCCACAGTTGACTTGTCAAGTTATTTTTAATTGGGTGGCTGTAATTTCCCACATGCTATTTATTTTCTTTAATCAATTTGAATCGTTTGACTTTTTTTCCAATGTCAACTGTTTCCAAAAACATTTCAAATGGCCTGATCCATAAATCGTGATCACCATACAAAGCTTGATAGACAATAAATTCTTTCAAGGTCTCACTGTGCTTTGCAACACCAATCACTTTGTAATGTTTACCTTTATAATGTTCGTATACTCCGAGTGGTATTTATTCATTTTCATAATTACCTGGTTTGAATATAATGTTTTTTGGTCAAATGTCATTGACTACAAATCAGATATATGCGCCTTGGGTGCACAGGATTATTCTGTGAAATAACGAGAAACATCATTCACTTTAAGCTTCGACAATACTGGATTTTCCACTGATCCTAATACTAGGTTTATCGTTACGCCAGGCATTAAATTTTTGATAAATTCAATAACTCCAGAAGACTCATCGCCTTCGAGCAAAGCAAAACGAACTGTATTTTCTTTATCAGAAGCATTTTCTGCCAAACAGGTAATATTATTTTCAATAGTAAATTTGCGAATTCTCCCACGGAACATAACCCCATGCAATGTATCCGCATTACTTTCAACTTCATAAATATTCCAGAGTAATTTCATGAGTTTATTATAACAAAAATGCCGATTGGCGGTATCATTTTTTAATGGTCTCGTGCGCCCGAGGTGGCTGGTCATTTAGAGCTAAAGCCAAAACCGGTATTGCACTGGTTGGTATTTCTGAGTGATTTCATTATATCAGTTCGACGCTACTCAAGCACCTGTATCTGGGTTTCAACTTTGGCTACGCAACATCTTTTCAACTAGATCCTCGAATGACAAACCTATGGCTTTAGCCGCCTTTGGGAACAAACTTTCTGGAGTGAGACCCACCCCTCCGGGAGTATTTGTCTCAAGAACATAAGGAATTCCATCTTTCACGATCACATCTAAGCGTGAATAACTACCTAAACCAAAATCTTTATGAACCTTTAAAGCCATTTTCTGAACTTTTCTTTGTAAAGACAAGCTTACAGATGGTGCGAATGGTACTTCTTTACTAACGCCAGAGTATTTATTTTTATAGTCAAACCAAGCATCTTTGGGTGGGATAATTTCGACAACAGGCAATGCTTTATTTCCCAGAATACCTACGGTTATTTCGACGCCTTTTAAAAGGCTTTCCACAAAAAATTTATTTTTTGATTTCAATAATTTTTTTACTTGCTTCTTGGTCAAATCTGTTTGAGAATTTAATAAGATAACTTCATGTGAAGACCCGCCATAGGCGCCTTTTAAAATGCAAGGAAATCCAAACTTTGAAATCTCATTAACATTTCTAACAACATTCCATTTTGCCGTAGGAATATTGTGCTCACCACAATATTTTTTGAATAAGATTTTATCGAAAGCAATTTTTGCACCTTTGGGATCTGAGCCAATGTATGGTATTTTGTTTGTTTTTAAAAAGCGATAGAGTGTTCCATCTTCTCCTTCATGACCATGCATTACAGGAAAGGCCATATCAAAATTTCCTAAGATAGATTTTAATTCTGGCAAACCTTTTTTGAAGTCAAAAATTTTAACCTTATGCCCGTTTTTTAATAACGCCCCTTTAACTTCGTTTGCAGATATCAAAGATATCTTTCGTTCAGAAGATGATCCACCAGTTATTATTAAAACTTTCATAGTGACATTATTTCAAAAATCTGCTAATCGACGAAATTACTTTTCTAACGCACCTCGTCCGCTCGAAACGGGTACGATCCTTGGGCTAGCCCGAGGTGACTGGCCTCATCGGTCTCGTAAAACCTAAACCACAGCATCCAAAGGCATTTCATGGCTAAGTGTTGCACACCACCCTGACCCTGCTAGGACAAGATCTTTTGAACACTCGAAGATCATTAAGATGTTCTCAATAAAATTATTTCCTGATTTTATAGAGCCCCAATAACTGTTTAATAAGATCCTTATAATCGTGCTGGTTAACATAATCCCAAGATTTTATATAATCAATGGCTTTATGTTCTTTCATTTTTGCAATATCCCGCTCAAGTAGGTTGGGTTTCTTTAGAATATCAAGTATGATTGCTTTATGAAGTGCAAGAACTGGTATGTGAACTAGTGTTTCAAAGTTATGATTTTTGCCAAATAGTTTTTTCCAAGCTTTCAGTAAATCTAGTTTTCCTATTTTAGTATTATCTGAAAGTAACCTATGTAGGAGTTCATGAGTCAATACATCTACAAATCTATCAGGCTCATATCTAATACCTAAAACCATTGGATCACTAAAAGCTGAGAACCATGGTGCGATATAAACATCAATAATGTTTTGCTTAAATCTTAGGCCAGTAAGTTTATACATTCCTTCGAGAATTGTTGTCTCTTGCTTACTCCAGGCCGTTTGGTAAGCAGCTACCTTATTATCTACATCTTTAATTGTTGCTAACCGTTTATTTTTACCCCAAAGTTTGTGCAAATGCACGGAAACATTTTGGTAAATTAACCAACCGTTCTTAATTCTGATTTCTGGATAAACAGTTTTCATAACTTAATTATATCAAAAAACCGCCTTCTCGGCGATCTTTATTGACCGATCTAGGTCACACGATAAAAAAGTCTTGTGGCTGGGGTACCAGGATTCGAACCTGGGAATGAGCGGACCAGAACCGCTTGCCTTACCACTTGGCTATACCCCAACGTAGCTTCAATTATATAAGCTATTTAAAACTTTGAGTAGTTCTGGTCCGCTTGGCGGACCTCTACTATTAATGGCCTGCTACGCAGGCCTATGGCGCTTGCCTTACCACTTGGCTATACCCCAACGTTATTGCTCTGCAAGACTATAATACTTGCCTTACCACTTGGCTATATAACTAGAGCATTATAAGAAAAAATAAACTTTTTATCAAGAGCAGTGCAATTTCACAAAATGTGATATAATATAAAAAAGTACCGAGACTAAGAGCTAGAAACAAAATGTTGAAAATTGCAAAGTACGTTATATATCTGGTGATTGCGTTAGCGGTGGTAGGCTTGTTTTGGTTTTTACCCAAATACTCCTATGTACAAAAAAATCCTGGTTACTGCGCTAACCTAACCAAACATTTATATTACTGTGGCACCCAAGCAGATTTAAAACAAATGTTTGAATCAACTTTGCAAAACAAAGATGAAATTTTGCAAAACAAAGATGAAATCAAAAAACAAATAGAAGCACAACAATGAGGCATATTCCCCACACTAGCCGAATTTTTATCGGCCTACTAATCATCACCTTGCTACTCACATATATCGTAATAACGCTTTCATATTACCAAGAACAGCGGAACTTTGATTACAGCTCAATTACAAACAAACCAGGCTCCCACGCCCAGCCATTTTCTAACATTGATACCAAAGATTGGAAAAACTACCAAGACAGGGCATACCCAATCGCCTTTTCCTATCCAGATAACTGGATTGTATCCAGCAAATTAACTGGTGATTTTTACGACATTCTGCTGAACATCCCCAAAACCAATGCCGATATTCATATCTACATTAGCGAGAATAGTTTTTACGGACTAGACGGATTAAAACAAGAACCTTATCAACTTCGGGGCTTAAAAGGTACTATTGTAAATAATAATTTAATTGGAATTAAGACAGGGGAGTATTATTATACTTTTGATGCAAGCCTTAATTCAGCTCAGCTAGATGAGTTTCATGCTTTAATGCAAACTGCTACCTTTGAATAGGCGCTCGATCGATCACGCGGTCAGCACTAGGAACCCTATTGATAGAACGCTGTGGCTGATATTTTCCACCGCTATCCCATAGCCCACAAACAATACCCCAGAATCCAAGCACTAATGCTCCGCCCAAATATAAATCTGGTAAAGATCCGTCAGACCTAAAAGCGAAGCCAATCAACCCTATAGCAAACAAAATCACGCCCACTAATCTCGCGTAGTTTTTAGTTTGACTTAAGAATGGAAAGATTATAGATAGAACTTTTGATAATTTCATAGCAAACAGATAATAACACAAACGCCACTAAGTGAAAAGACAAGGTGGAAAGACGAGCTTTTAAAACAAGGCCGAAAATTTTATACTATTACCCCACCACCTACACAAATTTTCCCATCATACATCACTAAGCTTTGACCACTCGCTACCGCCAGTTGAGGAGCCTTAAATTTGACTATGAAATGTCCTTTGGTTTTAGATGGAGTGACCGTGACTGTCTGTAATTCACCTTGGTGTCTGTACCGAGCTTTAAATTTTGCTGGCCGATCAGTCAACCAATTCACAGAATGAATTTCAATTTCCTGAGTTTCTAGTAACTTATCATGTGGATTGTTTGTTACTATGAGTTGGTTTTTCTTTAAATCTTTACCAACCACAAACCAGGGCCCACCTTGCCCAACGCGCACGCCTTGACGCTGGCCAATGGTATAAACAGCCAATCCTTGGTGTTCCCCAATTTTTTTATACTCACCATTGTCATTCATAGTCACAATTGCACCAGGTTTGGGTTTCAATTTTTGCTCCAAAAATTCTTTTAACCGAATTTTACCCACAAAACATAAACCCATACTTTCCTTTTTATCAGCATTAGGCAATCCAATCTTTTTTGCCAAACTCCTGACTGCAGATTTTTTCATTGAACCGATAGGGAATAGGAGATTGGGGAGTTGGGGAGTGTGGATATTATAGATAAAGTATGTTTGATCTTTAAATTCATCAACACTTCGTTGTAAGGTGAAAGTAAGGTCAGTCTGCATTGCTTTGGGCTTTATTCCTACTTTAAAAGTAGTGAGATTTTTTGTTGTGCGCCACTTCCCTATCTTTTTTTCATTTTTTGAGTTATCCACAGGTGTCGCTTTTTTTGATACAACTTGTGCATAATGCCCAGTGGCTAAATAATCAAAACCATGATTCATTGCCCAATTGTATAACAATTTGAATTTAATTTCTTTGTTGCACATTACATCTGGATTTGGGGTTCGACCAGCTTTGTACTCATTAAAAAAATAGTTTAAAACATTTTTCTCATACTGTTTTTCAAAGTCTACCGTGTGTAAAGGTATCCCTAAAAATGCTGATACACGCAACGCATCTTGGCGGTCTTGGAGCCACGGGCATTCGTCATACTTGAGTCCATTTGTGGACGACCAATTCTTCATGAATACTGCTTCAACTTCATAACCATCTTGAATTAACTTCCACGCAGAAACAGCAGAATCTATTCCGCCTGATAAAGCCATTAACACTTTTTTTGATCGTTTTGTGGATTTTTTGGCTTGAGATAATTTTGATGTGTGTTGAAATGTCTGCTGATTCATATATTTATACGCAAAAAATTGTATGTTCTGATTCGCTATTCCAATATGTCTAGAAGCTAAATTATACGAATTTTGGGAGGTTTTGTCCATAGAATTGACGCGAATTGACATTTTTTGGGATTTATGATATAATCTTGAAAGTGACCCATTCTAGTGATAGAGATGGGTTAAAATCAAAACCGGAGGAGAAAAAATTATGTCTTTGAGACGACTTTGTTTGATGATGGTCTGCCTAGGGATCGGGGCAGCCTTTATGCTCGAGCTAGGTTACAGCAAGAGTTACGGGAAAGTAGCCTTTCACTCTCACCCTAACGGTGCAATCGTCATCAGCATGCTGTTCGCCATAATCGTCTGTCTGGCGATGGGCTTCTTCGCAGGGCTGACCCTGCAAATTGTAAAGATCGCCATTAACGAACGGCTCAGGGTAAACAGCAGTTGGATGCTGTATGCCTGGTCAGCGATCGCAGGATTCCTGCTCATGGCATTCGCCATGACAATGGTGGGTGCCTGGCGAACTGAGTCAACGGCGAACGCATCGTTGCTGGCGATCATTGCCCTATCAACAATGTACGGAACTCTGTACTGCGCAGAGTTCTTCGACAAAAAAAAATCCGAGTCAGATTGGAAACAATCATCTAACCAAGATG
The DNA here is from genome assembly GCA_964477805.1 of uncultured Candidatus Saccharibacteria bacterium. Taxonomy (GTDB): domain Bacteria; phylum Patescibacteriota; class Doudnabacteria; order UBA920; family UBA920; genus UBA920. Next base: position 13,409 of record CAYZEK010000006.1, on the reverse strand, counting down.
CATCCCGATGATGATTAAAACAATCATTGCCGGGTACAACAAGAAAGCGGTAGAGAATAAATTCTCTACCGCTTATTTATATCTTTTTTCAAAATAGTATTGGTAAACAACAATGCGAAGTCTTCAGCAACTCCCCTAGCCCATCATACTACCAAATTTGGATTGCAACATTTTTTTGTGTTTATTGTTTACATCCTCAAATGCTTCACGAATATTCCGCGCAATTTCACCGCGATCACCCACAATAGCATCAGAAACTTCAACGCTCTTAACCTTGTGATTCCCATCAATGGTGATTTTAATCTTTTCGCCAGGAGACTTTCCTGTTACTTCTTCTTTTGCAAGCATCAGCTCAATTTGTTTAGCTTGCTTGCGCATCTCATTGATGTCTTTAATTTTATCAAATAGTCCCATAATAGAAGTATTATACCAAAACTGCAGAAAATATCAATGTTCAATTCTGTTAAAATGAGAGTTTCTCTCCCCCTAAAGCAATGACGGCTGGGCTGGCTTTGTTTTAGTTTTTGCTAATTTTATGGTTTTTTTACGAGGAAGTTTAGATTTTGTTCCTGAAGCTGGGATTTCTGAGGCCGGCGAATGTGTACCTTGCGTTTCTAATTCAGTACGAGCATTAAACCACATGCAATATTCGCAGTTAGAACCAGATTGCGGGATCACATCACTTTCCAAACATTTTTTGATATCTGAAATTGTTTGCCCGACCCAACTATCATTCCCAGTATAAGGAATAACGTGTACGTCAAACTCAATTTTTTTATCAAAAGTTTCTTGGTTTGCCCGCCCGGTGCAATACACAAAATAACCAGTATCAGAAACTGTTAAATTATTTTTACGCAACAACCACTGATAGATTTCCATCTGCTTGCGATAAGTATTGTGCCAGCCATCATCTAATTCAGTTACTGGTGCATCTTTGGCTGTTGCTTTGTAATCAACAACAATGTACTCCCCTGCTGAATTAACCCAAAGGTCATCAATCGCACCAGAAATTGTCATTTGAGTTTCTGGATCAAAATATATTACTCCTTCAAAGTTTTCACGCCATTGATTGAGCAAATCGTGCGGGGCTGGTTTTGCATCAATCTGAAACTCTTCCTGAAAAGGATGCGCTTTGCCTTCTCGACGATATGCATCAAACTCATTTTTTAATTGTGTGTCAACAGCTGTATTAATTAAAAAAGATGGCATTGATGGTCGCTTTGTGCCAAGTTTATTATCAATATAAAAACAACGTGGGCACGTAGTAAAAAGTTCTATTTTTGACCTGGACAGCTTCCACTTTGCGCCCCCGTAATTCCATAACGCAGAACGTTTGGGATTATAAGAATTATAAGATGATGTTTGAGCCATAAAAATTAGATTATCTATTTGAAAATTATGACAAAATTATATCATAATTTGCACTTTTATGACTTGATAAAAGTCTGATTTTTGTCTATAATAATGAAGATTTTTGCTATCCGCGTGATGCAAATTATATTGTTGGGGTATCGCCAAGTGGTAAGGCAGCGGCTTTTGGTGCCGCCATTCGTAGGTTCGAATCCTACTACCCCAGCCACCTCGGGCTAGCCCGAGGAGCGTACGCGTCTCGGGCACACGAGAGCCGTAGGAAGATCACCGCGAAAGCGGTTTTTTTGTTATTAAAAATATTACTTAGTAGTTGCTGTGATATCGTTTAGCTCTTGGATTTTATCCAAGGTGGATTTTTGTTTCAATGTTAAGTTCATATATTCATTAAATATCTGTTGCTTACCTCTGTACCTGTTTGATATATACCTGATCTTGGAATATCTGGGAAAACTACAGCTGTCAAGTTATAAATTTAACTGGTCTGGTGTTCTGCTGTGCACAACTCCAGTTATTTGCGTTTCAAGATCGTAGCTGTTGGCCACAACAGCTTCTCCTGTCCAATATCCCCAAGAATTAAATACCTCCATACTAGGAAAACCCTTGCGTGCACCATTTTTCATGACATACAAAGTACCATTATCTTTAATTAAAGTACCGTCAGGATGTTTTTGAGAAGCTGATTTGATAGGATCGAGTGTTTGCATAAATGAAGTATCTCCGGGGCGCACAAAATTATACGTGTAACCCATACCCGTGAACACAGAGTTGGATACGAATCCTGATCGCTTACCATTTGATACCAAATAAACCGTACCTTTGTCATTGATCAATGAACCATCCCGGGGAGGGGTGTAAGGCGACAGGGATTCTGGAACTGTATCTGTTGATTTAGGTAGCAAAACTTCTTTCCATGAATTAAATTTATATGATAGGAATGCTCCTGCGGATGTATAGGCAGATCGTGAATTATCTACTAAAACCCGGTAGATCGTACCAGCTATGTTTATGTTGCTACCAACATGATAAAAAGTCAGTGGCTGAGTCAATTCTGATGAGCTTTGACTACTACGCTTTTGCTTGATTCCCTGCGACCCATAAACTACACACCCAGAAGTAGAAAACACATCACCACTACCATGGCTAGTGCCAACAACGCTTGTCGCAAAAGCCCTAAAGTAATATTGTGTGCCACATGTAAGACCGTTAATTGTCATGGCAAAGCTCCCCGTAGTAAACCCAGCACCAGACTCGCTGACAGTCGTACCATAGCTTGGGCTAATGCCATACTCAAACCCACGAGTAGTAACAGGACTTGAACCCAAATTGGTTAAATCTCCGTTTAACTCTGCCTCTGTCTTGTCAATATGTGTTATAGATAACTCTGCAACCGCAGGAGGGATTGGAGCTAAGAGTTTGACAATATAAATATCGGCAGACCCAACGGAAGTTAAATTAGCTACGCCTACACCTGGATCAAAGTCAACAGTAGAGTAGAAAGATCCTGTGGCATACACATTTTTAGATGAATCTAAGGCGAGACCATAACCTTCGTCCAAACTGGGGCCAGCAAAACCCTTTGCCCACACATAATTACCACTAGAGTCTAACTTAGATACAAAGGCGTCAGTATTACCACCTCCTGATATATTCGCCACGCCAACACCAGGATCAAAGTCAACTGTTCCATAAAAATAACCGGTTGTGTACACATTTCCAACTGCGTCAGTCAAGATATCCTGGCCTTCGTCTGCATTACTACCACCACCAAAACCCTTTGCCCACACATAACTACCATTTAGATCAAGTTTCAAAACGAAGATATCTTTAGCAGAAACAGTAGGTACATATGCCACGCCAACACCTGGATCAAAATCCGCCCCAGCAAAACTGCCAGTGATATAAATATTTCCCCCTGTTATAGCAATAGCCTTGGCATCATCGACACCAGAACCGCCTATTGATTTAGCCCAAACAAAATTTCCAGAACTGTCCAATTTTAAAATATAAAAATCATACGAAGAGCTAACTGAAGTCATGTTAAACACACCTAGACCAGGATCAAAGTCTACGGTCCCAATATAGCTACCAACCGCATAAATATTTCCACTGCTATCAGTTGCTAAATCGTAACCATAATCATAATTGCTACCACCCACAGACTTGGCCCAAACAAAATTTCCAGATGAATCTAGTTTAGTTATAAAAGCGTCAGAATACCCCACCACAGACAAATTGGCCACACCCGCACTCGGGTCAAAATCCATAGTGCCGTAAAAACTGCTTGTGATATATACCGACCCAGACGAATCTACAGCCAATTTTCTACCATACTCATACTGAGCGTTGCTGAATGACTTAGCCCAAATAAAATTTCCAGATGAATCTAATTTAGATACAAAAATATCATTGTACCCACCAGAAGTTAAGTTAGCAACACCTGCACCTGGGTCAAAGTCCGTTGTCCAGGTAAAATCACCGGTAGTATAAATATTCCCTGCGGTATCTATGACCATTGAGGTTATTTGAGTAGCGCCATTACCTGTAAACGCCTTTGCCCAAATAAAATTGCCCTGAGCATCTAGCTTCTGAATAAATCCACCGCTCCCGGAAAGAGATGAGAGGTTAAATACAGATGGACTAGGATCAAAATCTACTGTTCCACCGAAAACTCCAGCTGTGTAGACATTTCCAGAAGCGTCAACCGCCATACTGTTACCTCGGTCTAAGCTACCAGCCCCCATCCGATATGCCCAGGAATAGCTTACATCATCTGCCTTGACAGTAACTGGGGGGAGAAAAACAAAAATGACTGCTATTATCAAAATAGCTGAAAAAATTTTAACAAATTTCATGATCAATAATTTTTTATATTTATTTTATTATAACATATCTTGGTTTGGGTAAAGAAAATAATTGTTTTGTTATTCAAAATAGTCGTTTTGTTATTCAAATAGAAGGAGTATAATATATTTATGAAACAAATCGTTATCCTTGGTGGTGGTTATGCTGGTATAAATACTGCCCTGCAAGCAAATAAGCTCCTGCAAGAAAATGAAGCGCAAATTACTATAATAGACAGTCGTCCTTACCATTTGGCGTATACATACCTATACGAAGTGGCTAGTATTCCAAAAGGTAGCGCGAATTTACCAGATCTAAAAGAAAGTGTCACAATTCCCATTGCTAGTATCATCAAAAATACTCAAATCAACTTTATCCAAGCAACGGTAGAAAATATCGATAGCACAACTCAACAAATATTTTTAGATGGAAAACAAGTTATTCCATTTGACTACTTAGTGGTGGCTTTAGGCTCAGAAACTAATTTCTATAATATTCCAGGTGCAGAACAATATGCCAAAACTTTAAAATCTGTGCAAGACAGCTTAGAAATTCGCAGTCAAATTCAACTCCTCGTAGACTCTAACTGCAAGGAACTTACTAAACCACTGATCCGTATTGTCATTGCTGGTGGTGGATTTGCCGGAGTAGAATTAGCTGCGGAACTGAATGGTATGTTAAATCGTTTAGTTGGCCAAACTGGTTACCCACCAGAAAAATTGGAAGTGCGAGTTATAGAAGGCGCAAACCAGCTAATGCCAGGACTAGGAGTAAAGGTTGGCAAAACGGTATACAAGCGACTAAAAGCTTTGAACACTGAAATACAACTAGACTCTTTTATCACCGAAGTAAGTGATAGGCTAATTACACTAAAAAATGGAGAGCAAATTCAATATGATTGTTTAGTTTGGACAGCAGGAGTAAAAGGTAAAACAATACCATTTGCAACACCACCTGAAACAGATCATAGTGGTAGAATTATTGTTAACCCAAAGCTACAACTCGACAACCATAACAACATATTTATCGCAGGAGATGTTGCTGCTGTTAAAACTGCTGACGGTACTACCACACCAGCAACAGCCAGACACGCTATAGCTCAAGGCAAATACATTGGACAAACTTTAGCCGATATCGTAAAAAACCGGCCACAACTACCATTTAAATCAAAGACCCTTGGCTATATAGTCCCACTAGGTGGCAAATGGGCAATATTTAAAAGCCCAAAGATTTTTTTGTCAGGGTTTTTCCCATATGTTGCTAGGCAACTTGCTATGTTTCATTATTTTTATACAATTCTAGGCTTAACGAAATCTGTGAAGCTGTCATTTTTAGAAAACAAAATATATAGAAAAAATGATTAAATTAAACAAAATGAAAATCAAACAATATGTTATTTAAAATTGCTTCAGCGCACGAGGCTTATGTCCTTCCAGATGGCTCATTTTGGGAAGGTATTAAAGAACCATTAAATGCACACGTATTTTCTGCTCTCCAAAACCCGAACAACCTTAAAGTGGCAATTATTATTGCGGTGTCTGTTTGGCTACTTCTAGGCTTAAATTTCTTTTTTAGGAGAAGCCAGATCGGGCAAAAAACTCATATGTTTTTTGAACGATTTGCCAAATTTGGTCCACATTTTGTCAGAATTGCTATTGCCGCCGCACTGTTTTTTTCTGCTACCAGTAACAGCTTCTTAGGCCCCGAACTACATGCTGGCCTTCTCCCCTACGCCCAGTTCACTAGGATCATCTTACTTTGCATAAGTCTGATGATTGCCGTAGGTATTTTTACAGAACTTGCTGCTTTACTAGGTATAGTTATTTATATAATAGGGTTGTTTGTATACGGGCCTTATATATTTACCTACTTTAATTATTTAGGCGAGCTAATTGTCTTACTGCTATTTGGACTGCGTTCATTCTCTGCAGACGGCTATCTATTTGGGCCATTAAAAAGATTTAGGTCTCTGGCTAAATACGAAACGGTTATTATCCGAGCTTTCTACGGACTAGCTTTAATTTACGCAGCAATTACTGTGAAATTACTACACCCAGAGTTAACTGTTTCTGTTGTAAATATCTGGCATTTAAACCAATACCACTGGCTGTTCCCTTCTGATCCATTATTAATCACTCTCGGTGCAGGAATTGTTGAAATAGTAATTGGCCTATTTATTCTTGTTGGTTTTCAAATGAGACTGACTATTTTAATTAGCCTCTTTTATATCACTTTATCTTTATTGTTCTTCCGTGAATTGGTCTGGCCTCATTTCCTACTCTACGGTATTTCTCTAAGCTTACTTGTTCAGCCTGAAATATTTGCAATTGACAATCTATTGTTTAGAAGGAAACTTAATAACCCATCCCCAGCTCAGGCCGATTAGGTAGTTTAACCTGCGGCTCCGTCGGATAGTCATTAGGAAGTCCACCATAGTCTTGGTATGGTGAATTTGTAGATAAGTATGGTGGATTTGCAGAATCAGGCTTTTCTGATTGTTCTGTAACAATGTTGGTATTTTGTTGCACCGGTAAATTGGAAGGTTCTGTTAATGGAGAAGTTTGATTTTCATTGGTGGAAGTTACTGGCGTGAGCAAATTTTTATTTAACGAACGTGGCGCAGCGGAAACTTGCGCCTCTTTTGGTAACGCATACCAAGGGAAAGGTTCCATGTGTGTATTTTTACTCACGCGCGTTGCTGGCCTACTACTTCCTTGGTCGTATGCAATCTGTACAATTCCACTAGGCACAGGGAAATCAACGGCTGGAACACCCTTTAGAGCCTCTTCCATAAATTTGTGCCACATAGGCGCCGCTACAAATACCCCATCCGCTCCTGCACGCATTAAACTACTGTCGTTGTTTCCTGCCCAAACTCCAGCAGCTAACTGAGGAGTAAATCCTATAGTCCAACCATCTTTCCAATTTTGTGTTGTCCCAGTTTTGGCAGCAACAATGCGGCCTGGTAAAGTTAGAGGATTTTTTGGTCCAAACACAAACTGTCTAGATTTATCATCAGTTAAAATACTAATTAGCTCATAAACCGCTTCTGGATTAACGCTTTGCACGGTAGGTTCTTTGTATTCTTCTAAAATATTTCCATTCTTATCTTCAATCCGATTAAATGGTGTTGCACCTGAACCTTTGCCACCGTTAGCCAACACGGCAAATGCACCAACATGATCTACCAACTTCACTTCGCAACCTCCCAACACTAGCGAAAGACCGCAATTCTTTAACGGCGAAGTAATGCCTAAACTATGCGCTGTATTTACAACATTTTCAACACCAACTGTTGCCAAGGTGCGGACAGCAGGTACATTTAGACTTCCAGCCAAAGCTTTGCGAATAGTTATTAATCCGTGAGAACTGCCGTCATAGTTACGAGGGATGTACGGCCGGCCTCCAGAATAGCCAAAAGTGGTCGGCACATCTAACACTTTAGACATTGGGGTTAATCCATGCTCAGGTTTAAAGGCGGTTAAATAAGCATAAGGCTTAAAACTACTACCTGGTTGACGTTCAGAAGTGGCCACATTTACATTAGGTTCAAATTTACAATTCACACCTGGTCTACATCCTGCAGGCTCAGGACTACCAAAATAGTCCTTTCCACCCGCCATAGCTAAAATTTTTCCGCTGGATGGTTCTACAGCAACGAGAGCAGCATTATATGCACCATATTTTTTATTTGCCTCAACCCCCTCTTTGACAACCTGCTCAGCTAGGTTCTGTAGGTTTAGATCCAAGGTTGTATAAACTCGCAAGCCACCTTGTCGCAAAAAATCTTTACCATATTTCTCAGTCAAATAATTTTGTATCCAAGAAACAAAATATGGTGCAAGAATCTCGGTTTTTGGCTCACGGAATACTACTTTTTGATTTAAAGCCTGGTGTCTCTCCAACTCCGTAATATAGCCTTGCGATAGCATTTGATCTAACACAAACTCTTGGCGCTTTGCAAGTGCATCAAAATTTGCCCCTGTTGGACTGTAATAACTAGGCGCTTGCGGTAAGGCTGCCAAATACGCACTTTCTGCTAAACTTAATTCTCCAGCAGTTTTACCAAAATAACTTTGCGCTGCAGCTTCTGCGCCATAAGCATTTCTACCATACGGTATTTCATTCAAATATAGTCCTAAAATTTCATCTTTCGTAAAATGCTGTTCAACTTTGTAAGCTAATAACACTTCTCGAATCTTACGTGTGTACAATTTCTTCCTATCCAACAAGGCATTCTTTACAAACTGTTGAGTAATGGTACTACCGCCTTGTGCTGGACTACCAGTTTCATAGTTGGCTTTGATCGCTCTCGCAATACCAGTAAGTGACACCGCTCCGTGTTTGTAAAAATCTTTGTCTTCAACAGCTAGAGTAGCATTTTTTAAAAATGGAGAAATTCTGTCTAAGGGCACACGAGTACGATTGTATTCTCCGTGGAATTCATACAACAAAGTTCCATCACGAGAGTACACCCTACTAGACTCAGCAACGTCACGCTGAACTAGTTCGTCATAAGAAGGGAGAGTTGAGTTTACGTAAATTAAATAACTGGCACCAGCAACTCCGATTACCAAGAACACACCAAAAAATCCTGACGCGACTGCAAGAGAAAAATTCATTACTGTCCAGCTAATTTTTTTTACGATTTTTTTCGCTCTCATAAACTTAATTTATACCTCTATTATATAGAATAACTTTGATAAAAACAAAAGCACGAGGTGAGGAATATCACTCGTGCTTACTAGCGGTATTTCAGAACTACGATTTTCCAAAATTCCCGATCAAGGTTCTTGAGAAAATGTTCGCTCACATACCACCCCAACCAAGTTCCAGTCAAATGTAGAGCGCGCATTTTAACATTGCAAGGATTCGGTCCAAAAAAGAACTGATAACTTCCCTCCTGTAAGGGACGTCTGGTACGATCATCATCAAAAGCAATAACTATATGACTGTCATGGGAAACATTCAATACATGCGTTGCCTTTTTTGATAAAACATTAGGCTTTTTACTCATTATAACCTCCTTATTGTATTATAATGCCGACCATTGATGCCGCAAGAATAATAAAAATCCGCTATTTTGTCAAGGCTATAATTTTTATTTTTCTATATCTTGGTCTTGTCGCGTAGGCGCCACATTATAATACTGCAAAAGAAATTGTGCCATTTTCCCAAATGTTGGAGCAGCTGTAGTTTCCGCATATTTTACTGTGCGGGGATGATTAATTCTCACCAACATAACAAATTTTGGATCATCAACTGGAGCAAAGCCGGCAAATGAACCAATGTTGTTATTTTCTTCATAACCACGTCCATCCTTGCGAGGAACTTGGGCGGTACCAGTTTTGCCAGCCACATAATACCCTTTTACCGCAGCCTTGGCGCCATGGCCGTGCTCAACCACATTGACTAACATTGCAGAAACAGCACTAGCAGTCGCCACTGAAATTGGACTTCCGACTTCTATTGGTTTGGTTTCAATAATTTTTCCATTCGCATCGATACGTGAATTTACAACATATGGTTGCATCATTTTCCCCCCATTTGCCAAGGCTCCGTATGCCTGCACCATTTGAATAGGAGTCACGCTGATCCCCTGCCCAAAACTCGCTGTATGAAAGTTTACCGCAATATTACCACTCAAATTATCCAGATTACCCTTTGTTTCTGAAACCTCAACATTTGTTTTCTTGCCAAATCCAAACCGTTGAACATACTCAGCAAACTTCCTGTTGCCTATTGTTTCTTTAGCAAAAATCATCCCAGTATTCAACGACTCCTCTAACGCATAAGTCATAGTTTGTATGCCATGAGCTTTTAGGTCAGAGTTCTTGATTTTATATCCATCGACATCTACTTCTCCAGTATCATTGTATGTCGTTAATGGAGTAATCTTACCTTCATTCATTGCCGCAGCAATGGTGATTGGTTTAAATATGGAGCCAGGTTCATATGCCCCCAATGTAGTTTGGTTGTTGTATACTGTCGGATCTTTCACATTAGCGTACTCATTCGGATCAAAAGTGGGGTAAGTTGCCATGGCAATAATTGCCCCGGTTTTTGGATCCATGATAATAATAGAACCACTGTCGGCCTGATTATCATCTACGGCAGACTTCAAAATGCTTTCAGCCTTAAACTCAACCGTTTTATCAATCGTCAACAAAATACTTTCACCATCAACTGCTGGTTGACTGTCTCGTCTTGCACCAAAAATCCAAGCACCACTAGCCGAACCCTCTTGAGCTAGTCGACCAGGAATCCCGGTTAAATACTCGTTAAATGCCTGCTCAATTCCGTAGGCTCCGGTTTTAACATCTCCCTGATAACCGACAAAACCGATTAACTGACTCAAAAACGAACCTTCGGGATAAAAACGAATTATCTCTGTATCAAAAGCAATGCCTTCTAGATGTAAATCTTCAATTTGTTTTTTGACTTCATCACTAATCTGTTTTTTTAGAGGTACATATTTTTTTGATGTGTCTGCTGTTTTGTCTAATATTTCCTGCTCCGAAATCCCTAAAATGGGGGCCAAAGCTTTGGCAACACCGACCCTGTCTACCATCCCAGATGGGATAGCATAAACTAAAGGTTTTTCTATTGATGTAGCAACAGTGGCTGGATGACCAGAAAAACGATCAGCAATTTTAATCTCACCACGGGTCGGTGTGATTGTTCGGACACTAGTCCTCTGACCATCAGCCTGAGCCCGATACTCACCGCCTTGAGCCAATTGCAAGCTAACGAGTCGTGTAGAAATCACCCCTAGGCATAGCAATAAAAGAACAGTCATCCAGACTATTCTTTTTTTGTATATTTTATCTATTGAATATGATTTGGGAGCCATGGATACTTGTAACTACTAACGTGTGCTCACTTGATTTGCCACTAAGAACTCTTCTCCAGTCACAGGCACCATATGTGCGGCACTAGCAACATCATTAATTTTAACGATAGAACCAAAAGCCGCTTGCTCAACAACTAGTCGTTTGTTTGTCTCCTGCAATTCTTGTATTGAGGCTTGGTGCTTTTTGAGTTCATAGCCCTTAGAGGCATATGCATTTATCATAAATACATAAAAACCAAACGATAGCGCAAGGGTGGCAATGCCAACTACACTAACGGTACGAATCAAATTTACATTGTTGATACGGTTACGACTTGCTATCTTTTTTGCAGTCGGACGCACCATTAACACCCTACCACTTCCGCTAGCAGATGCTCGCTTATTATTAGTTTTAGAAGAAACGTTAGACTTGGTGATTGATGTTAAGCGTGGGATTGTCAGACTGAATGATTTAGACATAGTTTGTTTTTATTTTTTTAAATTCGGGTTAATTTATAATTTACGAATGGCACGAAGTTTAGCAGAATTACTTCGCGGATTATTCACAAGTTCATCTGCTTCAGCAATAATTGGCTTCTTCGTAAGAATCTCCACTTGGGGCGTCCGGTTACATAAGCAAATAGGGAAATCTTTTGGACAAATACAACCTTTGGCTGACTCTAAGAAAAATTGTTTAACCATCCGATCCTCCAGTGAATGGAATGACACAATGACAATTACACCACCTGGTTTCACTAAATCCAAAGCTTTGGGCAAGAATGTCTCTAAATTCTCCAGTTCGTGATTGACAGCAATGCGCAACGCCTGAAAAATTCGGCGAGCAGAGTCAGTCCATTTATGTCGAACTGGTTTTGGTAATGCACTCTGGATAATTTCAACCAAATCAGTAGTATAGTGAAGTTTGTTACTAGCTCTAAACTGAACTATTGCTTTGGCAATTTTTTTGCTCTCTTTCTCTTCACCGTAATCAGAAAATATCTTAGCCAGCGCTTCTGCTGAAAATTCATTAAGTATAAAACGTGCATCTGGTTCAGTAGAAGATAAGTTAAACCGCATATCCAACGGTTCCTTCTTCTGAAAAGTTATTCCCCTACCAGACTGATCTAGCTGGAAACTGGACAGACCGATATCTGCGACAATACCGTCAATTGCATTTACGCCCGAAATTTCTTTGTGTGCGATCACAAATTTATCAATCTGCGCAAAATTTCCATGGGCTAAAATCAAATTCCGTTGTTGGACTGCTTGAGAGAAGCTTATTCTTGCATTTTTTAACGCAAGGCTGTCTAAATCAATTGCTAGTACTGTACCGTGTGGCCGAACCTTTTTTAGCAATGCATTAGTATATCCACCACCACCAAGTGTAGCATCAATAAATTGATCGCCAGACTGAGGATTAAGAAGTGTAATTGCTTGTTTTAAAAGAACTGGGATGTGGAAGTAATCGCTTGATTGTGTAGAAAGAGGTTTTGTCATCACCTAAACCCCTAAGTCCCCAAGCTGTTCAGCAATCTGGTTGCTGTTTTTTTCTGTTTGTTTCTTGTACTTAGTCCAAAGCTCTTCGCTCCAGATTTCAATGCGATTATATATACCAGCAAAAACTAATTTTTTGCTAATCTTCGCAAATTCTTTTAAGTACACCGGCAGGATAACACGGCCTTGCTTATCAATATCGCAATCCATTGCTCCTGCAAGCATCAGACGAGAAAAAGCCCTGGTGTTAGCTGTAGAAATTGGGAGACTGGCCCATTTTTCAGCGAGCTTTTTCCATTCGTCTAATGTATACAGAACCAAAGAATTATCCAACCCTCGGGTAATGACAACTTTATTTTTTAAAGAGCTACGAAACTTAGCTGGGATGCTAACACGCGCTTTATCATCAATTGTTCCATTGTATTCACCAATAAACATATCAGTATTTTCTGGCTTTCTTAAGCGAAGTTAATTTTGATGTAAGTCTAGCTGTCCACTTTTCCACCCACTTATCCCCACTTCATACCACTTTCTTCCACTACTTAATCATTATATCCCACTCTAGCCCATGAAGCAATAAATCATAATCCAATGCAAATAAAAAAATCCCTTATATCTTAAGGGGTTTTAGAGTATGAAACAAAAATATAATAGAACCAGACGAGTTATCCACGAAATCGTTACATCGGAGTTAAGTCTTGTTAAGTTATGTTAAATTTATTGCTTTCTTTGAAAAAAGCCATTTACGCTAATGCCATACAAAGCAATCCCACAAGCCACAGAAACATTCAAGCTCTCCTTTTGCCCTGACATAGGAATTTCAATTATGTCATCAGCTAAATCTAAAATTTTTTTTGTATTACCATTAACT
>CAYZEK010000005.1:0-40768 GCA_964477805.1 uncultured Candidatus Saccharibacteria bacterium | reverse complement strand
CCTTTATCTGACCCTCCTAGTATTAAATGGGTTGGCTCAGAAAATGAATTCAATGCAGCAATAGTTGTTTCCGGAACGGTGGAAATCGAATCGTTGTAATAACCAACACCGTTAAATGTTCCTACGTATTGGAGTCTGTGGTCTAGCCCTGAAAATGATTTACTAATAGCTTCTATGTCAGTTACACCAATCCCTAAAGTGTAGGTAACTAAAGCCGCAGCGGCAATATTTTCTAAATTATGTGCTCCTCGTAAATTTCTATTAGTGCAATCTATGATTTTTTTATTTTGATTTTCTAAATCTGGTAATCCAATTAAGGTAATAGAATTTTCTGAAATGAATGCACCATGTTTGGGCTCAATTTTGGAAGAAATTATTAGTTTGGTGCCATCGCCTTGTTGTCCAATCTGAGCAGAAGCTGGATAGTCAGCGTTGTAGATCATTGTATCTGAAGGGGTTTGAAATGAGGCTATGCTAGATTTAGCTTGATGATATTCCTTTAAATCGGAGTGATGATTTAAATGGTCAGAAGTGACCATCAAGCACACTCCGATATGCGGACTAGTGGTTAAATCTTGGAGTTGAAAACTAGATAATTCAAAAACAACTACATCATCTGCAGTAGTTTCATCCAGAAATTCCAATGGTTGAATTTTGCCTATGTTACCTGTTAAATATGTGGTTTTGCCAGACTGTTTTAATATTTCGTAAATTAACGAGCTCGTCGTTCCTTTTCCTTTGGTGCCTGTTACTCCCACTATAGTTGCATTTGTGTTTTCAAAAAACCATTTTGTTTGACTAGTTATTATGGCACCTTGATTTTCGGCAGATAAGATTTTTGGGTGATTCCGCCAAATCCCCGGACTTCTAAACAAAATTGAGCATTCAGAAATTGTGTCCAGATAATTTTTACCGCTTACAACTACTGAACTAAAAGTATCGGCTAGATCTCGTGCTTCATCTGACCAATCTTCTCTTGGTTTTTCGTCATATATTGTGGCTTGCAAGCCAGATTTTCCTAAAAAATTTAAAATAGCTTGACCTTCTTGTCCAAACCCAAGAATTCCTATTTTTTTTGATATTAAATCATTAATATTCATTAGGCTCTCTTTAAGAAAACTCCAGACTGGTTACCTGTCATAGTCTTGTTGGTTACAGTTAATGTTCCATTTACCCAAACATGAGAAATCCCGTCAGCATATTGATATGGATTTTCTATACTTGCTTGGGAATTTATGATTTCTGGATCAAATAATACTAAATCAGCTTTAGCATCAATCGCAATTATACCTCTATTTAGGATGCCGGCTTTTTTGGCTGGTCCGGAAGTGAGCTTGTAGATAGCATCACTTAATGAAATAGATTTGTCACGGAGGACATTGTGCAAGAACTTAGGGGCTGTTCCAAAACAACGCGGATGGATTAGTTTGTCAGTATCAGCAATTGAATACCCACTACCATTAGTACCAATATAACCAAGCGCATGGTTGCAAAAATCTTTCACAGTTTTTTCGTCCAAACTAGTATCAAAAACAAGAATTTCGCTACCGCCATTTTCAATTAAATGCAACAGAGCTTCTTCGCTAGTTGTTCCAAAATCACTTGCTATTGCGGATATCCGTTTCCCTGTCACCATCAGCTTTGTTGATGTAGAGGCAATCATCAAATTTGGAATGTTACTAGGAGAGTTAATGAGAGCAGATAATATTTTGGTTCTCTGAGTGGGTTCTTTTAGAATTTTAAGTAAGTTTGCTCTACCACCCATCGTTGCCCATGATGGCAAGTAAGTATAAAGCGCTTGCCAAGTAGAAGTATAGGGATATACATCAAAATTTACATTTAGCCCTCTGTGCCAGGCGGATTCCAATTCAGATAACACATTACTAACTAGTTGTTGATTCTTTTTGTGTCGAATCTTGAGATGTGAAATCTTTAGATTAGCATTTGCTTGTTCAGCCGCACCGATGACTTCACGGACGCTTTCAATTACACTCTCGCCTTCATCTCGGAGATGAATTGCAATGTAGACATTTTTAGAAGCAGCTACTTTAGCTATCTCGTAAAGCTCAATATCAGAAATATTTGCTTCATGAGCGTAAGCAAAACCAGTCGAGATTCCAAAAGCACCTTCGTTGATAGCATCCTCGGCCAATCGTTTTAAGGTTTGAAGTTCTTCTACGGATACAGCGCTTTGACGATCGCCGATGAGACCCCGTCGTAATGTAGAATAGCCAACTAAGCTAGCAATGTTTGTCCCGAATGTTTTTTGAGACATTGTTTCTGCAAATTCTGTAAAGCTACGCCAATTGATGTTAACCCCTTCTAGATGATGCCATTTTTGAAGGCTCATTAAAGACTGGTCAGAAATTAAAGGCGCCAAGCTTGCCCCAGAGTTCCCCACCATTAATGTGGTGTATCCTTGAGTTACCATACTCTCTAATAACGGTCCATCAAACAAGCGCCAGTGGCTATCGCTGTGATTTTGCAGGTCAATAAAACCAGGAGTTAAAATTTTCCCTTGCGCATGGATGACTTCTTTTGCTGGTGAATTAATATGCGAGGCGATATTGACAATCAAGTCATCGTTTATGGCGACATCCGCCAATACTGGCGCACTGCCAGTGCCATCGATTACATTTGCATTCTTAATGAGTAGTGAATACATTTATTTATCTATAAAGTAAATAATGACCCCGATAATTCCAGCAACGACGCTAAGAATCCAGAATCGCATAGTGATTTTTGATTCTGGCCACTGGAGTGCTTCTAGGTGGTGATGTATTGGTGCTGAAATAAAGAATTTTCTTTTGAAAAATTTTCGCCAAAAAATTTGAATAAAAAAACTCGCTGCTTCAATAACAAAAATAATTCCGATAATTGGGAGTAACAAAACGCTATTCGTTAAAAAAGCCACAATAGCCAACAGTACACCTAGAGCCATTGATCCAGTGTCTCCCATAAAAAACCTGGCCGGGTGAACGTTAAACCAAAGGAACGCTAACAGCCCTCCACAAATAATACCCAACAAAGTTGCCAAATTTTCTCGGCCTTGCACATAAGCAATAATTGCAAAACAAAAAAATGCAATCGATAAAGTACCACCTGCTAACCCGTCTAGGCCATCAGTTTCGTTCACTGCGAAACTTGTGCCGACTACAACAAGTAAAAAAAATGGAATGAATAACAATCCTAAAAATATATCACCGTAGAAAGGGATATGCACAGAATCAAACCCTAGTTTGACATAAAACCACCACGCTCCGATGCTAGCTACGAGTAGGTATAAAAAAACTTTTACTCGGAATCTCAACCCACGCCCCATGTGTCCTCTGCCACGGATATCTAAAAAATCATCAATAAACCCAACAATGGCCGCACCAGCCATAGCCCCGAGTGGTAGCAGGGTTTCTTTACGAGTGAGGAAATTAAAAATATGGAATTGTCCTAAATTTAATATTCGATCTAAAAACCAAAACCCTCCAGCTAACACCAAGGCTGTACCCCAAATCAAAACCCCGCCCATAGTGGGAGTGCCCCGTTTTTTGGCGTGCAACTCAGAATGGACAGGCGTAGATCCGTCAGAACGGATTTGCTTTCCTAAATTAAATTTGTAGAGCAATTCTGTAAGCAGTGGAGTGATAATGATAGCAAACAAAAATGCTATCGTACTCATGCTGAAAATTTTGATTAATATATCAGTTGACATAGATATATTATACCACATTCAAGCCTGCGTGTAGCAATAAGACTATTGGTCTAGTTCTTGAATCACCTGTTTTTTGAGTAGCTCAGTATCATCTTCTCGATTCGTACTGCCGAGCACGATAATGACAAATTTTTTATTTGCATGATAAATGGCAGTGATCATTGCCCCACCAGCCTCATCAGTAAAGCCTGTTTTGATTGCGTGAATTTCAGGATCAGTTGATATTAGTGTATTTGTTGCTTTGATAAAATACTGATTACCATTTTCGCTAGTGAAGTTGTAAGATTGCTCTCGGTCTAAAGATGAAAATAAAGTTAGGGGACGAATCGCTGTTAATAACAGTTTTAAATCTGTTGCGGTTGAATAGTTTTGCTCGCTATCAAAGCCGATGGGGTTTTCATAATGAGTTGAACTCATTCCCAAGGTTTTTGCTTCGTCATTCATATAATCAATGATGGAACGATTTTTGATCGTGGTTAAATATTGGCCGAGTGCCGCAGCGGCGTCATTAGCTGAACCGACTAACATTGAATCAATCAAGTTTTGTACTTTCACTCTATCTCCTATTTTGAGTTTCAAAATTGGACTTATCTCATTAGTACTAGCTGGAGTGATTGCCCAAATGTCATCTAGATTACCGTATTTTTGAACAACATAGGCCGTCATTAGTTTAGTAATACTAGCGATAGCCAGTGGGGTGTTTGGGTTTTTGGCAGCAATTTCCTGGCCACTGGATTCATTGAACACAAGGAAGCTGTCTGCTTTGACCCCTGCGCCAATTTTCCCTATGTTCTCTGGTGAAAATATCATCCCCTGGTCAGAAGATTTATCATCCGCACTTTTGATACCTAACACCCCGGGATTGAATCCAGGTGCCAACATTGGTCTCGCCAAGGCTAATGCAACTATTACAATTACAATCAAGGTTCCGAACAACCAAGCAGTATGTTTAAAGACCTTACTTTTTTGCATAGATATAGTATAGTGTATATTTCATTGACAAGCTACTAATGAAAAGCTATGCTAAACAAGCAAATCAATTATAATTTTATAGTAAAAAGATGAAAGAAGTTACAGTTACTTTAGATAATTTTGAAGAAGAAGTGCTAAAATCAACCATTCCTGTACTTGTGGATTTTTGGGCGGTTTGGTGTGGTCCTTGTAAAATTGTCGGTCCGATTTTGTCTGAGTTAGCCGAAGTGTATGATGGGAAGTTTAAGATTGCTAAGGTAAATGTTGATGAAAATGCTGAGCTAACTGGTCAGTTTAATATTATGAGTATTCCTACAATGAAATTTTTTGTAAACGGCGCGGTTGTCGGAGAACTCATCGGCGCAGCTCCCCGAAATTTGATTGAAGCAGAAATGCAAAAACATTTGGCATAACTACCAGCGTAGACTTTTACTGGTTTAGATTTTCAGCAGGGTTGATAATTATAGTTGATGGGTCTCCCCTGGTTTCAATATATGTTGACCGCTTGATGCATTATCTATGCTAGATAAATGCTCAACTGTTGTTTTCGAAAAATTTATATCTTTTGTTGCGTTTTCCAACGCATTATTTTGTTTGTTTGAATTTATCGATGCCGCTGTATCCCAAATTGGATTGATTTTAGCTTTGTTTATTGGTTTTTTATTTTGGTTCTTAATAGGTTTGCGGATATTTTTGGGTTCATTGCTCATGTTCCTTACCCGCTCTTGGAAAGCAGTTGATATTTTTATTTTTGGTTGTTGCGCGGGGATATCTTGGTCAGGTTCATTTTGTGGTTCAGTAAGAATTGGAGCAATATTGTCTTGTTTATTAGCTTCCTCTGCGGATGCCTCATGGAACTCTGCTCCCATCCAGCGATTGATTTTATCCTCTACTTCAGAGCTTGGGTTGGCGTAACGTTCCCGCGACACCTTAATCACTTTTTCGGAATTTCCAGTAAACCAATTTTCGTCAACTTGAATTGTGGTGGCTGTAAAAGGATCGCTAGCCACGCCATTTATCATGAGTTTTAAAATAACATTGTATTTTGGAATATTTACAATATCATTTGGTGTGAATGCAGGCTCAAACTCAGTTTCTAAATATTCGGCATCTGCTCCACCGACCCGGAATACGACCATTGTTCCGACGTTGCCGAATACAGCGTCACGCATTTTAGTATTGTTTTCAGGCATGAGTTGACCAATATATTGATGCCCCATAGTTAAGTTTAAGCGATACTTGCGAGCTTCACTTAGAATAGTAGCGAAAGAATCTGTGACAAAGTTTTGGAATTCATCAACGTACAGATAAAAGTCCTTGCGTTTTTCCTCTGGGATGTCTACGCGCGACAAAGCAGCTAATTGTAATTTAGTAATTATCATTGCACCTAAGAGCGCTGAATTGTCTTCGCCTACTTTACCCTTGGATAAATCTAATAACAAGATTTTCTGTTCATCCATTATCTCTCTTAGGTCAATGGTCGATTTGGGCTGGCCAACAATATTGCGAATAACTGCGGAGCTCAAAAACTGCCCAACTTTATTTTGAATAGGGGCAACAGCTTCTGTTCGATATTTTTCTGCGTAGTTAGCAAATTCTTCAAGCCAAAAAGCTTTCACCATTGGATCTTTAATTCCATCCACAATTTTTTTGCGGTATTTTTTATCAACGTACATGCGAACAATTCCTAGCATGGTATTGCCCGGGCTATCAAGTAACGCTAAAATTGTATTATTTAATATGTACTCCATTCGACTTGACCACATGCTAGCCCAAATTTTTGTAAATACACCCATTAAACCAGACGCCACCAGATGTTTATATTTGCTATCAACTGCTTCTAAAATATTGAAGGCAATCGGATGATCCAAGTCTGCTGGATTAAAATAAATAACATCATTAATGCGGTCGTTAGGAACATAATCTAAAATTTTACGAATGGAATCTCCATGCGGGTCAATATAACAGACCCCTTTACCATTCCGAATATCTTGAATAGCCATGTTTTCCATCATGGTAGTCTTGCCCATCCCAGTCTTACCGATAACATACATATGGCGACGACGGTCATCGGTTTTAATGCCAAAAGGCACTTGCCGATTACGGAAGTTAGTTTTAGCAAAAAAATTGATTTGTTCTTTTTCTTGGTCCATATAAATATTTTATCAGATTGGCAAGTTTGCCGGGGGTTGGATTTTTTTGAAATCAACAGTTTCTACAGATGGGATTTTAACATCAGCCGTAACAGGAAAATGGAAAAGAGTTGCTAATTCTTCGGTATTTAAAATATACATTGGCTCCCCAATCCATGTACTCCGGCTTTTGAAGGCGTTAAAAATAGCAATTTTGCGTTTACGAACCCAATAATCAATATAAGGAGCTTCAAGAGTTGGGGAAATTTGGTAGTTTAGTTTAGGCGAAAAAGCTGGTTTGAAACTATTAAAATTTGTGGAGCTAAAAACCTTTAAAGGACTTAGGATGAGCTTTTTAGCATCGGAGTTAAAATGTTCTTTAGTGCCCATGTGAAGTAGGCGAATTTTGGTTTTGAATCCTGGCTTCCCTAACTTTGTTTTGATAGCGGTAATCCTCAATTTAGTAATGTCGTCTAGTTGTTGAAAATCTTTTTCTCCCGCTAATTCTGTGACTAATTTTTCCGCTTCGCTTTTCCAAGAGCCATCAGCTTCTGGTTTGATAATAATTTGCAATGCATACATTTCACCAGAACTCACCCGACTAAAAACTTCTAGGAGCGGGCTCAATGGATCTACCACCTTTTCACTGGCATCAGGACCTTTTAGGCTGATGAATTCTCGGTAAGTTCTGATTGGGATAACCTCTTTTTCCACCAGCACAAACTCCGTACCAAACATCTGGTACCTATCATCATCTGGGTTGTAATCAAAATGAGATAGATAATCCTCAATTTCATTTATCTCAATATCCTGATAGTTTGCGTAGAAGGAAGCTTCAACCAAATCTTTTTGTTTGGTTGGTACTCGTAAAACAAAGGAGATTTTTCCACCAAGGCTGACTATTTCTAGTGAAACCCAAAATACCAATCTCCCTTCAAGAAATTTTTCTTGTGAACTCCAGTTATCAAATAATTGATGGAGCTGTATGAAAATTTGTTCAGCACTGTAAAAACTTGATAAATTCTCTTTTGGTGGTTTTATTTCATAAAAGGTCCAAGAAATACTTTTTTTGTATTGAGTTTGGATCTCATTCATGTATAACTTGAACAGGATGTAAATCAGAAGTAACACAAAAACTATCCAGCCACCACGACTGAATAATAACCATATTGTCCCAAAAACTGAATTAATATTATCAAGAGATCCGTTATTCATGTGTGATTTTAATTTTGTTTCTTAGGTTGAGATTGAAGTACTCCGGACTGTGAGTTGAGTTTAAGCTAAATTTGACTATACAGATTCTTGCCCACTTTTTTTACCAGTTTTTTATTTGAAAGACCAACTAAAATAGTATTAGGCTTCACCATTCGGCGCTTCAACACCTCTTCAATAATTGCTTCCCGAGTCATCGGCCCATTAGCTTCTTTTAATACATTCACAATAATATCTGAAACGACTCCTGGCTTGTAGCCCCATTCGGAAAGGGCATAGATTCCCCTACCAACAAGCACAAAACGCTTATCTTTAATCAGCTTGTTATGCACTGTTTCTTTATATGCTGTTCGTTTATCTAAACTATGTTGATTGATTAAGTCTGTAATAACAGAATAATGCTCCGGTTTTTTATGATGCTTCATCACCAAATACGCTTTGTCGCCAACATCTTTTGGACGAATTTCATTCCAATGGTGTAACCCAAATTCACCGAACGGGTTTTTGTGAACCTTTGTAGCAGTATTTAAATAATTAATAATTACTCTTGGTGGTAATTGTGATTCAAATTTTTGGAAAAAATCTGAATTGATGAATTTTTGAATAAATTCTTCTGGTTGAAGCGGTTTACCGTGATTATTTAGAATTTCTTGAGTAGTTTTGATAAATTCTTTCAAAAAGTCTTTATCAAAGCCAAGACGATACCATGATTGTTTCATGTGTTCATCTTGACCATGCTCTTCTATTTCAGTAATCAAGTTAAGTAGGAATTTTAAAGCATTGGATTCTTCAGTGGATTCTGCACCAAGATGATCCATAAGGATATTCTCGGACATAATTCCACCATGCTCAGTAATTGTTGTCAGTAACAAATCCCGCGCACTAATGAAAGAGTCTAACTGCTGTACTCCATGTCTAAGATTTTTCAGCAAATCTTTTTCAATTTGGCGCACACGTTCACGTGTTAAACCTTGTTCTTCACCAACGGCTTTAAGAGTTTGCATTTCTTCACCTGAAAGACCATAACGCTTGGATAAAATAGTTTTCTCTCTTGATTTAAGAGGTTCAAGAATTTTGCTTATAATCAAATTCAGTTCAAATTGTTGTAAAGATTCTTTTTGGTGAGAATCAATGATAGTGTCTAATATTCCCATAATATGACTGTATTCACCTATTTTTAGGATAAATTCATTAGCTCAACGATTATACCATACTTTTCATAGAGTGTCAAACTTTATGGGATAATAAAAAACTGCCTAATTTAATTGGCAGTTAGTTATTATTTTGTATTAACGTTTTTTAGTACGCCAGTTTTGCCACAGGACGAGTATTGGTGAGGCTACGAAGATCGAAGAATATGTGCCTGCCGCGATACCAATAAACAACGCTAATACAAAGTATTTGATCGAAGCCCCGCCAAATAACAACAGAGCCAATAAAACAAATAACACGGTTAAGCTGGTGTTTAGAGAGCGGACAAGTGTCTGAGAAATGCTGTGGTTAACAATAAATTCAATTGATTGTCCTGCATAAACCCGCAGATTCTCACGAATACGGTCGAAAACAATAATGGTGTCATGTACAGAAAAACCAAGCACTGTGAGCATGGCTGTCACAAATAAACTGTCTATTTCAATATTATAGAAGTGGCCTAATATAGAGAATATTCCCATCACGATTAACAAATCGTGAACTAAGGCTATAACTGCCGCCACGCCAAATTGGATCGGTGTAATTGGTCGGCTGACTTTACGAAAAGCATAAGCGATATATACAACGATTCCCAAGGATACTATTACTAACTGGTAAAGAGCC
Source organism: uncultured Candidatus Saccharibacteria bacterium (assembly GCA_964477805.1). Classification (GTDB taxonomy): domain Bacteria; phylum Patescibacteriota; class Doudnabacteria; order UBA920; family UBA920; genus UBA920. Next base: position 30,931 of record CAYZEK010000005.1, on the reverse strand, counting down.
TTGCGTTTTAACTCATTTCCAACAACTGGTCCAATTGAATCAAAGCGCTTTTCCTGGAATTCCCCTACTTGAGTGCGAATTTCTGCAGAAATCTTGTCGTATTGCTCTTTGTTGAGGGCTTCTGTTTTGATAATCAACCCATTATTACCAGCTGGTTGTAGTTGGTAGTTTTTCAAGCCATTACTGTCTAAAACGGAGCGGAGCTTATCTTGATCAAAAGACTGATTAAAAGTTATCTCAGTCACTGTCCCACCTCTAAAGTCTACCCCAAAGTGAAAACCAAAGATCGCCATCGAGGCAATGCCCAAAATCAGAATTATACCAGATAGAGCAAAAAGATATTTGTAATAGTTTAAAATTTTCATGTTTAGTAAATTAATTCTGTACTTCTGTTAACTTCTTACGCATACTTACTCCAAATAACCACGGGTGCGACATTACTTTGCTGGTAACAAACAGTTTTAAAAAGGTCCGAGTAATCGTAATTGCAGTGAACATGGAAATAATGATACCAATTGCCAAAGTAACGGCAAAACCTTTAATGGAAGGTGTCCCAAACATGTATAGGATTAAAGTGGTTATTAAACTCGAGACGTTGGAGTCTCTAATAGATAACCACGCTCTCGCGAAACCATCATCAATGGCTTTATTAATGTCTTTTCCAGAACGAATTTCTTCTTTCAGGCGTTCAAAAATCAAAATATTTGCATCAACCGCCATACCAACCGAAAGAATAAAACCAGCGATGCCTGCCAAAGTCAAAGTGACTGGGGACACACCGTTAAGGAATATTAGCCCAACATAGCTAATTAGAGCCAAAAAACCAAACCAACGACTAACTGTAATTCCTAATAGGAAGAATACACCAACTAGAATGACGGCTGTAATTGAAATACCGATCTTAAAAATCGCAATGGACATTAAAATATATATCGCAAGAGCAATAACAGCCAACACTCCTGGGAAACGATAATTTGCTAGCATGAAAATAACTATCAAAATTAAACCAATTAATCCTGCAATTATTGACTTGTTAATTGATTCCTGGCCAAGCGTTGCGCCAACATTTTGTTGAGATATTAATTCAATTGGCACAGGTAATGCACCAGAATTTAAACGGGTTGCTAATTCTTTTGCTGTATCAGCTGTAAAGTTTCCTGTGATAACGGCTTCACCGTTAGTAATTGCATTCTGGACAGTTGGAGCGCTTAAAATTTCCCCATCAAGGAAAATCGCAATCTGCTTACCAACATTTTCAGAGGTTAATTTGCCAAAAAGTTTAGTTCCTTCATCGTCAAATTGCAATCTGACTACAACTTCACCACCCAAGGAGCCGGTTCCTTGTTGAATATCAGCAGTGGCACGTTTTAATTGTTTTCCAGATAAGCCAGTTGATTCAAATTGATTTTTTAATGCCGCATTTTGATCTATCACAACCTTGCCGTTTTCATCTACCGTTGTTTCGGGTGTTTTTGGATTAGCCGATTGTGTTTTGAATTCCAAGAGTGGGGTTTGGCCAATTTGTTCAATAGCTTTATTGACATCCCCTATTCCTGGAAGCTCGACAACAATTTGATCACTTCCTTGGATTTGCACTAATGGTTCTGAAACACCGAAACTGTTTACTCGACGCTCAATTGTATCGCGTACAGAATTTAATGCTTCGCTACGATCAGCTTCGCCAATGTCCTTAAAATTGGCTTTATAAACTAATTGTGAACCTCCTTGAAGGTCAAGACCCAAGTGGTTGCTAAATTGTTTTTTATAGTTAATCCCTAACTTAGTGAGGTCGATTCGGCTTCCTGATGGCCACACAATCCACGCAGCTGACAATGCAATTAAGCATATTCCAGCCAGCAATAGTACCTTTGTCAATATAGATTTCATGCAGTAATTAAATTAATTTCCTAAATATTATAACCCTCTGAGGTAATTTACGCAATTAGAGATATCATTTTTATCACGTTTATACCAAGCCGAGTTTAAACTAATTTTCTCAAGTACTTGCTCCACAGTCCTGCTAGCAGAAGGCACTGGATTTTTGCTAAAGAAGCGCTTTATTTCCTGAAGTGTTTTTAAGTCAGTAAAATCTCCTAAAGGTTTTATTATCCAAAGAAGCAGATGGTCTTCGTGGTAAAGATGATGAAGTTTTTGCCAGTTTTTTTGGAGCCATCTCCAACCAACAATTCTGTTTTTGGTGTTTGTGAGTGCAGATGCAATAAGCAACGGCGCATCTTGTGACCTGACATTATTAGAAAGGGTGAAATTTAAGTTCCGGAGGTAAAGTTTTTGAGATTTTGCAAGCATTAGTGCCCTGCCAATTCGACGTTGTTCTTCCTGTAATTCTGCGGAAATGAACATTTGTTCTAACTCACGCATTTGTTTCAAATCGGCATCAATGGAGTTTAAGGCGTATACAGTAGCGCGTAGGTCTGGATTAATTTTTTTCCGCTTTCTGTTTATGAATATTTTCTCCGCGTGAAGAACAGTAGCAGTGTCCCCATAATTACCGTAAGCATATAAAACCGCGCTACGCAATAATGAGCGAGCCTGACTTTCATTGTGATCCACAGACCACCCAACCTTATCTACGATTGTTTTTAAAATTTGTAAATAAAATTTCTCAAGTCTGTTTTGCAAATTCTTTTCAACAGAGAATAAATTGTGAATTTCTGCCATTCCTGAGAGAATCTCCGTCCAAATAATGTAGCTGTCTTCGTTCTGATAAGCTGTCAGGAATTCCAGATAGGCTGATGTTGGCAAACGGCCACTTTTTACCACTGCAGACAGATCACGAATGATCCCAAATCGATCAATCACAGAAAGCTCTTGGTTTTTTATTGGCTCATAGAGCTTGGCCAACAAGGATGGGCTATAAATTGTTCTATGAAATCCAGTCTCTTCCGGATTGCCCTTAATAAATTTACTGTCAATGGGAAGACTAAATTGCTTTGATTTAACTTTTAGTAGGTCAAGGTTGCTATATTCGTTTTTTTTCAGCTCAAATTGCAACGGGACCGGCCATTTTGTTTTATCATTCGTGAGTTGAAATGCAAATCGCTCCTGAGACACTAGGACTTTCCCAGGTTTTTGTTCAACTACCGACACTAATGGATAGCCTGGTTTAGATATCCATTGCTTCATAAATAGCCCGACTGGTTTTTTTGAGATTTTTTCAAAAGAATCCCAAAGGTTTTTTGACGAGGTGTTTTTATAACGGTATTTTTTTAAGTAGTGCCGCAGTCCATCACGAAAGTTATCATGACCAATATAATTTTGGAGCATTCGAAGCACGCTGGCTCCTTTGTCGTAACTGATAGCATCAAAAATCTCTGAGATTTGGCTTGGATGCTCAACCTCCACCTCAATCGGATGAGTATTTTTTAAGCCATCTAATTGCAATGCATTGGCATGATCATGCATCACAAACCGGGTCCAAAATTTCCACTCAGGGAATAATTTATCAATCACCACATAGGACATAAACGCTGCAAAACTTTCGTTAAGCCACAAATGTGTCCACCACTCCATAGTGACCAGGTTCCCAAACCATTGATGCACAAGTTCATGAGCGATTACCTCAGCGATATGTTGCTTGTTAGCGAATGCAGTGTGTTCTTCATCAACTAATAATGCAGATTCACGGAAAGTAACTGCCCCCCAATTTTCCATTGCGCCAGCAGAAAAATCTGGAATTGCAACAAGATCTAAAACTGGCAAAGGATATGGGATTGCAAAGTATTCATTTAAAAAGTCCAAGCTTTTCGTTGCGACTTCTAAAGCAAATTTTGCTTGATGTATTTTCCCTGGTGTAGTAAATACCCTGATTCTTATGCCAGTTTTTGTTTTTGCCTCCAAGGATTCAAACTCCCCTACTATGTATGCCAATAAATACGTGGACATTTTCGGGGTGGGAGAAAATCTAACCACTTTGTAGCCAGGATCATGTTCCACTCCTTGTGGTGTAGCTGTTTCAATAGTATTAGAAATTGCTGTAAGTTGTTTAGGTAACACCAAAGTTAGTTCAAAAATTGCTTTGTGTGAAGGTTCGTCAAAGCAAGGGAAGGCGCGTCTGGCATTAGTGGCCTCGAATTGCGTTGTAGCTAAATGTTTAGTTTGTCCTTGGTGCGAATATTGGCTACGATAAAACCCACGCAAGTCCTCTGCAATCAATCCGCGGAAATGCAAGTGTAACTTCCCCTTCCCTGATACCAGCTTCTGGGTAAATCGTAACTGAACAGTTTCTGTTTTCTGATTATAAGAAATGTTTTGAATGTTAGTTCTGATTTTCCCATCAACAAAATACCCTCCGAGCACTTCTATATCTTTACTATGTAAAACTATTGTTTGAGACGGCTTTTTTAGGTAGAGATGGATTATCTCTTCGCCGGCAAAAGTAAAGGTAGTCAGGTCTGGACGAATGGTTAATTTGTAACGATTTGGGGATACATTTTTAGTTAGACGGACTTTTTTTGCAGGCATTATTTATTTTCAATAATTTTCGCCGACCCTGCGGCAATTTGTTTTTCAGCAATATCCAATAGACTACGGTCAGTAAACTTTACTTCTTGTCCCCATTCAGTTATTGGAATCACCACTGCTTGATGGTTTTCATTTGATTGCAGTTTAAACTCCACACCCTTATCTTTTAAAGCGTCCTGAATCGGACCCAAGTCAGGCACAAGAAGTTCAATATGGTCAATCAGATCGTAAGTAGTTGCTATGGTATTCGGTTTGGGTTCCATGATTTCCAAAAGATGGGCTTCCCCAAATGTTCCCGCATCTAGTGGTTTTAAAAGTTCAGCAGTTGCTATATCTCTGGGTCCAACAGGTTCATAAGAAAGCCTTGTGCTTAAAGGTCCGTAAATTGCCAAATATTGTTCATATGTTAATCTGTCTAATGCCTTAATAGCAACGTGATCAATCGGAACATCAACCACCAGGTGTGCTAAACCATAAGAATAGAAGAACATTTTTACTTCTTCTGCGTAAGTAATTAGTAATTGTTGTAGTCGCTGTGGTTGAATCATTTTTCCGCCAACTTAACCTCCAATAACAGCGTGTTTTGAGGAACCACCTGCTAGATTTTGTTGGTGTTCGGAGGAATTAACCAAACCGCATTTCTTATACTTTTTCCCACTTCCGCAATAACAAAGATCATTGCGACCAATTCCTACTGCGCGAGGATCGGCATCTGCTGGATTATTAAGTTGTGCAACAGTCGAATTGGATTCACTTCCAGATAAGGTGATATGTGCTTGTGGTTGTTGACCATCATTTCCTGGATGAGTATGAACTCCCACCTTTAAAATTGAATAGACAACCTGCTTGTCAATTTCATCAAGTAAGCGTTGGAATAAGGTAAATCCTTCTCGTTTATATTCAACAAGAGGATCACGTTGTCCGTATCCGCGTAATCGAACTGAATCTCGTAGATGATCCATAGTATCCAAATGTTCCATCCATAAAGCATCAATTGATTGCAACATCACAAACCTCATTACCTGCTCATACATCTCTACGCCCATCTCTACTTCTTTAGCTTCAACTATTTTTACCGCACGGTTATACAGCTCGTCATTTAATGCAAATTCTAGATTGCCTGAGTTTTCTAGCGTTTGGGAAATTGTATCTCGTTCTTCTTGACTGATTGGGTAAATTGTGTGGGCAGTTTCAAAAATTTCTTTTAACGCATCTACCGAATTTTCGTTAGCAGTAAAGTTTCTTTCAACAATGTATTCAAGTTCATCACGAATGAGTTCTAAAATATCTTCTTTGATATTAATTGATGTGTCAGCTGTACCAGCTAGATACTGGCGTCGGAGTTTATAAACAACGCCACGCTGATGATTAAGAACATCATCAAATTCTAAGACATGTTTACGAGTATCAAAGTTCAGTCCTTCAATTTTCTTCTGGGCTGATTCAATTGATCGAGAAACAAGTTTTGCTTCTACTGGTTGATCATCTGGGATACGCAGGGTTTCCATCATAGATTTCATGCGATCTCCCCCAAAGAGCCGCATTAAGTCATCTTCCATTGAAACGTAGAATTGTGACGAGCCAGGGTCACCTTGGCGCCCAGCACGTCCTCGTAACTGATTATCAATACGGCGTGATTCGTGTCGCTCGGTACCAATGACGGCTAAACCGCCAGCCTTCCGCACTGCTTCGGCATCTTCTGCGTTAACAGGGTTCCCTCCAAGTAAAATATCCACGCCACGACCAGCAATGTTGGTCGCCAAAGTAATCTGACCCGGTTTACCAGCTTGAGCCACAATTTGAGCTTCGCGTTCGTGGTTTTTAGCATTTAATAATTCAAATTGCAAACCTTCTTTTTTTAAGGCTTCCGCTAGTAATTCATTTTTTGCAATGCTAACTGTACCAATTAAGACAGGCTGACCGTTCTTATGGCGCTCTTTGACATCCTTGGCGATTGCAGCAAACTTACCCACTTCATTTTTGTAGATCAAGTCTGATCTATCATTACGCACCATTGGTTTATTGGTCGGAATCTGAATTACTTCTAACTGATAGATTTTAAAGAATTCTTCTTCTTCAGTCTTAGCAGTTCCTGTCATACCCGCCAGCTTTGCATACAATCGAAACAAATTTTGGAAGGTAATGGTAGCGAGAGTTTTGCTCTCCTGTTGGATTTTCACATTCTCTTTAGCTTCAATCGCCTGATGTAAACCTTCCGAATACCGACGGCCAAACATTAAACGACCAGTGAATTCGTCTACTATGACAACTTCGCCATCACGGATTACATAGTCACGATCCTTTAAATATAAAGTTTTTGCACGCAGAGCTTGTTCAATATGATGTAAAGTTGCAACACCCTTAGAGGTGTCGTAAATATTATCTAGTTTTAAAATTCCTTCAATTTTATTAATACCATCGTCCGTTAGGGTTGCTGCTTTATGTTTTTCATCAATGTTGTAGTCATCATTTTCAGTGAGTCGACCAACGATTTTAGCAAATTCGTAGTATTTATCAGTAGGGTCAGTATCAGGCTGGGAAATGATCAAAGGAGTTCTGGCCTCGTCAATCAAGATACTGTCAACTTCATCAACGATTGCGAAAAATAATTCACGTTGACGCAACTGAGAGGCTTGCTGGACCATGTTATCACGCAAATAATCAAAACCATATTCGTTATTGGTTCCATAAGTAATATCTGCAGCGTATGCGTCTTGGCGAGAGATGGGACGCATATGCTTAACATCCAAAACCAAACCTTGAATTCGTCCCTCTAATTCATCAATTTCTTCTTGTACTGGTTGAAAAGTTGTATCATATTTGAATGATGCTTCATGTTGAATGCTCGCGACTGTTAACCCTAAATGTGAATACACCTGACCCATTAGACTCGCTTGCCAACGCGCTAAATAGTCGTTAACTGTTACCAAGTGTGCTCCTTTGCCAGCCAAAGCAAAAAGCACCAGCGGCAAAGTCGCGGTTAAAGTTTTTCCTTCTCCAGTTTTCATCTCAGCAATTTTGCCACTCGCCAAGGCAATGCCCCCAGCCAGTTGGACATCGTAATGGAATTGACCGATAGATCTTTTTGCTGCTTCCCTAGTTAGAGCAAATACACGAGGTCTGATTTCAACCAATTTTTTAAAAATCTTTTCACTTTCTGAGATTCCGCTCAAAACATCCTTAAAGCTTTGAATCTCAGATTTAATAGCATCATCAGATAAAACTGAAATTTCTTCTTTATAGCTATTAATCTTTGATATTTCTGAATGGTAGATTTTTAATGGATCCGAACTAACTGAAGAGAATATTTTTGATATAAATGACATGCACGATCTGCTTAAAATGTATGTAAAGATAAATAATTATAGCACCATTTCAATGTTATGGCTATTGACAAATATGTTGATACGTGACGTAATAGTTTACTCAGTGCTTCAAATATAAAAGCCAAAAATTCCGTTTAAACGGCTTGCCTTCGAATATGGTGTAACTACTTTTGCGTTCAAAGTAAAGAAATTCAAAACCACAATAAAAATTTGTTATGTCTTCTCTAGACCAAACTCTTTCTACAATTCCTGTCCTAGGCATTATGTATGTATCTTTCTCTTCTCCAGGAAATTTTTCGATTAAGTTTTGAGCATTTTTATCACCGTCCTTGCATAAGGCTTTTACAAAAAAATAGCCACCTGGTTGTAATACTCTTGAAATTTCTTTGAGGTATGTACCTCGCTCTGACTCGCTTAAGGAGTTAGACGATACTACATCAATAATTAAGTCAAAGCTAGCGTTTGGGTATGGTAAAGTAGTGCCGATGTCGCCTTTAGTGAAACTAGCATTAACGCCACTAGCCCCAGCTCTTTCATCAGCTAATCGCACAGCGGTACTTGAAAGCTCAATACCAACAACACTGCATCCCCGCTCAGCCAAAAATATACTATTCTTTCCTGTGCCTGAGCCTAAATCTAAAACACGTAAACCATTTAAATCTACGTGTTGGCTTTTTCGCAACCATTTAATAAAATGCTTAAAGTCCAGTTGCGGTTGATTAGAATTGGTAATTAATTTAGGGTTTTTATATTCTTTCTCCCAAATTTCTTCCTGTGCCACTAATCTTGATTTCGTTTAAATATACGTCCAATTCGACGTCTCAAGCTCACCCGTTTATCTTTTGCTCTAGTGAGTTGTTGCTTGATTTTTGGAATTACTAAATCAATCGCTTCATAAAAATCATTGCCAACAGCCTCAGCATAATGATTATGGGGTGTTATATGGACTTCTACACGGCTAAACAATCCAGAATTGTGATGTTTATCCTCAGCGATTTCTACATGTACCTTATCTTCTGAACGCAAAAATGGTTCAATGACACTTAACTTTTCTTCGATTGTGCGACTTATGGCTTCTGTCAGGGTTGTATTGGTTGCCTTGATATTTATATTCATGATGAAATTTCCTTCTGTATTAATTATAACATCAGGTCTTGCGCGAGTAGATTAAAGTTTCCCACAGCCATCACTATGACCACGTCTTTGGGTCGCAACTGAGCTTTAAGTAAGAGCAAAGCCTCATCCTTGGTTTTTACCAGTGAGACATTTTGATGATGTTTACTAATGGCTTCTAGGACTTGTTCGCTCGTAATACTTTGAGTAGTTGGTTTTTCTCGGGCTGGATAAATTTCCGCTAAAAGAACTATATCCGCAGAATCAAACGACTTAGAAAGATCCTCTAAAGTTGCTTCTGTTCTAGAAAAAGTATGGGGCTCAAAAACTGCCCATATTCTTGCATCAGGGTATTTAATTCGAGCGGCTCGTAAAGTTTCTTGTATTGCAGTTGGATGATGGGCATAATCATCATATATAATGATGTCATTTTTTTTGCCAATCAGTTCAAAGCGTCGCTTTACCCCATGGTATTGTTCCATACCAGCTTGGATTTGTGTTTGTGTAAATCCTAGTGTCCTCAAAAGAGCAATGTTTCCGAGTGTGTTATAAACATTCATTTCTCCGAAAAGATTAACTTCGTAACTTTCGATGACTGGTTGTGGATTGCCTTGCTTTGTCCATTGGACATCAAAACTTGTTCCTTTGGTTCCAGATTTGATATTGATTGCCACAAAATCAGCTGGGTTGTGTAATGCAAAAGAGATTTGTCCAGCATTGCTTTCATGCATAATCTGGGCTAATGCATGGCTATCAGCATTGTAAACTACTAAACCATCTGTCGGTAAATCACTAATTAGCTGTCGAAATTCATTTTGCATTTCTTCTAAATTGGAGAAAATGTCGGGGTGGTCAAACTCTAAATTCGTGAGTAGTAAGATATCCGCTTTGTATTGATGGAACTTCGGAGTCGGGTCATCATATAAAGATTTGTATTCGTCTCCTTCAAAAACAAAATAGTGGCCATCGCCAACATAAAAATTGGTTTCATCTACTTGGAGCACAGCGCCAGTCATGTACGAACTATTATCGATTTCTTGCATGATCTTGCCGAGCATACCGGTAGTCGTAGACTTGCCATGAGTTCCAGCAATGACTACGCGGATTTTGTCTTGTGCCAAACTTGCTAACAACTCACTAAATGAGTGAGCGTTAATCCCATTTTCACTTAAGTATTGCATTTCTGGGTTGCTCAAGTCTTCCCCTGAAGAGGCGATGTATAAATCTGCTGACGCTTGTTCAATATTAGAAACAGAATAACCTGGTACATAGCTAATTGAATTTTGTTCCAATACAGATTTCGCTGGGTCGTACAATGTTTTGCTATCACTACCAAATACTTCAAATCCCATCTGCTTGGCAACCCCAGCAGTTGCGGACATTCCCGCTCCGCCGATGCCGATAAAATATATTTTTTTAACGTTTTCTAAATTCAACATAAATTTATTTACTTTGCAAGAGATCTGCTACTTGCTGGTTAATATTAGATAGTTGTGTTTCTTTTTCCGAAAGCAATTGCCATAGCTGTGGTAAATATCGACTCGCTGTCTGACGCCCAGATTTGTAATACTGTTGTGTTTTACTAAAATCAGTAAAGTGTAAGAATAAATATCGCTTCCAAAATGATAACTCAGCACTTTCGGGCACGATGAGTAAATCGCAATTGAACTTTTCATCTTTATCAACTTTTTGTGCTTTAATTGCAATATCCATGGATTTCCCCAACACAGAAAACATATTAGGACTGGCTTTAGCTTGATAATCTTCATAAATATTATGATAGTCTAAAAAACTTCCTAGTTTTTGCCATAAGGCATCTACTTGGTTTGGCCAGATCAAGCGTTTAAATTGATTCCAAACCCTTTTTAGATTAATTTGCCAAGGGCTAAAAATATGTCGGGTTGCGCGCATATCTATGCCGATTACGATGTCCACTCCTGCCTCACGCGCCACATTACTAGGAACGATATTAACCACACCACCGTCCACTAGTTGTTTATTCCCCCATTCCAGAGGTTGAAAAATTCCCGGGAGCGTGCATGATGCGGTCACGGCTCGAGCAATATCTCCTACCTGAAGAACGACCTCACTTTCTGTGACCAAGTCGGTGGCGACAAATCCTAGTCGAGGCTTAACTTCTTCAAATTTTTGATTTTTTGTGTATACCCGTAACATACTCTCAACCTTATTTAGCTGATACAAACCCCCTCGACTGCGACTACGTTCAATGAGGTTAAAAACTAGTTCTTTATCCATGCTTAACGCCAGCTTCTTTAACTCTGGTAAAGTGCCGCACGCATAACTTGCTGCTACAATTGCACCGCCCGATAATGCGGACAAGTAATCAATTGGGAAGTTATTTTCTGATAGCACCTCTAAAAAACCAACATAAAAAATACTTCGCGAGGATGCCCCACTAAATGCAAAACCGACCGTTGGCTTATTGGTGTTAGTCATTGTTTATAACCTTTTTAATTACTGTAAGCATGCGCTGGGTTGCTCCTGTTGGCATAATTGCTTTCATCCCTTGTTGTAATTGCGTTTGTAATGCAGAGTCAAAAAAGACTTTTTTAATTACTTGAGCAAATAATCCAGGTGTAATATCTGATTGATCAAGAATGATAGCTGATTTATTGTCGTAAAGATACTGAGCATTGTCTTCTTGGTGAGAATTTGGCATTGGCACAATAATACTAATTTTTCCCAAAGCAGACAACTCAGTAATAGTCCCTACCCCTGCACGAGCAATGACCACATCTGCAACAGCGTAAGCCAAATCCATCCGATCAATAAACTCATACTGGTGAAACCTTGAAAGTAATGCTGGAGAATCCAATCGGGGCTGAATCATTTTTTTCCGCCCAGCACTGTGAATGACTTGAGCTGTTTTTAACAGATCAGGGAGGTTATGTTCTAAAATCTGGTTTAAACTTGTGGCACCACTACCACCACCAATCACAAGAACAGTTGGCCAGTCGTTATCTAGTTTGAAAAATTTAATCCCTTCTTCTTTAGAAGCTATTTTTGTAAAACAAGGATTGCCAGTCCATTCTATTTTTGTATATCTCTCGTAATTTTTAGAAAAACCAAGTCCTTGTGAAAAATCTGTTATGGATTTTTTAAACGAAGTGGTGATTTTGTTTGCTATTGGAGCAATCAGCTTATTAGATAAGGTCGGCACAATATCTTGCTGGTGGAGGACTCTTGGAATTCCCAATATCCAAGCAACAATCATAACGGGTACTTGAACATACCCGCCCGCTCCTATCACCACCTTAGGACGAATCGATATCAGTAAATACAAAGAGCGGAATAAACCGATTAGGATTTGTATCGGTGTCAGCAAATTTTTTATGGATCCGTATCTTCTGAATTTACCAGCAGTCATAGTGCGAAATTCAAAATTATGTTTCGGCACCATATACCTGGCAACTGAATACTTGGTATCTAAAAAGATTGGCGTGATAGAAGGATCCTCCGCTTTCCAGGCAGTAGCTAACGCTAAAAGTGGCGTGATTGGTCCAGCAGTTTCCCCACCGACAAAAATAACAAATTGTTTTTGATTACCTTGCTTTTTATTCATCATCATCTTCTGGTTCAAATTCCTTAACTTGTGAGCCATTACTTTGATAGAGAGCCAACGTTTGTTTTGCTGTGATTGCCCAATCGAATAATCCTGCTCTGGCGATACTCTTCTTTTGCATTTGCGCGTGGAATTGGACATCGCTAGCAAGAAGATTCATCTGCTCGGCAATATCTTCAGGATCAAGAGGGTCAAAGTAAATTGCGCCATTATCATAGACCTCATTAAAAACTGGTGTATTTGAGGCCAAAACTGGAATACCATAGCTCATGGCTTCCAAGCCAGGCAAACCAAATCCTTCGTGTAGAGATGCTGTGACAAATGCGTATGCTCCTTGGTATAAAGCGACTTGTTCATTGTCTTCTACAAAGCCAGTCAGCACCAATCGATTATTATGAGAAAAATTTAGAATTTGATCTCTGACTTCTGGATAGTGTCTGTCTGTTTTCCCAGCAATAACTAAATCCATATCAAATTTATATTTTGTTAAAAACAAATCAAACGCTTTTACTAGCATTGGAAGATTTTTTTTCCTTTCCAGAGTTCCTACAAACAAAAAGTACGGGCGCGATAACAGATATTTCTCTTTTATTTTCAGTACATCTACAGGCTTAGCATCATTAACAGCAGGAGCTTCATAGGTGACTATCACTTTTTCAGGCTCCACTCCTAAATAATCAATGATTTCTTTTTTGGCTGTTTCTGTAACGGAAATTATTTTTAAAGAATTGTGCGCTGCTTTTTTAATGATATATTGATAAGCATAATATTTCCAAAGGCGTGATTTCTTGTGCCCACTGATTTTGTGATGAACCATGTCATGAATAGTCACCACAAATGGTTTCTTATACCGAATGGGAATATTAAAATTCGGAAAGTGGACTATATCTAAATTATAGGAATTTAGTAACTTTGGAAAGAATAACTGTTCTGCAAAAGAGTAATGCCGATAATTGGCCGGGACAAGAGTTGCTCCTAACGATTTAAGCGTGTTGATGTCTTTTGGGTTGCTATTGTGTTCATTGTAAAAAACTACAAAAACATTACCGGAATTCTGCTTTAACATTGCTACAAGCAACTCGAAACTATACCGACCAATGCCCGCGTTTATGCTTCCACCCATTCTAAAATCAAACCCTATCTTCATAATACAAGTAAAAAAATCTTTAGTGTAAAACTGTCTTAATAATTGAGGCGCATTTATCCCAAGAAAACTCTTGGCTTCTCTGTAATCCTTTAGTGATATAGGTCTCTCGCAAAGATTCATCTTGATGTAGCTGAAGAATTGCCTTTGCGATGTCTTCTGTATTATGCGGGTTCACTAAAATAGCGCTATCTCCAGTGACTTCAGGTAAGCTCGAGACACTAGAGGTGACCACTGGAGTTCCCACAGCCATTGCTTCAAGTATTGGTAAGCCAAATCCTTCATACAAACTAGGCCAAGCAAACACACGAGCAAGCTTCATGATGTATGGCTTATCATTCTCTGGAATGTAGCCGATCAATTTGATAAAACGTTGCTTTGGACTGTTGGCGATTTGCCGTAATAAGGCATTATATTTCCAACCCAGTTTTCCAGCAATCACTAAATGGATTGGTGCATCAATTTGCTCAAAAGCTTCAATCAATCGCGGGAGGTTTTTTCGTGGCTCCACAGTCCCAACGAATAGCACAAAGTCTCCGGGTAAATCATATCTATTCCTAACTTCTCTCAGCCTTTCTACCTTTAAGTTAGGTAGATAATTATTATGATCAACGCCTAATTGAGCAACCGTAATCTTATGAGATGGCACCCCCATCTTTTCAATCAGGGACATCTTAGTAAACTCAGAGACAGCTATTAAATGATTGGCTCGATTTAATAGTTTAGGAATATTCAACAGTCGGTGCCATATACGGGATTTCAGGCTATAATATTCCGGCATCAGTTGCGGTGATAAATCATGGACAGTCAAAATTACTCTAGTGTCAGGTTGAACAGCTAGGGTGTTCCAATTAGGCATTAATATAGTTCCACGAGTACCAACAAGTTTTTCCAATTTTGGATAACTGAACAGTTTTAGACTTAAATTTAATAGGCGATTTGGAATTCTTGTTTGAATGTACCGTGCATTTATAAAATGAAAGAAGTCAAACTTTTTTTTGAAAAATCCGTTGTAGAATAATCGATAAATCGTGTCGTGATCCGATTCTAGAAGCTGCTCAAGCACACGCACGGTATAATGCTCAACTCCACTATACTCGGAGGAGTGCAAACTTCGTAAGTCAACAATTATACTTTTGCCACTATTTTCCATGCTGGCTCATTGTTAATTGAATAAAGTCTGCTAACTTTTTTTGAAAAGCTTCTTTACTAAACTTTAATGCATGCTCAATTAAGATTGATTGATCATATTTATTTTCATCCCAACTTTTTAAGGTTCGAATCAACGAATCAGTGTCGACGATCTCGAGTAGCTCGCCAGTTTGCCCTGGAATGATTGTTTCCAAAGAACCACCCTTTGCTAATCCCAGAGTCGCTGTTCCACACTTAGCTGCTTCCAGTGGCATCATCCCAAAATCCTCAAGCTGTGGGTAAATAAAACCACGCGCCCCACTATACTGATAACGCAGAGAGATATCATCAACTTTTCCTAAAAAAGTGATGTTATCTTTCGAAATAGAACGCAAGTAATCTTCATAACGACCAGTTCCGATGACGTGGAGTGGCCAGCCCAATTCGTTGAAAGCTAAAATCACTTTGTCATAGTCTTTGTATGGTGTCAGACGTCCAGCAATTAAAAAATAATCCCCTTTCTCTCGACTCGGTTTCCAAAAATCATCATTAATAAATGGGTGAATTATCTCACTATCTCGATTATAGTATTTTTTAATACGACCCTGAACTTCATGAGAACTAGCGATGAAATAGTCAACAGTTTGAGCAGCACCATAATCCCATTTTTTTAGCCACTTTAAATACACGCGTGCCAATGGTCTCAGCAATGGAGTCACCTCTCCCAGCGCGTAAACGTAATCACTCCAAATAAAACGTGCTGGGGTATGGCAATAATTTATATGGATAGTTCCAGGTTGTTTTTTTAAACCTTTAAGAAAAGCTGAGCTGGATGTCAACAACAGATCTGCCTTCTCTAGACTAAAAAACATTAATGCGAATGGTACGAAAGCAAAGAGATGTTGGAGATTCCTATAGTGGTTATAAATTTTTTGCAATGGACTGACCTTAACATCCCAATTACTGATGTTAGCCTTAAGTTTTTTATCAACTACTAAAGTGTACACAGGGCTATTTGGATACAATTGATGCATACCTTCAAAGACGCGCTCGGCACCACCATATTGAGTATATGAATCATGTCCAGTAATAACTTTCATGTAAATAGTTAGTAATTATCCTTTGACTTACTGCCAAATATCAACATGTAAAACGATTTGATAATAATTTTAATATCCCAACCTAAACTCCAGTTTTCAATATAGTAAGTGTCGAGACGAATTTCTTCTTCAAACGGTAAATCTGGTCGAGATATTTGAGCTATTTGAGTCAAACCAAAAATGCCTGGCTTAATACTAAAAACTCTACCATAGTATTGCCGATATTGCTCTACTTGCTCGGGTAAATGCGGGCGCGGTCCTATCATACTCATATTTCCAATCAAGACATTCCAAAATTGAGGGATTTCATCTAACTTAGTCCGACGCAAAAACCGCCCCACGCCAGTCACCCTGGGATCATCCTTTATTTTGTACAAAGGACCATTACGGTCTCCGTCACCGCTTTGTGCGATTAAACTATTTAGCATTTCGTCAGCTTCCTTGCTTCCATACTGCTCACCAGTACTTAGGTGTGTATACATGCTACGAAATTTATAGAATGTAAACTCTTTCTTATGACCACTGCGAGTGTGCTTATATATCGCTGGGCCTGAGCTTGTCACTCGTATTGCAATATAGATAACAAGAATCAAAGGCGCACTCAAAATTAAACAGATCACACTGATTACTATATCTAGTAATCGTTTAATAACTTTCCCCCATCCTTCCAATGGTGTATTTTTTAACTTTATAACTGGTATCCCTTTCAAACTATCGAGCTCAATACTATTTCTTTGAACCTCAAATAAATTTGGGACAAAGCTAAAATGTAAACCTTTCCGACGTACAAATTCTAGAATTTGTAAATTCTGTTCGCTATTCGCTTGAGTATTAGCTTGCATTACTTCATCAATCGTCACAGTTGCGGAAAGTTGTTCAAGCCTACCAACAGTTTCATCATTATTGGCGATCTCAGCCACCACTTGATAACCATGAGATTGATTTTGCAAAAATTTTTCAATCACTCCAGCTTCACTACCACTGCCATTAATCACAACCAATTTATGTAAGCCATAACCTTTGCGAAAAAATGCTTCTTGAACTTTTTTAAGTAAAATGCGACCGAACAACACGGCAATCATACCTAAGCCCCAAGCAGTTAAAATGATAAACCTAGAGGGGAAAATGGATTGGTCAAAGAAAAACAAAATGACTGCAAATAACATCGCCAAAGAGGTGCCGGCAAATATGCGATTAAATTCCCATGTTAACCGGCGCGTGCCACGGAGATTGTACAAACCCAACAGTGCGAATACTATTAACAAAATTGGAATCACTTTTGCCAATACAATCAAAAATTCATGCAATTGTAGATCAAACAAAATTGGGCCCACATATGTAACTGTATGTAAACGCAAATAAAAAGAAACTATGCCAGCAGTGGCTAGCATAAGGATGTCAATCGGAATTGAGATTAAATTAAACCAAAGCTCAGATCGTTTCATGAATATACGCTCTTCTAAGGGATTATATCATTTTTTTGAGAATATAGCTACAATCCCCACCTTAACAATTTAGGCAAATTCTGTTAAAATAATGGAGATTTATTACACTTATGGACGAACTAAAATTCAAAAACTGTATATTGTTCGGTGGGAATGGTTTTATTGGTAGTCATTTTGCAAATTATTTATTGGAGCGTAGGATAGTCGACGAAATAATTATTGCCGATATCAACCCAGTCAAACCTGATTTATGGCCAAAAACTTTACAACAAACCTTCTCTGCAGGAAAGATCAAATACATTAAATTAGATGTCCGTCAACCGTTAATACATCCAGACTTACCAGCTCAAGTTGATTTAATCGTAAATTTAGCGGCAGTGCATCGTGAACCAGGTCACAAACCAGAAGAGTATTTTGCAACCAATATTCCTGGGGCAGAAAATGTCTGTGCGTGGGCAGAAAAGATTAACTGTGATCGGATTTTATTCACCAGCAGTATTGCAGTGTACGGCGGGAATAATGAAGTCAAAGACGAAGACTCATTAACTATGCCGTTAACTCCCTATGGAATTTCTAAGCTCACAGCGGAAAAAATCCACATTGCCTGGCAAGCAAAAAATGAGCATCGTAAATTGCTTATTGTCAGGCCAGGGGTAATTTTTGGATCAGGCGAACGTGGCAATGTTTCAAGAATGGTTAAAGCAATTTTGGGACGTTATTTCGTTTACACTGGCAATAAATCAGTTCGTAAAGCTGGTGGCTATGTTAAAGAGCTCTGTAATGCGATGGCATTCATGTTAAATTTGCAAGAAAGGCTGGGAAAATCATTGCTTTTATTCAACTTTACTATGGACCCTGCCCCTTCTTTACAAGAATATGCTTCGGCCATCACTCGGGTAGCAAATATCAATAGAACAATCTTAGATCTCCCTTTTAACCTCTTATTATTGGCTTCATTTTTTACTCAATTTGTAAGTAGCTCTATAAATCCAACCCGCATTAAAAAACTGCTACGGTACAATGATATTTCTGCTAAGAGATTGCGAGAAGCTGGCTATGAATACAAATATACTTTAACTTCAGGACTAGAAGATTGGCAGAAAGAACGTACAGAAGATTGGTAATTTAAAAAACCAGTTATTTAAAGGACGTCAAAATTGACATTTTCCCAGAAATATGGTAGTATAGTTAGGTTCCAAGCAAATCGAATGATCGCCCAGATCACAACGCAAGTTGTTGTGCGGGAGGAAAGTCCGAACACTTAGTTGATGGCATCATATGAGCTATCAACATTAGTAGCGGGTAACACCCGTCGAAGGTAACTTCAGAGATGCGAACAGAGACGCTGAAGCAGAGATGCAACAGCATCCCTCATTCGGGATGAGTGGGTACAGTAATGTACCTGGTGAAACGGCTAAATTCTTACTTGAGTGCAATGCCAAATTTGGTAGGCAGCATTGAGGCTCGATAGCAATATCAGCCCCAGATAGATGATCATTTAGAAACAGAATTCGGCTTACGAGTTTGCTTGGAGCAACCAAAAATGCGTAATTTGTATTACGCATTTTTTTGTACCTTATTTTCCATGTCGTCGTTCACGTTTGTTAAAAATTTCAAGCGATTGTTGGAATTCTTGAGTTTTGAAGTCTGGCCACAAAGTTTCCGTAAAATATAGTTGGGAATTCGCAGTTTGCCACATCATAAAACCTGCTGACCAATGAGGCTCACCGCCAGTACGAATAACAAAATCTACTTCTGGTAAAGCCCCTGTCCACAAAGCTTCATGTAAACCCTTTTCACCAACTTTCTTACCCTCTACAACTAAACCATTGACAGCGGAAAGCATTTCCCTTTGACCGTCGTAACCAAACAAAATGGTTAAGTTTGAATTTGTAAAATTCTCAGTGCTAGATTCCAAATCAAAAATAATTATTTTTAATTTTTCATCTTTAATAATTTCATTCCACTCACCAATCACCCGAAAACGAATCCCGTTTTGAATTAATTTTGATTTCAATTCAGGCTTACTCAATTCTAGAGCTAGCAATTCCACTAAAAATTTTACTTCTAAAGCACTTCGCTTCGTTAAATTTCCATGTGATGCAGCCCAGAAAGTCAAAAATTTTATACCTTGTAAATTTGCAAATTCTGCAATCTCCCAAAAACGCCTCACTCCCTCAGTATGACCGTCCCACGGATTTAAAAGACGAGCTTTCGCCCATCTTCGATTTCCATCAGGTATAATTGCAACATGATTTGGTAAAACGCTCATAGATTACTGTGTTAACTCATAAATATCAGACGGTTTGATTTGCTCAATCTGTTGAGGGGAAACGCCTGCGCCAGAAAAAATAGCTTTGATAAGTATAATGGATATTATCCCAGAAATTGCTGTGAGAATCAAACAAGTAAGAGCTGTGGACTTACCATCATCTGCATCAGTCCAATAAAACCAAGCAGCAAACAACAATCCAAATGGTGGTAAGCCGATGGAAATCAAATACGCCCATCGTTTTGTACTTGAACTTAGCTTATTTCCTTGTTGTTGTTCCAAAGCATTAATAAGCAATGCGCTAGCATCTATGTTTTTGTCTTTGGCCAAGTCTGCATATTCTGTAACTATTTGTTCTAATTTTTCATCTGACATATTTTTGGACTTTTTTTATTACCTTTTGCAAGCATAAAAAAGAATACCTATACTGATATAGATATTCTAACACACTGAGCCAAATATTTAATTGAAAAATAACTTGCGTTTTCGAACTAAAATGAACCCAACGGTAATTAAGCCAGCGAATATGAACGGAGCTGTTTTGTTTACACCGGTGGTTGGGGCAATAAAATGAGTTTGATATCCGCCCGATTTGTAGGAAACCGAAGTGCGATTTACCATATCACTATCACTCCCATAATTACTATTACGGCTAGTAGAATAACCACTCTCATTGAATTGATCAACGGAATTATTTACCCCATACCAATCTCCAAATGGATCGGTAGAGTTTTTGTTTGAGCCATCTGACCGTGTGCCAAAAGCAGTAGAAATCGTTTCACCAGGCTGCACCCCATACCAATCCCCAAATGGATTATTCGCATTAACTGGTGTCGTTGTGTGCGAAGTGATGCTTGTAGCGTTATCAACTCCAGCCCAATCACCAAATGGATTGTTCGTCAGCTTGGGGCTTGTCGTGACATTTGGAGCTGTTGTAGTCGCAGTTGTCAAATTATTCACTCCAGCCCAATCACCAAATGGATTGTTTGTACTCATAGGAGTTGATGTATTCGTGGTGGTATTCGTGGAGTTGTTAACCCCTGTCCAGCCACTAAAAGGATTATTAGAATAACTAGTATTGCCACTGCTATTATCTTGGAATTGCGCGACACAACTATAAGTCTGGTCATAATAACCAACGCTGAAGTTTTCGGTATAAATAATAATAGCATCAGTTGCCGCACCAATACTTGGCGCAGAAGCATAGGCACGCATTGGGTAACCAGTACCACTACATACATTCATCTGATAGGTGATTACAACTTTACTTTTTGCAGGGATGTTTATACGTAATCCAGTTGATGTTAATCCAGGTTGTGAAGCCTGTCCATTTACACGCAAAGAATTTTTTACATAAACTGTGTTTCCGCTAATCTCATCCCGAATAACGGTATCAGCGGAATAACGTGAGGAGGTATTTTTGACTTCTATCCAAACTTCCACTGCTGAACCAGAACGAATGGAAATTTTATCATGATACTTGCTATTGCCTACCAGGCGAACCTCTTTACTCATTTTGATATCGCCAGTGTTACTTGAATCAGTAGAATTGTAATCAAAAGAGTTTTGATTATAATAGTTATTAGAATAATGGCTCTGACCCATTCCACCAATCCCAATACTCCCTAAAATATCAGCCCAATCTGCTTTAGCAGTACTAGGCATAACAAAAACACCCATATTCAAAAGGGTTATTAGAAATAAAGCAACGACTTTACTATTTCTCATGTTTTTCATAATATTCAACAAATTACAGATAAATATATCTGATTTGCTAGTATATCATTTTTTTAACTTTTTGTCAAGAGACAATGCTAGCATTTTAAGACCGTTCCACTATAGTGGTTTCGGCAAACTGTTCCAAAATTTTCCAGTAGCGCTTATCCTGTAAATCTTCAAAAAACATGTCACTTGTTCGGCTCTTTAGATGATTATTAGCCAGGAATAAAATACCCCCTTTTTTTAACAATTTCTCGTACTCAAAGATGAATTGATAATGAATTTGAAACCCGTCAAAAAATATAAAA
The DNA here is from genome assembly GCA_964477805.1 of uncultured Candidatus Saccharibacteria bacterium. Lineage (GTDB taxonomy): Bacteria > Patescibacteriota > Doudnabacteria > UBA920 > UBA920 > UBA920. The sequence goes on along the minus strand of CAYZEK010000005.1, from coordinate 9,308 downwards.
TCAAATTGTTGTTTTAATTTTGGTAACAATAATTCGGCTGAGTCATTAACAACAGTTACACGGTCTGAGACATTGTTTGCCAACAAAAACTGTTCTGCAGTTAAAACGTGCTCATTACTTTTTTCAATTGTCAGAATTTCTGATTGTGGTGAAGCTAAAGCCATAAGTACTGCCGAGTAACCGCAGCCTGTGCCAATTTCTAATACCCTCTCGGGTTGATAGCGCTCGACAAACTCCACCAATCTCTCACCAGATTCATACGGACTTGCGCTACAATCGTGAATAATTTGGTGATTGATAGCATTCTGGTAGAGTTTTTCTAACTTTGTCTTTTCAAGCATTTGAATAGCATTGATTAATTGCTTGCAAAACGAACAAAACCAATCACCTGGATTAAAATGAAAATGGCATATATTGCCAGTAAACCAAGACCTTCTTTTTTTGACAAAAAGTTTTTAGTCTGAGCAAAAAAGTACAAAGCCGCCAAACCGATACTCATTAAGACAGCTGTATAAACAAATTCGGTACGCTCTACAACGAAGCCATTATTTAAAATTGCCAAAACTCCAAAAATGAAGGTGTTGGCCACAGATGACCCAAGATAATCACCCAAAGCGATGTCAGCATGTTTTTTGCCAATAGCGCGAATTGCAATAACGATTTCTGGAATATTTGTTCCAATAGAAAGTATTAAAAGACCTATCATTGAACTGGGCACGCTCAGCACCTTAGAAAAGTATATTGTTTCCTGGATCAAATAGTGGCCTGCCAAAAAAATCAAGACTCCACCGATTATAATTTTGAACAGATCTTGCTTGGATGCCTTTGTTTTGTGCAATAAATCTTCTCCTACTTCTTCAACTACATCAACACTTTTAACCTGGCCTCTGCGAATCATGTATCCTAGCACAATGTAGAGCATTAGAAGCAAAAGTCCCTCGCGAACTCTAAGCTGACCATCTATCAAAAGCAGTACTGGAGCCAACACCACGACCAATGCCAGCAAAAGAGTATTTGAAGGGATTGAACGTGAGAACTTAATTCCCTTGCCAGCTACCGCTAACAACGGGACCAAAAATAATAATATAACAAAAGATGCACCAACTAAGTTTCCTGCCGAAACCTGGGGATTGCCTGTTAACGTGGCGTTGATCATTATAGAGATTTCACTGATTGAGGTCATGAAACCTAAAACAAAAAATGCTACTGTAAAACCAGTTCGGTGAAACCGCTTTGCTACATGGTCAACGGAGTCAATTAAGATGCCTGTAAAAAACCAGACTACCCCAGAAGCAATCAAAAAAATTAAAACATGTGTGAGAATATTCATAGTTAGTTAGCTTGCGTTAAATATAGGCGGTACTGAAATGAATCCCCTTTTTGAAAACAAAGTTTGAGAATTGTAGAATCATCAGAATAAAAAGAATACCCAATCTTAGCGAGTGGACGGACATACGCTTGGATATATTCATCAGGAGTTACGACAACAGATATTTCCATGCTAGTTTCAGTTTCGTGGACTAGATTTATTTCTAAGATTTCGTCTTTTTCCAAAACTGTATTTATTGCATGGCACTCTGCTTCAAATTTGCTTGATATCATTTTATCCATATTTATTCTTTAAAATTATACCATTTTTAGCAGGATTAAACTTTCTTGAATTAATGTTGATGATTCAAAAAACCATCCAGCTTTTGTTGGATGATTTTTGGCAGGGGCTGTAGGAATCGGACCTACGCTAGCGGTTTTGGAGACCGCTGTACTACCATTATACGAAGCCCCCAAGTTTATACTCACACATTGACAGTCAAAGGTAAGCTTAAATATTATAGCAAACCCCGCAAAATGCGGGGCGTTCTACACTACTTAGTCTCCTTATGAGGAGTTTGCTTGCGACAATGCTTGCAATATTTTTTAATCTCCAGACGGGCTTGAGTATTTTTTTTGTTCTTGGTTGTTGCGTAGTTCAGATTATGGCATTCAGTACATTCCAAATCTATACGGTTATCTTGTGACATAAAATTCTTTCTTTATATAACTGGAGCCGGCTGTCGGGCTCGAACCGACCACCTACGGTTTACAAAACCGTTGCTCTACCAGATGAGCTAAGCCGGCCTAACTAACCTAAAAATATTAACATAATATATGACAATAGTCCAGAGTAATTTAATGGTGGGCCGAGCAGGATTCGAACCTGCGAAGGCATAAAGCCGGGAGATTTACAGTCTCCAGTGTTTGACCGCTCCACAATCGACCCAAATTTTATACTCAATGACTTGCATGGAGCCGTTGTGCGGAATCGAACCGCAGACCTTCTCCTTACCATGGAGATGCTCTACCTACTGAGCTACAACGGCGCACAACTAGTATATTCTAAACTTTTTTATGAATTTTTTCAACCGGCACCGCAGTTTTGGCTTTAGACTCTAATTCAAACCGTAAATCTGCGTATTTCTGCTTTTCAGGATCAAGCTCCAGAGCTGAATCCAAACATCTGACCGCATCTTTCCACTTCTTCTGTCCTTGCAGAGCTAAGGCTAGGTTATAAAAACGGTTTGGATGGCTTGGGTCTAATTTGATAGCTTGTTTGTAAGCGAGTTCAGAACGATTAAATTCTTGCTCATGTAATTGAGCTAAACCTAATTTCGCAAAAAAATTACTGTTTGTTGGTGCGTGCTCGGCTAAATATTCGTACACGTTAGCTGCATCTGAATATTTACGAGCCTCTAGATAAAATTGTCCCAACTGATCATAAGCCTGTAAATCCTTTGGGTGTCTCTTGATTAATTTAATATAATAATCTTCGCCTCGTGCGATAGGTTTTTTAACTTCTGGTTCGTGTTCTCTTCTGAGAATTCTTTTAAAATTGTAATTAATTTTCGGGGCATGTTTTAGCCCTTTCGCTTCTAAAACAAATTGCCATACCCGATGCCATATAATTTTCAACGTCGCCTTAATTTTTGAGACTGCTTTAGTAGGCAAGCCTTTTTCGGCCAAAGCTTCCCCTGCTTGCCCAGCCTCACTAGAGGCTAAATCCTCATTGTGTTTATCAACTGCTTGGGGCAACCTCCTCATTACCAAGATAATAACGATCAAAATTGAAACAATCAGTATTAAATTGGCAACGAGGTTATAAGGCATTTAACGGTTAGTTTTAGTTTCCAAGATGGAATCGTGAGAATCGACGTACTTGAACATTCTCACCCATCTTAGCAGTGCTTTCAGCAATAAGATCAGAGATTTTCTTATCTGGGTCCTTCACAAACGACTGCTCCAATAAGCAAGATTCTTGATAATACTTATCCAATTTTCCGGTCAGCATTTTCTGCACTATCTCTTCAGGCTTACCCGCAACTTGGTCTTTTATCTGTTCTTTATAAATTTCCAATTCCTTCTCCACTACTTCTGATGGAACTTCTTCTCGATTAACATACAATGGATTGCTTGCAGCAATATGCAGGGCGAGCTCTTTAGCTAAGTTTTGAAAATCTTCGGTACGAGCAACGAAATCTGTCTCACAGTTTAATTCCACTAAAGCACCAATTCTACCGCCAGCATGGATATAACTTTCTATGATACCTTCTTTTGCAATACGATCAGCTTTTTTTCCCAACTTCGCTATACCCTTCTTACGCAGTATTTCTAGTGCTTTATCGCGATCATCACCACCCTCAGCCAACGCTTCTTTTACATCCATTATTCCTGCACCGGTGAGCTCTCGGAGTTCTTTAATTAAATTATTATCTGACATAAATTATTTTATTTAATAGTAGGAGTTTTTGATTAATTTTAAGCTTGTACTGGCTCTTGTGTAGTTGGAGTTACTGACTTTTTCTCTTTAACAGTTTGAGCAATTGTAGAAGTAACGAGATCAATCGCTGCGGTTGCATCATCATTGCATGGGATCGCATAATCCACACCATCAGGGTTAGAATTAGTATCAACAATTGCTATTATGGGAACTTTCATCTTACGAGCTTCAGCCAAAGCAATATCATCATAGTTGATGTCTGCAATGAATACAGCCTGAGGAATTCGCTTCATATCCTTCATCCCAGTAAATAATTTTTCAAGTTTTTCTATTTCTCGTTCAACCATTAATCGTTCTTTTTTTGTATAACGACTTTCTAACTGCCCAGAAGTTTTTAACTCCTGGAGTTTTTCTAACTTCCGCACTGTTTTTTGAATAGTTTTAAAGTTTGTGAACGTTCCACCTAACCAACGCACGTTAATGTAAGGTTGCCCAGCAACTTTAGCTTGTTTTTCAATGATACTGCGAGCTTGACGCTTTGTTCCAATGAACAAAATAGTACCGCCAGTTTGGGCAATATTTCCAGCAAATTCAACGGCTTCGGATAAAGCTTTACGGGTCTTTTCTAAATCCAGAATATGAATATCATTACGAACCGTAAAAATGTATGGCTTCATTTTGGGATTCCAACGTGAAGTCTTATGGCCAAAATGTGCACCACTTTGTAGTAACTCTAAAAGAGATATTTCTTTCATTTTGTTACCCTTTCTCTTCTATTTCGCGAATCGCTTCAGTGCCAGATGGCCACTGAGGACAGGGAATCAGGCGAAATATGATTAATTTATTACTAGGTTATTCTAACACCTATTGACTATTTTGGCAAGTTTGGTTATAATTAGTAAATATTCAGTCTGAATATATTATTTAAACCTGTCATGTATACTTAGCATGACTAAGAAAGGTTCCAATGAAAGACGGAATTCATCCAACCTATAATCAAAATGTGAGCGTTACTTGTTCATGCGGAAACAAATTTACAACTGGTTCTACCGCATCAGTAATTGATACTGAAATTTGTAGCAACTGTCATCCATTTTATACTGGTAAACAAAAATTGCTTGATACTCGTGGTAATGTTGAACGCTTTAAAAAGCGTCAAGAATTAGCTGCTAAGACTGCTTCTGAAAAGAAAGAGAAAAAGCCACGTAAGGCCCGTGGTTCAAAATAGAGAATAGAAAAAAGCGAGAAAATGCTATCTCGCTTTTTTCTATTATGGCCTTGCGAGCAATCAACAAAAACAGTACAATTACAAAGTTATGAAGCCTGGATTTATCAAAATTTTAGATGAATACAATACACTGACAGAACAAATGAGTTCTGGGGGTGATTTTGATATGGCTAAAGTTGGTAAGCGTCAGTCTGAGCTTTTACCAACAGTGGAGAAAATCCAAAGCTTGCAAGAAGCGGAGAAACAAATAGAAGAAAACAAGCAACTACTAGAGAGTGATGATGAAGAAATGCGAAACATGGCTGTTGAAGAAATAGAAATGTTGGAGTCAAAAATTATCCAACTGACTGAATCAGTAGAAACTGACTTGATCCCAAAAGATGAAAATGACGACAAGAACGTGCTAATAGAAATGCGAGCTGGTGCCGGTGGTGATGAGTCTACTTTATTTGCGGCGGAAATGTTTCGTGCGTATGGCAAATACGCGGAAGGCCAAGGCTGGACTATCCATATTGACTCCTCTTCCAAATCTGACGCCGGTGGTTTTAAGGAAGTAATTTTTGAAATCAACGCCCGGGGAAACCCAGTGAAAGGTCCATACAGTAAATTCAAGTATGAGTCTGGTGTGCATAGAGTGCAAAGGGTGCCAGAAACAGAAAAGCAAGGCCGTGTTCACACTTCTACCATTACCATTGCGGTCATGCCTCAACTGGAGGCAAAGGATTATATTATTGCTGATAAAGATCTGAAAATTGAAGCGACAACTTCTCAAGGCGCTGGTGGTCAAAGTGTAAATACTACGTACAGTGCTATTCGCGTTGTCCATATTCCCACTGGCATTGTGGCCCAATGCCAAGATGAACGCTCTCAAGCTCAAAACAAAGAAAAGGCTTTGGCTGTTATTCGCGCTCGCGTTGCTTCATATTACCGAGAGATTGAGGAGAAAAAAATTACTGATGCTCGTCGCAGTCAAATTGGTACTGGTGATAGAAGTGAAAAAATTCGCACATACAACTTCCCTCAAGATCGTGTCACTGATCACAGAATAAATCAAAACTTTAACCAAATAAATTTGATAATGGAAGGACAGTTCGAACCTATTCTCTCTGCATTAGAAAAAGCTGATTTGGAACTCCGTCGGGAATCAGTTCAGGCATAACAAATCCCAATCTAACCCATGAATATTATTGAAGCTTTAAAAAAGTATCCTGATATAGAAACAGATTTACTCCTTGGGAACATTCTAAAAAAACCCAAGGAATTTTTGTATTTATCTGGAGAGACCAAGCTCACCAAAGCACAAGCGTTAAAATTCGAAGATTTATGTGCCGAGCGAATCCAGGGCATCCCCATAGCGTATTTAGTGGGTTACAAGTTTTTTTATGGAATGAAGTTCAAAGTTAGTAAAGACGTACTTATCCCACGGCCAGAAACTGAATGGTTAGTAGGTGAAACTTTAAAAATCATTGGGCAAACAAATATGTCAGTATTAGATGTTGGAACAGGGTCTGGATGTATTGCCATTTCTATCGCCAATCATTCAAGGGCAAAAGTTACAGCTTCGGATATTTCTAAACGAGCCCTGAGTATCGCCAGATCAAATTCTAAAGCAACTAATCAAATTAAGTTTATTCAATCTAATTTATTCAAAAATGTGAGAAGCTCATTTGATATAATTATTGCGAATCTACCATACGTTCCAGCAAGCGACTACCAAAAACTTTTTGATAATCTCAAATACGAACCAAAGCTGGCTCTAACTGATGGTACTGATGATTTTGTTCTAATCAAAGATTTCATTTTGCAATCAAAAAACCATTTGAACCCCGCAGGCAAAATCTTAATAGAAACCGACCCGGCTTCGATCACTGCATTACTGAAAATCGCCAAATCTGAATTTCCAAAAAAGAAAATAACCATTCATAAGGATCAAAGTGGTTTAGCAAGGTTTATCACTATATATTGACGAAAGGATATTGACAAAGCACAAAAAATAACAAAGAATGCCTGTATTGGAGGAATATATGAAGACAGATAATCGAGTGGAACAACGAGCAGCTCCTGTGGTGAAAAAGCTTTCCTGGAGGTATTACGTCATGATGAGCTTGTCGTGGATTTTCTTTAGTTTAATACCATATTCTTTTTATTGGTATGCAACCGATGCTACGAAAGAAAGCGCGCAAGCTTTTTTGGGAGCTGGAGGGGTATTTGTCTCCTTGATCTTATTTTTGGTATTTTTCCTACATGCCGAAGAAAGACAGAAAGACATTGACTACGGACTCTACATACCCCCAGACAGGGTACCACTACCACCAAACAGGCATCGCCGCTGATGACAGTTAAAAAAGCCGCAAGCTAACTACTTGCGGCTTAAATTTTTACATTATTCTTTCTGATCTGACCCTGGTTCAGCAGTTGTTTCTGATGCTTCTGGACCCACAACTGCCGCGACAGCTGCCGCTTCGTCAATATTTGAAGCAAGCTCAGCTTCAACATCACGAGGAGGTTGTACTGCTGCGATCATCTCTTCTGGATCAGCCTTAATTTCTACTTGATTTGAAACCTTCAAATCCTTCACTAGAATTTGTTTTTCAAAATTATCAAGGCTAGAGATATCTACTTCAAACTGATGAGGTAAGTCACCTGGCAAACATTCCACCTCAACTTCATTTAAAGCCTTTACCAAAGTTCCACCCAGAGCTTTAACTGCGTGGGATTCGCCGATAAACTCGATTGGCACATTAGCTGTTAGTTTTTCAGTCATTTTAACCTCATAGAAATCTATGTGGATTGGTTGGTTGGTTAAATAATGACGTTCAACATCTTGAATCAAAACATTGCGCGGGCCACCTTCTGGCAACTGAAGCTCAATAATTGTGCTCTCCCCTGCTCTACGAAGTACTTTTTCAAACTCTATTTGATTCACGCTTAAATGAAGGTTCTTTATATTGTGGCCATAAAGCTCTGCTGGAACTAGCCCTTCTTTGTAAAGAGCTTTTGCTGTACGATGTTCTGTATCGCGTTGTAATGTTTTTAATTGGATTTTTTCCATAAGTTTAAATGAGTAAGATTGAAATACTGATATATTTTATCAGAGTCTTTATAATTTGACAAGCCTAAAATTTTGATGATGATCTTAGCAAAAAAATGACAGTTGGCGCTGCTCCAACTGTCCAAAATCTTAGTTTAAATGTATACGGAAAATTTATTTTTGCGCCTTGAAAGCTTTAATAAAATCACCATTAAATTGTTGTAAGGAACGGTGAACTTGAATACAATCATTGACGTTCAAAGATGGAAAAGCACTAAATTTATCAGTATCTTTGCTCGTTAAATCAGTTTTAGCAATAACAGTAAAAATGTCAGGTCCATTAATATCTATGTTAAACATTACCGAACTTTTACACTTATGACAGTCTGAATGGATTAGCAAGCGAGCTTCCGCCGTTTGTTCATCTTGCTCGCTATCAATTATTTTTATATTAGAAAAATCATACTTAACGTTACAAACCGGGCAATGTAACATAAACCCTAACCACGTTAATACTTTTTTCAGATCAAATTTCTTCATAATAATCCTTTTATATTTCAATTATACACCCGAGTCTTAGAAACGCAAAGTTTTAGATTGGCGGGCAATATTTTGCACTATTCCTAAGGCGATACAAGTCACCATTAACGAACTTCCGCCATAAGATAAAAACAATAATGGAATACCAGTCACAGGCAACAATCCTAAATTAATCCCAATATTAGCAGTGGTCTGGGAAAAGAACAAAAAAAATACCCCACCCGTTATGTATACTGCTAAATCATCTCGCGCATATTTCATTATTCGTAATAGACGCCAAAATACAATTAAAAATAAACCTAAAATCATTGCTACTCCAACAAAACCGATCTCTTCTGCAGCTGAAGCGAAAATAAAATCAGTCTGTCGTTCAGGGAGGAATTTTAATTGGCTTTGCAACCCACGACCCAAGCCACGCCCCAAAAACTCCCCGCTTCCTACTGCTATGATAGCCTGTCTGACATTATATCCTTTTCCCTTTGGGTCTTTATCTGGATTTAAAAATACTTCCACACGTGTTTTCTGGTAATCCTTCAACAAAAATTGCCAAGCCACGCCTGCGAAAATAACAGCAAGAATCAAAAACACAATAATATACGTTTTCCGTAGAGGACTAATTAACATGATCCCAAACCAAATGGCCATAATAATCACTGTTGACCCCAAGTCTGGTTCCAAAAACACTAATGATGCTGGGATGGCTGCGCATAAAAAAGTAAGACCAAAATTTTTCCAACTGTTGATCTGTCCCCTATTTA
>CAYZEK010000004.1:12066-44363 GCA_964477805.1 uncultured Candidatus Saccharibacteria bacterium | reverse complement strand
TTTGCCAATTATGGAAAAGCTTGCGTAGATGTATCTGCTCCAGGAAAACGGATTTTATCTACGATTAGCCATGACCCCGCCAGCGGTGGAGTTGCCCCTAATTCTTACGCATATGCATCTGGTACTTCTTTAGCTGTGCCACTAGTATCGGCTCAAGCGGGTTTATTGCGCTCATTGTTTCCAGAAGCAAGTAATCGACAAATTCGCAATCGGATTATTTCTACTGCCGACAATATTGATAATTTGAATTTAAGCCAGTGTGGTGGCAGTTCTTGTAGGGGATTATTGGGCGCTGGTCGCATAAATGCCGCCAAAAGTTTGGAAAAACAAATTGCTGTAATTGACGATGGAGACTTAGTTCAGGTTGCAGGCACTCTTGATTTTTATCTCATCAATGGTGGAAAGCGTCAACGTGTCAGTCCATTTGTGAAAAACCAACGCTACAAAAATTTAGATGTAAAAGAAGTTGATCTAGCAGATGTAGAAAGTTTTTCTGAAGGCTCATACGCAGAACCAATTAATGGTACTTTGGTGAAAAGTCCGAATGACCCAACAGTGTATTATATGCAAACCGGATTACGTCGTCCGGTGACTGCGAATGTGTTCGCAGAACGTAAATTTAACTTTTCGGATATCGCTATTCTCACAAATGTTGAAGTTGGTTCTTGGGTACAAGGTAGTTTTCTAACACCATCAGATGGTGTGTTAATTCGAAGTGAAAAAAACCCAACTGTGTATTGGGTAGTTGGTGGAGTACTCCATGCTGTGAATAATAAATATTTTGTGGACAGGGGATTAAATATTTTCCCTGTTACTTATGGCTTAGATAGTGATATTAATAGTTTCCCTAAAGGGGATCCATACATTTTATAGTTGATTTTCATTTCATTATCTTATACTGTAATAATAGTAGAATTTAATCGTCTTAACATTTAGTATCACATTAATTTCGTTATGAAGAAACAAATATCAATTTTAATTATCATAGGTTTAATTTTTTCGTCCTTAATTAACACAAGTACGACTTTTGCCGCGATTGCCCAAGAGCCTGGATTTAATCCGAATAAGCTGATTGATGATAAAATCTTTTCTGATGAAGACACTATGTCTGCATCAAAGATTCAAGACTTTTTGGAAGAAAAAAATAGCGTTTTGGCTAACACTTCCAATTCTTTCGTATCAATGCTCCGAGAGCCGGTTGCCGACCGCGCATTAAAAGATAGACTAGAAGATCCTGGTGCCTCAAAAACTACCCCTCGTACCGCTGCCCAACTTATTTATGATGCCTCTCAATATAGTGGGATTAACCCACAAGTTATTTTGGTGACTTTAAATAAAGAACAAAGCTTAATTACTGGTAGGCAGGGTGTGAGTGAGGATGTTTTGCAAAAAGCGTTGGACTTTGCTTTGGGATTCGGTTGCCCAGACAGCCAACCATGCGGACAAAATTATAAGGGTTTTTATGCACAGTTGTTTGGGAACATTGATGAAGAAGACAATCGTTGGTTAGGTGCCGCAAAGTCTTTAATGACATCTTTTAATACTCCAGGTGGTCGAGGTCCATTTTTTAACGGCCAAACTAGTCGTGTTGGAGATGTGATTTCTTTAGGCAACACTCTTGGCGGTTACGAAAATGTCATGCCACAACAGAGCTTGGTGCTTTCCAATTCAGCAACTGCTGCCCTTTATCGCTATACGCCACATGTGTACAATGGTAATTATAATTTTTGGCGGTTTTTTAAAGCTTGGTTTGGTAATCCATCCTCTGGTGGTAATTCTGATGACGGCAATGTTCCAAAAGGAGATTTGTTGAAGACTTCCAGTAGTAGTGATGTATGGATTATTGAGAACAATCGCAGGTATAAATTATTATCTTGGGTGGCAAAGACTAAGGGTGTTAATTTAAAGAAGGCTGAAAAAGTTTCTAAATCGTTATTAGAAAGTTATGTTGATGCTGGTTTGTACCCAGTTACTGATAATACTCTTGTAGAAGTCGGGGATAAATACTATGTATTCATTTCAAATCAAAAACGATTGATTACAGAAGAACAAATTAAAAGCGCTGGATTAAATAAACGCAATGCTATTGACGTAAGTTCTCAAGATGTCTCTAAGTACACCACCGGTCCAGATTATGTTCCAGTAGTAGTCGCCCCTCCAGTGGTGCCTCCACCAACCACCCCAGTTCCAACCCCAACCCCGACCACGCCACCAGCAGACATTCAGGAAGGCGCTGTGTTAAAAAGTGCTTCTCAGCCAGCTGTGTATCTAGTATCTAACGGTAAATTAAAGCTGTTCACTTATGCAACGTTCTTGCAGTATGAGGCAGTCAAAAGCATGAAGGTCGTTGCAGATAGTGAAATCAATAAATATGCTAAAGATGGTTTGGTATTGCCAAAGCCAGGTAGTTTGATAAAAAGTTTTAATTCACAAACAGTTTATTTTTATGAGGATGGCAAGAAAAAACCAATGGACGCAGAAATTTTTCGCAACCGCGGGTTCTCATTCACAAATGTTTATGAGTTAGATCAAAAAGAGATTGATCAGTTACCACTAGGGCCATTCCCGTTACCAGTAGATGGCACATATTTTGCTGATAAGAAATCTGGGCAATTGTATGTATATAAAGATGGTAAGAAAATCAAGATTTCCTCATTTGTAGCTGGTCAGAGAAAAATTACCCCAGACTTTAAGTTTGGTGAAGATACTATTAATAATCTCCCAGACGGACCAGCAATGTTGCCTCGCGAAGGAACTGTTTTTAAGAGTGATAAAGCCCCAGACGTGTATATCATTAACACAACCTTGGCATTCCCAATGACCTATAATGCTTTTGTGGCTCGTGGAATCACTGCAACGCAGGTAAATATTTTACCTCAGGCAGAAGTAGATAGTTATCCAAAAGGTTCGGTGCTGACCAAATAGCTCAGCAAACAATCTATTTTGAGTAAAACCCAGCTCCAATTGCTGGGTTTTTGTATGATATAATAAGTTTACATGTCTTCACCGTCCAAAAATATTTTATGGCTATCAGTGTCCAGGATTGCCTCACTGGCACTTTTGTTTTTTGCTTATACTCAGTTATTTCGCTATCTCGGTCCGTATCAATCTGGTCAATTCCAGTTTGTATTATCGTATGTCACCTTATTCGGGGTAGTGATTGATTTTGGGATCCAACAGTACATTATTAAAAAGATTAGCGAAGATCGTTCTCAGGCAAAAAAATATTTCCACAACTTTTTAGCTGTAGAAGTTGTTTTGACAGCTCTTGTCTATGGTTCTATGGTGGGCGTCGCGTACATAAACCAGTATGAGCCAATGGTGATTAAAGCAATATTGATTGCTGGTTTTGGCGTTGCTTTGCATGGTTTGACATACCCATTCTTAGCTGTTATCACAGCTTTTTACGATTTAAAAAAAGCGGCTTTTTTAAATTTTTTAGCTTCAGTCATCAATGTGTCAGTGATTTTTTTGACTATTTGGGTGTCGGGTAGTTTTGTAATGCTGACAATTCAGCAGGTGATATATGCGACTTTAGCAATTGTGATTTATTATTTTTTTGTACAAAAACATATTGGCAAACCTGAAGTACTCAAAGGCATCAGTAGTTTACATTGGCCATTAGTGAAGACGATGTTCAAGGCAGCCTTACCATTTGCTATGTTGGTCGGGTTTAGTACTGTCTATAATCGAATAGATATTGTGTTAGTAACCAACTATTTAGGGTATGCACAAACTGGTTTGTATACTGCAGCCTATAAATTTTTTGACTTACTCGCGTTTTTCCCAGCAGTAGTATCGCATGCTTTGTATCCATTATTTGCGTCATTAATGGCGAGCGGGCAAAAGATAGAGATTCGTCAGATTCTAGAAAAATATTTAAGGTTTATGATTGTGATTGCTTTACCCATTGCAGTCGGTGGCATGATCATGGCTCGACCAATAGTGGTATTGCTGGCAGGTGCAGAATTTGCTGATGCCGCACCAGTTTTAGCAATTTTGGTGTGGGCACCAGCAATTCTGTTTGTGTATATTTTGATGAATTCAATTGTGATTTCTCAACTCACCAAATTTGCTATGATTATTACTGGTGTGAATGTCGTGGTAAATATAGTGGGTAACATGATTTTATTGCCACGTGTTGGCATAGTTGGCGCTGCGATTATGACGTTAACCTCAGAAGCTTTGCAAGGGATCTTTTATTTTTATTTTGTGAAGAAACACATCACTAATTTCCGTTTTTTTGTTTTAACGATAAAACCAATAATAGCAGGATTGATTATGGGCGTAGTTGTTTGGCAAATCAAGTCCATGAATTTGTTTTTCGTTATCGTTGTTGGCGCGGCAGTATATATTTTGACTTTAGTTATTTTACGCTTCTTCAAGCGCGATGATCTGGAATTTATTAGCACAATGCTAGGCAAGCCTAGTAGGCTGGTGAGTTATGAAGAATAACCAATCTGTACGCATTATGGTTTTTGGTACTTTTGATATAATTCACGAAGGCCATAAGAATTTTTTTAAACAAGCGCGTGGTTTAGCCGGGCGGTTGAGTCCGTATCTGATTGTTTCATTGGCCCGCGCTCAAAACGTCAAGCACATCAAAGGTGTTGTCCCAGATAGTTCTGAGCAAAAACGATTGGCACAAATCAAAAAATTACCAGAAGTTGATAGAGTTGTTCTAGGTGCGTTAGGAGACCACATTCCTCATATTGTGAAAGAAAAACCAGACATAATAGCGTTAGGATATGACCAAAAAGCTTACACTCATGGGTTACGATTACAGCTGCGCCACGCAGGCTTAGATTGCCAAGTGATCAGGCTCAAATCATATAAACCCCGTCAGTACAAAACGTCCATAATTAAAGCGCGTTTGCAAAACTTATCCAGAAGCCATTCTAGGAGAAAATCTCAGTGGATTCACGAAAAATAGCTTATGTTACTAGCACAAACATTGCTCTCAAAAATTTATAAATATTTGTTACTTTTTTCAAAATGATCCGTATGGTATATCAAGAGCTCTAAACTCGTGATACAATTTGACTGTGGAACAGGCTGAATTAACAATTGAATTAGCAGCTATTCAATCTTGCCAGTCTGGCCAGATGGAATCATTCGTGCTGTTATATGACCGTTATGTAGAGAAAATCTACCGTTTTCTTTATTTCCGTACGTTTCAAAAAGAAGTTGCAGAGGATATAACGAGCGAGGTTTTTTTTAAAGCTATGGATAAAATTCACCAATTTGATCCTGAAAAAGGCAGTTTCCAAGTTTGGTTGTACCAGATTGCTCGTAATTTACTGATTGATGAATTTAGAAAACGTAAACCAATAGAAAATATAGATGCGCATTATGACATTGCAGATAGTACGGATTTAGCAACAGAATTGCAAAGCAAGCTCAGTCATGAAGCATTGCAAAAACTGTTACAACAATTACCAGAAGAATCACAAGAGTTAATAACAATGCGACTTTGGGATGAACTTAGCTATTCAGAAATCGCTGTCATTACAGGCAAAACTGAAGGTAGTCTGAAAATGCAGTTTTCGCGGATTATTGGTAGACTTCAACAACACACTGACCTATTAATTTTCATTATAATTTTACAACCATTAATTTTCCCTAAGTAGGGATAAAGTGTAACATGTTAACTAAAGAACAAATTGCAGACATTATGAACGAACTTGGCTTAGATTTGGCTGACGCTACTAGCCGTCAAATTATTGAGCAAGTTGCCTCGTCTAAACCAAACGTTACAATTGACGCGCATTTTATGTCTGTTTTAAGGGAACAGTTAAAATTGCAAGCAGACAAAATTGGATTGCAAATGAATAACCAGCCAACATCCAATCACTCGGAACGCAATATTGAAAATCAAACATACCAACAAAATAATTTAACCGCAAATTTTATGAATAAAATACTTGTTCCAGCACTTGTCGTCGCACTAATTTTAGTAAGTGGTGGCTTGTGGTATACGCAACAGTCGGGAAAACCGTTGGTGCGGACTAAACAAAACGATATTGGTCAATTACTTTCTGGCGAATATAACGTGACTAATTTACAACAAGAGTCTTTTGGAAATTTGGCAAAGCTGGCGATTGTGAATGCAGATACAGCTGGTAATCTGGAACAGAATCAGCCAGGAGTCTCTGTTGGTGTTCCTGAAAAAAATAATTCCGTAAGTGATACTCCAACGAGTGTGGGTGGAGAAGAAAAATTAATTGCACCAAACTTTGTACCGACGAATTTTGAATTTAAGTATGACGGCGGAGCAATAAATAATTTACCAGCCACCCAAGATGTGCTAAAGCGTACTAAGCCACAACAACCATCAACTCTTGTGAGCCGCATTTTAAATTTTTTGAGCTTCGGTTTGTTGGATTTAACCCAGTTTACCGATGTGAAAATGCAGAACTTTAGTTTTGTAGAAGATCATACATATGGCTATGGCTTTAATGTTGATATTATGCAGGGGAGTGTGAGTATGTATCAGAATTGGGAACAATGGCCACAGTCTGGTTATGGCGCTTGTGGTGGTAGTGGTAGTGATATGGAGCAACAGGGCCTATCCTCGTCTACTTCTACTTCTCCCGCAGAACCTTGTACTGCAGTTAAACCGCTTCAGCCAGAAGACATGCCAAATAATGAAGAGCTGTTTAAAGTTACGAATGATTTTTTGAAGATGTATAAAGTGTCTCTGGAAGCTTATGGTCAACCTCGCGTGATAGATAACTGGCGCGCTCAGTACGCCTCTGCAACAGATCACGCATCAATTTGGATTCCAGAACAGCTTCAAGTGATATATCCATTGGTGTTGGATGGCAAAGAAGTCATGGACGAAAGTGGTAACCCGAGCGGGTTAAATTTGATGGTAGATGTTCGAAGCAAGCGTGTTGTGAGCTTGTATGATTTGGATACTAAACAATTTGAACGTTCTCAGTATAATGGTGAGGTTGATGCCAAGCGCATTGTGGATATAGCCGAGCGTGGTGGCTTTAGAAATTATCAGTATAATGAGCTTAATGGTAAGCGCGTTGTATTGGATTTAGACACACCAACCCTAGAGCTGGTGAAGATCTGGTATTCGGATGATAGCAATCGCACGCCTAGTGAATTGTTTGTGCCGGCATATGTGTTTCCAATTAAGGACTGGGAAAAATCAGGTTATTGGCGTAAGAATGTAATTGTTCCTTTGGTGAAGGATATTTTAGATAACGACACAATAGGTGGCGGTGATCACCCAATGCCGATAGATGCAGTGCCAGATTCTGCGCCTGTACCCAAAGGGGAACCAGGTGGTGTGACTGGAGCAGGAGTCACTAGTGTTGGTGGTGCAGGCGCATCTACAGCAACCAATCTTTCTGGGGACGCGTTATGAGAAATTTTAACTCAGCAGTCTTCGGAGGAGGGTGTTTTTGGTGCACGGAAGCAGTTTTCCAGCGATTGCGTGGCGTTCATAAAGTCACTCCTGGCTATGCTGGGGGAACTGCTGACACAGCGACATATGAGCAAGTATCAACCGGCATGACTAATCATGTGGAAGTTATCCAATTTGAATATGACCCAGAAATCATCAGTTACAATGATTTATTGACGGTGTTTTTTGCAACACATGATCCGACAACTCTCAATAAACAAGGAGCAGATGAAGGCCCTCAATACCGCTCAGTAATATTTTATTCTTCAGAAAAAGAAAAACATCAAGCAGAAGAGTTCATTACCCAGCTCATAAAGGACAATGTTTTTTCAAATCCCATTACAACTACTATTGAGCCCCTAACAGAATTTTACGAAGCAGAGGACTATCATAAAAATTATTACGAACGAAATTCTGGCGCTGGGTATTGCCAAGTTGTTATCAGTCCCAAAATAAAAAAATTAAAAGAGAAATTTTCCAGTCTATTGATCGAGTGATGACGGAAATACAAATTCACCAACTCTCGTCCGTTTTAAATGGAGCAACAGGCTTTTGGTTTGGAGTCGTTTTCCAAGTTCATGGGCTATTGTGCGAATATAGGTTCCAGATGAAACATCGAACGCAACAGTGATGATTGGGAATGTTTGCGTAGTGGCGATATTTGCATTAATTTTGGCCCATTGTGCAAGAATGTCTTGTTGGCGGAATTCGCCATTAACTAAACTAATCGTATCAAGTATAGTCTGATAGATTTTTGGCCACGGAACCCATTCAAGGTTTAAAACTTCCGCGTTTACAACATCCATCTCGCGGAGCGGGATGGTAATATTTTTGAGTTTTCCCTCACGAGCGTATTGCCATAATGGTTTGCCATCAACAGTTTTGGAAGAAAAATTTGGATAAGGGAATTTATGTATTCCAATGAGCGAACTGACCGCCGTCATAATTTCGCGAAAATTTTTATCGTCAGGGAATTGATAATTACTAGTGATGTCATCAACTAGTCCTAAGATGTCCAAAGAATCAGATGAAAACCCCAATAGTATTTTTGCTTTGTATGTTTTGTCTAACCGCAAAAATTCTTCTTTACGATGAACAGCCTCATTAATTAAAAGTAACAACAAGCCTTCAGCCATTGGATCTAAACGACCGGCATAAGTAATCTGCGCATTCTTTAATTCTGGTCGTTCAGTGCGAAGTTTCGCAATTGCTTGCAGGGGCGTAAAGCCGAGTGGTTTATAATAAGAGATAATTTCATCCATATCAGCATTATAACCCAAATTATGGTATTCTAAAGGAAAGATGGGCTAACATTGAAGGGTTATTTTACGACGAATATACGACGAAAAATTTTTGAACCAATCTTTTGCAACAATTATTAATTTAGATCTATATGGATATAGAAGATGTAAAAAAAGCAATAGTAGAAGTTGAGACAGGTGATGCTGTGTTAATTGATGTTCGTACTGACGAAGAACGATCAGACGGCTATGCTAAGCCAGCCTTGCATTTTAATAGTAAGCGCATGGAAGCTGGCGAACTGCCAGAAGGTTTAGATAAAAATAAGTCTATTTATTTGTATTGTCGTGGTGGTGGGCGCGCTGGTCGTATGAAGACGTTATTAATCAGTAAGGGGTTTGAGAATGTTCATAATCTTGGAGGGTATTTAGATTGGAAAGAAGCAGGCGGGGAAGTTGTGAACCCTCCATCCGAAAAATAAAAGTTTAATTTTAGATTATTTATCGTTTCTAACATTATCGTTATGAAAAAAATAATAAAGACAGAAGAAGAGTGGAAGAATGATTTAACTCCTGAACAATTTGCTGTTTTACGTCAAAAAGGAACGGAGCCGGCTTTTACTGGGAAATATGTAGACCACCATGAAAATGGAACTTATTCTTGTTCCGCCTGTGGTTTGTTGTTGTTTAAATCTGGGACAAAGTTTGAATCTCATTCGGGTTGGCCTAGTTTTACGGAGCCAGCAAATTTAGAGAATGTTGAACTTCGTTCTGACGATGATCATGGAATGCATCGTACAGAAGTTGTTTGTAAACAGTGTGGTTCACATTTAGGACATCTTTTTGAAGATGGTCCGAAAGATAAAGGTGGGCTTCGTTATTGCATTAACTCATGTGCTTTAAATTTTGACCAACAATAATTCATGTCTATTCTGGATCAGTTACGACAAACAATTAAGAAATCAGGTTCACTAGAGAAAGCAAAATCTCTCGCCCGGTTTTTTAAAACAGGTAAAGGTGAATATGGTTATGGCGATAAGTTTTATGGTATAACAGTGCCTGTTCAACGAAAAATTGCTAAAGAGTTTTTTCTAGATCTATCGTTGGCTGATGCAACCAAATTACTGCAAGGCCAGTATCATGAAGAACGTTTTGTTGCTCTGGAGATTTTAATTATGCAATTTGAGCGTGCGCATGCTTTACAAAATCTGCAAGCTGAAAAACAAATTTACGAGGCGTATTTGCGTTCAACTAAATTCATCAATAATTGGGATTTAGTTGATACTTCGGCAGAGTATATAGTGGGTGCATATCTAACAAACAAACCACGCACTATTTTGAAAAAACTGGCAAAGTCTAGTAATTTGTGGGAACGACGGATTGCTATGGTTTCCTGTTTTTCTTTTATTCGACAAAATGACTTTGCAGATGCATTAAAAATTGCCACCATGCTTTTAAATGATGAACATGATTTAATTCACAAAGCTGTTGGTTGGATGTTACGAGAAATTGGTAAACGAGATTTGCAAACTGAACTCGTGTTTTTAAATGAACACACTTTGGCTATGCCCCGCACGATGTTGCGTTATGCGATTGAGCGGTTTCCAGAAAAATTGCGTTTGAAATATCTGCGCATGGTATAATATAGAAATTGAAATTAAAAGAATGAAATATAATGAATGATTTGCAAGAAGTGTTTAACCGTATTCGCGAGACACGGAATAAAACTAAAGAAATTCGCAAAATGTATAGAGATTCTCTAATTGCCAATCAAGAGTATCAAAGTGTTGTGGAAAAGCTGGATAATCTTAAAATTCGTAAAAAACAAATTGAAACAGAGATCAAAAATGATCAGATAGCAGATTTTCAAAAATTGGATGCATACAAAATGAACGTAAAAAATGATATGGAAATGTTGTCTGATTTAGCCTTGAATAAATTAGTCTCTGGTGAAACTGTGGAAGTTGTTGATGAGGCCGGTGACAAGTATGAACCATTATTCACAGTAAAGTTTAAGAAATCTTAATTTTCTTTCGTTTACGACTAATCAAATGTTCGCTCAAGCTCCTCAATTAAAGAAACAACGCAGTTTACAAGAACTGCGTTTGTTAATCAGGCGGTGTGAAATAATCTCAGAAAAAGTTGTGGGGCAAAAACCAACCTCTTTGCGATTAAAACCGATGAAATCACAGTGGGGTAGTTGTAATAGTAAGGGTGTGATTGCGATCAATACCAAATTGATGTACTTACCAGAAAGATTGGTGGCTTATGTCGTGCATCACGAAGTAGTCCACTTAAAAATTCACAATCACGGTGTCAACTTTAAGCAATTAGTAGAACAACTTTTTCCAGACAGACTGATGTTAGACAGACAATTGCGTTTGGTGGCTCCAATATTGAAGCAAAAATAAAAACTCGAACTTGCAAGGTTCGAGTTCCTTTTGGCTGGGTTTTTTTGGTTGTTACTGCGAACTACTGACTAACAGAAAACATGGTCATTACTGGGGCATTGTTACTTGTGATGGCTGAATCTTGTGCTTCGTTGAATTTTTTGTCGCCGTTATCTGCGTGAATCATGGCTATGTATTTTGCTCCAGGAACCAATTTGGCTGTAATTTCCAAATCCTGTTTTGGTCCCACTGATAAATAACCGCTAGTACCGATTATCTTTCCAGTCGCACCTTGGTTGGTAACTTCGTGGATGGTGATAAAGCCAGGCTTACTTAGGAATGCATTATCAATTGTGACTGCATTCCCTGGAATTTGCGTACTAACAGCGATGGTGTCTGAAGTAGGTGTCTGTGGATCATCTTGTGGATCACTAGGGACATCATTTGTAGTATCACTGTCTTGAGATGTACTATTAGTTTGATTTGTATCTGGATTATTATTTGTGGCATTGTTCTTCGTGTATATATAAATTCCAGCAATAATAATTAATATAACAATGATAACTATTATCATTTTTTGTTTCATAAAACTTGTTGTTTAATTAACTAACATATTTATTATAACAAAAAATGCCTCGGTTTGAAATAAATCAAACCGAGGCTAAATGACTGGCAAAAAGCCTTAGTAAACAGTCTGGTTGATGGTTTTTCTCAGACTGTTTATTTCCAGGAAGGTATCAGGCTTCAAATTGAAAGCCTTCCTAGCCTGATAAGCGATGTAGCGCCTGGCCTGCGCTTCGCTGTGAGCAGTAGTCTCAAACCTCTGCCCACGGACCCAACCTTCGTATTCGAAGGTGGGTTTCGAAGAACTCCGACGTTGCTTCTTCCACCACGGACCTCTTTTCATTACCAAATACCTCCATTTGGATTTCTAACATTTGCACTATACCATAAATCTCATCTTTTGTAAAGGGGGAATTATGCTATAATATATATACTTAAATTACTTTATGACCATTGGTATTGAGGCAGAAAGAGCTAATAAAAAGACAAAAACCGGAGTTGAACATTATGCTAAAGAACTAATTCAACATTTAGCTCAAATCGATCAAAAAAATAACTATATTTTGTATTTACAAACCCAGCCACAAGACTGGTTTTTAAAGTTACCCAAAAACTTTGAAATCAAAGTTATTCCATTTCCCAAATTCTGGACTCAGTTGCGTTTGAGCTGGGAGATGTTGCTTCATCCCGTAGATGTATTGTTCGTTCCAGCTTCGACCTTGCCACTAATTCATCCAAAAAGCGTTTACACCGAACACGATGTGGCGTGGATATATTTTCCTGAAATTTTTACTTGGTCCCAACGCTGGTTTCATCGCATATTTTCTTGGTTAGCGCGAACGAGTAGTACAAAAATAATTGCGATTTCTAATTCCACAAAGACGGATTTAATAAAATATTATGGTGTTGCAACAGATAAAATCGTGGTTATTCCGCATGGCTATACTCAGACAGAAAATTTACCATCAGAATTATCTGCTGTGGTCAAATCCCAGTTGCCTGAAAAATACATTTTATTTTTATCAACATTACAACCTCGCAAAAACCTCGAGTTTCTGATTGAAGCGTTCCGAGAATTAAAAGTTGAGCATCCGGAATTACCTCATAAATTAGTGGTGGTCGGAAAACCGGGTTGGAAATTTGACTCAATCCTGCAAAAAATAAATGACAATAAAGATATTGTAGTTTATTTGGGGCACATTAAGGATAACGAACGATGGCCGGTGTATCGTGGGGCAGATATGTTTATTCATCCGAGTTTGTACGAGGGGTTTGGGATGTGGATTTTAGAAGCTTTTGAATGCGGTACTCCAGTGGCCGTATCGAATAATTCTAGCTTGCCTGAAGTCGGTGGTGATGGGGCATTATATTTTGATCCTACAAATAAAACAGAAATGAAAGCAGTGATGTTAAAAATTTTGAGTGATCCGGAATTGCGCAAGCAAATGGTTGTTAAAGGTAGACAACAACTATCTAAATTTAGCTGGGAACAGTGTGCGCAAGAAACTTTGACAGTCTTGGAAGATGTGGGGAAAAAATAACATGCAGAGAATCAAAAATTTATTACCACAACGAAATATTAACAAATTAATTATTGCGATAACTGCCTGGCAGTTTTTAAGTGTTGTTTTGATGGCGGTCGGAACATGGCCTCCGCATGTTGCGGTGTTGAGTGCAGTATTGCTGGGAATGTTTATTATTTTTGCAAAACCTTACTATAGCGTTTTGTTGTTGATTTTATCAATCCCATTTTACGTTATTTTGCCCAATCCATTCCTAGCAAATTTTCCGATGTGGAGAATTTTGTTTATTTTGTTGTTCGCCGTATGGTCTGTGCGACTATTGATTTTGCAACGCGCGTGGTTACTCCGATTATTCGTATTGCAAAAATGGGGGTCGTTAGTATCTAGCACTGGTGCAGGGTTCCGTGCGACAGCGTTGAACGCTTTACGACGGATGAATAGCCGTCTAATGCCATGGGATAAAGTCGCCATATTATTTTTCATCATAGCGTTGTTTTCATTGATGATTGCCAGATTCCCGATTCATGGTGTCAAACAAATTTTGTTTGTTGCTAATATCTATGCTTTTTATTTAGTGATCATTAATGTAGTCACTGATCAAGCAAAAGTGAAAGAATTGATTCGTTATACCACTTATTCGCTTGGGATTATTGTTGGATTAGGTTTTGTGCAGTATATTGGAACATTGTTTTCCGTTCCATATTATTTTTGGCAGTATTGGGCTTTGATGGTATCTGGTTTGTACTATGGATTACCATTAGCGAATGTTCTGGCATATTCAAATTCTTGGTTTTCGGACGCCAACGGCATGCAAGCTCTCCGCATGTTTGGGATATTGCCCGATACGCATGCGTTTGGGGTAATGGCGTTATTCTTACTTGGATTTTTAGTACCACATTTGAAGTCTCAGTCAACAAAAATTTTAGACACCCTTCGCACACAAAAATGGTATGTATTAATGGCCATTCTCTTGGCTTCGTTTGCGATAATGGCAAGCGGGACTCGCGGTGTGTGGGTAGCTATGTTGGGGCCTGCGGTTATTGCGGTCGTTGCGTATTGGCAAAAATTACTCCGACCATTTTTAAAAATCATGTTAGCGGTGTATGTAGCGATCATTGCGTTATTCATTTTATCGCCATTCATTTCGCAAGCTTTAAATGTTGTTCGCACTGTAGATGTAGATGATAATTTTTTGAATCGTGCCGGTAGTATCTATGATTTAAAGGAAAGTTCAAATGTTGGTCGTTTAGAGATTTGGCAGGAAAGTTTGAAGTACGCCACTCTTCATCCATTCGGAGTTGGGTATGGCAACTTTATTGTTTCTATTGTCCATGAAATACCCAAGGATGCTACCTTTGACCAAGTGTCTAACATGAAGAATTTGCGGTACAATCTGCCACAGGGGTTTGTGACTGCCCATAGCCTTTATTTACAATTATTAGTAGAGCTCGGTTTTGCTGGATTATTGGCATTTATTTTGTTTTGGTGGGAGTATTTTGAACGGTTGTGGTTGTTCATAAACAAATATGGAACTGATAATAATCAATATACAAATTTGTCTGTCAGCTTAGCTTTGAGCTTTTTGTGGTTGCTTGCATATGGGGTGTTTGATGTTACTATTTTGAATGATCGCGTTTTGCAATATATGTTTGTTTGTTTGGCTATCAGTGGGTTAATTTTTGCCAAATATCAGTCTTTTGAATCCGATGACGTTCACAGTGCGAGTCAGCCTTAATCAAATAGTGTATAATACTAAAGTCTAAATTTATTTTTATGAATAATAATGATATGGATAATAATGATGTAGAGTATCTTAACCCTCAAAAACCTACAATGATGAAATGGGTTTTGGGATTGTTAATTGTATTTATTGTTGTTGGCGGGGCATTCCGATTAGGATATGTCTTTGGTGAACGTGGCTATACTTTTAATCCCAAGAATTTCACTGTTGTTAACAAAAGTGATTCACCGCGAGAGGTAGATTATAATCTGCTTTGGCAAGCCATAAAAATCGTTCAGGATAAATACATAGATGGCAATAACATTGACCCAACTAAAGTATTATATGGCGCTATCCAAGGTGCTGTCAGTGCGGCTGGGGATGAGTATACACAATTTTTTGATCCAAAGTCGTTATCTGATTTTCGCACAGATCTGCAAGGGAGTTTTTCTGGAATTGGCGCTGAAATCGGTGTTCGAGATAAAGGAATTGTCATAGTTGCACCGTTAGATGATAGCCCAGCTAAAAAAGCAGGAATTTTGGCTCAAGATTATATCGTTAGAATCAATGGGGAATCAACAGATGGAATGTCGGTTGATGGTGCTGTTAGCAAAATCCGTGGCGAAGCAGGTACAGAGGTTACGTTAACTTTGTTCCGCGAAGGTGGTGATGGCACTTTTGATGTCAAAATTGTTCGTCAAAAAATAGAAATTAAAAGTGTTAAACTGGAATACAAAGATATTGATAATAGGCACATCGCGGTCATTACTATTTCTAAATTCGGTGATGATACTAAATCGTTGTTAGACAATGCTATTGCTGATGTGGTGAAGACAAATCCTGCTGGGATTATATTAGATCTACGTAATAATCCAGGTGGTTATCTGGAAACATCGGTAGAGGTGGCCTCTGAGTGGTTGGAGAAAGATAAATTGGTGGTTAAAGAAGAGCATAGTGAAAAAGATGTTATTACTTATAATTCTGATGGTGGTAATCAACTAGGCAAATTCAAGACTGTTGTTTTGATTAATGGTGGTTCTGCATCAGCAGCGGAGATTTTAGCCGGAGCTTTGAAAGATAATAATAAAGCGATGTTGATTGGCGAAAAGAGTTTTGGAAAGGGTAGTGTTCAAGAATTAGTTCCGTTGGGTAAGGATATGGCAGTGAAAGTTACTGTTGCCAAATGGATTACTCCAGGTGGCAAAAATTTGAATCATGATGGTTTAGACCCAGATGCCAAAGTGGAATTAACCGCCGACGATATAACTGCTGGTCGTGATCCGCAAATGGACAGAGCTTTGCAAGAAGTAGTTAAATAAAAAAATAGTGTGTAAAAAAATAGTGTGCGATTGGAATTTATTCCAATCGCACACTTAAATATTCTCGTCCATCAATATCAATCATTTGCGACACGCCACATCGATCTGGCAATTCCGTTTTTACGGGGAACCCCGCTTTTATCAGTTTGAACGATGGTTAGCTTTGAGAGCTTTGTGCCGAACACTCTGGCAAATTCGTTAGCCGAAAACTCAATCCCAACTTCAAACTGGCATTGGTTGCAAAAAAATGGCTCAAATTTTTCTTTTGGGGTTAAAATTTTCAGGAACTGGGAACTTTCCATTTCGTGAAACATCGTGACAGTTTCGGGGCCGAATGGTTGTTTGGTGTGGATAGTTACCACATCACCGACGCTTAACAAAGCAAAAATATTATAGTTGATGCTCATTTTTCCTCCTGGTATTTTGAATTTCTACACTGAGTAAGGTATAATACAATATCTGAAAGGAAAAGTCAATGTATATTACTGCCCAAGAATTAAGGAATAAATGGATAAGTTTTTTTAGAGAAAAGCAACACACAATTATTCCATCTGCGTCGTTAGTTCCAGAAAATGATCCGTCTGTGCTTTTTACAATGGCAGGCATGTTCCCGCTTGTTCCTTATTTAATGGGTCAAGAACATCCTGGTGGTACTCGCGTGGCAAACGTACAAAAATGTATTCGCACTATTGATATTGACGAGGTTGGTGATAATACTCACTTGACGTTTTTTGAAATGATGGGTAATTGGAGTTTCGGCGATTACTTTAAGGAAGATGCAATTAAATGGAGTTATGAATTTTTAACTGATCCAAAATGGTTAGCGATTCCTTTGGACCGATTGGCATTTTCTGTTTTTGCAGGCGATGATGACGCACCCTATGATGAAGAGAGTTATAATCATTGGAAAGCATTAGGTGTACCTGAGAAGCGAATTGCCAAGCTCCCGAAAGAAGATAATTGGTGGATTGCCGGAGCCACTGGGCCATGTGGGCCAGATACAGAAATGTTTTATTGGATTGATGATGGTACTCCTGCTCCAGATAATTTTCAAGAAACTAAAGATGATAAACGCTGGGTGGAAATTTGGAATGATGTGTTTATGCAATACGAGAAAAAAGTTGATGGTTCTTTAGTGCCACTGGCAAAACAAAATGTTGATACAGGCATGGGTCTTGATCGGGTTGTCGCTGTGCTAAATGGTCACACCTCTGTGTACGATTCGGAGTTTTTTACAGGGATGTTTAATGTGATTGGGCAAAGCCAGGAGATTTTGACTGGTGATGAACTACGTAAGGCTCGGATTATTGTTGACCATATTCGCGCGAGTGTTTTTATCTCTGGTGATGGTGTAGAACCATCAAATAAAGAACGGGGGTATATTTTGCGCCGGTTGTTGCGTCGTAGTATGGTTTATGCACGCGCTTTGAATTTACAAAGTGGTTGGTTAAAAGCTTTGATCGGCAAGGTGATGCAGGAATATAATGAGGCTTACCCCGAATTAGTGACTAACTCTGAAAAGATTTTTGCTTCACTAGAAGGAGAGCAAAAGAAATTTTCCAATACTCTAGAAAAAGGTTTAAAAGAATTTGATAAAATTTTTCAAAAGCAGGGAAGTTTGTCTGGAACTGATGCTTTTAATTTGTACCAAAGTTTTGGATTCCCTCTTGAACTCACAGAAGAATTGGCTCGTAGTTATGGACAGGAAGTCAATAAAGAAGAATTTACTAAAGGGTTCCAGGCCCATCAAGATTTAAGCCGGACAGCAAGCGCCGGAACTTTTAAAGGGGGTTTGGCAGACCACAGCGATATCGTTGTCCGTTATCATACAGCTACGCATTTGATGCATAAAGCGCTCCGCGATGTTTTGGGAGGAGATGTTTGGCAAAAGGGTAGTAACATTACTGCCGAGCGTACCCGTTTTGACTTTACTTATCCTCAAAAAATGACTGATGAACAAAAAAAGGCAGTGGAAGACAAAGTTAATAATTGGATTCAACTAGATGCAACCATGCAACAGGAAATGATGCCTTTAGACAAAGCTCGTGAACTAGGCGCCATTGGATTATTCGGCGAAAAATATGCTGATGTTGTATCTGTCTACACCGCTACAGACAAAGATGGTAATGTAATTTCTCGGGAATTCTGTGGTGGCCCACATGTGGAACATACTAATTTGATCGGTAAATTTCGGATCATTAAAGAAGAAGCCGTCTCAGCCGGGGTCCGTCGGATTAAAGCAGTGATTGAGTAAAATGAAAATCGAATATTACAATTGTCCAATATCTCAAAATCTTGACACAGGGAACTTGCCGCAATCACCAGCGTTTTTGTCATATGAACCGAACTTCACACAAATAGAACAATTTGCAGAGCAGTACAAAGATTTTCAAAATCTGGTCATAATTGGCCACGGTGGTAGCATCACTAGTTTTTATGGAATGTATCATTCGCTCCGCGAACAAAGCACAAAGCAGGTTTATTTCATTAGCACCGTTGATCCGGATTATATTCAAGAAATAAAAAACTTTGTTGATCCCAAAGATACTTTGGTGATTGCTATTAGTAAGTCGGGCGAGACGGTGACGCAGATTGAAACGCTCATGCAGTTTGTTGATTTCCCTCTACTATTTATTACAGGAGCGCTGGGTCCATTGGCAGAAGTGGCGAACAAGCTTAAAGCCACTGTGATATTGCACCCACCAATCGGTGGCCGATTTACTGGACTAACTGAGGTGGGGTTGTTGCCGGCTGGGCTTTGCGGGTTTGATGTACGAGCAATGCATAAATCAGCCCGTGAATGGTATGTACAATACCAGCAAGACAATACAGCATTCCGAACAGCCAGTATTTTTCAACAACTTGAAGAACAAGGTTTTGTTGATGTATTTATGCCTATTTATGATTCCCATCTATTTGCATTGTCTAATTTAATTATCCAACTTTGTCATGAAAGTTTTGGCAAAGGTGGAAAAGGGCAAACTTATTTCGCACATCCAGCACCAGAAAGCCAACACCATACGAATCAACGTTTTTTTGGTGGTCGTAAAAACATGGCTGGTTTATTTACGTCAACAGACAAACCCTTGCAAGATGCAGTCACAATCATCCCGGATCCAATTAAAGCAATCTTATTTAAAGATAGTTCGTTGGGCGTGTTGGATGGAATCCCATTATCCCAATCTTTACACTCAGAGTTAGTTGGTACAATGGAAGATGCAAAATTGCAAAACATCCCAGTGATACATCAGTCTATAGTGCAACGCAGTGCTAGCGAAGTTGGTGGATTGATAGCGTTTTGGCAAATGTATGCAGTGTATGGTGCTGTGCTGAGGGGTGTGGATCCATTCAATCAACCACAAGTAGAGAATAGTAAAAACATTAGTTTTACAAAACGATTACAATATAAAGGACTATTGTAATGTAGAGAGTTGCTAAAAACTTCAAAAATCTTTAAAATAAATGTAAAGATGTATCAAAAACCCTTATCTGAAGGGTTTTTTGGGTAAATTTTCAATATTATTTTAATGACTAAAACTATCTATCTAAATTTGGAAGATGATGTGGCAAAAATCATTGCCAAGCTGAAGCGCGAAGTGGGCGAAGAGTTAGTTTTGGTATTCCCTAAAAAAAGTTTTATTTTTTCGGATAGTATCAACTTGCGTTTGTTAAAAAAACAGATTGACATGCTGGGTAAGAAAGTATTTATCCTGACAATGGATGAGCGTGGACAAGGCTATGCTCAAGAAGCTGGTTTTGAATTGAAGCAAATGCCAAAAACTTCTCGCAGTAAGGCGATGTCAGACATTCGCCAGCGTATTGCTCCGATTCCTGAAGCAGTTGCAACCATATCTAATGGGTTTGATCCAGAGCCTGTAGAAATGCCCTTGCATTCGCCTAAGCGAGTTACTAAATCAGCATTACCAAAACCACGAGTCTCAAAGAAGCTCCCATCAAAGAACGTTAAAACTACCCGTCGTCCAAATATCAGGATATCTGATGAGTCAACTCCGGTAGAGTCAATGTTAGACACAGTCTCTAGGCAGGAAAACTTTTTCATCCCACCTGATTCCAAAGAAATAGTCCCAAAGAAACGGAAAACCTATCAGGCTTATGTGGTCGGATTTGTTGCAATCACGCTTATTATTGCTTTGGTTCTACTTTTGGTGGTTTTGCCAAGCGCTAGTGTGATTGTGTATACCAAATCTCAGAGCGTGGCAAGGGATATAGATATCTTTGCTGATGTTAAGGCTCAAACAATCAATTATACTACTTTGACAATTCCAGCTGTGGCCGTTAATGAATCACAAACCATTGCTGATTCCTTTCAAACACAAGGTAAGAAAGAAGTTGGGAGTAAAGCAGAGGGGAGAGTGGCGTTGTACAACTTAACCGGAAGCCCTATGGCTCTAAAAGCTGGGACCACTACTTTAACCATCGGGAACAAATCGTACGTCTTTAAACAAGATCAAGGTAACGTGAAAGCGATAACTAGTTCATCAAATGATTCAAATGCCACAGTGGCAGATATAATTGCAGTTGATGGTGGTGAGTCATCCAATGTCCCCGCTGGTACACGAGTAGAAATTACCAACCAAACGTTTGGAAGCCAACCACAGCGCCTCTATGCCAAAACAGTCACTCAAATTATTGGTGGGTCTTCTCGGTTTGTTTCTCAAATCAGTAAAGATGATTTAACTTCTGCCCAAACAGAATTGACTAAACGAGTAGTTGATGGGATAAACGCAAACTTGTCTGCTAAAAATGTCAAATTAGTGACAGGAGCATACTCGGTAAATGTTACTTCTTTTACAACAGATATTCCAGAAGGAACAGAAGCACAGAATTTTACTGCTGAGTTAAAAGTTAATATCACAGGGTTGGCTTTTGATGAAGCTTCTTTAAAATCAATGATCCGACAGCGTTTACTAATGAGCCTTGGCGCAAATAAGGATTTGCAAGTTGTGGGAAAAGATCAGGTGATCTATCAAATCAAAAATCTTGATGTTGCCGCTGGTGTGATGCAACTAGCGATCCATTATGAGTCTAGCGCACATCCGAGAATAGAAATAAGTGATTTGCAGAACAGATTAACTGGGAAGAGCAAGCAGGAGGCATCTGAATTACTGTTAGCTAATCCTGACGTAGGAAAAGTAGAAATTAATGTTCAGCCTGCTTGGCAGTCCAGTTTGCCACGTTTTAGTAGTAAAGTCCATATTGAAGTTCGAGAGTAAAAGAGAAAAAAGAGCAGATAGAGTTGACAAAATATCACGATGTGTTAAAATTAGTGAAATAAATCAGATTAGTTAATTTCCTCAGGAAAAAGCAAGAATTTGGGTAGTAACGATACAAATAAAGATACAATTGAACTAGAAGGTAAAGTCATAGAGAGTTTACCTAATGCTGTTTTTCGCGTTCAATTAGAATCTGGCCAAGTTCTTCTAGGTCATCTGGCTGGAAAAATGAGAATACATAGAATTCGAGTTTTACCGGGCGACAAAGTTTTAATGGAAGTAACACCGTATGATTTATCAAAAGGACGAATAACTCGTCGCCTTCGCTAAACTTCTAGCAAGGAAGCGTTAAAGATTTTTTAAATATTTAGCGGCCTTATTTAGCTGCGGAAGTAGTGTGTAATCAAAAGTGATTTTGAGAAACAATATATTCTTCCTGAATTGTAGCCTTCTAAGGCTTGCAAGGATTATCAATGAAAGTTCGAGCAAGTGTAAAACCGATGTGTAAGAATTGTAAGATCGTAAAGCGATTTGGTCGTGTTTACGTTATTTGCACTGTTCCTAAACATAAACAACGCCAAGGTTAATTGAGCGTTGGGTTTTTTGTAATTTATTAAATAACTAAGAATAACTGTATGGCTCGTATTGCCGGAGTAAATATTCCCAATGAAAAAAGAATAGAAGCGTCTCTTCAGTATATATATGGAGTTGGTCCAACTTTAGCGAAAAAGACTTTGTCCGAAACTAAAGTTAATCCTGACATCCGTACTAAAGATTTGACTGAAGTTGATTTAAACAAACTTCGTGATTATCTGGATAAAAATGTGAAAACCGAAGGTAACCTACGTCAGGAAGTATTGTTAAATATCAAGCGGTTAAAAGAAATTGGTTCATACCGTGGCAATCGTCACAGCCGTTCGCTTCCAGTTCGTGGTCAGCGCACTAAAACCAATTCTCGTACCCGCCATGGTAATGTACGCAGAACCGCTGGTAGTGGACGTAAGAAAGCCGATAGCAAGACCTAATTTATAGAACTATGTTTAAAGACGAAGACAATAATATATCCAACGCAAACATCTCTACTGACCCTGCATCTGAAGCGGTTGTAGCTGAATCTCAGGCGGTAGCAACTACTACCCCCACCATTAAAGGTAGTAAAAAGAAGCGTTCAAAAATTAAAATCCCTAAGGGAAAGATCTTTATTAATTCTACTTACAATAATACTATTATTGCTGCTACAGATCCGTTGGGAAATGTTTTTGCGTGGGGCAGTGCTGGTAAAGCTGGATTTAAGGGATCAAAAAAATCCACTCCATATGCTGGGGGAAAGACTATGGAAGATTTATTGGCACGGATTAAAGATCGTGGACTTACAGAAGTAGAAATTTTTATTAAAGGTATCGGTACAGGTCGCGAATCTGCTATTCGGGCTTTGCAGGCTTCTGGCTTAACAGTCTTGACTATTAAGGATCGGACTCCTTCTCCGCATGGCGGTGTTCGTCAGAAAAAGGTTCGCCGCGTTTAAGCTGGCACTTGGAAATTTTAGAATAATATATGAGATATACAGGACCAAAAGTTAAAAGAGCACGTCGTCTAGGGATGGCATTTACCGATAAAGACGCGCGTATCATTCAAAAAAGACCAACTCCACCTGGTCAGCATGGAGCAAATCGCGCGCGTATTTCTGAATACGGCTTACAATTGCGCGAGAAGCAGAAAGCAAAAATTAATTATGGAGTACAAGAGAAACAATTTTTGCGTTATTTTGACAAAGCTTTAAATAAGCCGGGTGTAACAGGTAACTTATTGTTAGAAATGTTGGAATTGCGTTTGGATAATGTGGTATTCCGGTTAGGGTTTGCAGAAACTAGAGCACAAGCTCGCCAGTTGGTAAATCATGGTTTTTTTGAAGTAAATAGTAAAAAAGTTGATATCGCTTCTTATTCTACAAAACCTGGTGATGTTATAACTGTCCGGGACAATAAGCGTAAAAGTAAATTTATGGAAGTTCGCAAGGAAAAGCTAAAGGGTGTAAAAACTCAGGAATGGGTTGAACTCCAAGCAGACAAGCTTACTGGAAAAGTACTTTCTGTGCCAACGCCAGAACAAATAGGCAATGTCATCAATACTCAGTTAATCGTTGAACACTACAGTCGTATTTAATTTATTAATTAATCGAGCTACTTAGGATCGCAAATGCAAGACTATTGGACGTTTGAGAAAAACGAGCCAAAGTAGTACGAAAGGTCTATATGGAACAAATTCCATTACCACATCAAGCCAAAGTCGAAGACTTGGGCAACAATACTTATGAAGTCGCACTTGAACCTCTTTACCCAGGTTTCGGTGTTACTATTGGAAACGCAATGCGTCGTGTGTTGTTGTCTTCCATGCCAGGCGCTGCAGTGACAGCGGTAAAAATCAAGTACGTTGATCACGAGTTTTCTACTGTCCCAAATGTTAAAGAAGATGTTATTCAGATTATTTTGAACTTGAAGCAACTTCGTTTACGCAGTTTCTCCCGCGAGCCGGTGCGATTGCACTTGCAAGCGAAAGGAGAAGGAGTAATCCTTGCAGAAATGATTGAAGGGAACGATCAGGTTGAAGTGATGAATAAAGACCTGTATATTTGTACCTTGGATAATAAGAATGCAGATTTAGACATGGAGCTAATTGTTGAACAGGGACGTGGTTATGTCCCAGTTGAAGCTCGGGCTGAGTCTAAAAAACTGGAAATTGGTATGTTAGCTATTGATGCAATTTACACACCAGTCCGTTCAGTATTCTTTGATGTGACTAATGTCCGTGTTGGCCAAATGACTAACTTTGATAAGCTAACTTTGCGGATGGAGACTGATGGAACTATTACGGGGCAGGAAGCAATTGATATTGCTTCACATATTTTAGTAGATCATTTTTCAATGTTGTTCAATAACGAAGGAGCAGCTCGGATTGAAATGATGTCCACTCCTGCAGTGGAAGAACCAACGATATTGGATGCGTTACCTAACTTTGAACCTTTAGCAACTGCGACTGAACCAGTAAATACTGGCACCAGTCTTGATGAATTAAATCTTTCAAATCGCGCTAAGAATGCTTTAGCGAAAGCGGGTATTAACTCAGTTGAATCTTTGCAAGGTTTAACTAACGATGAGATTACAAACACTGCTGGGCTAGGTGAAAAGACAATCTCAGAAATTTTGGAAGTTTTGGGACGTAATCAATAACTTAAATTTGAACTAATTAATCGCTATGAGACACTTAAACAAGAAAAAATTTGGGAAGGGAACTGATCATCGTAGAAAGTTGTTGCGCACTTTGGCGTCTTCAGCGATTTTATACGAACGCATAGAAACTTCTTATGCTAATGCCCGCGCAGTAAAACCTTACATTGAGAGAATTATTACTCGTGCAAAAGAAGATACTTTACATAATCGTCGCCAGATTTTAACAAAACTTACTAAGAATGCGGCCGCAAAAGCGCTGGAGGTTTATGGTCCAAAGTATGCGAGCAGGACAGGCGGTTATGTTCGTCTAATTAAATTAAATGATCCAAAAGCCGGCGCTTCCAAAGCCGTATTGGAGTTTGTAGAATAATATGGCACAAGTTATAAAAGGACAAAAGGTAACGATACCTAAAATAGTAACCCGCGCTTGGCACGAGATTGATGCATCATCTGCTCCGATGGGTCGAGTGGCAACGCAAATTGCTAATTTGCTACGTGGTAAGAATAAGCGCGACTTTACTCCATATATGGATATGGGTGATTTTGTTGTGGCTGTAAATGTTGATAAAATGAAGTTTACTGGCCGAAAAGTTGATCAGAAAAAGTATTATCATCACTCAGGCTTCTTGGGCGGTTTGAAAACTAAAACCCTGAAAGATGAAATTGTTCGTAGTCCAGAAACAGTGCTTCGTAAGGCTGTATTTTCTATGATTGATGATGTGAAGTTTCGTAAAGCAATTTTGGCTCGTCTAAAATTAATAAAAGGGACAGAGCATTCGTATAATACTAAAGTTAAGTCTAAGAATAAGGAATCGAAATAATTATGGCTACAGAGACTAAAAAAGATATCAAGAAACCAGCAGTTAAGAAAACGGTGGCCAAGAAAACTCCTACCAAGAAATCCACTGCCACTCATAAACCAGTTGCTAAAAAAGTGATTGAAAAAGTTGATCCGCAGGTATCTGTTGAGGCAACTGCTGTGGCTTTTGCAAAGCCAACTATTGCTAAGGGTCGTTATGTGTTCGCCACTGGTCGCCGAAAAACTGCTGTTGCAAATGTGCGTTTATTTGCAGGTAATGAAGACAATATTGTAAACAAGAAAAAGCTTGAAGTGTTTTTTGGGCAATCAGGAATGATTAATAAAGCTTTGCACCCTTTAGCTTTGACTGGTTTACTCGGTGACTTTTATTTTGTAGCGAATGTAAATGGTGGTGGTAGCAACGCTCAATCTGAAGCAGTTCGTCACGGGATTGCCCAGGCCCTGGCTTCTATGAATGATGATATGAAAATAGTGTTAAAAAAGAATGGTTTTTTGACTCGTGATGATCGAAAGAAAGAACGTAAGAAACCAGGACTTCGTGGAGCGCGTCGTTCACCACAATGGGCAAAACGCTAGTAATTTCACTCAGACTATTGATATTAACTCCCTTGCGGGAGTTTTTATTTTGTCATATATTTGCGAGTTTACGAAATTTGTCGCATAAATAAAATGGATATTGACAAATGATTTTTTATGGTGGTATATTTTAGATAAATAAGGTTAATTTTTTAATATACTCCTCATATTTAGGAGTTATTATCAATGTGATTAATTATTATAAATAAGTAATTTTGGAAAGGGTTTTCAGATGAGAAAATTTTTCAATGCTACTGTTAGGGTGGCACTTGTAGCGTTAGTCGCTACAACTGTTTTGCCATTTAACCCATCAACAGTGAGTGCATCGACAGCTTGGGATACTAGTGGGGGTTATGTATTTAAATTCACTTATAGTGGATCTGATTACGACCATAATGTAACATTGGTGCAGGACAGTTCTGGGCATCTCTCTGGTGCTGGATCGCACAACGCATACGCATGGACAATAGTTTCTGGAAATGTAACCGGTAATAACATTACATTTTCTGCAAAATACACAGCTACTCCAGATGCGGTAACCCCTTTAACAACTATGATAGTTACTGGGACTATTTCTGCGGGCGGGACAATGAGCGGAACATGGTCAGACAATTACCAAGGCGGTGATAGAGAAGGTACGTGGTCTACCACCCAGGGGTCTGCTGAAGAAAACTCGGTGAATTTGATTGTAGTTACAGGTGATACTGCCTCAGGTTTTAATTCCCCAGGTTGGTTGTTTAATTATGATCCATCCTCTGCTACCCCTTTCACATTTAACAGTGGTAATGCTCAAATTGGTAGTGGCAGTTTGCAAATTGATCCGATAGGAGGTTCCAATGCATCTGACAAAATGATTGGGGAGAATTTTATTAATACACCGATTGCTGATGTTGACGATATTAGTTTTGACTTTAAGTTGGGGACTGGGAATGGTGGCAGAGAAGAACAGGTGTATATGAATGTGTATGCCAATTTTGGTGTCTCAGCTGACTTAAAATACTACGACTGTCGATATGATGTTGTCGCTACAATTGGTTCAGAAAGCAATTATGAAACCTTAACTTTTGACCCGGCTGTTGCGGCGACTTCAGTTAAGCAGAGCGGATCTTCTCCATTTACTTGTCCAGCAATTCCAGCGGACATGGATACACTTAGTGCAGGGTCAAACATTCGTTCTTTTGCTTTAAACATGGGTGACACAACTGTTTCTGACTCAGGGATGAGCGGTTATTTTGATAATGTGGTAGTAAATTTGTTAAACGGGGATACAACAATTTACGACTTTGAGCCAGTTCCACCTCGGATTCCCACAGTAGTTACAATTCAGAAAGTTTGGCAAGATGCATCTGGAGAAGAAGTATCACCGCCAAGTAATGCAGGCGATATTACTATTATTGTCACCACAGAAAATGGTAATGACGATGAATGTACTTATAATGAAAACAATGAATTAGAGTGTGAAAGCTCAATTAACAGTTACACAGACGAAACTATTGACGTACAAGAAGACGGACTTCCAGCTGGCTGGACAGTAGACCCAACCACAGTTGGTAAAGAGATTGTACCAGTTTGCCCAGAGGTTGAAGATGCTCAACAGAGAGTATTGGAGTGTACCCACACTGTTATCAATAAACAGAACACTCCACCACCTTGTGCGACTGAGCTTGTTGTCAATGGTGGTTTTGAAGTGCCAAATGTTGAAACTGGTGCAAAATGGGATATTTTTGAATCTGGTACTACAGGGCTGGGTTGGTCAGCTGAATGGTTAAATAATGTTGGGGGTGCACAGCCTGATAAAGGCCAAGTTGAATTACATAAAAATGGTGTTGTTTCTGGGTGGACTGCTCATGGTGGCGATCAATACACAGAACTAGACTCAGATTGGGGCGGACCTTCTAGTAATCAGGGTGGTGAAAATGCTTCAGTAAAACTTTATCAGGATTTGATCACCAAGGTTGGTGGTAATTATACTGTCACTTTCTGGGCATCTCCTCGTCCTGGTCAGTCTTCTACGGATAATTCAATCCGTGTGAGGGTTGGGGATATTGATAGCGTTGTAAATGCAGTAACTGGTTCAAGTACTGTTTGGTCAAAATATACTTATACTTTTGAAGCAACTTCTGGTGTAACTCGTTTAGAATTCAGCGATGCCGGTCCTGGTAATTCATACGGCGGGTTCTTAGACGATGTTAGTGTAAAAGAAGATTGTGTTTCAGATGTCCAAATTTGTAAATACAATGATGATC
Organism: uncultured Candidatus Saccharibacteria bacterium; assembly: GCA_964477805.1. Taxonomy (GTDB): domain Bacteria; phylum Patescibacteriota; class Doudnabacteria; order UBA920; family UBA920; genus UBA920. The sequence goes on along the minus strand of CAYZEK010000004.1, from coordinate 16,086 downwards.
AAACTCCACTCTCAGGTTGGGAAGTCTACTTAAAAGGAGACAAGGTTGAAACTGTTACCGTAGATCCAGACGGTCAGTCTGATTTGTCTGGCCCGCTACCTGCTGGTGATTATGTGCTAGAAGCTTCTGGTACATATGTGTATCGACCAAGTGATCCTTCTGCTGATATCTCTGATCCAGCATTCTCCAAACGTTTGCCGAGTGATGCTGTGTATAGCATCGGCTCCTCTCAGCCATGGGTTCGTGTGAATGATTTCCCTGGCGCAATATCTGGTTACTTAGGTATTCAAGTTGGTGGATTAAATTTTGACTGGGGCAGTACTTACAATCCTGCTCATAAATATTCTGGTGAATACACTCTTGCTAGTGCTGGTCAAATGAGCTTCCGTATTTTGGATGATGTCTACTCTGATAACTCTGGTCATTTGAAAGTTGATATTTACCCAATTTACAAAGGTGAGACTGGTAAAGATGGCTGTGTAACTTTGGAAAATATTCCGTTTTCTGGAAAAGGGACTAACTATACATTAGGTGAAGTTATGCAGGACGGTTGGGAGAATGTTTCTGGAAATAATGAAGAGGTAGTAGTGGATGGTGTTGAAGATTCATTCTCCTTGGTTAATAAATGCACTGGTGAAAATTGTGTAATCCCATGTAGCGAGTTTAATCTTGGTGTTGCTGATGGCTTTGTGGCATCTGGCACAGTTCAAGGCTTGCGAAAAAATGGTACCCCAGTATTGGCAGGTAGAAGCGACCCAAATACCGCTGTTGGCGCGCCTGATTGGGTCAGCGGTACAGGCACAAACTTTTATAGCTTAGGTTTTGGCGGAAAAATCACGCTTTCATTTACTGGTTATGTGAATAATGTTAGTGGCGATGATCTAAAAATTCATGAAGCAACTAATGGGGTATACCCTGAGGAATCTGCATCTGTTGAAGTAAGCCAAGATGGCCTAAATTGGTTTGCACTCTCCGAGGAAGGTACCAATACCTCTCCTGGTGGAATAACTGGTGTTGATTTTGGTTCAACTGGTCTTGCTTGGATTAAGTTTGTTCGTTTGACTGATACTTCTAACCCTGCAGATTTTTCCCAGGCTGATGCAGATGGCTTTGACGTTGATGCTGTGGAAGCTGTGACTGAGACTTGCGAGCCTCCTGTCATTGAGGAACCTTGTACTGAAATTTCAGAAAATGTCACTTTGGCTAGTGATACAAACACTCAAACTGCTGGTTACACTACAGTGAATCCTGGCGATGGTTTTGGAGAAGATCCGTTAGACCCAAGTGCCTATGGTGGTTCATTTGTGAATTCTGCGATTGCAAATCCAGTGATTCCGCCTTGGTTAGACCCAGCGACTCATCCTGCATACGCCGGATCTGGCGCGCAATGGATTTCTTCCACCGCACAACATCCAGGTGAGACCGAAGGTGCAGGATCTGGCGTTGATGACCAATGGCGTTTATTCCAGAAGAAGTTTACAGTACCTGCTGGAGCAATTGTGACACCAGGCACTATTAACTTTACTGCCGATAATGGCGTGACTGTGTATTTGAACGGTTATGAAATTGGTAATACTCCGGAAGTGCCTACTTTTGGAGCAACACCAAGCCCGATCCCAGTAGTATTTGATCACTCTTATAGTGTTCCATTCACTCCAGTTGCTGGTCAGGAAAATGTACTGGAATTTGTTGTCCGTAATTCAAATTATTCTGGAGTTAATCCAACCGGGTTAGTGTACAATGCAAACTATAGCTATAGAGTTGAGTGTGATACTCCTCCTGATGAATGTAATACTATGGAAAAAGCGTACACTCATACAGGGCTCGGTATGATCCTTGATATTATCAAGAGTAATAAAGGTGATGAAGATGAAGATGGGGATTATGACTGTTATAGCGTAAGCGGTAATGTGTATCATGATCAGAGTGACCTAGGAACAAGATTTAATGGTGAGAATCCTGTTGATACTGGCATAGCGGGTATGTTGGTTTATATTGATCTTAATGAAAACGATGCGCCAGATACAGATGAGCCACAGACAGAGTCGCTTGCAAATGGTGACTATCAAATAGATGGACTACCAGCTGGTTGTTATACTGTTCGTGAAGATGCTTCTTCTGTGCCAGGGTGGGCACAGGGCGTTCAGCCATTAGATCATGAATATCAAGTAGGTATTGGTGGATTTGAGTGTAACCCTTCTGACGATTTGCTTAAATTGAGTTTTGTTAAAACTGCACAAGCAGTAGCACTAGATACTTTCCCAGACGATGCTTATGGCTTAGACTTTGGTAATTTGCCAACTGATCGTGGTGGCAATTCTGGTGGTGGCAATTCCGGTGGTGGTAATTCCGGGTCAAGTCTAATCCCACGGGTTTTGGGCGATTCAACCACCACTCCAAGTGAAACTCCTTTGGTACCTCAAGTTGCAGGAGCTACTACACTTCCTCGTACTGGCTTGCCAACATGGGCTTTGTTGATGGTCGCCTTGCTTGCAGTTCCAGCTTTCGGCCTAAAAACTCTAGTCATAAAGAAAACTTCCAAATAACCTTACTTTTAAAGTAAAGTGATATAATAAAACTACCTCCTAACAGGAGGTAGTTTTTCGTTTATGAAACAGTTATTCTTGAAAATTGGGGTATTTGTGTGCATCGTAGCGGTAGGCGTTGTCATATTAAACGCGCCATATTTTTTAAAGCAATTTTCATACATTTTTGGGACTACTGAAGCACCATTACCGGCAATTAACCAAGATAATCCTAGTGTAGAGCTGGGGGAGCCAAACCAGATTAAGATCCCTAGCTTAAATATCATCGCACCATTACAATATGTAACAGAAATAAATGAAGATGTTTTTCAACAAGCATTGCAAAGCGGGGTTGTTCACTATCCTGGTACCGCAGAAATCGGACAACCTGGTAATGCATATTTTTTTGGTCATTCGTCTGACTTTGTATTTGCGAAGGGTGATTATAAAACCGTATTTGCTTTACTTCCTCGGATAAAAAATGGGGCAGAGATCCTTGTAACAGACAAAGAAGGGAAGGTTTATCATTACGAAGTCATAGATCAAAGAGCCGTGGATAATGATGATGTGGAAGTTTTGGACCAAAAAGAATTTAAGCAAAAATTACTTACACTTCAAACCTCTTACCCTGTTGGGACTGCATTGCGGAGGTATATTGTAGTTGGACGATTAAAGGATTGATAAGAAAATCCCCAGACTAGGCAGTGGCGCTAAAAGATGTACAAAATTATGGCTCAATTAAGCCATAATTTTTAGAAAAAAAATTTTGTATAAATTTCTTTGCAAAACCCTTGACATAATCATAAAAAACCTTGATTTTACTAGGGAATTTGTATAAGATGAATTCGTAATCACTTTTCCCTAGGAATCACTTAGAGAAAGAATATTAAACAAATCCTAGCCTAATTGGCATGGATTTAAGGATACAAACATGACTAAGTCAGAGACTTTGCAGAGCTTGGCGGAAACTACCGGCAAGACCAAAAAAGAAGTAACCGAAATGCTTGATGCAATCGTTGCATTAGCTTACAAAGAGACTAAAAAGAGTGGCGAATTCGCTATTCCTGGTCTTGGTAAGCTTAAAAAGAAGCACCGTGATGCTCGTATGGGCCGTAATCCAGCAACTGGTGAAACTATCCAAATTGCTGCTAAAACTGTTATTAAGTTCACAGTTGCAAAAGCTGCAAAGGATGCAATTCTTTAATCTGATTTTTAAAACCCCGCTCCTATTGAGCGGGGTTTTAAATTTGAAAATATAAAGTTTGGGGATATTACTTATTACCAACTGTCATGTTAGGATTCTCCAAGACATCTTTTACTTTTTTCATAATCTCGTCAGTGGTAAAGTAAGCTTTTACAAGATATGCCTGAACTTTTAATGACTTTGTTTTGAGAATATCCTTATTGCTCCAGAGGTTAGACAATACAATGATTGGGGTGGAGGCAATATTTTGATTTTGATTTCCGCGAATTGTTTCTAAAACTTGAAAACCAT
>CAYZEK010000004.1:1841-12056 GCA_964477805.1 uncultured Candidatus Saccharibacteria bacterium | reverse complement strand
TTTCTTGGATGATTAAATCAATGCCTTGCTTACCATCCTCTGCTTCTTTGACATCAAAACCATTCGCATTAAGTTTATGAATCACGATCTCGCGCATTGCGACATCGTCTTCTACTAAAACTATTTTTTTTGCACGGGATTGGGCTGTCTCCATATTGACTTATTTTTTTTGGTGAGACTTTTACTCAGTATATCACAATTTTGGCAAGATTATACAGTTTGTGGATAACTGTGGTATAATTAAAATGATAAAATTCTTAAAGAAATAGAACAAAAGTTTCATGAATTGGTTTTTGATTGCTCTGATTAATCCGGTAGTCCATGCATTCGTCAATCATTTTGATAAATATCTGATTTCCAAATTTCTGAAAAATGGTTCAGTTGGAAGTTTGATTTTATTTTCAGCGTTATTTGCAGTTTTCGCATTACCTTTTATTTACATTTTTAAACCAGATGTAATACATTCAGTTGGTTTTAGTGATGCTGTAATATTGATGGTAAACGGTGCAGTGTTAGTTGGTGCAATCATTTGTTATTTATATGCGTTAGAAGATGATGAGGCTTCTTATGTCGCACCTCTCTTCCAATTGATTCCTGTATTTGGGTTTATTCTCGGCTATCTTTTGTTAGGAGAAATTTTAACAGGCCGTCAGGTCGTGGCTGGATTACTGATTTTGCTAGGTAGTCTATTTTTGTCATTAGAATTATCTGGTAATGGAAAAAAAATTAAAACACGCCTGGTGTTGTTAATGGTTGGATCATCTTTGCTGTACGCCATTAACGCAGTAGTGTTTAAATCCGTCGCAGTAAATGCCGGGTTTGTGGATTCTGTATTTTGGGACATGGCAGGAAAATTCATTTTTGGTGTAATACTATTTTTTGTTATCAGGCCTTACCGAGAGCAGTTTTTAGCATTGATTCGAGACAACGGTGCGTACGTATTGGGATTAAATATCGTTAATGAAATTATGGGTTTGGTAGGAGAGTTTGCTTTAGTGTTAGCAGTGCTTTATGCGCCAGTCGCTTTGGTGCAGTCGGTCGGTGGATTACAGCCAGCTTTTGTATTGATAATAGGAATACTGTTGACAAAGTTTTTGCCTCACTTTGGTGAAGAAAAGTTAGAAAAGAAGTTTTTAGTCCAGAAATTCATCGGCATCGCCATAATTACCGGAGGGGTGTATTTGCTGCAGTTGTTTTAAGATAATATGTTACCAAAATTTCCTGAATTTAAAAAACTAGAATTATCAGATCAAGAAGCAATTGAGAAAATTACTTCTCAATACGAACCGTATTCGGATTTTAATTTTGCTAATATGTGGGCTTGGGATGTTTACGGCGTATGTGAGTTATCTGTATTGCATCACAATTTAGTGATAAGATTTTTTGATCCAATCACTCAAAAACAAGCCTATTCATATTTAGGGCAATCAGGGATTAGTAAAACAGTCTCAGATATTTTTAATTTTTTTGATAAGAATAACCTCACTGACTGTTCACTGAAACTCGTTCCAGAAGTTTCTCTAGCAGGCTTAGATTTTACAAAACACTTTATTGAAATTGATATGAACTCCTGTGATTATATGTATGATTTAGTTGCATTAGCTAGTTTATCAGGGAATAAGTACTCTCAAAAGCGAGGCAGATCAAACAATTTCAAAACCCATTATCCAACAGCAACAGTTTCTGTATTAGATTTACATAGTCCGAGTACAGTAGCTGAAATTAACGAATTGAATTATATCTGGATGAAAAATAAGAGTGGAAGCAGTGTAGATTTGAGTCAGGAGATGTTAGCTATTGATAGATTTATTTCATCTGGCATAAAGCAATATTTAAGTCTTGGCGTTTATGTAGATAAGAAATTGATTGGATACACGGTTTTTTCATTTCATGGGACTGATAATGCTATTAACCTTTTTATTAAAGGAGATATGTTCTATGTGGGTGTGTACGAGTTTGTAATGCAACTATCGGCCCAGATTTTGATGGACAAAGGTTATAAATATATGAATTATCAAGAAGATTTGGGAATTGATGGACTGCGGAGGGCGAAGCTGGCTTTCCGTCCAACTGGATATTTGAGAAAATATTTTATCAAAAAGTTATAAACAGCCACGCTTTACAACCAGTGAATTGAAGTATATATTTTAAATATATGGATTTCTTAATCGAACAAATTAAAACCAGTCGGTTATTGCAATATACAACTATATTTTTTGTATTTTTAAGTGCATGGTGGTTTTATATGTTTATCAATGGGATTACAGATGGAGCTGGGACTACTTGGTTTTTGTTGATCTATCCTTTACCTACTTTATTCGGCGGGATTTACGGGTTAATAGTCGCAAAGAAGTGGGGAGGCGCTCGAAGTATCTTTGGTAGCGCGTTGCTTTTTTTCGCATTAGGTTTTTTGGCTCAAACTGGCGGACAGTATTTGTATAATTATTACCAAATTTATTTAGGAATTGATGTCCCGTATCCTTCAATAGGTGATTTTTCATATTTAGCCAGCGTGATTTTGTATATCATCGGAGCGTATCAGTTAGCTCGAGTGGCAGGTATTAAACTAAGCGTAAAATCTTTTCAAGGGAAAGTGAAAGCCTTGATTATTCCATTTGTGGTTTTGGCCATATCGTATTTGGTTTTATTACATGGATATGAAGCGGATTGGAATAATAAATTAATTATCTTTTTTGATTTTGGTTACCCAGTAGGACAAGCGATTTATCTGTCGATTGCTTTGTTGGCTTTGGTGATTTCCAAAGATATTTTGGGTGGAATGATGCGCAAACCAATAATATTATTGATATTAGCATTGATGGTGCAGTTTGTAGCTGATTTTTATTTTTCTTATGAAGCTAGTCGGGAAATAGTGACATATTACCCAGCTGGTGGTTCAGATTATATTTTTGCTTTGGCATACTTTTTGATGACCATTGCGTTGGTTTCAATTGGGAATATGTTTTATAAAGTTCAAAAATCATAAACATGACAGTTAACACACCAACAATTTTTGATCAAATATCCCTACGTATTATCAAACAGCAAGAGCTTGTTATTGGACCAATCGCATGGGAAGAAGCAAGAAAAGTTCAGGGGTTGCATATAATTGACCAGCAATCTGGTGAATTTGAGTTTGATGGTGATGCTAAAGAAATCTTGAATAGGTTGGTTAGTCAGTATTCGCGTTTGTTTGGTCGCGTTTCTGCAGAAGTTTGCCGTGAGGCTGTGCAGGACCTGTTGGCGGAGATGCCACAAGATGATGTTCCGACCAGCCTCCAATAAAATATAAATAAAAATCATGGCAGATGAGACTAATAGTAGCCATCTTCAGGAAATAAACCAGGAGATTTATAAACGCAACCTTGAGCTTGCGATTGTAAATAAAACGCTTTCGCTTTTGCGAAAGCTTTATCAAATTAGTTTGCTTTCCTCGGATATAGGCTCAATTTCTGAAAAAGTATCTAACACGATTCGGAGTGACCTCAATATGGAAATTGCGGGCATCTTTTTATTTGATGCAGAAAGCGATACATTGACGCCGTTTAAGTTTTCTAAATCTGATCGAATGGTAGAATCATTGAATAAAGCTGGGATCGTAGTTGGCGAAAAGAGTGTTGTTGGAGTTTCAACTCACCCATTCTTCAGACAGGTGATTAGCGAAAAAAAATCAAATTTAAACTCGGCCCCTAAAGACATTTGGCCATACATTGTTTCGGGCGACCAGGTGGAAGAAATGACAAAGATTGTCCATGTAGAAACATTCCTGTGGTATCCACTGGTGGCGAACAATAATGTGATTGGTGTTTTACTGTTAGCCCTAAATCGAGGATATGATCATTTAAATGATTTTGAAAAAGATGCCATCAATAGTTGCATTGATGTTGTGGCCGTAGCTTTAGATAAAGCTTTAGTGTATGAAAAATTGCGTTTAGCCAATGAACAGTTACAAGCTCTGGATAAGGCAAGGGCGGAATTTATCTCTATCGCTAGTCATCAGTTACGCACACCACCAGCAACAATTAAATGGTATCTGAATGCAATTTTGGCAGGTGACTTTGGCAATTTAGATGAATCTTTAACAGCGGCTTTAAAACGCACCAATGTTACTAATGATGCACAAATTGCCACGATAGACGATCTTCTGAATGCATCTCGCATTGAACGTGGTAAATTGGAATTCTTCTTTGATAAAGAGGCAATAGAACCTATCGTATCTGCTTTGGTTGAACAAATGCAACCGTTGGCCCAAATGAAAAAATTGATTATTGAGTATGCAAAGCCGAGCGCCAAATACCCCGACATTTTAATGGATAAAGAAAAAATTCGTCAGGTGATTAATAACATGATGGATAATGCCATCAAGTATTCTAAGAGTGGACCAATTAAAGTTTCTTTGTCAAAAGATTCTGAAAATATAATTATCAAAGTGACTGATAGCGGAAAGGGTATTGCTAAAAAAGAATTGAGCACTATTTTCCAAAAATATACCCGTGGCCATGATTCCGTTACTCACGCTACTGGTTTAGGTTTAGGTATGTATGTTGCCAAGGTCATCATTGAGCAACATAATGGCAAAATTTGGGCGGAAAGTGGGGGAGTGGGAAAAGGTGCCACTTTTGCCTTTAGCTTGCCTATACATAGCAATTTAGTGCCTACAGCAGTGGATTTGGCAGTCCCAACGGCTTAGGATATACTAATTCTATGTTTAAACGAATTTTTGCGCTCCTATTTTTATTGGTACTGATTGCAACAATATTTGGGGTGTATCAGGTGTACCGTGATTATGTAAATCGCAAAACTGAACGCTTGGCTCGGTTGCAACAAAAGACAGAATCTATTTCCGTAACGCTGATTGAGGGATGGACAAATGACCAGGTTGCTAATCAATTAGAAAAACAGGGCCTCTTTTCTAAACAGGACTTTCTGAACGCATTAAATAAGTTTGATGAATCACAGTATCCGTTGTTAGTCAGGCCAGAAAATTTGGATTTGGAAGGTTATTTATTCCCAGACACGTACAAATTTTTTAAAGCAAGTACACCCGATCAAGTTATTGCAGATTTGCTTGATAATTTTTCAGCTCGGCTTCGTTCTGCTGGTGTGACTGATCCGGATCAGAAATATAATGGTTTAACCTTGGCGCAAATTATTACATTGGCGTCAATTATTGAAAAAGAAAGTGGTGGACAGGGCTCTACTTCTGGTAGCTTGTCTTTGCAAGAAGAACGTGATTTAGTTGCCAGTGTTTTTTATAATCGAATGAGAATTGGGCAAGCCCTAGAAAGTGATGCTACTATAAATTTTATAACAAAAAAAGATACACCGGCGGTTTCGGCATCTGATCTGCAGATTAACTCAGCCTACAATACTTATAAATATCCTGGTTTACCCCCTGGTCCAATTTGTAACCCATCGTTAGGCAGTATTAAGGCAGCTTTAAATCCAGCGACCAGCGATTATTTTTACTTTCTTCACAAACAACCATCAGGCGCGGTGGTGTTTAGCCGAACTTTTAATGAGCACGTAAAGAACAAGACCAATTAATATCATATTTTTTTCATCTAATAAGTTATACTTAAATTAGAGGAATATGATTTCACTATTATTCCTAACGGTTGATGTCATAATATCTAGTTAAAATAAATACTATAGTTTCTGTTTCAGGGATTAATAAAAATTAATTCCCTGAATTATTTTTTGCATCATGAAAAATACTATTTTCGAAAAAACCTCCCTTTTAAACGATGTTATTTCCATATCTCTTGATGAGTATGACGAACTAACGGTAATACAAAATTTTACAAATGCCGGAATAGCAATGTTAAATGCTGATTTTGGGTTTGTGCTTGGGAAACGTAACGAGGCAGATGAATATAAGATGGTGTATCAAAGTACTCCTTTGTCCCAGAATCTTTGCGTTGTTCTAGCGTTGCAAGAGGGCGATCAAACTTTGTCTGGTAACGAACCTGTTTTTATTGAAAACGCATTCAAAGATAACCACCCTACAAACTCGGATAACCATTCGTGCGTTAGTAGTTACGTCGTAATTCCAATAGTTTACGAAAACGATTTTTTGGACAGTATTGTCTTATGCTATGAGAAAACCAAAAATTTTACTGACGAAGACAAAACCTTTATGGAACTGTTCAGTAAAACTTTAACTCAGGCAATTCACGTTTGCCGATTGCATTCAAGGTTGGAAGATTCTCGGAAAGCATTAGGGATTGGCGAGCAAAATTCATCTGGCAAAAACGCCCAAGAGCTGGCTAACTATGATTCTGTAACAGGTTTGCCTAACAGAACGCTACTGAATGAGCGAATCAAAGAAGCTCAGGCTTTGGCTGAACAGCACAAGAACATGTACGCCTTATTTTTTATTGACTTAGATCGATTTAAAATAATCAATGATATTTATGGTCACCAGACTGGTGATTTACTTTTGAAGCAAGTTGCCCGTCGAATGCAAAAACTGATTCCTAAAAATGCCACACTGGCGCGTATGGGCGGGGATGAATTTTTGGTGCTGTTGCCAAATATTAGCACAGTTGAAGAAGCAGAAAAGTGCGCGAGTAAAATCCAGGAAGTCTTTGGGGATTTTTTTGAAATCAATCAACAAGAAATATACTTTAACGGCTCGATCGGTTTTGCCATTTTCCCATTAGATGGGATTGACCATAGCACCTTATTAAAAAATGCTGGTCTTGCATTGAATCGAGCCAAGGAATATGGTGGCGGGAATATTCAGCAATACAGAATTGGTTTACCGCTGTTTTATACTATGCAACCTAAATTGCAAAGTCAGTTGCGCAAGGCAATTAAAAACAATGAATTAGTATTACATTTTCAACCAATTTTGGGTTTAAAAAATAAAAAGATCATAGGTAGTGAAGCCTTGGTCCGCTGGAATCATCCAGAAATGGGCTTACTTTCCCCAGGTGCTTTTATTGAACAAGCTGAGGAGTCTGGCTTGATAGTTGAAATTGGGGAATGGGTTTTGGAAGCAGTATGCAAGCAAATAAAAATATGGGAATCAACAGGCAGGGTTGCGCCGTCAGTGAGTATTAACATTTCCCCTCGCGAACTTCTGAAGCCGACTTTGGTGACTCGAATTCAAAATTGTCTTCAAAAATACGCGGTTGATCCAACTCAGATTAAAGTGGAGTTAACAGAAACGTTTTTGATTAAAAATATTGACTTATCAATTTCTATTTTAGAACAGCTTAAAGCATTGGGTCTCAAAATTCTAATTGATGATTTTGGAACTGGTTACGCGTCTTTAAATTATCTGAAGCGTTTGCCTATTAACGGGGTCAAAATTGATAAAACCTTTATTCACGGCGTACCTAATAATTTACAAGACGCAGCTCTAACTGCTGCTATTATTGCCATAGCGCACCAACTAGGTTTGGACGTGGTGGGTGAAGGGGTAGAGAATCGAGACCAATACGATTTTTTAAGTGCTGCCAAGTGTAATTTCGCACAAGGGAATTTTCTCCATAAGCCTTTAACAGGTGATGAGTTTGCTAAGTTGGTTAATTTGAGTTAATTTAATTTCATATAATCATCATTTCTCTTTCATATAGTGAAAATGATGATAGTCCGTAAGATGGAGCAAAATATGATTATTTTACTTATTGAGGATGAAAGAAAGCAATCGGAGTTTATTCAACACGCTTTGGAGCAAGATTATTACAAAGTGGAGCCTGTTTACGATGGTCGTGTTGCCGTGGAAATGATTGAGGTGCGGGATTACGATCTTATCATTGTAGATTTGAATTTACCGCAAGTTAAAGGAACAGAGATTATTAAACGAATTCGCGAGTTAAAATTAAAAACTCCTATTTTAGTGTTAACTGCTAACGACGATATTAGCATGAAAGTCGCTAATTTGGATAATGGCGCCGATGACTACCTGACTAAGCCTTTTGCTTTAGATGAATTGTTGGCCAGAGTGCGAGCTCTGTTGCGTCGAGAACCGATCCCGATTCCCCAAACGTTCAAACAAGGCAATTTAGAATTAATGTATGCTACCCACGAGGTCAAAATTTCTGGTCGATTAACAAGTTTAACAAAGAACGAGTTTAGGTTGTTAGATTTTTTGAGTCGCAAGCCAGATCGGGTTTGTACCCGAGCGATGATCGAAGAACATGTGTGGGGATACAATTCAGAAAATAATAGCAACGTAATTGAGGCGTTGGTTTATAATTTACGTCGCAAACTTGGTATCAAGAATAAAAAACTTATTCAGACTGTTCAGAATATCGGATATAGGTTTCGGGCTGACGCAGTTTAGTTTTTAATCATATTGAAATGTTCGATCATCAGTTCATAGAAAGTTTATTAGAGAATATTGGCGGTAGCGCAATTACGATAGTTTTGGATTCAGATGGCAAGTGTCAATTTGCCAGCAAGACCACTGAAGGTGTTTTGAATTTGTTGCCAAGCAAAATTTTACAAAAAGAATTCTTAGGTCAATTACAATTTTATTCTTTAGATAACCATTTAATCGATGAAAACAAAAATCCCATTACAAAGTGTTTGAAAGATTCAACATTCATTCAAACAACACCATTCTTTTGCAAGCTTAATCCTAGTAACGATAATGTTTTCGCTTTGACTACCACTCGAATTAACTCAGCAAATCAGAAAAATTATATTCTTGTGCAGGTGAGGCAAGCAAAGCGCGAGGTGGAAGTCGGCGAGATGAAATCATTATTCGTTTCTTTTGCAGCACATCAGTTAAAAACACCTAGTTCTATAGTGAAAGGTTTTTTGGAGCTCATGATGCGACAAGGTGAAGCTACTTATTCAAAAGATCAATGGCATTTTTTAACATCCGCTTTCGAGTCAAACGAACAATTAATTGCTGTGTCTAAAAGTCTCTTAAATATGGCACGCTTGGAAGGAGGCTTAATTGAACCTGGTTTGCATGAGTTTGATCCAAATAGAGCAATCCAGAAAAAGATTGCTTCATTTGCCCCATTGTATAAAACCAAACGGGTAAGTGTGAATTTGTCTGTTTCTAGCGATGAAAATGCGACTATGTTGCGTAGTGATGAATCATTTTTTCTGGAAGTGTTTGGGATTCTTCTGGGAAATGCGATTAAGCATTCCCCAGTAGGTGAAAGTATCACGGTATCATGCAAACTTAGTTTACAGCAGTACGAAGTGCACGTACTGGATAATGGACCAGGTCTCCCAGAGTCTGTCAGGGTAGATTTGTTTAACGCCAAGCAAGATTCATCTGAACAAGAAAATAGTCATGGACTCGGGTTGTATTTAGCAAAAAAGTATATCGCGTTATTAAATGGTTCGATTGGGATTGAAGAGACAGAGCAAGGAAGCGACTTTTATTTTATTTTGCCAAATAGTTAAAATCTTGATGACCGTTTAAGAAGTCTTTCATCGTAGTTGGATTTTTCCCTGGTAATTGTACAGAATCAATTCGTAAGAAAGTGTTATCCTTACAAGTAATTAAATTGTTTGTAGTAGGGTTAGGATCAGGGCTGCAAGACAAAATTTTTAGTGGTTCGTTTTTGTATTTTATCCAAATACCTGGCCAGGGTGTAAAAGCCCTAAATCGGTTATGAATTTCTTGCGCGGTAGATTCTTTAAAATTGACTTCGCCATCAGCCTTAGAAATTATACTGGTCTTACTGGCCATAGAATGATTTTGTTCTTGAGGGATGATTGTTCCAGCTTGGTACTCAAGAAGAGTTGTCAGAATTAACTCAGCAGAAATAATTGAAAGTTTGTTGGATAGAGTTGTGAATGTGTCATCAGGGGCAATGTCCATTGCTCGGGCTGAGAGAATTTGCCCATGGTCAACAAGTTCGTCCAAAATGAAAATAGTTGTTCCTGTTCTGGTTTCCCCATTTAGGATGGCGAATTGGATAGGGGCCGGTCCACGATATTTTGGTAGTAAAGAAAAATGAACATTGATTGTTTTAAGAGGTGGAATTTCGAGTAAGTTGATAGGGAGAATTTTCCCATATGCAACTACTACAAAAATATCTGCTTGCAAGGAATTTAAAAGTTCAAAAATTTTTGGATTGTTTTTTACTTTTTCTGGTTTTGAAACCGGGATGTTATGTTGTTGGGCAAATAAAGCAATCGGAGTAGGGGATGATTCTTGGTGACGCCCCTTCTTGCTATCAGGGCTAGTTATGATATGAACGATTTCGTGAGCCTTGAATAAGGCATCTAATACGG
>CAYZEK010000004.1:0-1831 GCA_964477805.1 uncultured Candidatus Saccharibacteria bacterium | reverse complement strand
CGGGCAGGCCTACTTCAGATGTGCCAAAAAATACGATTCGCATTAAAGTGCTTTTAAAAGTTTACGAAGGACAGATGCTTGAAACCGGCAGTCTATGAGTGCATCATGCCTGCCTGATGCGTGAGGGACTTTAAGATAATCAGCTAAATCTTCTAAAGAAAACCCAACGAATCGCTGTCTGTTTTTTAGCTGTTTGTGCTTTGCCATAAACGCATAACAAATTGGCCACATATTGAAAGTGTGATATTCAAATGGATATTTTAATCCTGCTTTTCGGTAAGCTTCTGGCAAAAACACAATATCTAGGTTGCCACCATAAGTGGTGGGAATAACATTGTTGCCAAATGTTTTGTTAAATTTTTGTAACACTGTTTTTAGGCTAGGAGAAGATTTTAATTGTTCCCAAGCAATATTATTGACTGCCATGGCTTCTTTTTCTCGATTTGCCCAATGTTTGGGTTTAATGAACATGTTAAAAGACTTTTTTTCTCGCAAACTTTTTTTATCCAACAATATAGCAGCGAGTTGGATAATTTCGTGTTTAGTAACATTGATTCCAGTGGCTTCAATGTCAAGCATGAGTAAGTCTTTATTGAACATTAGGGTTAGTTGTTAGTTATTATTTGGTTAAAAATGGAGAATCACGCGTTTACTAGCCATTGATGATTTTACGGAATACTTCAGCACTTAAACGTGCTTTTTCTAGGGCATTGTGGCGATTGTTAAACTTTAAACTAAAATGTGTGAATAAAGTTTCCATTGTCGGCATTTTCTTTAAGCCATTGTGTAGCGTATATACGTAGCCTAATGACCATAAATCCAGGACATGAGAATCATATTCGTATGGTTGAAAAGTTTTTTTAAATGCTTGGCGTAAGAATTGTACATTGCTGACAGAATGGGTTGCAAGCAGAGGGGTTGAACCAAATTTACCAGAGAATTCTTTAATTACATCATGTAGTTTTTTACTTTTGCTCAATGCTTCAAAGGGAATTTGGAGTTGTTCAGCGTGTTGGGCGATGGTATTGTCTAAAAAACTGACCTTTACGTATTCATTAAAAAAGTTTTTTTCAAGTAAATTGTCTTTGTCTAATAAGACAGCAGAAAGCTGGATGATTGAATCTCTCTCAATGTTAGGGCCAGTAGTTTCTATTTGAAATAGTAAAATATCTTTAATGAATTTCATGATGGATTGAGTTATTCAGCAAAAGTTTCAAATAGATCTGCACCTGTGGTAATTTTTTCAAGCTTGTCGTAAATCAGGGTGTTATTTAGGTGGTCAATTTCGTGTTGCAGCACACGCGCTAAAAAGGTGTCATCGGTGATTGAAAATTTGTCACCATTTATATCGTAGGCTTCCATTGTAATTTTTTTTGGTCGGTTCACAATTCCAAATACGCCAGGTATAGATAAACAACCTTCTTCTGATTCTTCTGTTTCTTGAGAACGCTGAATAATTTTCGGGTTAATAATAGGGAATGGGGGAATCCCTGCATCTTCAAGATAAATTAACGCCATATTCAAATTTCTGCTAATCTGCGGGGCGGCTAAACCAACCCCATTAGCAGAAATGACAGTATCTAACATGTTCTTGATTAGACGCAATGTATCTTTCTTGAGAGGGAACTCCAGGTCTTTAACAGGTTCGCGAAGAATTTTGGCAGGCAGTTTAGCTATTGGTAAAATCATTGTTTGTATTGTTCATTGCGTTTTTTAATCAAGTAGGCAAATAACTTCCCTGGTGTTTTGACATTAGGATTTTCTAAGATTTCACCCGCCAACTTCCTTAAAATATCTGGGGGATGAGTAATGGCCATTTTTAGGTAAAAGC
>CAYZEK010000003.1:0-44877 GCA_964477805.1 uncultured Candidatus Saccharibacteria bacterium | reverse complement strand
ACCGCGAGATTGCTACCTCGCTTCAGGCCAAAACCATCGCAACGGTAAGTTTCGCCGTTTAGATTACGGGATAGGGCGACCCTATTTCCATTCCAACGGACACTGACGCCGTTTGCGAAGTCTACGTCCTTGCCTCTGGCAATCTTTTGATTAATGCCCAGGCTAGGAATACGAAGTTTGATGCCATCTTCGCTGGCATTAATAGCCTGTTCAATTCTTTGTATTCCAACGCCATAAGCACCAGAGCGCAACGAATTGTTCCAGTCCGTACCTCGAACCTTAGAAATTAGAATCGAAGCACCGCCGCTGATTCCGGCTTGGAGAAGTCCTCCAGTGAGTCTTGACTTCCAGCTCGTGGTGCCATCGAACTCCGCATCCGTAGGACACGGATTGATGTACACGGGTTTTTCAACCGTCACAGTTTGTGTGACAATTTTTTCCTTTTCCACGATTTGGACACAAACCCCTGGTGTTTCGCCAGGTTCGGTTCCTTCCGGGCACTTGGGTGTGCTAGGTGGAACATCGGAGGTTTCCGTTTTAGGGTACAAAATACCCTTGATTGGATTACCGCAGTCAAACCTTCGATGGATTGTTAATCCCCGGAACACCATTTGTTCCCCTTCCTTCTGGGCTACCCAACGGTAACCCTTAACCGTCAACATGTTCACACATGCGTCGGCCTCAAGACCGCGAACTTCTTCGTTAGAAGTTGCCTTCTTGTGAAGGCTGAAAAAGGTCGGACGATAGAAATTCGCCGTTCCTGCCTGCAATGCAGTTATGCACTGCTGGCCCGATTCGAAATACGCTTGCTTTGTTTGAGCACTCACAAACGTTGCCGACATTACCACAATGGCAACCAAAACCAAAAAAAATATAACCTGTCTCATTTTATTTTTCCTCCGAAAAATTTTTGTGCTTCTTTAAAAGAATCACCTCGCCAAAACAAACAGCGTAATGCGGAGCAAAGGAATTGTTGCAACTGACTAACGCGGTGTTAGGCAGATTAGTGCCCACCATACCGCCTGACTAAGTTAATATTTCAGGGGTGATGAGCAATAATCTGTCAGCCATAGCTATTTATCTATGACTTCGTAGTATAGCATAAAAGTATGTTATTGTCAATACTTCCAATATAAATCATAATAAAACAAAAAAACCCTTTCAAAAGGGCTTTTTCGGTTAAAATCAAGACTTTACAAATTTTCTGTCTGGGTAAGTTTTCCAAACAACACCAAACGACGGGCAGTGGTCCCAACTGGCCAACAAGTAGATAAAGCGACAACTGATTCTGCGGTGTTTACAAACTGCTCTTGGTCATTCGCTGCGTATTCTCCTCGTCCTGCAACAATGTAATTATATTTCACCATCTTGCCATCTTTTTGAGTTAGTGTGATGGAGAAAGATGTTCCATCTTTCACTTGCCCTAAAGTTGCAAAAATTTGTTTGTATGGACTCTTGTCCCAAATATATCCGCTGGAATGTCCGGAAATATAGCTAGTGCCAATTTGCCCTGGCAATACCGTCCCGGGATAATGTACCACACCTTGTTTTAAATCTTTATCAAAATCCGCCACGTTTTGTGTCCAGATTAATGGCACGGTAATGTTGTTAGCTGGAATCTCTAGTTTACCATGGGTGGTTTCGTTGATATCAGAGCCCTGATTTAGGTTAGCGCTACCACCAGCTTGTTGAGCTGCTTGATACGCACTTATGTTGCTCACATTTTCTGGCGAAGAAATTGTCGGATTGTTTTGTTGAATGTTGCGTAAATTTGTTGGGTCAACATAATATGGAGAGTCAGTGGTAACGTATTCAGCAAATTTTGTCACACCACGAGTTAAGGCCGCCGCTGTGATCCGATTGCTAATCAATTCTTTATTGATATACTTATCAACCAACGCGCGTTGTTCATCCGTGAATGGTTTACCAGTCCACGGGTTGATGTTTTCTATAACTAATTCACCATCGGGACGATTAGTTCCACGACTGGAATAAACTTTCGGGTTTAAGTTTAATAAATATTTTTCAAAGTTAGTTAGGCCATTTCCTGAAACATCAGTATCCATAGAAATAATATCTTCATCATTTACAGCAAAGAAAAATTGCTTCATCCAATTTAGATATTCTTGTTTTTGGTCACTCATTAATTTTTCTAAGTCTTTGTTATTTGTATCTACATTTTCAATAGTTAAAGAATTAGAATTAAACAAGCTATTCAAAGTGAAGTCGCTAAAGTAAAAAAAATATAATCCCAAACCAATGGCAAAAATCACAATGTAAGGCAAGACATTTTTCACCGCCCACAACCCCGTTGAGTAAAACTTGTTCTTCTCTGTCTGTTGATAGACTTGCGATGTGGATTTGGTTTCAGAAAGAGGATTTTTTTGTTGCTCGGGCTGAGATTCAGACAGTGATTCTGAAATCGGTAAATCAACTGGTAAGTTGCCGGTCTTTACTTCTGATTGAGAAGTGTTGGTTTGAGAGTTGGTTTGCAAAGCATCATTTGCTGATTCACTCTCCATATTCAAAAGCTCTCGAATTGAATTTGAGGATGATAAAGATTTTTTTGGATTATTATCGTTTTCTGCCATTTCTCTAAATTATTTTATCATAGTTTTATCTAACTTGCTATTATACTGATATTTTAAAGTTTTGTCAATAATTTATTATTTGCTAACATATTTTTCTTTACGAAAATAATTTGCGAGCGTTTTCCAAAAATACAATACTCTTGTCCCTAGGAAGACAATTGGATCAAGTAAATACCAGTACTTTTTGCTGTACCATTTTTTGTAATAAATCCACATGGCATCATAAAAAGCGAATAACATTTTTTGGGAAGTTTTTTTAGTTGACTGCCCACGGTAATGCACGCACGCAGTTTTGGGGTACCACCAAATTTTATAACCCGTTTCTCTAATACTTCGGCACAAATCTAAATCTTCTCCGTACATAAAAAATCTCTCATCGAACCCGCCAGTTTTTTGATAAGCAATTCGTGACATCATCAGGTAAGCGCCACTACAGGCTTCCAGCTCTGACTCTTGCTCAGGGTTTTTGTCCATCAAATTATAACCACCAAAAATTTTTGGAGATAGTCTCTGTAAGCCAAACAGTCTGAAAAATGAACGCAGCAAGTTTGGCTCAGCACGACGTGAAGCCTTATCTATTTCGCCGTTCGCCATTACTAATTTGCAAGTTGCAGCACCGACATCTTGACGAGACTCCAGAAAGTTTATCATTGTTTGTAAATTATCTGGTGCTAGTTTGGTGTCTGTATTTAATAATAATATATAGTCTCCTGTTGCCTGCTTCATACCAATATTATTTCCAATACCAAAACCATCATTTTGCGGATTTAGAATCAGTTTTGTTTTTTGAGCAATCCCGTCCTGGCTTAAATATTTCTCGCGGATGAAATTTACTGAATCATCGGGAGATTTATTATCAACGATGATCACTTCGTAATCAAAATTGACTAAGGAAGCATAAACAGCATCCAGAGCAGTCTCGATGACATCACGCGCGTTATAAAGAACGAAAATGATTGATAATTTCATAAGTAAAAATACTAGTGCATCAGCTCTTCCAGCTCGGCAATGGAAATTTTTCTATTTTGTTTAATGTATTTGCGCTTACGGAACATCGCTGGTAATTGTCTAAAAACAGTGGGCAAAATTTTTAACGTAGAAGTTTCAAAAATGAGTACAAAAATATTATAGAAGAGTTCTCGTGCAAAAAACTGCCAATACCATTTTGGGGAGTTCTTAATAAACATTAAAATATGATTTTTGTAATTCAACTGTCGTACCTGTGGCTTTATAGAACGATGATGCTTGATAAATGCGAGCACTTTTTTGTAACCACCAGGACTAGAACTAGCTGCTCGACCATGAAATGCCAAAGCCATAGGATTATATTGAATTTTCCATCCACGATTGATCATCCTCCATGATAAATCAACATCTTCCCAGTAAGAATGGAAGTCTAGATCAAAATATTCAATCGTGTTGTCCTTGCTCAGATACTTGATATCGTCCAACGCAGATTTACGGTACATTGCCCCTGCCCCAGAAGTACCAATTATATTGACGTCAGTGTCATACTGCCCCCTGTCTTCTTCGTGCTGACCGCGATCACGACCACGACCAGACTTAGAGATTATCACACCCGTAGAGTCAATCTGGGTAGTTGGTTTATCTGTAGCAAAATCATATCGCAAAATTTTACCACTGACTGCGCCGACTAAAGGATCAGCGAATGGTTTGAGCATGTCTGCTACAAATGTCTCTGTCATAATTAAATCAGGATTCACTAACTGAAAAAAGTCTGCTTCAATTGTAGCGAATAGCTCATTATGGCCTTGCGCAAAACCAATATTATATCCTGGGTCAATAATTTTCACTTCAGGGAAATGTTCCTGAATATACTCTTTGCCCTTGTCCTGATTCCCTGCAACGACTACATAAAATTCTGTATTTTTATGGCTCTGCGCCAAAGCCGGCGGAAAAACCTTAGGAATGAACTCTCTTGAATTATAGATAACCTGAATCAGTGCGACTTTTTGCATATCTATATAATAGCAAAATACTGCCACTTTAACAGGTTTGTTGATACCGTAACGCATATTGACGACTCTGGTAAAAAGAGTATAATTCTCGTTAGTTATATTGCGAGATTTTTAGGAGGAGAAAATGAAGTTGAGAAGTTTGTTGATCTTTTTTGTGATCATTGCGATTACTGGAGCAGTGATGCTAACAACAATTGCATTTACAAATCGTTATTCCGAAGCGAAAATACGGCAAGCGAGTGAGATGCAGTTTAAAAAAGAACGTGTCCGCGCAATTATCACCAACCTACAGAATACTGAGTACAACGCCAGGCCCCGTGTTGTCAACGAAGCCTATCAATTAACTATAAATCTAGCGGATCAAGGTTATCTGGATCAATATAGTTTTGACACTGCATTTGAAGCAGTGAATTACAAAGTTGCCAGTTGCGACAAAGTCATCTCAGATTTTAGTCACATAACTGTCTCAAACGACGAACAAAATGAAATGATTCAAGATATGATCCGGATGCTAAAAAAGTAGCCTGATTAATTATCCCCTAAACAATGGCGGTCCCCCAAAGACCGCCTTTATGTTTTATTTTTGTTATAATTAATTATATGAAACTACTTATTACTGGCGGCGCCGGATTTATCGGCTCCAATTTTGTTCAATTCTGGCGAAAACATCATTCAGACGATCAGCTCGTGGTCCTCGATAAGCTCACCTATGCAGGTAATTTATCTAGTCTAAACTCGGTAAAAAACGAAATTGAATTTATAGAAGGCGACATAGCAGACCCAGAAATTGTCCGCCAAGCCATGTCTGGTGTGGATTGCGTGGTGCACTTTGCTGCAGAAAGCCATGTTGATCGCAGTATTCAAGATCCGTATATTTTCACTCGTTCTAATGTTTTAGGAACCCATGTATTGTTAGAAACTGCTCGTCAACTCAAGATCTCTCGATTCCATCATATTTCAACTGATGAAGTGTTTGGTGAAATTCCACTAAATCAAACTTGGAAGTTTACTGAAGCAACACCATATAATCCCAATAGTCCTTATTCTGCCAGCAAAGCAGCAGCTGATCACATGGTTCGAGCCTACCATAAAACTTTTGGTTTGCCTATATCAATCAGCAATTGCAGTAATAACTTTGGTCCATTTCATTACCCAGAAAAATTTATCCCTCGTTCTATTATTCGTCTCATCAATGGAGAGAAAATTCGTTTATATTCTCCTGGCGACCAAGTTCGTGATTGGCTATACGTTGAAGATCATTGTCGTGCTATTGAAGCTATCTTACTAAAAGGAGAAATCGGAGAAACTTATTGCATTGGTGGGTTGGCAAATGGTATTTCTAATCGTGAGGTTGCAGAAAAAATCCTACAAATCATGGGCTTGTCGGACGAACGAATTGAATTTGTCACCGACAGACCTGGCCATGACGCCAAGTATGACATTGATTGGTCTAAAATTAATCGTACTCTTGATTGGCAACCACAACACACTTTTGATGATTGGTTAAAGCAAACAGTTGAGTGGTACAAAACTAATGCATCTTGGTGGGAGCCTTTAGCAAATGAAAGCGAACTATTTTACAAAACAACAGGTGAGAAAATTTTGGAAAAGCCAGAACAATAAATTAATTTTGAACAATGCTCCCAATACAAGCAAATAGTCCACTAAATGACTACATCAAAACTACCGAACTAGCTGGTGTTTATTTGATTGAACGCCCCTGCTTTGGTGATGAGCGTGGTTTTTTTCGTGAGCTATATCGTAAAGCTGACCTAGATGCTAGACTAGGATTTGAATTTACCCCAGTGCAAGCCAATCATTCCCGCTCTCAAAAAAATACTTTGCGTGGTATCCATATTGCACCGTGGCATAAACTAGTTACAGTATATCGTGGGAATGTTCAGCAAGTGGTAGTAGACACTCGTCCAAATTCCCTAACCTTTGGACAAAATCTTTCTATAAATCTAGGAGAGGATGTATTTCATAGCGTTTTTATTCCAGCCGGAATGGGTAATGCTTTCGCAGTCACTAGTGAAGTTGCTGATTACTGTTATCTGACAACTGATTATTGGGCACCTGGAAAAGAGACTTATGTTAATTACGCTGATCCGAACTTAAACATTCAATGGCAAATACCTACCCCAACTGTTTCGGAGACAGACCAAAAACACCCCACTTTGCGTGAAGTTTTTCCTGAAAAATTTAAAGAATGATAAAATTTTTACTCATTGGCAGTCGAGGCACTCTTGGCGCTGAATTTGCTCAACTCATCCCAGCAGAACAATTAATACTCGGTGACAGGCCAAAGCTGGATATCACAAACAATGTCTCAACAGTTAAATTTGTGCAACATTACCAACCGAATATTGTAATAAATTGTTCTGGGTATACTAATGTAGACGGTGCAGAAACTGATTTTGATACAGCCATGTTACTAAACTCCTACGCAGTAGAAAATCTAGCTATCGCCTGCCAAAGTATCAACGCCACTTTAGTCCACTTTAGCACGGGGATGGTTTTCCCTGGATCTAACCCCGATGGCTATGATGAAACTGCCACTCCTAGCGCAGTAAACAAATATGGAGAATCCAAACTCTCTGGTGAACAAGCAATTCAAGCGGTTGGCGGAAATTATTTCATCATCCGCACTGAATGGCTATACGGCCGACCAATTACCGCCACTGCTAAAAAAAGCTTTATAGAAATGATGATAACTTTGGGAAAATCTGGTAAAGTAAAGGGTGTGATTGATGAAATTGGCAAGCCCACATGGGCGAAAGATCTCGCAGTTTCTGTTTTAGATTTATTAGCCAATCACACCGCACCAAAAACCAAAAACAGTTCTGAGAGTGGTGTTTATCATCTAGCAAACGAAGGCCATACCTCTCGGTTTGGCTGGGCACAGGAAATTTATAAAATTTTGAATATGGACGTAGAATGTGAAAAAGTGCGAAGTGTTGATTTTGCACGTCCTGCGCCTAGACCACAATATGAACTTATTAATAACACGCGTTTGCCAAAACTGCGATCATGGCAAGAGGCGCTCCAAGAATATTTAAACACTTTTAAGTAACTACTATGAAAGGCATCATTCTCTCTGGCGGGTCTGGGACACGGCTTCGCCCCCTAACCACAGTCACATCAAAACAACTACTACCGATTTACAACAAACCAATGATTTACTACCCGCTCCAAAAATTATTGGACGCTGGTATTAAGGAAATTTTAATTATTGTAGCTCCTGATCACTGCGGTGATTATATGAAAGTACTTGGTAGTGGTAAAAGTTTTGGTACAGATGTACGCTTTACTTATGAAATCCAAGATTCGCCAGATGGCTTAGCTCAGGCATTTATCTTGGGTGAAAACTTTTTAGATGATGGTGATAACGTTACTTTAATTCTCGGAGATAATTTATTTGAGGCTGATTTAACTACTGCAATAAAAAACTTCAAAGGCGGAGCAACTGTATTTGCCAAAGAAGTGGCTGACCCAGAACGATTCGGCGTAGTCAAATTCAATGACAAGAAAGAGGCAGAAGTAATTATTGAAAAGCCAAAAGAGTTTGTCTCTAACTTTGCAGTCACAGGTGTATATATTTATGACAACCGGGTCGTTGAAGCAGCGAAAAGTTTGAGTCCGTCGGAACGTGGTGAGCTAGAAATTACTGATCTAAATAATTGGTATTTGAAACGCGGCGAACTGAATGTTGAAGTTATGGACGGAGCATGGATTGATGCAGGTACTTTTGAAAGTTATTACGAAGCTAATACTTGGGCTTACAATAAAGAAAACAGTCGGTCATCGTAAATCCTAACAATATTTTCACAATTAGCAAGAGTTTAAAAAAACCACTCATATGAGTGGTTTTTTTAAAGAACTAAATTTTCGTAATTTCTATCTCAGTGTAAGCTTGGCGATGACCGATCTTACGACGGTATTTGCTTTTTGGCTTGTACTTTAGGACTTCAATTTTTTTACCGCGTCCCTGCTTAAGGATATTTGCCTCAACCTTAGCACCAGAGATAGTGGGTTTGCCCAATACATAATCTTTATCAGAGATGGTGGCAAGAACTTGATCAAAAGTAATTTTATCTCCTGCTTTACCTTCTAATTTTTCAACTTGAATTTTCTCACCTTTGGATACCAAATATTGCTTTCCGCCAGTAACGATAACTGCAAATGACATATTTAAATAAAATTAATACCCCATTATCTTAACGAAGATGGGGTATTTTGTCAACTGCCGAAAGTAAGGTACGAAGGTGTATTACGCTTGTACACAGGCTTTACTGCCAACTTATCTTCGATTCCAATATTCAAAACCATTCTCGTAGCTTTCAGCCTTGCCAATTCGAGCATAAATCGATGATCAACGCAGGCAATGATTATACCAGATAACTGTTGCATGCCATCGATTTCCAAGAGTCTATCAAGATTCACCAGAAACCTAAGGAGCTCTTCGCTCAAACTTGTTTGCAAGTCTCGGATAATATATTCCAAGACTACCGCTGTTGACAGCATGTCATGCGATAACGCAGTCATGCACAACACTGCTTGCCAATGCTTACAAAATAACTCTGAATGACCAACTAAAAGCTCAATTGCAGAAACATGGTCATCTTTCTGCAAAGCAAGTCGCACTTCTTCGTAAATTTGGGAAATCATCATTAAGTCATGCCCGAAACGATCCAACTCCAGACTCTCTTCCACAGTAACAATATCCTCCGATAAATTTTTCATCTACCAAAGATATTATCATAAAAAAAGTTATTTAGTCAAAATTTGAAGTTTTTTCTTCTGATACATCCGAACCACCACAATAACTAGCAAGACCATGATAGAGAGCATTATGCCAAATGCTACTAACTTACCCATACTCTGTAAAAATACAGCCGTAAAGCCAAACCCAGCCGACAGCGAATATAACAACAACACCGTTTGCTTTTGTGTAAACCCTAAATCTATTAATTTAAAGTGGATATGTAGCCGGTCACCACGAAAAGGACTTTTACCTGACCATAATCTTTGCGTAATCACCCAAGCAACATCTAAAATCGGAATACCCATAACTAACAAAGCGGTTGCAATTTTCCCACCTAAGATAACAGATAGAACTCCCAAGACAAATCCGATCAATGTACTACCACCTTCGCCCAAAAATATGCTGGCTGGATGAAATGCATAAATCAAATATCCCGCCAGCGAACCTACCAAAATAATGGCAAAGCTAGCTGTAATTGGTTGGTTAACACTCTCGGTTAGAGATAGCGCAAATAAAGTTAACCCAGCTATCAAGCCAACGCCAGCCACCAAGCCATCTAAGCCATCCAAAAACTTAGTGGTAAACATCATACCCATCATCCATAAAAAAATAAAAATTCCCGAAGCCGGGATTCCTAAGACTGCAAAATCTAAGCTCAATGGTGATCCAAATGGATTGCTAATCTCTTTAATACCGACACCAATTCCACTCAAAACCACAATCAAAGAGGTTATCAGCGGAAAAATTATTAGAATTTGCGGGGACAGATCATACTTGTCATCTAAAAAACCACCGATCATTAATACTGCTCCGCCAATCAACATTGCCCAAACAAACCTAAATGGCACGACTAATGGATCGATCCCCCCAAAATATACATATACCAGAGTTGCGAGTCCAATACCGAAGAATACTGCCAATCCTCCGAGCTTGGCAATGGTATGCGAGTGCAAATTACGTGGTGGACGGGGCACATCAACTGCCTGAACGCGAAAAGCGAAGTACCGAATTATCGGAGTAATTAAAACAGTTATCACGAATGCAAGCATCGCATATCCAAAATACATCATTTTATTTTACCTCCATCTGTTTGCACACCCTGCATTTCATTCATAGACAAGCCAGTCACTTCGCCTTTACGAGCTTTCGGCGTAACGAAAAATTCTAAATACCACCCAAACATTAAACGAGTTTGTGCCTCTATGGCAGGCAAACTTCCAAAAATCAATGATGTGGCTGGAACCAATACCCATTGTAAATACATCATTACACTGCGCCAAATGCTATATTTTTTTGGTCGTGGTGGTAAAAGAATTAAATTAATGTAAACGCTGAAAATTAAAAATCCAGTGGCAATAGTCATTAAAGTGCGTGTAGCATGGGGAAGATTATAAGCAACAACCGTTTCTTTAAACTCAGGACCACCAATGAACATCGGCAACCAACCAAGCAAGGTAATTAAGACAGAAGCAGTGGCCCAATTAAAATTACCTTCTACATACTGATATAATTTATAATAACGATCTGGCCATGGCGCTTTATTTTTAAGCAATGCTGGGATTAAGTGTGGGTAATATTCCACATTATAAGCCCAACGTTTTTTTTGCTTATATTGATTTTTCAAAGTTTGCCAAAATGTATCTGCCAAACAAGTGTCTAGTGACACGGGAATAAATAATGGCACTACTTCATAATCCCCTTCATAATGAAGATAGCACTGCCAAAAAATATAACCGTCTTCATTAATAATATCTTTTTTCCAACATCCAACTTCCTTCAAAGCTCTCAACGTCATGCTATGTGAAGCAAAAGTACGCAATCTATCTGGGCGGGAACTTTCGGTAAATTGCCAAAAAGAATTCGATACAGATACTACTCGAATAAATGCTGGGCTATCCCAAATATTATTATTATAAACTGCGATCGGTTGGTAGCTACGGCGATAAGGTTTTTCTGAAGTTAAAAACGCATACATGACTCTAGCAAAATATTGCGGATGCACAATTGTATCACTATCTAAATTAGAAACTATGACCTCATCTTCACTAATACCGATTTCCTCTAACCTAGGCAACATAGAAGCGACCGCAAAGCTGGCATTGGCACTCTTCCCCTTAATCTCCCCAGGCAACCCATCCGGATGCACAGATACAAACATCTTATAAAACTTGTCTTGGAACTTCTCTAACATAATCTTGGCGGTATCCTGCGCCTGCTGACCAGCCCGTTCTTCAGAAGCTAAAATCAAGATCATTTTTTCATGTGGATATTGTGAATTATCTAGAGCAGAGATAGTAGAAGTTAATACTTCTGGAGACTCATCAACAAAAGGCACGATGATTAAATGATAAAAATCAGTGAACTCACGATTAATAACGCCATTGTCCGGAAAGTTCTTGAGCTTGACGATTTCCTGTTCATAAAACTTTTTCTCCAAAGCTTTCTTGGCTTTAGATTTAGATAATTGCATAAACTCAATTAACTTTTCCCTATCATGCAAAGAGGCGGTCAACAACAACCAATCAATTTTTACATATACCCGGAACCACCGGTAACTGGAAATTAAGTGTAGAGCAGTATTCATGGCCTTCAAGAGCCAATACAAATCAAAACACACAATAAAAACCGCTGCCCAAATTGGTTTAACAAAAGACAGAATTATTGCGCCAAAAAAAACTAACCAAAATGTTGTGCCTGGGATAATTTCCCACAATCGATCTATTCGTGTACGTTTGCGAAACATGAAAAAGTAGGATTAATATTTTGCTAACTGACCTGAAACAAAAACAACGCAGCTACCAACAAAAACAAATTTACCATTGCCGAAACTAACGCTGCTACAAATGGCAAAAAAAATGACATCAAATTTTTGTAATTTGATCAAAGCAAAATTGGCAATGTTAATCATCAACCCTGTTAATGGAATTTTTAGTAACTCATATTTATTGCCGATCTCATTCACACCAATAATCACATTGTATCGCAGGGCCACTATGTCTGGAGCCCCGCGCATTTTGAAATACACAACAACTAATGTTACAATAAAAAGAACAAAAGCTATACTCCAGGTTCGTTTGGTAATACTTTCGTATTGCATAAAATAAGTAATAACAATCCAAATTATACCAAAAATGACACCAAAACAAAAATGGTTTCTGATCGGCATCATGACGCTGGCAATAATATTTCGTTTCTACCAAATCGTGGCAATGCCCGGCGGGTTATTCCCAGACGAAGCAGCCAACGGCTTAGATATAAATTCCATGCAACGAGGTGATCTCCAGCCATTCTACGAAAGAGGGAATGGTCGAGAAGCCCTGTTCTTTTACATGCTTTGGGGTAGTGTGGAAGTCTTTGGAAAAGGACCATGGCAACATCACATTGTTTCTGCGGGGGTTGGAGTATTAGCTGTTCTAGGCTGTTTCTTAGCAACCAGAAAACTTTTCCAACTACTCACTAAAGAAACAGATGGGGCGATTGCTGCCAAACGAGCTACTGACCTAGCATTATTAGCATCATTCTTTATGGCGGTATCGGCCTGGCATACTGTACTTTCTCGTACGGCGTTTCGAGCAAACCTAATTCCTCTGTTTACAACATTTAGTATTTATTTTTTAATACTAACTGTAATGGCAGAAACCCGCGCCAAACGTTACATCTGGTCAATAATTACTGGCGCAACATTTGCCTTAGGCTTTTATTCTTATATCGCTTACAGAATTTTTGTACCGATTGTGGCGTTTGCAATCCTTTGGCCGTTGGCTGTTGATATTTGGCAATCACCACGTTTTCAAAACATCAGAAAATTATTTTGGCCAACAATTGTTGCTAAATTATCTTTTATCATATTTATTTCCCCACTTGCCTATTACTTTTACACTCACCCAGGATCATTTATCGGTCGCAGTGGTCAAGTGTCAGTTTTTAATCCAGAGCTAAACAATGGTAATTTAGTTGGCACCATTCTGGAAGTCTCTTGGGTTAGCTTACGTGCCTACTTTTGGGATGGTGATTTAAATTGGCGGCATAATATTTCTGGGGAACCATTCCTCTCCATCATCATCTCTCCTTTCTTTGCAATAGGCTTGGTAGGGGTTACTTACCTGGCAGCTCGTTATATTTTTACGCCAATTAAAAATAAATTAGATTGGAAATATTTTTTAATTGCTGGTTGTTTTTGGGGCATGCTTATTCCAGTCATAACTACTGCGGAAGGAATACCGCATGGACTCCGCGCCATCGGCACCATTCCATTTGTGTTTATTATCTCTGCTATTGGATTAATGTGGGTGATGGGCTATGCCTCCAAAGTTGTTAATAAATTTTGGCCTTACTTAAGTGAAACTCAGCACAAAATCTTAAATTTTGCTTTTAACCTTAAAACTATTGCATTTATCATTGCTTTAGTACTTCAAAGTTTTTTTCTATATTTTGTCTATGCAGCAAATAGTCCGGAAAACTTTTATGCATTCCGCTCAGATTTGACTCCTGTCAGCGAGTATTTAAAAGAATTTGGAAATAAAACTAATACATACTTAGTATTAGATAAATTCTCAATTCAGACGGTTGACTATTTTACGACAGTTGATGCCAAGCACCCAACTAACCCCGAAAATCAACCATATACCCAAGTCGACCCAGAAGACTCTTGGAAACTTGACCATTTAAAGGCTAATGACAAAATTGTTTTCACTCAATCTAGTATTTTTGATATAAAGAAATTTAAGGAATACCACCCAGAAGCGACTCTCACTCAAGAAATGCGTAACAAATTCGGACAGAGCGTTATGGCAGTTTATACGATTAAATAATCACTAAATAAAAATTACATGAAGAGTGTACTCAACTGGATTAAAGCTCAAACCTGGTTAATTGTCGCCACCATAATTGGTTTATTGTTCCGTTTGTGGCATTTAACTTCTATTTCACTATGGCACGACGAAGCCTTTTCAGCTTTGCTGATAAAATATCCTTGGGACGAAATGATGCACCGCATTGGATTAGATGTTCATCCACCAATGTACTATATTTTCCTACGAATATGGCACTACTTTTTTGGAGACTCCTTACTTGCTTTGCGTGGTATGTCGGTTTTATTTGGCGTACTAACCATTATCGCCACTTATTATTTTGTTCTGTACGCTTTCAAAAATAAACGCGCTGGAATAATTGCGGCAATCTTTGTTGCTATTAATCCATTTCAAGTGCAATACGTTACTGAAGCTCGCATGTACACTATGGGCGCGTTTTTTGCCGTAGTCGCTGCATTAGCCTTGACCGCTGGACTGAGGACCCAAACAGCCTATTACTTAAATAATGCGAACAAGGTTCTGCAAGCCAAACTAAAGCGACACTTTATTTGGTACTACCTTTTATTCGTTTTATGTAGCGCTATTTTAATATACACCCATTATTACTTACTCTTCATGGTTGCTGCCTTAGGCATATATGCATTGATATACTGTCTCATACATTTCAAAACGAATTTCAAAAAATATGGCTGGGTAATTTTTTCAGGCATCGCTGTGGTAGCCTCATTTTTACCATGGTTAAAAGTTTTCTTATTCCAATATCGACAAGTCGGGGCTGGTTACTGGATTCCACCGATGGACAGGTGGAGTATCCCTAGCACCTTGTGGGAATTATTAATACGTCTACCGAATCAATATCACTGGGTACTGATTTTGACATCCATCATAACTATTTTTGTTATAATCAGTTTAATTTATAAATATTCGGAAACAGAAAAATGGCTTGTTTTAGCTGGATTTTTAGCACCTTTTGGTGGGGCAATCCTGTTCTTACTACTTGCTAAATTAAACCATGAGAACAGTTCCGTATATTTAGTACGTTATTTTATTTTTTGCTCATCATTTTACTTAATCATCATTGCCCTGTTTTTGAGCAAGCTAAAGATTAAGCAAATTGGAACTATACTAACTATTATTTTAGTCATTGTTAATATCTTTTCCATATGGAACTACTGGGATAAGCTCCAGGTTCAGGACAAGCCAGGGATGTATGCACTAAGTAAATTCTTAAATGCAAATGTTGAGCCAACAAACAAAATTTTCGTGGGAAGCAGTTTTGAATTTTTTAATTATAAGTATTACAACCATACTAATGTGAGGCCTTTGTTATTTACAGATGGGCATTATACCCACGACCTACCTCATTACGCAGGCACTGCAATTCTCACTGATGAAGATTTAGTACTCAACTTTTCAGAAGCTGTAAAATCTGGTGATAAGGTTTGGCTCATTTGGACAAATGGGTTTGGTGGTTCACAGCCAACAGTCCCTAATAACTGGGTACAACAGGATGAAAAAGGTTTTGCAGAGGTCAGACCATATGTTGGAACATGGGTGATCGTAACTGAATATAAAGTTCTGTGAGTTCCCTACCAATATTTTAATCGCAATTGGTGTTCAACAAGCAAACGTAAGCACGGTTCTTTACACGCAAATCTATATAAGAAATTTCGTTGTATCTGGTAGGAGTAGTTTGAGATAATAATAAATTCAAACGCTGAGTCAAATCATTTGCGTTTTCACCTGTGTCTACAATTACCCGAAAAGTTCGTTTGGGATTATCCCCTTTTTGAAAAACTAGATCCATCTGACTAGGGTTAATTGGCAATCTCATTTCAGGAACTAACACCTCAGGTGCATTAGTTTCTGTCTTCTCTTCATTCATAGAAGTATTGTTTGCTAACTCATTATCTGTTTGAGTGCTTGAATCATCATCAATTTTGGAATCTTCAATATTAGTCGGTGCGCTTGTATAATTATTACTTAAGCTGACAAACTGCAACGTAGGGCCAATGATTCCTTGTAAATTAGTAGAAAGTTCAGTGATGTAGTTAACTGTTGATGGAGTAAAAAATTCATGGTTATTTTGCACTAGCACACTAGCTTGAACATCAATTTTAATCATGTTCGGATTCTGAGTTGTAATCCATGAGTCACGCTCTAAGCCAGCTTCGCCTTTCAACATTCCATCATTATATATATCAAAAACTTTATCATTGGTACGAACTAAAAACTTTTCGTATTTTGCCATAACAAAAATATGCAAAGTTTTTTGATGATAATCTTTGTTGATACTGACAACATGATCGATTCCTCTATCGCTCATCACAGCTTGTTGGACTCGACTCTTGCTCAGAAATAACAAATTTCGTTGTGGGTTGTAAAACGGTGATTCGCCTAAAGCATTACGGACAACTGCTATTAGCGCCGATTTTTCAGATTCCGATACTCCTTCCACGGTAATATTCTGCAAACTTAAAAAGTTAGGAACATACACGAAATACAAAATACTCAAGGCCAATAAAATGACTCCAGTCTGTATTATTCTGCTCCCCAAGCCAATCTTATTTAAAAATTGGTTAACGCGACCTTCTGCAACCGGCCTGATGGAACGTTTAAAAGTTCGCGCCTTCTGTAGCTTTTGATTAAATTGACGATTTTGGAAGCGAACTTTGGGATCTAATTTTGATTTTTTCTTTTTATTAAAAAACATCGATTTGCAAATTAGTCTAACCAGTGCCCATATTGTCTAACCAGCACATGACTAGCACTCATAGGCTCTGCCAATAATTCTTTCGTTATCTTTTCCATACGCATTCCTTGCGAACCCTTAATCAATACTACACTGTCAGGCTGTAAAGTTTGCAAAACGAATGATTTTGCTTCGTCGCTATTATCAAAAGGAGTGATGTTTTTTTGATTCATGCCTGATTGCAAAGCAGATTCAGCAATCTTCCTACCAAGTTGTCCAACAGTCACAAGTTGTTGCAACTTAAGTGACGCAACCAATCTACCAATTTCCTCATGGGCAGTGGCACTAACATCGCCTAGTTCAAGCATATCTCCCAATACCGCAACTTTATGGGCAACAGGGAAACGATGTAATAATTGCAGAGCTTCTGTAGTAGAAAGGGGCGCTGCATTATATGTATCATCTATCAAAACGGAGCGCTTAATTCCAGATAAAATGTTCAATCGCCCTGGTACCCCACGATAACCAGACAGACCTTTTAAAATAAAATCAGTATCAATTTGTAAAGCTTCACACACTGAAACTGCTGCTAAAACAGCTTCTACATGAGCCGTGCCAACTGCGGGAATAGTCACTTTGATTTCTCTAACAGGGCTCTTAATGAAAATTTTGGTCATTGGGTTTAAAGATAAAGTTTCTTCTACTTTTTGCAGAATGACATCCGCCTCCACATTCTGACCTGATCTTTCTTCTGACAGTCTACCGTATGAAAGTAAGTGCGCATTAGAACGTTTGGATTGCGCACGCACATTTACATCATCAGCGTTATACACAAAAATTCCGTTGCTAGGTAAACGCTCAGCCATCTTACCTTTTTCAAATGCGATGGCTTCATTGTCAGGGAAATGTTCTTTATGTGATACCCCAATAGTAGTTAAAACGGCAATTTTGGGCTGGGCAATGTCTAGTAGTACATCCATCTCACCAGGATGATCAATACCATACTCTAAAACCAACACTTTTGGATATTTTTGCGGGCACAACCACGTAACAATAGCTTTCGCAAAAATTCTGATCCAACCAAATTGGATCGGACCAATTTTAAAGCTGCCTTCATCTAAACCCCGAGCGCCAATAATAGTCAGCGGAATTCCAATTTCATTATTAAAATTCTTTTCAGGTTCGCGAAGATTAAATTTTGCCGAAAGAGCCGTTGCAATGGCGTGGCGAGTAGAAGTCTTCCCTATACTCCCAGTGATACCAATTACTAACGGCTTATATTTAGCTATAATCTTTCTAGAAAAGAATGCTAAAAGCTTCTTGATTGTATCTTGCTGACCCGACAAAATTAAAAAATTATTTATTTAAGGTTTCTTAACGATTCGATCTGTTCCTACATATTTTTGTAAGACTTCTGGCACTTTAATACTACCATCGGCTTGCTGATAATTTTCTAATAACGCAATTAGAATCCGCGGGCTTGCCACAGCAGTATTATTCAAAGTATATGCAAATTGAATCTTGCCATCTGCATCTTTGTAACGGATATTTAATCGACGCGCCTGCCAATCTGTAAAATTAGAATCGCTATGGGTTTCACCATAAGCTTGTCGAGCTGGCATCCAAGTTTCAATATCATACATTTTGTACTTACCTGCTCCCATATCTCCAGTACAAATATTTAAAACTCGATAAGGCAGTTTTAAGTCTTGTAAAATCTCTTCTGATATTTCACGAAGCTTCTCCAGCCAAACATCAGCATCATTCTGTTTTGCCTTACAGATAATCACCTGTTCGACTTTTAAAAATTCTTTGACACGATACAACCCCTTGGTGTCTTTGCCATAGCTACCGACTTCGCTTCGGTAGCAAGCAGAGATTCCTGCCACCTGGATCGGTAATTGTGATTCGTCTAAAATTTGGTTTGCGTAATAACTAATCAGAGCAGGTTCAGAAGTGCCTGCCAAAAATTGTTTTTCTTTGTCCTCGTTTTCTAAGTTGGCGGCATTGCCAACCTGAAAAATCTCGGCCCGCCCAGCAGGAAAATGTCCACTACCCACCAATGCAAACTCACGTACCAAAGTAGGGGTCTGCATTAAAACAAAACCCTTGCTACGTAATTTTTCCATTGCATAGAACATTAATCCCTGATGCAACAACACCAACTCATTTTTTAAATAGTAACCACGAAAACCAGAAACTTCTGTACCTCGTTCGGTATCAATCAAATCTAAATCTTTCCCTAAAATAGCATGGTCTTTTACATCAAAGTTAAACTGCGTTGGTATTTGTTTAATTTTGTCTGTGTCTTTTGGGTCTACAAAACCAAGCTCAGGACTCCAATAACTCCAAGGAATATTTTCAGTGTCATCTTTTCCAATCGGTGTTTCTGGAGATGGAATATTAGGTACCAGTAGCATTAAATTATCAAACTCAGTTTGCACAGTTCGCAGTTTCTCAGTAGCTATAGTATGATGGGTATCCATTTCTTGCAATTCCAATATCCGAGCGTTTTTATCTTCTTCGTTCAAAGATAACATTTCCTTAGAGAATGCCCGCTTAGTAGCTTGGAAAGTTTCTGTTTCACTCAAAAGATTACGACGCTGTAAATCCAAATCTAAAAGCGCGTCTAGATCTAAGTCTATACGCTTATCTACAATTGTTTTTTTTACCAAGTCGGCGTTATCACGAATAAATTTTATATCTAACATAAATTTTTAATTACTCTTTTGATTTCATAGGTGGGAAGATAACGGTCTCACGAACAGATTTATCTGCCAGGACCGCGAATAAACGCTCCGAGAGACCAAATCCTGCTGCTGGAGGCATGCCATACTCCATAGCTTCCATGTAATCTTCATCTAATTGTTGCGCCTCTGAATCACCAGCTTCTCGCAAAGCCATTTGGTCACCAAATCGTTTCCGCTGATCTAGGGGATCGTTGAGTTCGCCAAACCCTTTTCCCAACTCTGTGCCATAAGCAATGATTTGCATGCGCTGTACAACTTTTGGATTACTTGGATCACGTTTTGCCAATGGCTCCAGCTCTATCGGTTGATTAACGAGGAATACCGGCTTACCAGAAGGAATGTTTCCGCGGATCTTTTTAAAAATCAAATCGATGAGACGACCACGTTGTGCAAAATCCTCAAATTTAATGTGCTGTGAGGTTGCATAAGATTTTAAGTCCTCATCTGAAGCAGTCTCTAAATCTATCCTAGTCTGATCTTTAAATAATGCCATGTAATCCATCTGTTCCCAATCGCCTGACCAGTCACAAGTCACACCATCAGAAGTAATTTGTAATGTACCGAATGTAT
The DNA here is from genome assembly GCA_964477805.1 of uncultured Candidatus Saccharibacteria bacterium. Lineage (GTDB taxonomy): Bacteria > Patescibacteriota > Doudnabacteria > UBA920 > UBA920 > UBA920. The sequence continues at coordinate 24,719 of CAYZEK010000003.1, read as the reverse complement.
CTTGAATGATTTGTTGGTACATCTTTTGTACGAACTTCATCATGGACTGAAAATCTCCATAAGCCCAATAAAATTCCATTTGCGTATAATCCTGAAGATGCGTTGTGGAGATGCCTTCATTCCTAAAAATTCTGCCTATTTCAAATACTTTTTCCAACCCCGCTACCAGCATTTTTTTTAATGGTAACTCAAGGGAAATTCGCAAATAAAAATCTCGATCTAAAGCGTTGTGATGAGTTACGAATGGTTCTGCTTCTGCTCCCCCAGGAGTGGCTTCTAAAATTGGCATTTCTAATTCCAAAAATCCGTTATCCACCAAAAAACGACGCATGCTGGACCAAAACTTATTTTTTTTCACAAACAATTCTCTTGTATCTGGATTTAATAAGATATCAAGGTAACGATGACGGAGTTTTGTTTCTATATCCTCAATACCGAAATAATCACTTGGCAATGGTCGTAAAGACTTTGCCAGCATCTTATAATCATGTGCCTGTAATGTTTTTTCATTAGTTTTAGTAATGAACAATTTGCCACTGAATTGAACAAAGTCCCCTAAATCAAAATTATCAACAAAAAAAGCAAACCGATCCATTCCAATGTCATCTGATTTCAGCAACACCTGAATTCGGCCACTATTAGTTGGGCCAGAACCATCATCAATATGTAGAAATAACAGCTTCCCCATACCGCGCATAGATCTAATACGTCCGACCAACACTAAAGACTGATTCTGAAGGGATTCAAACTCCTCCAGAGCCCTAAAGTTAGTGTGAGTGCGTTCGGTTGTTGATGGATACGCATCCAATCCAACCGCTGCTAAATTATCAATCTTCTTTTTCCGAAAATTTATTATGTCTTCTAATCGTTCACTCATGTATAAATAAAAAAATAGTTCCTAAATTATAGCAAATTTTAGGTTTTTTGGGTAGTTGACTTTTATACAAAAAAGCGGTCTAACAAATATTTGTTAACCGCTCTTTTGCATCATGTTTATATTTAGTTGATTCCAGTGATTTCATACTCTTTGTCGCCAGCAGGAGTATTTATGACAACTTTATCCCCTTTTTTCTTTCCTAATAAAGCCTGACCTACATTAGACTCGTTAGAAATTTTGCCTTCTAGCGGGTTAGCTTCGTTACTACCAACTATAGTGTATGACTTCTCAACACCATTGACATTGACTTTAATAGTGGCGCCAATGGTTACAGTATTATGCTGAGTTGATGCAGTAATGATTTCTGCATTTTTTATCATATCCTCAATTTCCATAATCCGTCCTTCAATAAAACTTTGCTCTTCACGTGCCTGCGCATAATCAGCGTTCTCGGAAAGATCCCCATGAGCAGCGGCTTCACGGATACGTTCAATTACCTCTTTGCGTTTTTCGTTAATGAGGTGCTTTAATTCTGCATTTAATTTCAACAACCCTTCTTGGGTTAATAAGTATTTTTTAGACATTTATTTAAATTTCAATAGACTTGCCCCATTTTACTCTTTATCTAAAGTAGTGTCAAGAGGCTGGCTATAACACTAGATGATTCTTAGCAACTTCCAGCACATTTTCCAATAACTTAGCCACAGTTACCGGACCAACCCCACCAGGTGACGGAGTAATAAACCTGACTTTATCCACGACGCTTTCAAAATCAACGTCACCTGTAATTGACCCAGCAGATTCAGAAGTACCCGCATCAATAATGATGGCTCCGCTAGAGATGTCATCACCAGTCACAATTCCTGCTTTGCCAACACCAGTAATGATGACTGTTGCTGACCTTAACAACTCTGATTTATTGAGTGTTTCTTTAGTAGCAGTATCAACTGTGTAACCACGCATGCGCAACTCTTTCGTAATTGGTTTACCAACTAATTCTCCTTGTCCTAACACCAGAAACTTTTCTTTTGCTAAATCTATTGGTAGAGAGAGCAAGATTTGCATAATAGCCCCAGCAGTTGGCGGGATCAAATCAGTATACTCTCTCGAATTGATCACATCTACATCTACGCTTGGACTTATGGCATTTAAGATATTTACCGAATTTAGATGCTTGGGCAATGGGAGCTGAACAATAAGTCCACATAAATTTGGCTTTGTTTGCTCCGCCTGAATTGAATCAATAATCTCCTGTTCTGTACTATCTGCAGGCAAATGCAACAACGAAAATTCCATACCACAACTTTGAGCTTTTTTGCGTTTGATCTTAACATATGACCAAGATACAGGGTCATCGCCAATAATAACATCGCACAATACTGGTTTAAAAGGCAGAGCACTAACTTGCTCTGCTATATTATTAAAAAGATGAGTCGCAATCGCACGACCATCAATCAAATTATTTAAATTATTTTTTTCCATATCTGTTTTCTGCCCACCATTGTAATGCATTTTTCGCAATCGGTAAAGCAGCGGCATGACCCTCACCGCCGGCTTCCACTAAAACAGTAATCACAATTTCTGGATCCTCGTACGGTGCGTATGATGTGAACCACGCATGAGTGCGTGACGGATCAGCTCCATCAAATTGTGAAGTACCGGTTTTACCAGCAGATGTGATTGGCAATGTTGCCAACTGACGACCACTGCCTTTTGCCCCAACCACATTTTCCCTCATGCCCTCTTGAACTGCCAAAATGTGTTCTGGGTTAATTGTCGCTTTAATTAACAACTCTGGATTTAATTCGTATAAAGTATCACCCGACTGACTCAAGACGCGTTTTAATAAATGAGGTTTATTTAAAGTACCGCCATTAGCAATTGCGGCAGTCCAAGTTGCAACTTGCAAAGGGGTAGCCAACATATCACCCTGACCAATAGAAATATGATATGTATCACCTAGATACCATTTGCTAGTAATAGCATCACCTTTAAAATAATTGGCTTTCCAAGCCGGATCTGCAACGGTCCCTGGTTTTTCACCTTGAATATCAATTCCAGTCAGAGCACCCATACCAAACTTACGGTAATACTCTGCCAGCTTATCTGCCCCTAACCCATGTATTTTTGAACTAGGATGACCACCAGCAACCGTATAAAAATAAATATCGCTACTTTCCGCTATGGCATCTTTTACATTCATTGGCCCTAGGCCATCTCTCTTCCACCCAACGAAATTATATTTGATACTCGGGTTAAACTGATTATTGATCACCAAAACCCCTCGATCATTTATAATCGTGTCTTTAGTGACGACATTTTCCTGTAAGGCAGCTGCTGCTGTAATAAGTTTGATAGTCGAACCAGGTGGATATGTACCAGAAATAGCGCGATTAAATAACGGCAAATTTTTGTTCTGCATCAAGTCCTGATAATCTTTTTGTGAAATCCCTGGAGCAAATAAATTGTTGTCAAAACCGGGAGCAGAAACCAATGCCAATATTTCACCAGTTTTAGGGTTCATAGCAACTGCAGCACCTTTAGATCCAGCTGGAAAACTTTTATACAATTCTTCTTGTAAGCCAGCATCAATACTCAACTCAACAATATTACCAGGTTGTGGTTCTACGTTGCCCAAAACTTTAATTGGGCGTCCACTAGCATCAACCTCAACTTGAGTGTTACCATTTACACCCCGTAAATATTTTTCGTAAGAAAGCTCGATACCAGATTTACCAATAAAATCATTCAAATCGTAATCATCTGATATATGGTCTGTCAGTTCTGTGTCTGAAATTATGCCAGTGTAACCAAGAACATGAGAAAATGCTTGCGGATTAATATACTCCCGAATCGGGATACTCTTAATAGAAAAGCCTGGAAATTGATCTGCCTTGGTCTCAAATAAGATACTTTCTTGTTGACTAATCCCGCGTTTGATAACAATTTGTTGTAACGAATTATGGTTTAAATCCTTTAATTTGTTAGTAATTTCTTCTGCTGGCAAACTGAACATTTGACTGATTTGAGCGATAATCCCATCCAGTCCATCTTTAGGCATATCTACTGGAGTAACCACCAAACTAAAACTCGCAGTATTGCGTGCTAGCTGTTGTCCATTCCTATCAATAATATAACCACGAGGCGCAAGAATTGTTTGAATTCGTAAGCGATTACCTTCAGCCAATACTTTTAAATGATCGCCCTGGATGATCTGCAAATTAAACATCTGAACCAACAACACTCCGCAGACTACTAGAACCAAGGCATATAACCAACGGGATGAGAATTGAGTTCTTGTCTCGTCTGCAAACCCCTCCACATCACTCTGAGTGTCTAATGCACTTTCCTCCCAATCCAAAGTATGCTTGTCCGAATCACGGACAGCATCAGACGTCTCAATGTCAAAAGGATTTTTTGGAATTTTAAACATTGTTAATTTGATTAATCACTCTACTGGATTTTATTTTACAGAGTAAGCTTATTTTTCTTCCACCGTAGCTGAGAATGAGCAAACATTTCTACTAAAATATAAGCAGGATATGCGAGCAGAACATTCACTAAAATATTAGGAAATAGATGTCGTAATATTTGTACACCACTGATTGCGTATACTCCCCAACCTAAAGCCACTAGTATATTTGTAAAACCCCAAATCCACAATTTTAAAAATATTGTTGCGATTACGATAGCTCCTACGAAATGATACCACTTTATGTCAGAAAATAATTTCTGTCGCAACAAATAATTAGCAATGCTTCCACAAAAAAGTAATGGGACCGTAAAACTACCGATAGGCAAGCCATATATCACATCCAACCAGAATCCTCCCACTAAACCTAAAAAAACGTAATCAAAACTTTCAAGTACTAAACCTAATGCAATAACTATCAGCAAAATTAAATCTGGGACCAAGCCATTCCACCCCCAAACACTAAATAAGCCAAAAGTCACCCCCAAAATTACCTCCACAATAAGGACATAAATAAGATATTTCATGGCAGGTGAAATTATTGCTTAATAACAAATACAAATTCAAGAGATCGCTGACGGACAGGAGAGGTTACGCTCATTTTTTTAAATAAATCATTATCAGCAGATAAAACGGCACCAACCTCACCTATCAAAATATCTTTTGGGATACGGGCATTAATTCCAGCAGTCACAACTAAATCCCCACTGGCTACTTCCGCGTTTTGTGATACCAAATCAAAAACCATTCCAGAGCCAAAAGAACCCTTCAGGACCCCTTCAGTATTATTCTTCGAAAGCTTCGCATCAACTGATGATTGAGAATTAGAAATCAGAATAGCTGTAGATGTATAAGTGCCTACCTGTACCACTTTTGCAATTAGATAGCCTTGCGATATGACAGCTTGTCCCACCTCAATACCCTGCCCTGCCCCACAACTCATAACCAACGCATCGCTCAACTCTTGCGGATCAACAGCAAGTACACTACAACTTTCTAAGACCAACTTTGATTGAGCTTTGAATTTTAATTCATTACGAAGAAGTTCATTATCATTTTTCAATTTATCAAATTGTACCTGTTGTTGTTGTAACTGAGTAACTCTTGACCGTAAGGCATTATTTTCGCGAACCACGGAACGAATTAACCCTAAAGTACTAAAAAAGGTTTTCACTGGTTCAGCAATACTGCGTACAACAGAGGCAATAGGTCTCGGAGCTTGTAGCAATGCGTACTCAATTGGTTGAAACCAACCTTTCGCCTGCATAGCCAAACCCAACACAATTAGTATCAGTGCTGTTGCAAATATCAAAAACGGTTTAGAGTAAATAAATCTCATGTTTGTTTTATTTGCTAATAACCTAACGTGGTATTCGAGAAAAATCTGTTGGGAGTAGCACGTCACGCAAACTTTCCAAATCCTCTACTACAATTCCTGCTCCCCTTGCTACACAAGTTAAAGGATCGTCAGCAATTGAAACTGGCATCTGGGTTTCGTCATGAACCAACTCAGACAAACCACGTAAAATCGCGCCACCGCCCGCCATAACAATCCCGCGATGCATAATATCCGAAATTATTTCCGGAGGAATCTCTTCAATTGTTGCTTTGATATTGTTGATGATAATCTTTATGACCGGTTGAAGTGCTTCACGAATCTGAGCATCAGTTACCGTGATTTCTTTTGGCAACCCAGAAACCAAATCACGACCACGCAACTGTACCGCCAATGACTCTGTTAAAGGGTAGGCGGAACCAATTTTAATTTTTACTTCTTCAGCAGTCCGAATACCAATGAGCAACCCAAAATGATCACGCGCGTATTGAACAATATGTTCGTTCATCGCATCGCCAGCCACCCGCACACTGCGAGCTATCACAACACCACCCAAGCTCAGTACCGCAATTTCTGTAGTCCCTCCTCCAATATCTACGATCATCGAACCTTGCGCTTCTTGCACTGGCAACCGAGCACCAATGGAAGCTGCCATGGGCTCCTCTATTAAATATGCCTCGCGAGCGCCAGCATTAATGGCAGCATCCTGGACAGCACGTTTTTCTACTTCTGTAACACCAGAGGGAATACCAATAACCACACGAGGACGACGCAAAAAAGAATACGTTTCATTATGGACTTTATCGATGAAATAACGAAGCATGGCCTCGGTAATTTCGAAATCCGAGATCACCCCATCAACCAAAGGACGAGTCGCAACGATATGGGCAGGAGTACGACCAACCATGCGCTGGGCATCATTGCCAATCGCTAAAATCTGCTTAGTGCGCTGATTTACAGCCACCACAGATGGTTCATTGATAACAATACCCTTGCCTTTGACATAGACGAGGGTATTGGCAGTGCCAAGATCTATTCCTAAATCCTGCGAAAATCGTTTAAATATCGGTTCCAACATTATTTTTTGTATAAATCTGTAATAAAACAGCCAAAACCACTAAAAACACGCCTTTACTCTATCTATTCTAACTGGATTTCTTAATGATGTAAACTCTATCTAATTCTAGGTTTTTTTACATTTTATTATCAAGGATGAAGGTATAGAACTTTTTAATATCTTACCCTTAATCATGTTGGTCGTTGGTGGTTCAATTATTTTTGTTGTCAGTAAATTATATTTAGCAAAAATGTTGATGTAAAAAGAAAATGGGCGTTTGAATTGGCTATAGACTGCGTGGTATTTCTTACCATTTACAAACCAATCTTTGTGTACTACAACATTGCGATTTTTAGTATATAGCTTTGCACGTTCCAGCAAATCATTACTACTTAACTTGAGATATGTATCTAAGTTGGCTAGATACATCAAAGGATGCATCTCGCTAAAAATCACCACTCCACCTTTCTTCAGAATTGCACTAATCCCTTTAGCTAACTTCTCAATATCTTTAATGTAGAAAATTCCTTGGTGCACGATCACAGCATCAAAATGATTTTTTGGAATTGCTTTAAAATCAGTGGCCTCTCTCACTTCGTACCTGATGCCTTTGGCATCATATTTCTTCTGCGCAAAATCAATCAGCTTTTTCGATACATCAGAGGCTCTCATCTCTTTCACTTTGCCGACAAGCTTGCGTGCCAAAAAACCATTGCCGCAAGCAATTTCATAAACTCTTTTTCCTTTTAATGGCTTAAGCTCATCAACAATGTGTTTTGAGGTAACCCGAACTGCAGACACCATCTTAGTGCCTTTATCTCCTGTTTTTGCATCCCAGATATCTGCAATATGTTCAAAGGATGTAGTTGTTTTCATTTTAGTAAGCCTGTCCAAACAACCACTTGCGTTTGGCTGGTTTACCGCAGTGGAAACATTTTACATCTTCTTTCATGTCCACGTTTTCCAAAGGCAGACAGCGAGATACAGACTTGGTTTCGTCTTTAATATCCTTTTCGCAGACAGCCTCTTCACACCAGAATACGCGAACTAACGCACGTTCATTTTCTAAAATGTTTTTGTAAGTATCAAAGTCATTAGCATCTTTAGTAAAGGATTCTTTCAGTTCTTTTGATTTTGCTAGCAATCCGTTTTGAATATCTTCAAGAGCACCGAGCGCAAAAATAGAAACCCCATCAAAAGACACAAGATCTTTTTGGAAATTATCTCTACGCGCGTATTTAACTTCTCGGTTTTCCAGTTCTTTACCACCAATCTCTAGTCTTAACGGAATACCTTTAAGCTCGTATTCATTAACTCGATTGCCAAAACCTAAATCAGTTCTAGTATCAACCTTCACTAAAATACCTACTTTCTTGAGCTCGGCAGCAACTTCATTGGCATAATCAATAATTTCCTTTTGCCGATCTTCGTCTTTATCACTCAACGGCAAAATCACTACTTGAATAGAAGCAACTTTTGGAGGAAGAACTAAACCGGCGTCATCACCATGAGTAAGAATCAAACCACCGATTGAACGTGTTGAAAGACCCCATGAAGTCTGGAAAGGATTTACCTTTTCGTTGGAATCATTTAGGAATTCAATGTTGAAGACTTTAGAAAAGTTATCTGAAAGATCGTGTGATGTTGCAGCCTGAAGAGCTTTCCCATCTGGCATTACAAGCTCAATAGTGTAAGTTTGCTTTGCACCGGCAAAACGTTCGCTTTCACTCTTAATACCGACGAAAGGAGAAATTGCGAAAACTTCTTCGTAAAATTCTTTGTACCAGTTCAAAGCTTTCAAAGCCATTTCATTCGCTTCGTCAGAAGTCTTGTGAACAGTATGGCCTTCCTGCCACAAAAATTCAGATGTACGTAAAAACGGATGAGTGCGCTTTTCCCAACGCACAACGTTACACCACTGATTTATAAGAAAAGGTAGATCGCGATAGCTTTTAATCCACTTCGCGAAAGTATCATACATAATGGTTTCAGAAGTCGGACGAACCGCATAAGGTTCACTCAACTCTTCCCCGCCTGCATGAGTTACAACTGCGAGCTCAGGAGAAAAACCTTCTAAATGATCTTTTTCTTTTTGTAGCAGGCTCATCGGAATAAACATCGGGAAGTAAACATTTTGCACACCGCCTTCTTTAAATTTTACGTCTAAATACTTCTGCACGCTTTCCCAAATTGCATAGCCGTGCGGCTTGATGATCATGCTCCCCTTTACATCTGAGTAATCTGCAAGGTCAGCTAAAACTACAACATCGTTGTACCATTCGGAAATATTTTCTGATTTCGGAGTTAATCCTTTTTTCTTAAAATCTGCCATCTCAGTTAAACAAATTCTTAATAGTTTCTAGGTGTGATACATCTCGGACGGTAATAACGAGCATCAATAAAAGCAAGGCCATAAACCCAATTGCATTCGCATATTGCTCAATTTTAGGATTATTACGTTTGCCACGCACTTTTTCAATGAGTAAAAATAGAACACGACCACCATCAAGGGCTGGTAAAGGTAGCGCATTTAACAACGCCAAGTTCAATGAAAGGAAAGCTGCAAACTGTAGTAGTGGAATTATGCCCATTTCTGCTACTTGCCCGGTTAACTGAGCGATCTTCACAGGACCACCTAAACTTTCTAGCCCAGCCCCAGACGAAAACAATTGGTATAAACCTGAACCTATATTTACTAATTGCTCCCAAGCAGCCATATATCCTTGGCCAATTGCTGGAAGCAAAGAAAATTGCATTTTACCATACAAAGCTAACCCTATCCCAATAATGGCATCAGGTTCATTTTTAGTTTGTACTGTAAATTTCTTTTCTTCATTGACCCGCCTGATGACAAAGTTCATTTCTTTACCTTTATTGTCCCTAATGTATTGTTGCAAGCTTTCTACAGTTTCAAATTTTTGATCATCAACAGAGATAATAATATCACTGGGCATTATCCCAGATTTTTCTGCCAGAGAATCTTTTTGTACATCTAAAATAGCGACGCTACGGTCTTTAAAAATAGCGTTGTTAGGCAACTCATCCATACTATTTATCGCTACTGGCAAACCAGACATAAAGCCAATGGCAAGCAGTAAACCAGCCAAAATAAAATTCATAATTACCCCAGCAGTCAAGGAAAAAAAACGTGGCCAAAAGGGTTTATTAACAAAACTCCGCTCGTCATTTGCGGTATCATTATCTTCTCCCATAATTTTGACAAAACCACCAAGCGGAATTGCATTAATAGAGTAAATAGTTTCATCAGATTCAGGATTTTTACGACCAACGATTTTCCATTTACCATTTACTTTTTGCAAACCAACTAAGCGTGGTGGGAACCCAAAGCCAAACTCATACACTTTCATACCACTGCGTTTTGCCACTATAAAATGCCCTAACTCGTGAACAAACACGAGCAGGCTTAGAACGATTAAAAAGATGAGGATTGTGATTATCATTTGTTTGTATTAAACGGTCATTAATTCTTTTTCTTTGTCCATTGCGATTTCTTTAACTCGGCCGTTGTAATCATCGACTAAATTTTGAATATCTTTTTGTGCAGAAGCAACATCATCTTTTGTTGCAGAGCCTTCTGATTCTTCACGCTTCACAGCTTTGATAATCTCTTCACGCACTTGGCGGATACCAATTTTTGCCTGTTCAGCAATCTGTCCAACTAACTTAACCATTTCTTTACGGCGGTCTTCAGTCATAGGAGGTAAATTTATTCGAATGACATTCCCGTCATTATTTGGAGTGAATCCTAAGTTTGCCGCCATAATTCCTTTTTCAATTTCCTGAATTTGACCTTTGTCCCAAGGACTAATAGTTAAAGTTTTTGCATCCGAAACAGTAATGTTTGCTACTTGTTGGATTGGCACTTTAGCTCCGTAACTTTCCACCATAACTGTAGACATCAACGCTGGGTTAGCACGACCAGTACGAACCGAAGCAAGCTCATGATGAAAATGATCCATAACTTTCTCGAAATTAGGTTTGTGAGATGAAATTATCGTATCAATCATATAAAAAAATAAAAATTAATTTTAAGGTAACAATCCTTTTTTATTGTGCGAAAATACCAGCATAAGCCGCCTGTGGCAATTCTGGATCAACTAATAAAGCATTAACCAAATTTTTAGTGCCAGTATCAGCAGTTGACCATGTATTACCGCCATCAGAAGTTTTATAAATAATACTGCTGGCACTGACATATACTACATTATCGCTCGAAGGAGCTATGGCAATTGCTGTTGGGGCCAAAGCAGATTGCCTGAGTGGCATATTTATGAACTGCCAATTCACACCACCATTACGAGAATGATATAATCCTAAATTAGTAGTGACATACATATTATTTGTATCTAGGGAACTAATTGCGAGTTGATTGTAACTAGAAATCTGAGATCCGAATATAGATAGCGTACTGGTATTGCCAGCTGATTGCAAGCTAGCAGTAATCAACTGGAAACTACCACCATTGTCTGTTGACTTAAAAATACCCGTACCCTTCACAACTACATACAAACCAGTTTGATTCCAGATAATTTTGTTAATACGGTCATTATAACTTTGGACCAAGCGCCAAGTGGCACCAGAGTCATTACTTAAAATTAGCTCTCCTTGCGAAAGACCAATAGCAACCTGTTCTGGACTAGCGGGGTTGAGAGCAATGCCCCTTACAGAGCTGTTCGCTGTTGCGGCCGTATAAATGGCGTTCCAGGATTTCCCCCCATCATGAGTGACCAAAACTCGACCACGTTCTTCAAAATATCCTGCCACATAAATTGTTTGGGAATCATTCGGATGAATAACAAAATCAATCACTGGAAACTGTCCTAAAATTTGTTCCCATTTCGTTGCGCCATCAGTAGACTTATATAATCCAGCATTGAAGCTACTGGCATAAATAATATCTGACGCCAAAGGATCAAAGGCAAGTCGGGAAATACTCAACCCCGATATCGTACCTGTGTTGTCCTTTAGATTACTTGAACCTTGCCAATCTACTCCACCATTAGATGTCTTCATAACGCCAGCCGTTGGAGTACTAAATAAATTACAAGAAGACGAGAGTAAGGTTAAACTGGCAATTATTATTACTAAAAATTTTTTCATTTCTCTTGTCCTTTTAGGATGTTGTTTTACAATAAACCATTCAATACAAATTTTTGTAAAACGATTTTTTTGTTAAAGTTTTTTTGTAAGGCGTGAAGTGTTTCTACCGAGCTTCGGACAGCAGAGAAATGTTCTGGAAATTTATTTAACTGAGAAATTTGCGATTTCATCCATATTTCAATCCCTTGACATAGCACACTATCATCTATATCAGACAGTTTAGTGACCAATGCCATGCGCTCTGCTATTCCAGCAGACTGATTCGACTTCAAAAGATCCATCACTGTTGCCAGCTCATCTGAATCTTCTATGTTTCCGATCACATCAGGCAAACTAAATACCTGGCAACGTGACATTACAGTAGACAATAATGGATTTTTAGATACCAGAATAAACACAACGTGGCTCGGTGGTTCTTCTAAAGTTTTTAACAGGGCGCTCATCATTTGAGGAGTAGCTACATCCATATTTGTCATTAAGACAACCTTGTGTTTAGATTGTACAGGCTTCAGCGCGGCCATCCGCAAAACTTCACGCAGTGTATTTATGGAAGTAAATTGCTCAGATGCATCAAACTGAACTGAATCAACATTTGGGAATTTATTATCCAGCAACTTACTTGCAAAATCTTTCCCGATTGAATTTGCAGTGGTGGTGCCAATAAACAAATAAGCTTGCGGCAAACTTTCTCCGCCAGCTAAAAATACCTCTAAAGTTTTCGTTACTTGATTAATTCTATCTGTCATAAACTCCTAATAAATTATATCATTTACCCTATTAAAAACAAAGTTATCCTGTTTAAAGAAACCCGAGGGTGATAAATAAAAATTTTATTTTTTATTGTACTTTGATTTTACCTATGGCAGAAGGATTTAGATTGTCATGGAAAGACCACTCACCAGAATTTGTAAACTTAAACTGCCAATTTTGCCCAGGTAGGATCGCTTTTTTTGCATCAAATTCTGGATACTCTGGCTGATCAGAAGTAATTCCAGAAACCGGCCAAAAGCTTTTACTACTCTCGTTCTTAAAAATTACAACATCACCACTCTTGATAGGCAAGGATGATGGGGTAAAACTGCTGCCATTATAAGTAATTTCAAAAACTGCTACATCAACATTCTCTGGCACAGTGGGTTCGCCAGTAGCTGGAGCAGCTACTTCACTTACAGGCAAATTCGCATTATCAGAATTTGTATCTTCAGAATGGTTCGAGCCCGTATTAGAATCAGTATTTATATTTTGATTAGGATTTAAGCCTTGCTGGTTATCAACCCTAAGACCCTGATCAGTATTTTCTTGATCATCCTGACCTTGAGTGTATATAAACAAACCAATGCCCAAAACTACAATTACAGCTAAAACTGTGAATATATATTTTGAATTCATTAGGTTATTATTTAATATTTGCACTATAATACTACCATATGCCGAAGAAAGTTACATCTAGAAAATTAGTTATTGTTGTAGGACCGACTGCTTCTGGAAAAAGTGAATTAGCAGTTAAAATAGCCAAAGAAATTGCTGGCGAGATTATCTCAGCGGACAGTCGCCAGATTTATAAAGGTATGGATATTGGCTCAGGCAAGGTTGCTGGTAAATGGACCCATATTAAGAATAAAAATGGAGCTCAGAAAAAAGTCTATCTGTACAAAAAAATACCTCACTATTTAATAGACGAAGCGAGTCCAAGAATCCAGTATTCAGTAACCAAATTCCAAAAAAAAGCCCAAACCGTGATAGAGGATATTTTTAAACGTGGGAAAATACCAATTATCTGTGGTGGTACAGCGCACTGGGTAGATAGTATTGCATTTGGACAACACTTCCCTGAAATAAAACCAAACAAAGAAATACGCACCACACTCGCCCAGCTTACAACTGGCGGAATGTATCAAAAGTTGATTGCTTTGGATCCAGCGCGAGCAAAAACGATTGACCCGAAAAACCATCGTCGTTTAATCCGTGCTTTGGAAATTATCCAACTGACAGGAAAACCAGTTCCTCCGCCAAAGCAAAAGCCACAGTATGACATTACTTGGCTCGGGCTTGATCCTGATCCGAAAACTCTAGAAACAAAAATCCATAAACGTTTGAAATTACGGCTCAACCAAGGAATGCTTACTGAAGTAGAACATTTACATAAAATGGGATTATCTTGGAAACGATTAGAATCTTTTGGACTAGAATATAAATTCTGTGCTTTGCTCTTGCAGGGCAACATCGCCAAAAATGAATTTGAAGAAAAATTATTTACAGCCATTCGTCAATATACTAAACGACAAAAAACCTGGTGGAAGAGAAACCCAAAGATTCAGTGGGCAGAAAACCCAAATACACTGTTGGCTCTTGTAAAAAACCAGGAAGGGTGATACAATACGAAGTCATCATTTGATGAATTCCAAAACAAAAAATTTACAGGAGAGTACAATGGATAAAGTTACAAGTTCGACAGGACCAACCAACCTTTCGATAGAGATCATGGCTGGGTCAGAGGTGACCCTCAGAAACAAGAATGGTTTTTACAACACCTTCCCTGCAGGCACATTCAGCGCCATCATTCTGCATACTCCGATCAAAATGACCGGCACAACAGACTGGGATGGCAAAAAAATTCAGTATGAATGCGAGATCCGCCCAAAGTGGAACGACACATTCAGCACGAGTCAGTTTGAAAACAAACTGACGGCCGAATTCAAAAACCACCTGCAGACCCTCGCGGACCAAGTTGCGCCGCAGACCTGCTCCAAGAACAGCATGGATCGCCCACTCATCGAGAAGTATACTACTTCCTTCCAAGGGAAGGATTATGAGGTCTGTATTTCGTTCAGCCTCGTACGAGCTATGCCTTAACCAAATTCAGCACAGCTTGATTAAGCACTGCTCGCAGTAACTAAAACAAGAAGCCACCGAATTCTCGGTGGCTTCTATAATTTATCCTAATTTTTTTCTAAGCAATTCATTGACCACTTGAGGATTGGCCTGACCGTTCATTGCTTTCATCACAGCCCCTACCAAAGAGCCAAATGCTTTTTGGTTACCAGATTGCAAATCTGCAACCGCTTTCTCATTTTCTTTCAACACTTGATCCACTATCACCTCAATAGCACCTTCATCGCTAATTTGAACCAAACCCAATTCTTCTACAATTGTATCTGGCTCCCCACCTTTTTCAAACATAACTTTAAAAACCTGTTTAGCCGCACTGCCAGAAATCTTTCCACTATCTATTAACTTTACTAGCTCTGCCATATTTTCCGCTGAGACTTTTGATTCCAAAGGGTTCATTAGCTGTGCATTTAACAATGCAGAAAACTCCTGTAAGCACCAATTGGCTGCCTGCTTAATTATCAATGTGCGCTTTTCGGCATCAATAGAAGCATCGTCAGCAATCACCCAAGCATCAAGCTCCGAAACGACATTTTCAAAATAATAATTTAACTCTTTCCAAGAAACTAAATTTTCAATTGTAGTATCATCTAGCCCAAACTCAGTTTTAAACCGTGCTCGTTTTTCTGATGGCAATTCCGGTAAATCACTACGCAACTTTTGTTTAAACTCTTCTGTAAAATGTAACTCTGGTAAATCTGGCTCTGGCATATATCTATAATCATTTGCCTCGCCCTTGTCGCGTTGTTCAACAGTTTGATTTATACCCTCATTCCAACCCATGGTGACCTGGCGAGGATTTTGCCCACTTTCCAAAATTTCAATGTGACGTGGAATTTCGTAATTGATCGCAGCTTCAGCAAATTTAAAACTATTGATATTTTTTACCTCAACTTTGTATTTCGGAAGGGTTGTTTCACCTGGCTTACGAACAGAAATGTTCGGCTCACAGCGCATTGTCCCCTTTTCCATATCGGCAGTTGATGCACCAACGTAACGAACAATATTTCTAAGCTCAGTTAAAAATATCCTTGCCTCTTCTGCAGTTTCAACATCTGGTTCAGTCACTATTTCCAACAAAGGTGACCCCGCGCGATTATAGTCCACCAATGAATACGGAAGTCCTTCTGGATGGGTATTTTTGCCTGCATCTTCCTCTAAATGAGCGCGGGTAATTCGGATTCGTTTTGTATAAGCTCCCGGATCACCGCCCCATTCTGCACGTTTCGGATTTGCTGGTAAAGAAATGTCTACATAACCTTTTTGGGCAACCGGATGATCTAACTGCGAAATTTGATAACCTTTTGGCAGATCTGGATAAAAATAATGTTTGCGATCAAACTTTGAGAACTCAGGAATTTCACAGTTCAATGCCAAACCAACCATTACACCCAAGCGCACCGCCTCTTCATTAATAACTGGCAATGTCCCCGGCTCGCCTGTGACAACTTCATCAATGTTGATATTTGGATTTTTTTCATCTGGATTATTCGGCGCGCTCGAAAACATCTTGCTCTTCGTTGCAAGTTGTACATGAATCTCTAACCCAATCACTGGTTTATATCCTTTTAAGTCCATATCACTTTAAAATTTTGCTAAATTCTTATGCCAATTTGTCACTTCCTGAAAGGCTGAGCCAACATTAAACACTTTTTGTTCACCCCATTGCGGACCAATGATCTGCAAACCAACAGGGAGTTGCTTAGTATCAGACTCTTCACCAGCCGGAGCAAACCCGCAAGGGATAGAAAGGCCAGGAGTTCCTGCTAAGGAGCCAGGGATATTCAGTTGGTCAGCAATGTATCCAAATAACGGATCTTCTGCTGACTTGCCCAATGGTAATGCAACGTTCGGTGATGCAGGAGCAACCAACACATCAACTTGTTTAAAAATTTCTGCAAATTCATTTATAATCAAACGCCTCACCTGCTGAGCTTTTTTATAATATGCATCATAATATCCTGCGGATAGAACATAAGTTCCTGTCATTATTCGGCGCTTAGCTTCGTTTCCAAAACCTTCGGCACGGCTTTTAGAATACACCTCAAATAAATCATTTCCTTCTTGAGTGGAATGTCCGTAACGAATTCCATCATAACGAGCCAAATTAGAAGACACTTCACTTGGACAAACAATTGCGTACACTAAAGAACCATACTTTGTGTTAGGCAAGCTCACCTCAACAATGCTAGCGCCCTGCTCACGCAAAACCTCAATTGCTTCCATTACTCGTGATTTAACCCCTTCTTCCATCCCGTCAATAAAATATTCTTTTGGAACGCCAATGCGCATACCTTTAATGTCAGTATTGATATTTTGACTATACTTAGGCACGGCTATATTGCCAGTTGTAGAATCTTTGGGGTCCAAACCAGAAATAACTTCAGCAATTATTGCTAAATCCTTCACCGATTTTGCCATTGCTCCCATGCTATCTAAAGAACTAGCCATAGCTGCCACTCCATACCGACTCACGCGTCCGTAAGTGGGCTTCCAGCCAGAAACTCCAGTTAAAGAAGCGGGTTGGCGAATAGAGCCACCAGTTTCCGTTGCCAAAGCCCACGGCGTCATGCCTGAGGCAACTGCAGATGCACTCCCCGAAGACGAACCCCCAGGCATCCGAGTGACATCCCAAGGATTTTTTGTTGAGCCATAATACGAGGTCTCACCACTAGAACCATGCGCGAACTGATCCATATTAGTTTTACCAATCAAAACGGCCTTCTGCTCTTTTAACTTTTGTATCACAGTTGCATCATAAGCTGGGATATAATTATCTAAAATTTTAGATGCTGCTGTGGTGCGAATCCCTCTAGTCAAAAACAAATCTTTAGCAGCAAACGGGATCCCACACAATAGCGGGTTTGTGCTACCGCTTGCCCCTTCAGCCATGTACTGATCGGCATCGGTAGCTTGTTTTAACGCTTCTTCTTCAGTAATAGTAATAAATGCATTTAACTCTGGGTTGGACTCTTTCACGCGCGTCAAAAAATACTTCGTCAGTTCTACTGACGAAACTTCTTTGTTATCTAATTTTTTTCTTAGTTCATGAAGTTCTAATTGTTCGTAATCCATATTTTGATATATAGAAAAGTATAACTGGGAGTAAACATTAAATTAAACCTATAAAATAGACTTTACTTTATAGTATCTATCTTTGCGCTCTGGAGCATTCGCCATAATGTCTTCTTGATAGTCAATAGGGTTTGCCACATCAGCACGCTCAATATTTTCCAACCCAGTGACAGTAGACACAATTTCCAGTCCGTCGGTGCCAACACCTTTTAATTCCTCAACGTAATCTAAAATAGATGATAAATCTTTTTGGAATTTTATCACCTCAACATCGGAGAGTTGAATTCGTGCCATTTCGGCTACTTTTTTTACTTCTTCTTCAGTTAACATACGCTAATTATAAGGAAATTTACACAAAAAGAAAAGCGCCGCAAAAATCCTGCGACGCTTAAACGGTTGATGACCGGAAAACACTCAAGCTTTACCTCAAATCTTTTGATGTCCTACCAAACGACTGCGCCAATTCAGACTCAACAATTCTTTCAACTTCCTCCGGGGAAAGCCCGGAACAAACCGTTGAATCTATTGCGGAACCAATTTCAGCAACTTTTGGTTGATCATCTCCAGACTGGCCTTGCTCAATCTGGTCACTAAAACTGTAGCCCGAACAACGAACAAAACCTCTTGGACCATATTCTCGTCTATCCTTAATCATGCTGTTCCTCCTACTCAAAAGTCTTATCCCAGCCACTTCTGATTTCCTCCAGACCAACAACGTTATTCTGAACACAATCAGTACCGCGATGTAATTGATCATGATATCGCTCGGTGCGAATATCAGCTTCAGGCGATTTTTTTTGATCAGGACTTCTCCTAATTAAAGATTCGCCAGTATGACCGCGACCATTTTCATCACCCTCCATACATATTCCTCCTTTGTAATTGGTTATGATCCCACAACTTAAAACTCGCTACCTGGCGAACCAGATAGCGAGTTAAAATTTTGGAAATTTTATGCTCTTACACTGATACGCGCATTATCAAACAAGAAAAAGACAAATGAGGTTGTCTTGGTGCAAATGTTTGTAATTTGGTGCCATGTAAAATTCATAAAAAAATTATATTCCCTTCATAAATATTTGTCAAAATTTATATCCACAAATAATTCTTTTGTGATATACTGATTAAAAGTATTAATTTATAAACATATGTGGATTTTCCTTTTAATTATTGTGGCAATTATTGTAGTTGTCGCATTAGTATACAACTCCTTAATTCGTTCTCGTAATCGCGTAGAAGAAAGTTGGGCCGATATTGAAGTTCAGTTAAAGCGTCGCTACGACTTGATACCAAACTTAGTCAACACGGTGAAAGGTTTTGCTACTCAAGAATCTGGTGTCTTTGAAAGAGTCACCCAAGCACGCACCCAAGCTATGGGCGCTCAAACCGTTCAAGAACACCAGAAAGATGAAAATATGTTAAGTGGCACTCTTAAGTCATTATTCGCAGTGGCCGAGAATTATCCAGACTTAAAGTCAAATCAAAATTTCTTACAACTTCAAAATGATTTAACTGATACCGAAGACAAAATTCAAGCAGCTCGTCGTTTTTACAATGGCAATGTTCGCGACTTTAACACAAAAATTGAGGTGTTCCCTACAAACCTATTTGCTTCAATGTTGGGCTTTACTAAAAAAGTTTTCTTCGATATTGATGACAATGGCCCAGAACAAAATCCGGTTGAAGTGAAATTTTAAACTTTGTTTAAATACTTGACCTAACTTCGTCTTATGCTTGTATACACTGAGGTATCAAAAAATAAAGCATACTCAGTACTGCTGATTTTTGTTTTCCTAATCTTTATTATTGGATTGGGTTGGTTTGCGTCATTGTATTTTGGAAATCCAGGAATTTTATACATCGCCGTTATCTTTAGTACATTCTCTGCGTTAATATCCTACTATTTCTCTGACCAAATTACCTTAACAATGTCAGGGGCAAAGCAAATAGATTTAAAAACCCAGCCACAGCTATATCAAATAGTAGAAAATCTCACCATTACCGCTGGCTTACCAATGCCCCGAGTCTACATCATAGAAGACACGGCCATGAACGCTTTTGCGACAGGGCGAAACCCTAAAAATGCAGTTGTTTGTGCCACCACCGGCTTACTTAGCCGTTTGAACAAAACTGAGTTAGAAGGTGTTTTGGCACACGAACTTTCTCACATTGGCAACTACGACATTCGATTTATGACTTTAGTGGTAGTGTTGGTGGGTATTATAACCTTACTGGCAGATTGGATGCTCCGTGCATCACTATTTGGGGGTGGGGATGATAATGATAACAAAAATCCAGTTTTCATGATCGCAGGTTTGATTCTACTAATAATTTCACCTTTAATCGCAATGTTGATACAGCTAGCTGTTTCTCGTAAAAGAGAATTTTTAGCTGATGCGTCAGGAGCTTTATTAACACGATACCCAGAAGGACTGGCTTCTGCTCTAGAAAAAATATCTGCAGACCATGAACCCCTAGAAACTGCCAACAAAGCCACTGCTCATCTATTCATTGTCAATCCACTTAACAACCAAAGCAATGATTCACGAAGCTGGCTGGCTTCGTTATTCAACACCCATCCGCCAATTGAAGAACGAATCAAAAGGCTGAGAGAAATGAACAAATAAAAATAATCCGGCTAATTTATTTGGTCGGATTATTTTTATTCGACCAAACCTTTGACTACATTAAGACTGAAACCGCGACTTAATAAACGTCGCATTATTTTTTGCTTTATCAGATATTCCATTTGTTTCACATCTTTTATTTTCCCGAACTCTTTCTCAACATAGCGCGTGGCAATTTCTTGTTCATCACTTTCGGTAACCAATTCCAGTAACTTAGCTTCAATAATATTTTTTGGAACTTTTTTTTCAAACAACTTCTTCTTCATCATGAAGCTCCCATAATACTTATAATTTTTCATACTCTCAATATAAACCTCTGCATAGTGTTCATCGTTTAAATAACGATCCTCAAACAATCGTTTGACAACTGCATCAATCACTTCTGGATAATAACCGCGCGCTAACATTTTCTCACGCATCTCGGCTTCCGTGCGCATGCGTAAATCCAACAAAAAAAGAGCGTAGTCATACCCATGATCAATATCAGCTGGTTTTTTTAAAGGCTGGCTCTTTTTGAATATCATTTTCCGCCCAGAATCTTTTAAAGTTATGCACTATTATTTTATCTCGACTTTATTATAGCGTGTTATGCTTAAAATAAGATAAAGAGCCATTGACACCGTAATAAAGCAATGGTATAAATAAATTAGCAGTCAAGCACATAGAGTGCTAAAAGGCTGAAATTAACTCAAATTTTATTTAACTTATGGACAATTTTTCATTTATATTAGAGCGGCTTTCCAGCAGGGCTAAAAATGCGCTTATTTCGGCGCAAATGGCTTCTGAAGAATTAGGCCATGATCACATTGGAACAGAACATCTCCTCTTCGGTATTGTTACTGAAAAGAGTTCTTTTGCAGCAGAAATTTTAATCAAAGCCAAAATAACTCCAGAAATCATCAAATCGGAACTTATTTTAGTTAATAAGAATAGCGAGACAGAAAACTGGAAACCAGTACTTTCTGCAAATCTAAAAAATGCAATTGAGCGTTCTGCGATTATTGCCAGTCAGTATGGATACCAATTTATTGGAACAGAACATTTTTTGTATGGATTACTCACAACACAAACCAATAAATCTAAAGTTATCCTTTCCAAACTCGGAATTGATATTGGGGAGTTAGAACACAACCTCGTGGCTGTCTTTGAAAATATTTCAAAGTTCCCTGAAATTCCCACTGATGCATCTCCCATAAATAGCAACCACCAAGGTCATAATCACTCACAAGCACAAGACGGAACCATGTCCCCGGATAACCGTAAGGGCAATATTCTAGAATACTATACAACAGACTTAACCAAAAAAGCGTCCAGCGGAGCAATTGATCCAGTCATAGGTCGCAAAAAAGAGATTGAACGCTTAACCAGCATTCTCGGTCGTCGTACTAAAAACAATCCAGTGCTGATAGGTGAAGCTGGGGTTGGTAAAACCGCCATTGTTGAAGGCCTCGCGCTTGCTATTGCCAACCGAGAAGTCCCTGATATTTTACTAGACAAAAAAATTCTTTCTCTAGATTTGGCTTTAGTGGTGGCAGGCTCAATGTTTCGTGGTGAATTTGAAAACCGCTTGAAACAAATTATTGATGAAGTAAAAGCTGATCCTAATGTCATTCTATTCATAGACGAATTGCATACTATGGTCGGTGCCGGAGCAACCACTGGTAGTCTAGACGCTGCTAACATATTAAAGCCAGCGTTGGCTCGGGGCGAAATTCGCACCATTGGAGCAACTACGCTATCTGAGTACAAAAAATATATAGAACATGATGCAGCGCTGGAACGTCGATTCCAATCTATCTTAGTAGAAGAGCCAAGCAAGGAAGAATCTATCGCAATCCTTAAAGGGGTGCGTCCAAATTATGAAAAGCATCACCGCATCACAATTACTGATGAGGCAATTTTAGCAGCAGTAGAACTTTCTGATCGTTACATTCAAGACCACTTCCTACCTGACAAAGCAGTAGATTTGATTGATGAAACCGCATCTGCCTTACGCAGTATCCACAGCAATTCTAAAACTGCTAAAAACCGTAAAAAAGTTGAAAACGAACTAGTAGCCCTGGAAGAAGAAAAAACTAAAGCAGTGTTATCCCAAGATTTTACTACTGCTTTGCACTTGCGTACTCAAGAAGAAAAGCTTCTGAATCAGAAAAAAACTTTGGAAGATTTAGAAAAAAAGGAAACTGACCCAGTTTACGCCATCACCGGTGAAGACATCGCCGCAACAGTTTCTTTGATGACTAAAATCCCCTTAAAGAAATTAGCGCAAACAGAAATCGGCAAGCTCGGCAATTTAGAAAAAACCCTTAAGACTCGCGTGGTAGGACAAGATGAAGCCTTAGTAGAAATTGCCAAAACAATCCGTCGTTCCAGAGCTGGCTTAGCCGACCCAAACCGGCCGATTGGTTCGTTTATGTTCCTTGGTCCAACAGGCGTTGGAAAAACTGAAACAGCAAAAATGATAGCACAAGAAGTGTTTGAAGATTCTGATGCCCTGATCCGCATAGATATGTCAGAATTTATGGAACGCCACAATGTTTCTCGATTAGTTGGCGCCCCAGCTGGCTATGTTGGCTACGAAGAAGGTGGTCGGTTAACAGAAGCAGTGCGTCGTAAACCTTACTCAGTAGTTTTGTTTGATGAAATCGAAAAAGCTAACCCAGATGTATTTAACATCCTTTTACAGATCCTAGAAGATGGTCAACTCACCGACGCACAAGGCAAGCGTGTTAATTTTGCAAACACTATTATCATCATGACTTCCAACTTAGGGATGCAAGAATTAAACGCTCAAGCCAAAAAGATTGGCTTCGCCAACCCAGACATAGAAAATGATGAGAAGCAAAAACTAGAAAAAGAGTATGATCGTATCAAACTGGGATTGATGGAAAAGTTAAAACAAGATCTCCGACCAGAATTCTTAAATCGAATTGATAAAATCCTCATCTTCCACCCCTTAGGAATGCAACAATTACGCAAAATTACAGTAATTAATCTAGGCGATGTTCAAAAACGTTTGGCGATGCAACAGATTAGCTTAAAAACAACCCCAGCCCTAGTTAAGTTCATTGCAGAAAAAAGCTTTGACCCACTTCAAGGCGCGCGGTATATTCGCAAAAATATTCAAGACATGATTAGCGATCCTCTAGCGGAACGCATTATCGCTCAGAACATTAACTCTGGCGCCACCATCACAGTGGATGTAAAAAAAGATGATATTGTGTTTGAAATTCAACAAGCCCCTGTTGCGGTACCAGCCTAATTAAAGATTTAGAAAAAATTTACGTTCGCTTGAAATAGATTATGCCATGCTCTATGCATGGCTAATTTATTATCATTTGGGTTAAACATTTTAGCAGATGCGTTCTATCCAAAATATTGTTTGGGATGCAAGCGCTCAGGCAGTTATCTGTGTAAATTCTGCATTGATCAAGTGTCAGTCTTAGAACGAACATTTTGTGTTGTTTGTAACAAAGTAAGCCCCAATGGGTTTACTCACGCTACCTGCCAAACTACTTATGCACCTGATCGTCTTATTTGCGCCCTTGATTACAGAGACAGCATAGTGTCGGACATGATAATCACCGGGAAGTACTATTTTATTCTGGAGATGTTCGCCATACTAGGCGCTTTAACAACGCACACGTTGCTACAACACCACATAACCTTTCCAGAAGAAGAACTGGCTAGTTTTGTGGTGTGTAGTATTCCCCTTCACAAAACACGCCTACGCTGGCGTGGATTTAACCAAACAGAAATTACTGGAAAAATTATTGCCCAAGCTTTTGATCTTAGGTATGCGGAAATCCTAGTGAGAAATAAAAATACTAAAACCCAAAAAGATCTCAAATCAAAAGATCGCCAAACCAACATAGCCAATGCGTTTGCATGCCAATACCAACCAGCACAAAAAATCATCTTGATAGATGATGTTACTACCACAGGCCAGACTTTTTTAGAAGCTTGTCGTGTTCTTAAACAAAATGGAGCGCAAGAAGTGTGGTGTGTTAGCATTGCCAAGGACTAGTGGAGTAGTAGAACGGTAAACAGGATATTTGGCTTATAAGCTGACTAGGCAGTCTTAAGCTCGCCTGATACTCAATTGACCAATAGGCAATTTTTCGCTAGAATATTGTAGAATATTAAAGTTAAACTGAATATTTTTATTTATGGAGAGGTCGCATAGTGGCCTAGTGCGGCGGTTTGCTAAACCGCTGTACGGTTGTAAAGCCGTACCGAGGGTTCGAATCCCTCCCTCTCCGCCA
>CAYZEK010000002.1:57215-84380 GCA_964477805.1 uncultured Candidatus Saccharibacteria bacterium | reverse complement strand
AAGATTTGGGTGAAGTAAAAGGTATGAAGCAGGCACAGGCGGGTTTAAAAAAAGTATTAACTGGTTACAAGGGTTCTACAGAGTTGCTAATTGAAATCTCAGCTGGATCTGGCAGTGTGATGGGGGATACTTTTGAGGAGATTTCTGAGCTAATGGCACCATTAGAGAAAATGAAGGGGTTCGGTGGGGTTTGCTTTGATACTCAACATGCCTTTGGTAGTGGATATGATCTCCGGACCATGGAAGCAGTTAAAAAGACTTTTTTACATTTTGATAAAATCATTGGACTCAAGTGGCTTCGTATGAGCCATATTAATGACAGTAAGCCAGATTTAGGAGCCCATGTAGACCGTCACGAACATATTGGAAGTGGGAAAATTGGCAAGCAAGGATTTGAAGCCATTCTCACGTATTTAAAACAAAAAAAATTGGCTGTTCCCTTGATTTTGGAAACAGAGCATGATAAAGTTGAAGCAGATATCAAGTTAATCAAGGCTTTTCGAGACAAAGCCTGGAAATAAAAGGTCATATTATGAGAACAATCGAAACTAACGGCTACATGCCTGCGCAAGAAATCAATTTTGAGGTTGCATTTACCTCACAGGCAAAAAAAGCAGGCGAGATTATGACTAGTGGAAAAAGTTGGGAAACAAAGATTAACGAATTGTTTGAGCTGGAAACCACATACAAAGATATATTAGAAATGGTAGATAATAAAGAACAAATTGACTAATATGGAAGAAAAAATTCAGAAAATTGTGCATTTGATTCAACAATCAGAGTTAGATCAAACTATTAAAGATATATTAATTCGTGACTTGCAAAGTGAGGGTTTAACAGACTTTTTGCGAGAGCAAATTAAAGCTTATTGTCTTGAAGGAATCAAACGACTTGATGCTCAAATTGAAGAAGCAAAAAAAGCTTTAGAAAAAACAGATAATCCAGCCTAGTATTGGCTGGTTTTTCTTTTAAAGCCTTTCGCATTTTAATCTATTAAGAGGTATAATTAATTTATGAATTTTCAACTAGACGCTTCATCAAAAATAATTTTGAAAATCGTTGCAGTAATACTCATTATTATTTTTTTATGGTTAATTCGAGATATATTAATTGTGTTGTTGCTCGCGTTAGTTTTAGCTTCCGCTATGGAACCAATGGTGGATTATTTGAATCGTCGTAGGGTTCCTCGCTCCGTGAGTGTATTAGGAGCTTATTTTATTGTGATTGCTCTAGTGGTAGCCATTGCCAGTTTAATGGCCCCAATTGTGGCGGAACAATTTAAGCTTCTTTCCCAGAATTTACCGCAATATGCAATTGAGATTCAAGCTCGTTATCCTAACCTGGCTTCGTTATTTGGCGGGACTGATATCAATACTATCATTCAGGCATTGTTTTCGGGTGGCGAAGGAACTGGTGGTGTGGTTAATAGAACTGTTGGATTGTTTAATAGTTTATTTGCAGTAATTACAATTTTAGTCGTTTCATTTTACTTAGTGGCTGCAGATCGTGGTATGAAAAAATTTATTCACGATATCGTACCTAGTTCGCACCAAGGAGTGGTCATGAATTTAATTGCCAAGATCCAACACAAAATGGGTTTATGGGTTGTTGGGCAATTAATTTTGAGTATCTTTATTTTCTTGCTTACGTATATTGGGCTTTCAATTTTAGGAATCAAGTATGCATTATTCTTAGCATTAATTGCCGGATTGTTAGAAGTAGTTCCATATGTTGGCCCATTTTTATCCGCCATCCCCGCAATATTTTTTGCTTTAATCCAAAGCCCAGCATTAGTAGTTGGGGTAATTGTTTTGTATATCATAATCCAAAAAACTGAAGGCTATATACTTGTCCCAAAGGTTATGGAAAAAACCGTTGGCACTTCGCCTTTAGTTGTTCTGCTGGCCTTGCTCATTGGGTTTAAGCTAGCAGGGATTTTAGGTTTGCTTTTGGCTGTCCCGCTTGCAGGAGCAATTACTGTTGTGATTGATGAGTTATTCCACGAAAAACCCGAGAGGTTAGCCACTCAGCCTGAGCTATAACCAGGACTATAAATAACCCCACTATTTTAGTGGAAAACAGGCGTGTGAACACACGCTTGTCTTATTTGAGGTATGGTTTAATAAAGGTTATAATTAAACAATGGAACCCAAGAAATTCTACATAACAACCGCTATTGACTACATAAATGGCCAACCTCACATTGGGCATTCTTATGAAAAAGTGGCAGCAGATGTGCTGGCGCGTTTTCGTCGTGACCAGGGTGATGATGTTAGGTTTTTAACTGGTACGGATGAACACGGAGCTAAGATAGAGGCTTTTGCTAAAAAATCTGGATTGCCAATTGAGGAGTTTGTGACTCAAGCGTCCAGTGGTTTTAAGTTAGCTTGGGATCACTTAAACATTAGCTATGATCGTTTTATTCGCACAACGGATGAAGATCATATTCAAACCGTACAAGGTTTAGTGGCGAACATTCGTGATAATGGATATTTATACGAAGCAGATTATGAAGGATTGTATTGTGTTGGTCACGAGGCGTTTATTACGGAAAAAGATTTAGTTGATGGGCTATGTCCAGATCATAAAATCGCCCCTGAATTAATTAAAGAGAAAAATTGGTTTTTTAAAGTTTCTGCTTTCACTGATATCATCAAACAAAAAATAGAGAGTGATGAATTTAAGATTTATCCCGAACACTCGAAAAAAGAAATTTTAGCCATGTTAAATGAAGGATTTGATGACATCGCTGTTAGCCGTCCAAATGTAAAGTGGGGGATTCCATTACCTTGGGATGATGGACAAACAATTTATGTTTGGGTTGATGCGTTGATTAACTATATCACTGGCGCGCGGATAAAAAATGATGATGGTGATGCCAAAGATTATTGGCCAGCGGATACTCACGTGGTCGGTCCGGACATTGCAAAATTCCATTGTATTATTTGGCCAGCGTTATTGTTGTCGGTGGGTTTGGAGATGCCTAAATCTGTTGCTGTTCATGGTTTTTTAACTTTGAATCATGAAAAAATTTCTAAAAGTACAGGTAATATCATTGATCCAAATGACTGGGTGGCTAAGTACGGTTCTGATGCAGTGCGCTACTTTTTAATGCGTGAAGTGCCCTTTGATGCACATGGTGATGTGAGTGAAGAAAAGTTGCGCTCTCGTTATGAAGGTGATTTGGCCAATGGGTTAGGGAATTTGGTTAGTCGAGTTACTACTTTGGTAGAAAAATTCGTTGATGGTAAAATTCCGCGTGGCACTGTTCCTGACCAGGATTTTACTCCAATCAATATTAATGATTTAGTTTCTCAATACAAATTCCACGAAGCACTGGCAGTGATTTGGAAAGAAATTTCTCGAGCCAATAAAATTGTTGATGAAACAAAGTTGTGGGAGCTTGCTAAAACAGATTTGGAAGAGTTTACCCGAGTGGCGAAAGAAGTATTGGTAATTATAGAGGTTGTCGCAAAACAACTCTTGCCGTT
Source organism: uncultured Candidatus Saccharibacteria bacterium (assembly GCA_964477805.1). Classification (GTDB taxonomy): domain Bacteria; phylum Patescibacteriota; class Doudnabacteria; order UBA920; family UBA920; genus UBA920. Next base: position 80,889 of record CAYZEK010000002.1, on the reverse strand, counting down.
CATTCCAGACTCGGCTCAGAAAATATTAGAGGCAATCCAAAAAGAAACAATCACTAAAGTAGAACCATTATTCCCACGGATAGAAAAATAAATGAAATTCATTGATACCCATACACATGTTAATCTTCAGGCATTCGCAGAAGACGCTAAAGAAACAATTCAGCGCGCTTTAGATGCTGGTGTTGCCGTTGTTAATGTTGGTACACAAATAGATACTAGTCGGCAAGCTGTTGAGTTACTGAATGTTTTCCCAGAACATGTATACGCAGTTATTGGCTTGCACCCTTCACACACTTTTACGTCTAATTTTTTAGACGAAAGTGAAGTAGAGTTTAAAACTCAGGAGGAACATTTTGACTCTAATTTATATAGAGAGCTGGCTCGTAGTTCGCGCGTGGTTGGAATAGGTGAGTGTGGGTTAGATTACTATCGTTTGCCAAAAGATCATGATCACGAGGAAATAAAAACGTTACAAAGATCAGCATTTCAAGAGCAGATTAAGTTAGCTTTGGAGCTAGATAAGGCATTATGTGTGCACTGTAGGCCAAGTAATGGGACTGAAGATGCATATGAAGAAATGTTTGAGATTCTCTCAAGGGTCAAAGCAGAAAATCCCCAGTTGCGTTTTGAGATTCATTCCTATACTGGTGGTGTTGAGTTAGCAAAAAAATTTGTTGACCTCGGTGGCTATATTGGCTTGAACGGTATTATTACTTTTGATAAAACCACGCGCAGTCGCGATGTTGTAGAGGTGTTACCTTTAGAAGCGATTATTCTAGAAACCGACGCACCGTACTTAACACCACAAAGCAAGCGTGGTAAGAGGAACGAGCCAAGTTATTTAATTGAGGTGGCAGAACAAATTGCAGAGTGGAAAGGTATAAACACTGATGAAGTTGCTGAGCAAACAACTGCAAATGCTAAAAAATTATTCAAACAAGAAAATGAGTAAGTTTAAATCAACTTCTGAATATAACCCGTTGGAAATAGAAAAGAAATGGCAAGCATATTGGTCAGACCATAATGTTTTCGTAGTGGGAGAAAATAATACAGAGAAGGAAAAAAAGTACATTTTAGTGGAATTTCCTTTTCCATCTGGCGAAGGATTGCACATGGGTCATTTGCGCAGTTATACAGCAGCGGATGTGGTTTCTCGGTATTTCCGTATGCAAGGGAAGTCAGTGGTGTATCCGATTGGTTGGGACGCGTTTGGGTTGCCAGCTGAGAATTTTGCAATTAAACATGGAAAAAAACCAGCTGAGACAACTGCTAGCAATATTGCTAACATCAAACGACAATGTCAAATGTTGGGGTATAGTTTTGATTGGTCGCGTGAGATAAATACCACCGACCCGAATTATTATAAGTGGACACAATGGCTTTTCCTACAATTTTATAAAGCAGGGTTAGCGTATGAAGCAACTGGTTTAATAAATTGGTGTCCAAAAGATAAGACTGGTTTAGCGAATGAAGAAGTCATTAACGGTGCTTGTGAGCGCTGTGGTACAACAGTTGAAAAAAAGGAATTGCGTCAATGGTATTTAAAAATTACAGATTATGCAGAAAAATTATTGCAAGGTTTGGATACTTTGTTGGAATGGCCGGAAGCGGTAAAGCTTCAACAAAAGAATTGGATTGGAAAGTCCGAAGGGGTGGAAATAGATTTTCGCTTGGATTTTGAAAGCGATATTTTTGAAAATGGCTTAGGTGAGTTTTCTGGTAGTAACGCAAACTTAAAAGTATTTACAACCCGACCAGATACTATTTATGGTGCGACTTTTGTTGTTCTTGCACCCGAACATCCATTGGTAAAGTTTTTAATTGCTGAAAATCAGCATGTCTTAAAAAATAAACCCGCTGTCATTGATTGCCTTGAGAAAATTAGTGGAGAAACAGATATCGAACGAGCAACAGAAAGTCGAGAAAAAATTGGAGTTGAATTACAAGGGGTGAAAGTCATTAATCCCGCAACTCAGGAAAAAATTCCGGTTTTTGTTGGAGATTATGTACTAAGCAATTATGGCACTGGAGCAATAATGGCGGTACCAGGTCATGATGAACGAGATAATGAATTCGCTACACAATTTAATTTACCTGTGGTTGAATTGCAGGAATTTGCTGACGGCAGTCAGTTTGGTACACCAAAAATTACCTATAAACTCCGTGACTGGGTATTTTCTAGGCAACGTTATTGGGGTGAGCCAATTCCTTTAGTGCATTGCGAAAAAGACGGTGTGGTAGTTGTACCTGATGAGCAATTGCCCGTACTCCTCCCGGAAGTTGAAAATTATGAGCCAACTGGAACAGGGGAATCACCCCTTGCTTCAATAGATAGCTGGGTGAATACTGTTTGTCCAAAGTGTAACGGCCCAGCTAAGCGAGAAACAAATACGATGCCACAATGGGCGGGTAGTTCTTGGTATTTTTTACGTTACACTGATCCAAAGAATGAAAAAGAGTTTGCCTCTCTGGCTAATCTGAAGCATTGGCTCCCGGTTGATATTTATTTCGGAGGGATGGAGCATACAACACTTCATTTACTATACTCACGTTTTTGGAATATTTTTTTACACGACCAAGGCTTAGTTCCGGTTAGTGAACCTTATACCAAGCGCGTCCCACATGGTTTGATTTTAGCAGAAGATGGTTCTAAGATGAGTAAAAGCAAAGGGAATGTTGTGAACCCTGATGACCTCGTGACTAGATATGGCGCTGACACAGTACGTATGTATGAGTTATTTTTAGGACCACACGAAGCGTCAGTATCATGGAGTGAACAGGGTATTATTGGTGTGGCGAGATTTCTTGATCGCGTTTGGAATTGGGTCTGCACTGTTGAGCGAGTTGACGCTGAAAGTGATTCAGTGAAGAAAGCGCTTAATACGGCAGTTAAAAATATCTCCTTAGATATTGAAGGGTTTCGTTTTAATACTGTGGTGTCTAGTTTAATGTCACTTCATAATGAAATCAAAAATGAGTCTGTAACAACATCCACCATTCATACATTTTTAAAACTGATGTATCCAATTACTCCACACATTGCTGAAGAATTAAACGAGATTGTTGGTGGCTCAAGCGATACTGCAGGACGTTCTTTGCAATATGGGTCATGGCCAGAGTTTGACGAAACATTAATGACTCAAGAGTTTGCAAAAATTGCCGTGCAGGTTAATGGTAAGGTCAAAGATGTCATTGAAGTACCTTTGGGCTCTGGGCAGGTAGAGGTGCAAGAAAAAGCTTTGTCTTTGGATAAAGTCCAAGTAGCTTTAGCAAATAACAAGCCGAAAAAAATAATTTTTGTGCAAGATAAGATTATTAATATTGTAAAATAAATATATGCAAGGTTTTATTGGTAACATTGAAAAACTAACGTTAGAAAATACTAATTTTCGTAAGGTTCTATATACAGCACATAATTCCCAGTTAGTGTTGATGAGTATTGCAGTGAATGATGATATTGGGGAAGAAATTCATCAGTTAGATCAATTTATTCGGATTGAGTCTGGCCGGGGTAAGGTTATTTTGGACGGTATTGAACACGAGATTGAAGATGATACCGCAATCGTAATCCCAGCTGGGACAAAGCACAATGTTATCAATACCGGTGTTAGCGATTTGAAGCTTTATACTATTTATTCTCCACCAGAACATAAAGACGGTGAAATCCATCAAACAAAATCGGATAGTTTGGCGGATGAAAAGCATTTTGATGGCAATACTACAGAATAATTGAAATTAAATTTTGGTATCGCACAAACTAAATTCAACCGCTTTAATTAGTAAAAACAAAATTCTCAATGACTTTTTTTGAACATTTTCATTTACCACAATATTTTGCCACAAAAATAAAAAAAGAAATCGGGCAACTTTACAGTGCAGTGGCAATTGGTAATTTTGCCCAGGCAATCATTACCTTATTTGAGCCAATCTTTTTGTATTATGTTGTTGGTTTGAGTATTCCAGAGGTGTTATTATTTTTTGCAGCAGTGTATGGAATATATGCATTAACTATCCCGTTTGGCGGAAAAATTGCAGCGCGGTTTGGATACTACCACTCAATATTTTTTAGTATTCCTTTCCAAATCGGTTTTTGGTTTTTTGTACTGGGTTCAGCGCATACTATCAGCTTGCTTATTCCTGCGGCAATGACTTTTGCAATACAAAAAAGTTTATACTGGCCTGCATTACATGCCATTTTGGCACAATATGCGAGTAAGCAACAGCGTGGCCGTGAATTTAGTTTGATGTATGCTATTACGAATATAATGCAGATAGTTGGACCGATGCTCGGCGGAGTATTATCAGCCGTCTTAGGGATCGAGTCATTGTTTGTAATTGCTTCTATTGTTTATTTATCTTCAGCGATCCCTTTGCTGTGGACAAAAGAAGTATTTGAATATGTCCCTTACAAATTTCATGAGACTTGGGCATTGTATAAAAAACATTCCACTAGTTTTCTTGGTTACTTTGGTTTTGGAGAGGAATTATTAGTATTAACGATCTGGCCGATTTTTATTTTTTTGATTTTAAATAATTATCAAGATACTGGATTATTGGTGACTATTGCTACTCTTGTTGCGACTGGTTTGGCTCTTTATATTGGTTTTTTTACCGACAAACACAGTAAGCAATCATTGTTACGCGCAGGAACACTAATTTATTCATTAGCATGGCTCGCTCGTTTGCCTGTCATTTCTCCATTTGCAGTTTTTATCACTGATGCTATTTCCAGGACTACAAAAACTTTGGTGTTTATTCCAGTTTCTGCCATGACTTATGAGAGCGCTGATGAACATCCAGAAGTGTTGCCTTACGTTGTCGGATTTGAACAAGTGCTGGCTATTGGCAAACTTTTAGCGGCATTGTTAGGCATGGTTATTTTTGCCATGACCGGTAGTTTTGCATTATTATTTATTCTTGCCGCAATTTTTTCTTTATTTTACTTTTTAATTTAGTTAAAGTGCTATTTTCTGATAAAATATTTAAGTATGAACACTGATTTTTTAGAACAAATTGACCCAGTTGTAGCGACTATCATAAACGCTGAGGCACAACGTCAAAAAGAGGGTATTGAGCTTATTCCATCTGAGAACTATGTTTCGGAAGCAGTTTTAGAAGCGCTCGGTTCGGTGATGACAAATAAGTATTCCGAAGGCTATGTCGGTAAACGTTATTATGGCGGACAGGAGAATACTGATGCAGTTGAGCAATTAGCCATTGATCGGGCAAAGGAATTATTTCAAGCTGAACATGTCAATGTACAGCCGTTAAGTGGCGCACCAGCAAATATCGCGGTTTATTTTGCTTTGCTTTCTCCTGGTGATACGGTATTGGGGATGGATCTTTCTCACGGTGGACATCTAACACACGGTCATCCCGTTACATACATGTCAAAACTGTATAATTTTGTACGTTATGGCATGAAGAATGTTGTGACTGGAGAAATTGATTATGATGAACTGCGTGAGACGGCCTTGCGTGAACGACCAAAATTAATTCTGGCAGGGTTTTCTGCATATCCACGTGAGATTGATTACGCTAAAATCAAATCGATCGCTAACGAGATCGGCGCTATTACTATGATGGATATTGCTCATATCGCTGGTTTAATTGCGGGGAAGCAATTACGGAATCCATTTGATGATGGGTTTGATGTGGTCACGACTACCACTCACAAAACATTACGAGGTCCGCGCGGGGGTATGATTATGTGTACGCAAGAGTTTGCTAACGCAATTGATAAATCTGTGTTCCCGGGTTTTCAGGGTGGTCCACATATGAATAGTATTTCGGCAAAGGCCGTGGCATTTTATGAAGCATTACAACCCGAGTTCCAAGTTTATTCTTCACAAGTCATACTTAATGCCGAGAAATTGGCAGAAGAATTAACAGCCGGTGGTAGTAAATTAATAACCGGAGGAACTTCCAATCATCTTATTTTAATAGATGCGATGAGCTCGTGGAATATATCTGGAAAGCAAGCACAAACGCTTTTGGATTCTGTTGGCATTACCGTGAATATGAATATGATAGCTGATGATACTAGGAGTCCGATGGATCCTAGCGGAATTAGATTGGGTACGCCAGCCATTACTACCCGTGGTGCCATGGAGTCAGATATGAAAAAAATTGCTGATTGGATTTTACGCGTATTGCAAAATTCAGAAGACTTAGCTTTGCATCAACAAATTAAACAAGAAGTTCGCGAGTTTAGCTTGCGATTTCCTGTCCCAGGAATTTAATGGAATTATTTCAAGCTTTTATTTTAGGTGCTGTACAAGGGCTGGGGGAGTTTTTGCCAATCTCATCTTCCGCACATCTAATCATCACACCGTATTTTTTTAATTGGACAGATCAAGGGTTGGCTTTTGATATTGCACTTCACTGGGGTACTTTGATTGCCGTAGTGGCTTATTTTCGCAAAGAGCTGTGGAACTTGGTGCGTGGATTTTGGCACTCTCTTTTACCGAGCACCCGAAATTTTCAAAATAACATTTATCAAAAATTGAGCTGGTTAATTTTAGCAGCAACTATTCCAGCAGCGATAATTGGTAAAATTTTTGAGAGTCAAGTTGAGACAGCTTTACGCAACCCAATGTTAATTGCAGGGACTTTGACGATAGTTGGTTTTTTGTTACTAGCATCAGATAGGTATGGCTCAAAACTAAAGAACTTTAGTAAAATTTCTTGGGTAAATGCCATAGTAATTGGTTTATCCCAAGCTGCAGCAATTGTCCCTGGAGTATCTCGAAGTGGTGCTACTATCACGGCTGGTCTTTTGCAAGGTTTAACTAGAGAAGATGCTGCCAAATTTAGTTTTTTGATGTCTGTGCCAATAATTTTTGGAGCTGGGTTGTTAAAGTTATCAGAAATATCTCATATTCAAAACCATGGTCCTGTTGTTGTTGGTTTCTTGTCTTCAATGGTGTTTGGATTTTTGGCAATCAAGTATATGCTTCGCTATATTAGTAATAGATCATTCGCGGCATTTGCTTGGTACCGGTTTGCTTTAGCTGTGTTGATTGCCGTTGTATATTATTTACGATCTTAAATTAAATGGACTCTAATCAATATTTTTTGAATTTCCAGACTAAGCTTGTTAAAAGCAAACCATATCGTTATTTTTGGCAGTTTTGGAGTAACTATGCCTTTGTTTTTTTTGTTGTCGGTGCCTTATGTTTTTGTTTGAAAGATGATTTGCAAGAACTAAGGTTACAAGTCGTAACCTTAGTCATTGTTTCTTTTGTGATTGCTCGTGGAATTATGGTCACGATGATAAACTTGATTTATAAAAAACTTCGACCATATCAGCAGTATAATTTTACACCAATAACATCGAGATTTTTTTCTTTTCAAACTAAAACTCCTAATTCTTTTCCATCTCGTCACACAACTGCGTATTTTTCCGTTGCTACAGTGGTGCTTTGGTTTTTCCCATTGATGGGTAGTGGTTTAATGTTAGTGTCAGTATTGGCTGGTTTTGCTCGGGTGGTTTTGGGTTATCATTGGCCATCTGACATTGCTGTTGGGGCGTTGTTGGGCCTTGTAATAGGATGCTGTACGGTGTTGACTGGACAAGTATTATTCTTTACTTAAGGAAGTATTTTTGTTACAATACCGCAGTATCTGAGTAAAAATTGGATATTTCTTGAAGGCCGAGTGGCGGAACTGGCAGACGCGCACGACTCAAAATCGTGTATCTTCGGGTGTGAGGGTTCAACTCCCTCCTCGGCCACCAAGAGTTATACAATTTAAATAAACGAATATGGATGGCATCACTCCAATAAATTTAAACCCTCAGTCAAACCCGTTTGATTTGCCTTCTGAAATAAATGACAACCAGGCTCAATTAGAGGAAAATCCGATTAGTGCTCAGTCTGAACGGACTGTTTTAAAGTCTGAAGAACCTCAAGAAGCGCCAGCAGTTTCGGTGGCGTCAACAGCAATCTCAACTGAAAAAGTCTCGTATATTGATAGCTCTATTCAAGAATTAGAAATTGCGAAGATTGTAGCGAATCCATACCAACCGCGCACACAATTTAAACCAGAGGCTTTGCAAGAGCTTTCTGACTCTATTAAAGAACATGGCGTTATTCAGCCAGTGGTAGTTACAGAGAATAATAACGGTGGTTATGAGCTCGTGGTAGGAGAACGGAGATTCCGTGCTTCTCAATTAGCAGGTCTTACCAAAATCCCAGCCATTGTTAAAAAAACTTTGCATGACCAAACAAAGTTGGAAGTTGCTTTGATTGAAAATATCCAACGGCAAGAATTAAATGCCATTGAGGAAGCCCGTGGGTATGATCGATTAATTAAAGCATTTGGTTTGACTCAGGACCAAGTAGCTAAAAAAGTTGGCAAATCGAGAAGCGCTGTGGCGAATACTTTGCGTTTGTTAAATCTACCGGCAGAAATCCAACGTGGAGTGATTGAAGGTAAAATTACGGAAGGTCATGCTCGGGCAATTTTAGGGTTACCTGAGATAGAGAAAATGATTTTAATGTATTCTACAATTCTGGAACAGGGTTTGAACGTGCGGCAGGTAGAGGCTAAGGTTAGAGAGATAGCAGTCAAACGTCGTATTGATGCGGCAACACCAGATCCAAAACTTATGGCCATAGAAACTGAATTACGTGGCCGTCTTGGGGCACAGGTGAAAGTTTCGCGTCAGGGTCGCGGGGGCAAAATTACGATTGATTTTTTTAGTGACGAAGATTTAGAAGAAATTTTGAACCGCATGGCAGAACAAAAAGCTAATGGCGAAGATAGCTATTTAGTGGTTTAGTGATAACCATACACCCACAAAAAACCCATAATTGTGGGTTTTTTTGTTATGCCTGTAATTAATAACGTTTTTTGTAGTAAACTACGAAGATTAATCCAGAGAAAAGAATTAAGATTGCCGAAATAATAATAGGTGCGCTTGGGGTTAGGATGGCTGCCAGATAGCCAGACATTATTGGTGGTAATGATTGTCCTAATGTGTTAATGCTGGAATTTACTCCAAGCATCTGACCTTGTTGTTCAGAGCTAACAGAACGACTAATTAGTGAAAGGAAATTAGCTTGTACCAAACCAATAAAAATGGCAAAGAATGGCACAATAAAGAGTAAGCCCCAGCCAGTACTTGGTGCAAAGAATAACGCAATACTACCAGCTAGGGCAATGAGGCTGATGCGTAAAATATTATATTCACTGAACCATTTGGAAACATTGCTGTTAACAAATACCTGCGAAAATACTGTCCAGACACCAATATAAGCAAAGAAATCTCCGATATTTCCTTGGGTGAAGCTGAACTTGTTTATTAAGTATATACTGAAAAAAGTAATGAAAAAACTGAATCCTGCTTGGTACATAAATGAGCTGATAAACGGAATGCGCAGGGTTTTCATGCCGTAAGCCGAAACGATATTTTTAATTGACCTAAACCATTGTATGCTGACTTTGCTACGAATATTAGTTAGTGTTTCTGGAAATAAAAAGATAACGGACATCACATTTATAAAACTAAGACCAGCAGCAAACCAAAATGGGGTTGCTGCAGAGAACCAATGAACTAAGTTTGGATCGGATAATTTACCGCCTATGTACGGACCAATTATTAAGCCTAATCCAAAAGCTGCACCAATAAATCCAAAATTTCTAGATCGATTATCTGGTGTAGATATGTCAGCAATGGCAGCTTGAGCCACAGAGATATTGCCACCAGTGATGCCGTCAAAAGCACGGGATGCAAATAACAGGGGGATATTTTTGGTGATAATACCTATCGCAAAAGCGACATAAGAGATGCATGTGCCAATCAATGCAATCGCTAAAACTTTTTTTCGCCCAAACTTATCAGACATTTGACCGAGGATAGGCGTTGCTAAAAATTGCATGAATGGATACGATGCGACTAAAAATCCAAGTAAAATATAACCTTGGTTAATAGACATGCCTGCTGATAAAACAGAAAATGAAGAATTCTCATTTCCTAAAAGCTGTGGAACGACAGGGATCAAAATTCCATAGCCTAACATGTCTACAAAAATAGTAAATAAAACTACAGGGAGCGAACGGTTGCGAAGTAATTTTGTAATCTGAAGCATATCGATAGATAGAAATATTATAGCATTTTGCTATCCGTTAGTGCTACGAAAATGGTATAATGGATAAAAGGAAAATCTACAATGACATTTGACGAATATCAAGAAATTTCAAAGCAAACCGCTGTTTATGATCCTGGGGTTAACGCACTATATTATTTGGGTTTAGGGGTTGCCGGAGAGTCTGGTGAGGTGGCCGAGAAGTTAAAAAAGGTCATTCGTAATCATGGTGGGGAAATCACAGAAGAAATGCGCGTCGATATCAAAAAAGAGATCGGTGATGTCTTGTGGTATTTAAGTCAGCTTGCCGTTGAATTAAATTTGAGCTTCACTGATGTCGCTAAAACTAATATAGAAAAGTTACAAGATAGGAAAAGTCGTGGCGTCATTAAGAGTGCCGGGGATAATCGTTAATGCTAGAAAATAAAAAAAAATATAGTTTGATCATACGCAATTTTGTTTTCGGCGTAGAGGATAGCCTGGTCTCTACAGTGGGGCTTTTGGCAGGTATCGGATTTGCAGGAGTTGATGTAAAAACAGTTATTCTGACTGGAGCAGTACTGATTTTTGTAGAAGCCTTTTCAATGGCAATCGGGAGTTTGCTTTCAGAACAATCAGTTGAGCAGTATGAAGATAATAGCGTTTCATCTTGGTCTAAGCCAGCAAGTGCAGCAGCCGTGATGTTCTTTTCTTATGTGATTTCTGGATTTATTCCACTTATTCCATACATTTTGCAGGCTAGAAATGCAGTATGGTGGTCAATTGGTTTGACTTTAGTTTCTTTGTTTCTACTTGGTATATTCAACGCTCATTTGTTCCGAATTAAGGCATTCAAAGATGGCTTGATAACATTATTTATGGGTGGGTTAGCAATCGCTGTTGGTATTATAGTTGGGCAAATTGCAGAGTCTTTAAAATTATGATTAAATTTTCTACAAAATTATTCACCTCGTTTGTTTTAGCCTTTGCATTAACGGCCTTTTTGTTTATCAGTCCTATCCACGCACAAACTACCGAATCCATCAATGATTATGTGACAGACATTACGATAAACGAAGACAGTAGCATTAATGTTGTGGAAACGATTTCGTATAATTTTGGCGATGCTCAGCGTCATGGGATATTCCGTAATATTCCGTTTAAATACAAAGCGCGTGGTGGCACATTCAAGTTACGCATTGACGATGTGTCGGTTACAGATGACAAAGGGTCGCTAATTAATTTTGTCCAATCAAGTTCCCGCGGAGATGTCGTGTTAAAAATTGGGGATGCAGACATTTTTGTTACTGGTCAAAAAATTTATAAAATCGCTTATACTGTTCGTCGAGCAGTAAATTATTTTGATGATCACGACGAGTTGTATTGGAATGCTGTTGGGACAGGCTGGCAAGTGCCGATTACGAAAGCTCAAGCGATAGTGCGAGCACCTTCTGATATTAATCAGGTACTATGTTATACCGGTATTGTTGGAAGCGATGAGAAGAATTGTTCTATTGCAGGGGGCAATACGAGTACCGTGACTTTTACTACTACAAAACCATTGGTAGAGAATGAAGGATTGACCATTATTGCTGGTTTGCCAGCTAATACGTTAACTAAACCAACTACGCTTCAAAAATTTTGGGATACTTTGATAGATAATGGCATTTTGGTTTTACCAGTGCTGATTTTCATAATTATGTTTTACCTATGGAACAGATTTGGTAAAGACGCTAAACAAAAAAATTCTATTGTTGCCCAATATGATGCCCCTGATAATTTATCCGCATTATATGTAGGCAGTTTGCTACATAATGGTACTACCAATAAAGATATTTCGGCAGAAATTATTTATTTGGCCACTCAGGGATTTATCTCTATCAGAAAGATTGAAACAAAAAAGATGTTGGTTTTTCGAGGGCAGGATTATGAGTTTACAAGATTGTCAAAACAAGCTGAAAGATTACCAAATCAAACCACTGCTTTGTTAGAAAGTTTGTTCTCCAGCAATCAAACAGTTGTAAAACTTTCAGATTTAAAAATTGATACATCATTTGGAAAAGGTTTGGTGAAAATAAAAGCCGGGACGATGAAAGAGTTAGTCCAGAACGGGTATTATAAAGCTAACCCGGTTCTAGTCAAAACATTATGGATTGGTTTAGGGGGATTAGGAACAGTTTTAAGCGCAATTTTTTTAGGAAACCTGATTGGTTATTTAGCAGTTTTATCTGTGGGAATTTCGGGAGTTATCGTGATAGTTTTCGGTTTGATTATGCCTGCCCGAACTCAAAAAGGCGCAGATGCGTTTGCTCACATTAAAGGGTTGAAAGAATATTTAACCGTCGCCGAAAAAGACCGATTGAATTTTCATAATGCCCCTCCTCAAACTCCTCAGCAGTCTCCACAATTGTTTGAGTTATTATTGCCCTTTGCGATTGCTTTAGGAGTGGAAGTAGCATGGGCAAATCAATTTAAAGATTTAACAAAGGCTCCCGACTGGTACACTGATAATAGTGGTTCAGCATTCAATTCAGCTATGTTCGTCAGTTCCCTGAACCATTTTTCCGATTCAATGCAGTCAGTCGCGAGGTCTGTTACAACATCTTCTAGTGGTGGTAGTGGATTCTCTGGCGGTGGTTCAGGCGGTGGTGGCGGTGGTGGCGGTGGCGGAAGTTGGTAAATAGACTGCTGTTTACAATCAATAATCTCGGTAAACAATAAAGAATATGAATTTTAATTTTTTTATCATTCCTGCTGTAATCACTATAATAGTGATTATGCGCATTCGTTATACTAAACATGGATTAAGGTATTGGCATGAAGAATTGAACAAACCTACCTGGACTCCATCCACAGAGTTAATTGGCGAGATTTGGACATTCTTATATATAGTCATTGGTTTGGCCGTGCTCTGGTATTGGAATGTGCCGATCTTTTCTTGGATACACTTTGTAACGGCGGGGGTGTTAATGATAAATGCGTACTTGAATGCGACTTGGAATAAAGTATTATTTGTTGACCATAACTTATCTAAAGCATCACAACGATTAAATCTAATAATTATCACTGCTGTAATTGCCACTACACTAATGGCAATTGCTTCACCAATCGCTGCAGGTTTGATGTTACCGTATTTAGTGTGGTTGATAATCGCTAGAAATTTAAGTAACAAGATTATAAAGATGAACCATAAATAAAATTGAGAACCGATATGAAAATTTAATGAAACAAAATTGGTATGAACAAAAGCTAGAATTAGTTTTGGAATCTTTACACTCATCTACTGGTGGACTGACTGATGATGTAGTAGTAGCAAACCAAAATATTTATGGATTAAATAAGTTGCCAGAGCAAAAAACTGACAGCTTGCTTTTGATATTCTTACACCAGTTTACTAGCCCGTTAGTTTACATTTTGCTAGCGGTCAGTGTTGTGGTTTATTTACTTGGCGAAGTTACGGATAGTATCGTTATCACAGCAGTTCTTTTTTTAAATGCAATTATTGGCACGGTTCAAGAAGGGCGAGCGCAAAATACCTTATTGGCTTTAAAAAGATTTGTACAAACCATTACACTAGTGCGAAGATCGGGGATCGAGATAATAATTCCTGATACTTCATTAGTCCCTGGCGATGTTGTTATCCTTCACGAGGGAGATAAAGTTCCCGCCGACGGACGAGTTTTGACCTCTCGTGGCTTGACTGTAAGCGAAGCATCATTAACAGGGGAGTCTGAACCGATTTCTAAAATAGCTGAGTTTGAATCAGGATTTGATCGTCAGCGTAATATGCTATTTAAAGCGACTCATGTTGTGTCTGGTCACGGAGAAATGGTGGTTACGGCTACAGGTTTGGAAACTGAGATTGGTAAAATTTCTGCAGAATTAGCTAAAGAAGGTGAAACTGAAATTCCATTGCAAAAGAATATTCGTGCGTTGTCTCGGGCAATTATGGTGGTTGTTTTAGGTATATCTGTAGGATTATTTTTGATTGGTTTGCTATTGGGAGAACCGTTAGTGGAAATGGTTGAAGTGGTAGTGTCATTAGCGGTGTCTATTATTCCAGAAGGTTTGCCAGTTGTGATGACATTAGTACTGGCAAATGGGGTTTGGCGAATGAGTCAGCGCAAGGCGTTGGTTAAAAAACTGACTGCAGTGGAAGCACTTGGGCAAGCAGATATCATTGCTGTTGATAAAACTGGTACAATCACAAAAAATGAACTTGTGGTAGAAACTGTGGTGGTTCGCGGAAAGACGTTTACTGTCAAGGGTAGTGGTTATGAACCGAAAGGGGAAATCTTGGCCGGTCAAGCAATAGTTTCCCCACTGGATATCCCAGAATTAGTTTTAGCAGGTAAAATTGCATCTTTCGCTGTAGCTGAGTTAGTTTTTGATCCAGAAGTTTCTGTTTGGCAGATTTCTGGTGACCCTACCGAAGCTGCTCTCTTGGTGTTTGCTGAGAAGGTTGGTTTTAAGCCTGAAGATATGAAGTCGCGACATCCAATGATTCAGGACGCACCCTTTAATTATGAGCAAAAATTTCACGGTTTTGTTTACAAAGATAATGATAAGCGAGTCTTGGCGGTTGTTGGTGCTCCAGAATCAATTGCTAAAATTTGCCATATTCCGCTTACGGAAATGCATAATAAAGTGACGCCATTGGTAGGTGATGGTTTGCGTGTCGTGGCATTTGCCTTTGGTGAGATCCAAGGTGATTTAAATATTTCAGATCTGCCAAAATTGACGTTTGGCGGTTTGTATGGAATGCGAGATGCATTGCATCCAGAAGTCCCAACTGCAGTGAATGCAGTTTTGGCTGGTGGTATCCGTGTCATCATGATTACTGGTGATCATAGACTGACAGCGCAAGCGATTGCAAAGAAGGCCAATATTTTTAAACCTGGAGATCAAGTGATTACTGGCGATCAGTTGGAGATGATGACTGACAAGCAGTTAAGTGAACAGCTTGAAACTGTGAATGTCTTTGCTCGTGTTACTCCGTATCATAAATTGCGTATTGTACAATTGTTAAAAACAAGTGGTCATATTGTTGCAATGACTGGAGACGGTGTAAACGATGTTCCATCTTTGGCAGCAGCAGATTTAGGGATTGCCATGGGGGTTTCTGGTACAGAAGTAACTAAAGAATCAGCAGATATCATTTTACTTGATGACAATTTTGCGACAATTGCTTCTGCTATAGAAGAAGGCCGGAGCATATACAAAACTATCAGTCGAGTTTTATTGTACCTGTTTTCTACTGGAATTGGAGAATTAATGACTATTGCATTGGCGTTGTTAGTTGGATGGCCCTTGCCAGTAGTGGCAGTTCAAATTTTGTGGTTAAATTTTGTGACTGACGGTTTTCTCACAGTTTCATTTGCAATGGAGCCGAGTACAGATCAATTATTCAAGGTGGGTCGATTTCAAACTCATAAGTATTTGGTTAGTCAAGCAATGTTGTGGAGGATGATCATGATGGGAGCAATAATGACTTTGAGCACATTGGGCTTATTTTACTTTTATAAAGATGGTGATTATTTAAAAGCCACCACAATCACACTAACGGTTTTAGCTGTACTGCAATGGATAAATGCATGGAATTGTCGTAGCGAGAAAAATTCAGCACTGAAGGACTTATTTGCAAACCCATTTTTGATAGGATCCACAATATTGGTCATTATTTTGCAAATACTGGCAATTTACAATCCATTCTTTCAGAAACTTCTTAAAACTACAGCTTTAGATATTCATGAATGGTTAATAATTTTAGCAATCTCATTACCCCTATTGTTTATCGAAGAGATTCGTAAATTTTTCTCGCGTAAGAAAGTCTAAATTTGTTGTGATTGGGTTTTTATCATCATAACTTCAGAAAAAAAAGTTATATTATATGTGTTCCTACGCTAAATCATGTAGCGCAATATTTGGGGCACATCAAGCTCCAGTCGGATTGGGAAAACCGACACAATAAAAAATAAAAACCGCCATACATAGTATAAGCGGTTTTTATTTTGTAGCAATTTTTTTGCTAGACCTTGATGGTTTTGATTTAGCTTTAATACAACTAGTGCAAGCTTTTACTCGATTGCCATCTTCGTTGCGAGTCCATTGGGTATTTGGCATCAACTTTCGGATAGATGCACGCATAGAATGGGAACGTTTGATAGTTTTAGAGTAAGTCTTGCCACAAATGGTACACATTCTTGGCATGGATATCTAAAATTAAGTACTTACTCATGTTAATACATTTTTGAGATTTTGGCAAGCCCTATTTATATCAGCATAAAAAACATGCTAATATATATAAATATGGATAAGCTTATTACATTAGTGATTTTGATATTTTCCGCTGTGGTGCATGAAGTAATGCATGGTGTTGTTGCTGAAAAATTAGGGGATAGCACCGCGCGTGATGAAGGAAGGATTACTCTTAACCCAATCCCCCATATTGATCCATTTGGCTCAATCTTATTGCCTGGATTTTTATTGTTGGTAGGAAGCCCAGTTATTTTTGGTGCAGCTAAGCCGGTTCCGGTGAATTTTAATAATCTTAACCCTCGAAAGTTAGGCATGACTTTGGTGTCGTTGGCTGGGCCATTAAGTAATTTTGGCCTAGCGATCTTGTTAATGTTGCCATTAAAATTCGGACTGATTTCCTCAAGTCCAGTAGCAGATATTTGGTTGCAGGCCGTTATTTTAAATATTGTTTTAGGAACATTTAATTTATTGCCAATCCCACCACTGGATGGTTCAAAAGTCATTGCCTCAATGTTGCCTTATCGGGCAATGTACTGGATTCTTTCAATGGAGCGTTATGGGTTTTTCTTGGTAATCATCTTTTTAATGCTAGGCATTTTAGATAAGATTTTACTCCCTGTAATAACTGTATTTTTCCGTCTATTTGGCTTGGCGATATAGCACAGTCGAGGAGATTCGTTTAGTGCTTGCAATTTCTGAGAAAACCAGGTATAATCAATCTACAATTCTTTTGAAGCTCCACTATCAGTATATCGTTAACGACGATAGAGGAATTACCGGCACATTTGTTCGTAAAATGGGAAATCTACTTATTTATAGTATGAGCGATATAAGCTTCATCGCAGTACCATGGAACGAAACCATACAGAGCTGACTGTTGGTCAGTTTTTATGTTGCAATTAATGGGCGAGTGTCAACCCACCAAAGAAAGGGTCATCAATAGATGCCAACAATTAATCAATTAGTGCGTAAGGGGCGCAAACCCTTAAAAGCAAAGAGTAAATCACCAGCGTTACAACGCCGTGTTAATTTACTTAAGAATAAAACTCTAAACATGCCGACAGGGTCTCCATTTATGCGCGGTGTTTGTTTAAAGGTATACACAACTACTCCAAAGAAGCCAAACTCTGCGCTTCGAAAAGTAGCAAAGATTAAACTAACAAACCAGATGGAAGTTTTAGCTTACATCCCAGGAGTTGGTCATAATTTGCAAGAACACAGTGTCGTGATGATTCGTGGTGGTCGTGTGAAAGATCTTCCAGGTGTTCGTTATCACATTGTTCGCGGTAAGTTAGACACATTAGGCGTTGACGGTCGAAAACGCTCTCGCAGTAAATACGGAACTAAGAAGCCGTCACAAGGAGCAAACTAATATGCCACGTAGAGCAAGAAGTTTTGAAAAACACGTTCCAAACCCTGATCCTAAATATGCTAGCGTAAAATACGCTAAGTTTATTAATTATTTGATGGAGCGAGGAAAAAAGACTGTATCGCAGAAGATATTTTATGATGCGTTAGATATCGTTGAAGAAAAAATGAAAGCAAACAAAGAAGTTGAAGTGACAGATAGTCGCCAGATTTTTGATATCGCTTTAAAGAATATTTCTCCATTGATGGAAATAAAAGGTCGTCGCATTGGGGGTTCTAACTACCAGGTGCCAATGGAAGTACAAGAGCCACGTCGTACTTCTTTAGGTATGAAATGGTTGATTGCCGCGGCTCGCGCTCGTAAAGGTGCGCCGATGCGCGAAAAGCTTGCGGCTGAAATTGTTGATGGATTTAACAAAATTGGGGCAGCGGTAAAGAAGCGTGAAGATACTCATCGTATGGCTGAAGCAAACAAAGCGTTTGCTCATTTCGCCCGTTTCGGAAACAAGCGTAAATAAGAAGAAATAAAATATGCCAAGAGAATATCCAATAGAAGCAACTCGTAATATCGGGATTATTGCTCATATCGATGCTGGTAAAACTACAACTACCGAAGGTATTTTGTATAACACTGGCGTCACTCATTCAATCGGTGCAGTTCACGAAGGTGAAACTGTCACTGACTGGATGGAACAAGAACGCGAGCGTGGTATTACTATCACATCCGCAGCCGTAACTTGTTACTGGAAACCCCAGTATATTAAAATTGCAGATACACCAGAATGTAAAATCAATATTATTGATACGCCTGGACACGTTGACTTCACTGTAGAAGTTGAACGGTCTTTGCGCGTGCTTGATGGCGCCATTACTGTGTTTGACGGAAAGATGGGTGTTGAACCACAATCTGAGACTGTTTGGCGCCAAGCAGACAAGTATGGTGTCCCTCGCGCGTGTTTCATTAACAAAATTAATCAAACCGGCGGAGATTTTTACAAGTCATTAGATTCTATTCACAATCGTTTAACAAAGAATGCTTTCCCGGTACAGTTACCGATTGGTTTTGAAAAAGATATTATCGGGGTGGTGGACTTGATTGGTATGAAATCATACACCTATAAAGATTATACTGATAAAGAATTTATGGTAGGGGAAATTCCTGATGATATGAAAGAGAAGGCAGACAAGTACCGCCATGAGTTGATTGAAAAAGTGGTAGAATTTGATGATGAGCTGATGGAGAAATACTTGGGTGGAGCAGAGCTAACCGAAGACGAGTTGTTGTTAGGTATTAGAAAAGCTACTCGCTCCGGTGAATTCTATCCAGTGTTTGGTGGTGACGGTCGTGGTATTATTGTTCGTACATTGCTTGATGCAGTCGCAAATTTTTTGCCATCTCCAACAGACAAAGGTCCTGTTAAGGGAACAAATCCAAAAACCGGAGAAGAGTTAGTTCGCAATCCAAACGATGCCGAACCTTTTACCGCTCTTGCATTTAAAATTGCTACAGACCCATTTGTAGGACGATTGGCTTTTTTCCGAGTTTACTCTGGAACTTTAACAGCTGGTTCTTATGTTTTAAACGCGCGTAGTGGCAACAAAGAGCGCGTTGGTCGTATTGTGCGTATGCGTGCAGACCAACGTGATGAAGTAAAAGAAGTATTCGCAGGTGATATTTGTGCGTTAGTGGGTCCCAAGGACACAATTACTGCAGATACACTTTGTGCAGAAAACGCACCAATTGAACTAGAAAAGATCAAATTCGCTGAACCAGTTATTTCTATGGCGATTGAACCAAAGACTAAGGCTGATCAAGAAAAAATGGGTATTGCAATGCAAAAACTTGCAGAGGAAGATCCAACTTTCAAAGTTTCTTCAGACCACGAAACTCAAGAAACCATTATTGCTGGTATGGGTGAACTGCATTTGGAAATTTTAGTAGATCGTATGAAACGTGAGTTCAAGGTTGAAGCCAATGTAGGCACCCCACAAGTAGCATATAAAGAAACCTTTAAAAAACAGGCTGAGGCTGAGCATAAGTTTATTCGCCAGAGTGGTGGACGAGGTCAGTATGGTCATGTGTATTTGCGTGTGGAACCACTTGAACAAGGTAAGGGATATGAATTCGTGGATGAAATCGTTGGTGGTGTAATTCCGAAAGAATATATTAAACCGATTGATAAAGGGATTCAAGAATCCGCTGCAAACGGTGTGATTGCTGGATACCCTCTAGTAGATTTTAAAGCTACTGTTTACGATGGTAGCTATCACGAAGTAGACTCTTCAGAAATGGCTTTCAAAATTGCAGCCTCAAAAGCCCTGCAAGAAGCTGTGCGTAAAGCAGATCCAATTTTGTTAGAACCAGTAATGAAAGTGGTGGTTACAACTCCGGAAGCAAATATGGGCGATGTTATCGGCGACTTGAATTCTAAACGAGCCAAAGTACAAGACATGGAAGATATTACTGGACGTAAGGTTGTGACAGCCTTTGTTCCTTTAGCCGAAATGTTCGGTTATGCTACTCAACTGCGTTCTATGACTCAGGGCCAGGCATCATCTATCATGGAATTTGATCATTATGAAGAAGTGCCTAAGAATGTTGCAGCTGGTATTATTGAATCTCGTGCTGGTATGAATGCTCGTAAGGGACAATAAAAACTTGTAGAGAAAAGAAAAAAGCCTCCAGGTAATGCTTGGAGGCTTTTCGCGTCTCGAAAACAAAATTCATTGACGCGCCTTGCTTGCCAACTTTCAGGCAATGTTTTACCATATCAGCATGGATTTAAAAGAGATTTTGCAATTAGTGGGCGAGCAGGGGAAAGTAGTTTTCGTGGACGAAAACTCTGAAGTAAAAGGTATACTACTTTCTTTAAAAGAATATAGGGCGACTGCGAATATTTCCCGTCCAGAGTCAAAAACACAACCTGTAAATCCGCAAACTGTTGATTTGGCAGAGCAGGTGAACAAAGAAATTTTACAAGCTCAATTAGAAGAAGTCATCTCGAGTGAGGACGGTGGTACTGCCACACCTTTGGACCTTAATCCTCCAGAACGAATAGATTCCCTTTTGAGTAAGCGTGCGCAAGATTTGTTTAAGTCTATACCCAATTATACTTATGTTCCCCCCGAGGTTATCACTTCTATTGATGAAGAAATCAAACCAAATTTTGACGATATTTAATAAAACGACCAATCGAAATTGGTCGTTTTTTTGTCCAAACAGTTTTGACTATTTCAACTCTTCGATAGTCTTCCAAACCCCAAGCTTGCCTTCTTCCTTCGCTTGCTTCACTTCATTGTACAAATTTCCGTTCACATGATGAGTAACAGTAACCCCTTCTGTGTGGTAGAGTAGCGAAGGTTTTTGGTGTAAACCATGAATAACCTGCTTTTTTAGGAAATTGGTAAAATCTTCTTCAGTTAAATGTAAAGAATATTTTACTTCAATGGTGGTCGGTTTAGCATGGTTTTGGATCATCCCAATACTCCATTTGGCTTTTACTAAAGTATAAGTCACAGCATTATTACCTCCTTATGATGTAACGAGAGTTTACTGAAATATTGTAAAAATTGCAAATTGATATAAGCTTGACAACAATATCAAAACTTCATAGAATATATGGTGATTGGCGTGCCAAATAGCCGCCAATTTTGTAGTACATTCTTGTGCTATCAAAAATTATTATTAAGAATTGAATAGAGTTTTAAGTAAACTTTAGCGTCCCTGGATTCCTTGAGAAAAAAAGAGAGACCCTCCCTTTTTCTCCAGATTATTATTTTAACCGTTCAAAGTAGCAAAGTAGCGCAGTGTCAACTGTGAATGCAGATGAACTATCGGTATTAATAATAGAAGAAAGAGAGAGGGTATCTCGGAACGTTATACAAAAAAACTATTCAATGAAAGGTATCAAATGGCAGAAGCATTTGATCGTTCCAAGACGCACATCAATGTTGGTACCATTGGTCACGTAGACCACGGTAAGACAACTTTGACTGCGGCAATTACAACAGTTTTGGCTAAAACTGGTGGTGCAAAGGCTCGCGATTACGCTAGCATCGACAATGCACCAGAAGAAAAAGCTCGTGGTATTACTATCAATACTTCACATGCTGAATATGAATCAGCAACACGTCACTACGCACACGTAGATTGTCCTGGTCACGCTGACTATATTAAGAACATGATTACTGGTGCAGCTCAAATGGACGGCGCTATCCTTGTGGTGTCAGCTACTGACGGGCCTATGCCACAAACACGAGAACACATCTTGCTTGCAGATCAGGTTGGTGTAAAGAATATTGTAGTATTTATGAACAAGTGTGATATGGTTCAAGACGCTGAACTGCTTGACCTTGTTGAAGAAGAAATCCGCGACTTGCTTACTAAGTACGATTTCCCAGGTAAAGATACTCCTATCATCCGTGGTAGCGCGTTGAAAGCTTTGGAAGGGGATACATCAGAATTGGGTGAACCAGCTATCTTGAAGCTTGTAGAAGCAATGGATACATTCTTCCCAGATCCTGTTCGTGAGACTGATAAACCATTCTTAATGCCAATTGAAGACATCTTCACTATTGAAGGTCGTGGTACTGTAGTAACTGGTCGTATCGAACGTGGTGAAGTGAATATTAACGAAGAAGTTGAAATCGTTGGTATCCGTCCTACCTCTAAAACAGTTGTAACAGGTGTGGAAATGTTCAACAAGCAACTGGACAAAGGTATGGCTGGTGACAACGCAGGACTTTTGCTTCGTGGTGTCAAGAAAGAAGAAGTGGAACGTGGTCAAGTTTTGGCTAAGCCTGGTTCTATTACTCCTCACACCGAATTCACTGCTGAAGTTTACATTTTGACTAAAGAAGAAGGTGGACGACACACACCATTCTTCAAAGGTTACAAACCTCAGTTCTACATCCGTACTACTGACGTAACTGGCGAAGTCATTTTGCCAGAAGGTCAGGAAATGGTTATGCCTGGTGATACTGTAAATATCAATGTTAAATTGATTACCCCAGTCGCTCTAGAAGAACAAGGCAAATTCGCGATTCGCGAAGGTGGCCGAACCGTCGGGGCTGGTGTTGTTACTAAGATTAGCAAGTAAGATTGCAGTCACTGCAAATTATTTGTACGAAGATTAGCTCCGCTACGCTTTACCTTGTAAAGCTGTGCTACGAATAGTTTTCTAGGCAAATAATACTTCAGTTCCTAAATCTACTTTAAGGAATATAAAAATCCCTCTAAGATAAGAGGGGTTTTTATATTCTGGATTAAAATTGAGAACAAAAAATTATATATCAGTATTCTGTGAATATGGCACAAGAGTGTTAAAGTTTGTGTTTGAATTTTATTAAGCAAATTTCTACTTTTTCTTCAAAAACATTTGACATTTAGAGTAAACTAGTTTAAAATATTCAAGAATAGCTAAATATTCGTTTAGCTATATTTTCAAGACTTGAAAATCCCTTATAAATAAGGGAATTATAGTCTGAAATCTTTAACAAGACTCATTAATTAATCTAATGGAAAAGGCAGTTACTCATCAGCCAAAAATCCGCATCAAGATTCGTGCTTATGATCATAAGCTAATTGATCAAAGTTCTCAGCAAATTGTTGAAACGGCTAAGCGCACTGGTGCAAATATCTCGGGCCCAGTTCCACTTCCGACGGAAAAGAAAAAGTATACTGTGCTTCGTTCTACTTTCGTTCATAAGGATAGTCGAGAACAGTTCGAAATGCGTGTACATAAGCGCATGATTGATATCCTCGAGCCAACTGCAAAAACCATTGATTCTTTAACCAATCTAAATTTGCCTGCTGGGGTAGATGTTGAGATTAAAATGAGTTAAGAGTGTACATTCGTAAGTAAGTTCTGCAAGTTCTAGCTTAAAAAGCTCGCCTTAGGCAGAATACTATTTACCAAACATATGAAAGTCTCTTTAGCGAGATATTTTTATGTGCTGGGTAAATAGCCCGGTTTTTT
>CAYZEK010000002.1:0-57115 GCA_964477805.1 uncultured Candidatus Saccharibacteria bacterium | reverse complement strand
TAAGTTCAGACCTCTCGTATCAAGAAAAGTAACGACATGAATTTCATAGTTGGAAAAAAACTTAATATGACCCAGTATTTCGCAGAAAATGGCGAAGCAATGGCAGTAACTGTGGTTTCAATCCCAGAAATGGTAGTCACTCAAGTCAAAACCACAGATGGCAAAGATAAATATAATGCTATTCAAGTTGGAGTTTCAGCAAAGGTTGCTGGTAGCAAAAACACCAATAAGCCAAAAACCGGTCATAGTAAGAATTTGGGTGATTTTGGAAAATTTGTAGAATTTCGGGTGAATGATATAGCAGAATATGCAGTCGGCAATAAGATTGATGCGAGTAAGTTTGAAATAGGTGAGATAGTCAATGTGGTTGGTGTTATGAAGGGACGAGGATTTGCTGGTGGAATGAAACGACATGGATTTGCTGGTTTCCCAGCATCTCATGGTCACGATAAACCCCGTTCAGTAGGTTCCATCGGACAACGTTATCCACAGCACGTCAATAAAGGTCATCGCATGGCTGGTCATATGGGTACTCAAAACGTGACTGTTAAAAACTTGCAAATTGTAGATGTAGATTTGGACAAAGGTTTGTTAATGGTAAAAGGCGCAGTGCCTGGTCCAAATACTGGCATGCTCAAAATCATTTCTACTGGCGAAGTAAAGCCATTAGTAAAAGCTCAGCCAGAATCTGATAAGAAGAAGAAATAGATAGTAAGAAGCAATAATTTTTAGTCTCAAGACATGAAAATCTCTGTATACAATCAAAAAGCTGAAGTAGTAGGTGAAATTGAACTGAATGAGAAGATATTCGGTATAAAGTCATCTCATCATTTACTGGCTGAAGCAGTGCGTATTCAAGCGGCTAATGCTCGTAAGGGTTTGGCTAATACCAAAACTCGTGGAGAGGTGAGTGGTGGTGGTAAGAAGCCTTGGAAGCAAAAAGGAACTGGTCGTGCCCGTGTTGGCTCTATTCGTAGTCCGATTTGGCGTCATGGTGGTATTACTTTTGGTCCCACTTCTGATCGGAACTGGTCTTTGAAGATTAACAAGAAGGCAAAAACTAAAGCCTTATTTATGTCCCTTTCTGATAAAGCAGTTGATGGTAAGTTAATTGTAATTGATGAAATGAATTTAGAGGCAGGCAAGACTAAAGAATTTGTGCAAATTATGAAGTCTTTTAAAGCCCAACTTGGTAAGAAGCAAATGTTTGTCTTGCCAAAGAAAGATGCTCATTTAGACCGCGCTTCTCGTAACATTCCACATTTAACTTCTGCATTGGCAACAAGTTTAAATGTCACTGATGTCTTAAAAGCGGATACCATGTTAATTTTGAAGGATAGTTTGAATGTTATTGAGAAAACTTATTTAAAAACTACTAAGACACTCACTAAATAATATATGGCCTTATTTTCTAAAAAAGAGAATACAGAAAAAGAAGCAGCAACTGCAAAGACAACCGCCTCAACCACTGATGTTGTTGTAGCAGAAGTTACTCCTGCAAATATAAAGCTAGATGCTGTAAGCTCTCGCAGTTTAGTGGTGCCTAGAATTTCTGAGAAGGCTGGTAAGATGAACGAACTCAACAAATATATTTTTACAATTTTTGGTAAATCCAACAAAATTGAAGTTCGCAAGAATATTGAAGCTCAGTATGGCGTTAAAATTGATCGAGTAAACATGATTACTATGGATGGTAAAACCCGTCGTTTTGGTCGTCGCACTGGTGTTACTCAGGCGTATAAAAAAGCAATTATCACTTTAGCCCCTGGAAGTAAGAAAATTGATTTAGTAGAACCAAGTTAATCTATATATATGGCAGTTAAACTTTACAAACCAACAACTCCAGGACGTCGCTTTGCTAGCGTGATCAATTACGCGGAACTACTCCAAAAGGATGAGAAAACTCCAAAGGGTTTAATTATCTCTAAGGGCAAGCAGGCTGGTCGCAATAACACTGGTAAAATTACTGTTCGCCATCAAGGTGGTGGAGCAAAAAAGAAGCTTCGTGTTGTGGATTTTTCTCGTGTGGATCGCAAAGATATTCCTGGAATGGTAAAAACAATAGAGTATGACCCAACCCGCACAGCATTTATTTCCTTAATTGCTTATAAAGATGGGGTCAAGCGTTTTATCTTAACTCCTCAAGGGATTAAAGTAGGTGCTACAGTGATGTTTAGTGAGAAAGCAGAAATTCATCCTGGTAATCGTTTGCCAATGTCAGCGATTCCAATCGGAACTGATGTCCATGATGTAGAACTAATCCCTGGACATGGTGGGAAAATCGCTCGTAGCGCTGGTAGTTCTCTATTATTACAAAACGTTGAGAATGGTTATGCGTTGTTAAAGATGCCATCTGGTGAAATTCGTAAAGTACGTGAAACATGTACTGCTACTGTCGGGCGAATTTCAAATCAGGATTGGATGAATGTCCGTATTGGTAAGGCTGGTCGTAAACGCCATATGGGTTGGAGACCACAAGTGCGCGGTAAGGTTATGAACCCAGTTGATCACCCGCATGGTGGTGGTGAGGGTAGTAACTCAATTGGTATGAAGTATCCGAAAACCCCGTGGGGACGACATGCAATGGGTGTCCGCACTCGTGATAAGAAAAAGCCAAGCGGTAAGTTTATAGTTAAGCGCCGTCAGAAGAAATAGCGCGAACAACAAGTAGTGAAATAATTATTATGTCTAGAAGTTTAAAAAAAGGTCCATATATAGATCCAAGATTGATGAAGAAGGTTTTGGCTGGTAAGCCAGGCGACAAAATCAAAACTTGGTCAAGAGCTTGTGCCATCGGCCCAGAAATGGTGGGATATACATTCATGGTTCACAATGGTCGTCAGCATCTTGAAGTATTTGTCACCGAAGGAATGGTCGGCCACAAGTTGGGAGAGTTCGCGCCAACTCGCAAGTTTATCCGTCATGGTGGTAAGATCGCGAAAGCAGAAGCTGCGGCAGCTCAAGCAAGCTCTAAGCCAGCAGCCCCTCCGGCAAAGAAGAAATAATTTAATTTAAAGAATAAGCACTAATTTATGGCTGAGAAAGTCAAAAAATTGAATACTGCTAAAACTGATACAGAAGTTAAGCCTTTGGTACGCGCTCATGCTCGTAGTCTTCGGATTGCTCCTCGTAAAATGCGATTGGTAACAAACTTGGTGAAGAATATGCGCTTGAATGAGGCCATGACTCAGTTGCAGTTTA
The DNA here is from genome assembly GCA_964477805.1 of uncultured Candidatus Saccharibacteria bacterium. Classification (GTDB taxonomy): domain Bacteria; phylum Patescibacteriota; class Doudnabacteria; order UBA920; family UBA920; genus UBA920. Next base: position 53,914 of record CAYZEK010000002.1, on the reverse strand, counting down.
CCAACAAAAAGGGTGCAAAGATGTTACAAAAGTTATTACAATCAGCAGCAGCAAATGCTGAGAATAATTTTTCTTTAAATCGTGATGGTTTGTTCATTAAAACGATTACTTGCGATATGGGGCCGGTGTTACAACGTTCTTTCCCGCGTGCTCGGGGGAGCGCCTTCATGATTCGTCGCAAAATGAGTCACGTTAATGTAGTTTTGGAAGAACGAGCTGTTAAGGTGAAGAAGAAGAAAACTCCAATAGTGCCGAAAGCAGTCAAGCCTAAACCGAAAGCTGTTGAGTCTAAAACAGATATGCCTATGGATGAATCAGTTATGACTCCTCCAGTAGTAGAGAGTGATGTTAAAGAAATTCATAATGAAAATAATAGCGATTTGGTTGATGAAAAAACCAGTCCGCAGAATTTACGCAAATAATTACTAACCATGGGAAATAAGATCAATCCAACTTCATTCCGCCTCAAGATTACAGACACCTGGAAGTCCAAGTGGTTTTCTAAGAGCAATTATGTAGAACTTCTTCGGGAAGACGTACGTATTCGCGAATATCTAGAAACTCATCTTCGTAAAGCAGGTTTGTCTCGTATTGATATTGAGCGAAAAGGCGACGGTACTATTACCGTTATAGTTTGGACTGCAAAATCTGGTATGGTGATTGGTAAAGGTGGAGCTGGTATTGAAGAATTGAAGAAGAAGTTGAAGACCAAACTTGGTATCAAAAAAGAAATCCGCGTTAATATTGAACCAGTCGCTGATGTTAATTTACATTCTCAAGTCATTGCAAACAATATTGCGGAACAAATTGAGAAGCGTGTTGCATTCCGTCGTTTGATGAAGCAAACGCTAGAAGCTGTGATGCAAGCTGGTGCGAAAGGCGTAAAAGTAACTATTGGTGGTCGTCTAAATGGGGCAGAAATCGCTCGCTCTGAACATCTATCTGCTGGTAAAATCCCGTTACATACATTACGTGCTAATATTGACTACGCCCAAGCAACTGCCCACACAACTTATGGCACTATTGGTATCAAGGTCTGGATTTACAAGGGCGATATTTTTGAAAAGAAACAAGCTAACTAGTTATTTATGTTAATTCCTAAGAAAGTTAAACACCGCAAACACCATCGTGGTCATAATAAAGGTAAAGCAACTTCTGGAAACTTTATCGCATTCGGATCTTTTGCACTTAAAGCGCTTGAGGGTTCATTTGTGACGGCGCGTCAGATAGAATCTGCTCGTCGTGCGATGACTCGGTCTATTAATCGTGGTGGTAAGATTTGGATTCGCATCTTTCCTGATAAGCCAATGACAGATCATGGTAATGAATCTGTGATGGGTAGTGGTAAAGGTGCTGTATCTCATTTTGTGGCTGTAGTTAAAAAAGGTCGTATTTTGTATGAAATGGATGGAGTCACCGAAGCACAGGCCCGTGAAGCTATGCGACTGGCAGCTCACAAATTACCAGTGAAGACCAAGTTTCTGATTAAAGAATAATAACACTCTCATGAAGTACAAAGAATTATCAACTAAATCAGCAGACCAGCTACGCAAGGAGTTGCAGGAAATGCAAGATAAAGTTCGAGAGCTTCGTATTAAGACAAAGCTTCGCCAGACTAAAAATATTCATGAACTGGCTACTGTACGAAAGGATATTGCTCGTATCTTAACTTATCTTCGAGCTAACTAACTTATATTTATGGAAAAGAAGTCTACAAAACAACAAATGACCGGCACGGTTGTTTCAAATAAGATGGACAAGACTGTTGTGGTCAAGGTGGACGTGCGTATGCGTCATCCTAAGTATCACAAGAGTTATACTAAGTCTTTGAAGTACAAAGCTCACGATGCTGAGAATACTTGCCAGATTGGTGATAAAGTAGTTATTGAATCATCTCGTCCTATCTCAAAAGATAAAAAGTTTACTGTCATCAAAATTAATTAATCATCTTTTTTAACCTGTATGTTACAAGTACGATCCTTAATCAAAATCGCAGACAACACTGGCGCTAAAATCGTCAACGTTTTCAGTGTGAACGGGAAGAATGCTCGTCGTTTTGCTGGCGTTGGTGACATTGTGGCTGGATCAGTTCGTCAGGCTTCCCCTGGTGGCCAGGTTAAAAAAGGTGATAAAGTTTATGCGTTGATTGTTAGGACAAAGAAAGAAATTCGTCGCAAAGATGGTTCTTATATTCGTTTTGATGAAAATGCAGGCGTTCTGGTTGACAAGGAAAAAGGTGAACCAAAGGGAACTCGTATTTTTGGACCGATTGCTCGTGAGATTCGTGATAAAGGTTACAACAAAATTGTATCCATGGCTCCTGAAGTCATTTAAAACCATTATTTAACAGCACTAATTGTATATTTATGTCTAATCCAAAGATGAAAATTAAAAAAGGCGATTCTGTGAAAATCTTGTCTGGTAAGGATAAGGGAAAAACAGGGACTGTCATTCGCGCTATTCCTTCTGAAGGAAAAGTTGTGGTTGATAATGTCAATATGCATACTAAGTTCGCCCGTAGCAAGAGTGCTGGTCAGCCTGGACAGAAAGTTGTGTTCGCGGCAGCCTTACCAGTTTCTAAAGTGATGTTAATAGATACTAATTCTGGCAGACCAAGCCGGATCAGTTATCAGATTTTGAACGATGGAACCAAGCAACGAATAGCAAAGAAAAGTGATAAAGCTGTATAGACAAAGTTGTATTTATTGAGAAATTTAATTTAAGCTTATGAACCGTTTACTAGAACAATATAATAACAAGATTGTCCCTCAGCTGAAGAAGGATTTTGGTTATTCCAATAATATGGAAGTACCAAAAATTCAGAAGGTTATGATTAATGTTGGTATTGGAAAATATCTAAAAGATTCCAAATTTGTCGAGAGCATTAAGCGTGATCTCTCTGCTATTGCTGGACAAGCCCCAGTGGAAACAAAGGCTCGTAAATCTGTAGCTGGCTTTAAAATTCGGGAGCAACAGGTGATTGGTATGGCAATTACTCTCCGAGGTCAACGCATGTATGATTTTCTCGATAAGCTCATTAGTATCGCATTGCCCCGTGTGAAGGATTTCCGCGGAGTGAATCCAAAAGGATTCGACGGTCGGGGTAACTACCATCTGGGATTAAAGGAACACATTGTATTCCCAGAAATCTCTAATGAGGCACTAGAACACATTTTTGGACTACAGGTATCAATAGTTACGAATGCAGGGAAAGATGAGCCGGCTCGAGCTCTCTTAACAGCAATGAACTTTCCGTTTATTAAGGAAGTAGAAAAAACTAATTAACTCACATGGCAAAGAAATCTCTAATCGCAAAAGCAAATAGAAGTTTGGTGAAACCGAAGTACTCAACTCGGGTAATTCGACGTTGTTGGAAGTGTGGGCGTAAAGCTGGCTTCATGAGAGATTTTTCCATTTGCCGTATTTGCTTCCGGGAATTGGCCAGCCGTGGCGAGATTCCTGGAGTAGTAAAGGCTTCGTGGTAAGACTAATTTAAACGATATGTATACAGACCCAATTTCAGACATGTTAACTCGCATTCGCAATGCCCTAGCTAGCAGCAAGGGTGAGTTAGTAATGCCATATTCCAAGTTTAAGCACAGCTTAGCAAACGTACTTTTAGCAGAAGGTTTTATCAATGGTGTTAATGAATTGCCAGGCCGAGTTAAATCTTTACAAATAAATTTGAAATATGATAATTCAGGTGCCCCAGTAATCACAGGGATTAAGCGAATTTCTACGCCAGGACAGCGTATTTATTTGCCCGTGCAAAAAATCCCTCGTACTAATGGCGGGTATGGCGTGACAGTAGTGTCGACTTCGCGCGGTCTTTTAACAGATAAGCAAGCTCGTAAAGATAGGGTTGGCGGAGAGGTGGTTTGCCAAATTTGGTAACCGTAATAATAAATATATGAGTCGTATTGGAAAAAAACCAGTTATATTACCAGCCGGTGTAACCGCCGAGCTTGTTAAAGGCAATCTTAGTCAGACTTTAAAGATCAAAGGGCCAAAAGGTGAGCTTGTTCAAGAAATCCATCCGAAGGTATTGGTTGTTGTGAATGATGGTGAGGTTAACATTGATGTTGCGAAGCAAGAAGATAAACGTGAAAAAGCCTTGTGGGGTTTATTCCGGTCTTTGGTGCAAAATATGGTTGACGGTGTCACTACAGGCTATACAAAACAGTTGGATATTGTCGGAGTTGGTTTTAAAGCGGAGATTCGTGGTACTACTTTGGTTTTGAATTTAGGTTTTTCTCATCCGATTGATTTTGAAATCCCAGCTGGGGTAGAAGCAAAAGTAGAAAAAGATCCATCAAAAGCTTCAATTTTACAATATCAAACAACTATTACTATTACAGGTATCAGCAAACAACTTGTTGGGCAAGTGTCAGCAAATATTCGTGAACTGCGTAAGCCTGAACCTTATAAAGGTAAAGGTATTAAGTACAGCGATGAAACCATTTTGCGCAAAGCTGGTAAAGTCGTTAAGGCTGTAGGAAAGTAAATTTATGACAACTAACAGAGAACAACTTAAAAGAAACAAGCGTAAACTTCGCCAGAACCGTGTCCGGCAGACTATTGTTGGCAAAATTAACCGTCCACGTTTATCGGTATTTCGTTCTACTACTCATATTTATGCCCAAGTGATAGATGACAAGGCAGGAAAAACTTTGGCATCAGCATCTAGCCAGGAGTTAAAGGATAAAGCCACTAAAAGTGATCTTTCGGCAAAGGTTGGGGCAATGATCGCTGAGAAGGCAAAGGCAAAAGGTATTAGTCAGGTGGTATTTGATCGTGCTGGATATCGCTATCATGGTCGAGTCAAAGCTTTGGCAGAAGCAGCTCGTGCTTCTGGACTTGAATTTTAATTGAGCGCTAACTTATTTATAACTTTATGATGGAAAAGAAATCTCGAAAACCAAATAATCGTGGCGACCGTCCGGTTCGCGAATTTGACCAAAAGGTGGTTGAAGTTAAGCGTGTCACTCGTGTGGTAAAAGGTGGTAAGCGTATGCGTTTCCGTGCCCTTGTTGTGATTGGTGATCACAAGGGTAAGGTTGGAATTGGTTTAAAAAAAGGTGTTGATGTCGCCGAGAGTGTAAACAAAGCTGTAAACCAAGCTAAGAAGAATATGATCGTGTTGCCGTTGGTTAACGATACCATTCCCCATGAAATTAATTTAAAGTACAAATCTTCCAAAATTATTATGTTGCCAGCTCGACCTGGTACAGGTGTAATTGCGGGTGGAGCAGTTCGTTCTGTCTTAGATATGGCTGGTGTAAAGAATGTCATTTCTAAAATGCTTGGTAGTAATAATAAAGTTAATAACGTTCGTGCAACTTTTGAAGCTTTTAAAGCAATGCGTAGCAAAGAAATAATCCTAAATGCGCGAAAGTAGTTTTTACTAAGCATAATAAATTTTTTATATATGATTAAATTACATCAACTTAAAAAACATCCAAAGTCAACCAAACGTCGCAAGGTCGTTGGTCGTGGTCTTGGAAGCGGACACGGTACTTATGCTACTCGGGGAAACAAGGGCCAAACCAAACGTACTGGTCACTCAAAAATGCCAGCTCGCTTTGAAGGTGGTCGACAACCCTTAATCAGACAACTTCCTAAACGCCGTGGTTTTAAGAGTTTGACAGCTAAAGCAACTTCAATCAAACTTGATGCTTTCACCATGTTTAAAGATGGTGATGAAATCACTTTGACAACACTTAGGGTCCATGGTTTAGTGCCAACTGGTTCCAAACGCGTAAAAATTTTGCAGGGTAAGTTAACAACAAAATTAACTTTCAAAGTCCCTGTGTCAGGGACAGCTAAAGCAACTATTGAAAAAGCTGGTGGTAGCGTAGCAAAATAACGATTGCTATTGGGCGCGCGGAAATGCGCGCTTTGCTTTTTTCGTGTATAATACACTTGTAATAAAATCACATCACATGAATACATTATCGCTTATTTGGAAAACTAAAGACCTTCGCTGGAAAATTGGCGCAGTATTATTGTTGCTAGTAGCAACTCGTATTTTGGTACATATACCAATTCCGGGAATAAATGTATCTGGATTACAAAACTTCTTTCAAGCTAACCAGTTTTTAAATCTGTTAGATGTTTTTTCTGGAGGTGGGTTGACTAACTTCTCTATAGCGATGCTGGGGGTTGGGCCGTATATCACCGCTTCAATCATTATGCAATTGTTGGTAATGGTAGTTCCGTCTTTAAAAGAACTCCAGAAAGAAAGTGGAGAAGCGGGGCGTACCAAAATTAACCAATATACCAGATTCATGACTATTCCTTTGGCAGTATTGTCTGGTTTTGGGACCATTCGTTTATTACAAAGTCAGGGCGGTGCAGAAATTCTAGGAGTGTTTAGCCCATTCCAGTGGTTTTTAACTTTGTTAGCAGTAACAGCTGGTAGTTTGTTGATTATGTGGATTGGAGAAATTATTTCTGAATATGGAATTGGCAATGGTGTTTCTTTGATTATCTTTGCTGGTATTGTGGCTAAGTTGCCAAGTAGTATACAGTCTTTGATTCAGCTTTATGATCCAAGTAAACTACCAATGATCATTGGTTTTGCAGCAGCGATTATCGCTGTTGTGGCAGGGGTGGTGTTAGTAACAGAAGCACAGCGCAATGTTCCAGTATCCTATGCCAAACGTCAACGTGGGGATAGACAGGTTGGGGGAGTTGATTCGTTCTTGCCAATGCGACTTAATCAGGCAGGTGTAATCCCAATTATTTTTGCGCTATCGTTGATGTTATTTCCTGCTATTATTGCTCAATTTTTCTTGAGTGCCAAGTCAGCTTTTTTAGCAGAATGGGCTCAAAAAGTAATTGATTTTACTAACACTCAAGGTTTGTGGTATGGCGCAGTATACTTTGTTTTAGTGATTGCATTTGCTTATTTTTATACCAATATTGTGATTAATCCTGATGATATTTCTGAAAATATGCAACGCAACGGTGGTTTTGTTCCAGGTCTACGACCAGGGCAACAAACAGCTAATTATCTTCACAAAGTGTTAAATCGCATTACTTTACCAGGCGCATTATTTCTTGGGCTAATTGCCGTGCTACCGTTTATTGTGCAAGCTTGGACTGGTACTCGGGCTTTAACTTTGGGCGGTACTGGATTATTGATTGTAGTTTCCGTTGTCATTGAAACTATTAAACAAGTTGAGGCTCAACTCACAATGCATGACTATCAAGGTTACTAGACATTGTTAAAAACTCAGAACATTATTTCTTTTGAAACTATTAGGTATGGATTTGCGGAGCAGATTTCATGACCTATCTGATAAGAAAATGTCTTGGGTTTTTTATTTTGCCTAAAATCGGATGAATGTGGTATAATAGTTTAGTCAAAGTTCTACAATTGAAATAAAATTTTACTAAAATGCCCCAAGAAAAAGAAATAGGAGCTAAAATTCATCGTACACAACAGTTGGAGCATGGTGGCTCGGAAGAGATTTTAAAGAATGCCTCAGGAAATATATCAGAATTTACTGAACCAAATTCAGAGTTATTCAGTGATCAAAAAGAGCTACAATATTTAGGCAGTACGAAATTTGATGAGGTGGACAAGCTCGGGCAAACAGAGGGAGTGTCTGCTTTTGAGGTGCCGACCACAGAACAAGCTCAAAAATCAATACCCCCAGAAGTTGCGCTGGCAAAGACTCAAGAAATTCAAGAAACACTTTTAAGTTTTTTAAATGGTGATAACTCAGTTGATTTGCATGATATGCAGGAACTGGGTTTGGGAGTATCACAAACTCCTGATAACCTTTAAATCAAATGCCGTTTGAATTAAGTACAATTGTTCTTACTAGCATCTTATTGACCGTTCTTATAACGGTCTTTTTGGCGTTTTTAATATATTATATTCACCGGCATTGGTATTATTCCAGAATTATTTTACCCCGCACAAAAAACTGGGTATTTTTAGAAGTGCAAATGCCTAAAGAAGGTTCAGATGATAAGAATGCCAATGTTCAAAATAATGAAGAGTCAAAAAAGAATCTCATTGCAGTTGCAGAACAGTTGTTTACATCTTTATCAGAAATAAGTCACAGTAATTGGTTTTTTCAACCGAAAGATTATCTCAGTTTTGAGATAGCTTGTACTGATAAGAAGATTTCTTTTTACATCAATTGTCCCAATCATCTCCGCGGGTTGGTTGAGAAGCAATTACAGGCACAATATCCGCACGCTCATATTGATATCGTGCATGGTTATAACCCATTTCAAAAAGGCGGGCAAATTGCGGCTGCTGAATTACAAGTGAATCGCCCATATATGTTTCCAATTCGGACTTACAAAAATATGGAAACTGATCCTCTAAATTCTTTGACAAATGCAATGTCAAAGTTGGGTCAGGATGAAGGTGCGGCCATTCAGTTTATTTTATATCCAGCGGGGCATCATTGGCAAAATAAACCACATCATATGGCTTTAGAAATTCAACAAGGGAAAAACCCTAACACTGTTGTAAAAGGTGTAGGGGCTCGGATGGCTGGTGAGACATTTGGTATGGTGAGAGATGGAGTATTGGGTAAGGCAACACCAACAGATGCACATAAGGACTTGTCTGGCTTGAACAGCCCAATCAATTTGACGCCAATGCAACAGGAGATGGTTAAGCGCTTTGAAGAAAAAGCTAGTCGTCCAGGGTTTAGAACTAATATTCGAATTATTGCTTCATCAACTCAGCCTGGGGTTGCATCTGTGAATTTGAGTAATATTGTGTCTTCATTTTTGCAATACAACATGCCTCCATTCAATGGTTTCAAAGTAAAGAAACGTAAGGCTGGGGATATCGCTAAAGATTTTATGTTTCGGATTTACCGACGTTATGGCCGAAAGACAATTTTGAATACCGAAGAATTGGCTAGTCTATGGCACTTGCCAACGCCATTTTTGGAAACCCCTAATATCAAATGGTTACAATCTAAGAAAGCTCCAGCGCCTGTAAATACCCCAACTGACGGGGTGTTGTTAGGTCGTAATATCTATCGGGGTGTAGAAACAAAAATTCATGCCAGTCGTGATGATCGTCGTCGCCACATGTATATTTTGGGTCGCACTGGTGTTGGTAAAACTGAGTTGATGAAATATATGTCTGTTCAGGATATTCAAAATGGCGAAGGGTTGTGTGTAATTGATCCACATGGTGATTATATTGAAGACATCTTGCCCCACATTCCAAAAAATCGAGCTGAAGATGTCATTTTGTTTGAACCGTTTGACGTAGAAAGACCTATGGGGTTAAATATGTTGGAAGTATTTTCGGAAGACCAAAAAGATTTTGCTGTACAAGAAATGATTTCAATTTTTTATAAATTGGTTACAGATCCTGCTATGCTCGGACCAATGTTCGAACATAATATGCGTAACGCAATGCTCACGTTAATGGCAGATAATGAACACCCTGGTACTATTGTGGATATCCCGAGAATTTTTACCGATACTGAATTTCAGAAATATAAAATTGGGAAAGTGACTGATCCGGTGGTGCGGGCATTTTGGGAAAAAGAGATGGCAAAAACCTCGGACTTTCATAAATCTGAAATGCTTGGTTATTTAGTTTCTAAGGTGGGACGATTCGTTGAAAATGCAACCATGCGAAACATTGTCGGACAAAGTAAAAGTTCCTTTAACTTCCGTGAGATCATGGACAACGGTAAAATCTTGCTAGTAAATTTGGCTAAAGGTAAAGTCGGAGAAATGAATGCGAAATTACTCGGGTTGATACTGGTAAGCAAAATTCAGATGGCAGCAATGTCACGCGCAGATATTCCTGAAGATCAGCGCCGAGACTTTTATTTGTATGTCGATGAGTTCCAAAACTTTATCACCGATGCATTTTCCAGTATTTTGAGTGAGGCACGTAAATATAGATTGAACTTGATTATCGGTCATCAGTTTTTGGCACAATTAGCGCAAGGCGCTGGAGCTCATGGAGCAGGGAGTAGTGATTTGCGCGATGCAGTATTTGGTAACGCTGGTTCAATGATAAGTTTTCGGATTGGGGTTGAGGATGCGGAAACAATGGCAAAGGAATTTGCACCAGTGTTTAATGAGTTTGATTTGCTAAATGTTGACCGATTTAATGCCTTTGTAAAATTGATGATTAACGGAACAGCAAGCAAGCCATTTAATATGGCAACATATCCGTTATTAAAACCAACAGCTGAGCAAGCTAGTACAGCGTCTGCTATCAGGCAGCTTTCTAGGCTAAAATTCGGCCGGTCTCGCCTAGAGGTGGAAGAGGAAATACTCACAGCTAGTCGAGTGGCTGACATGATGTCGGCAGGGAAGGGTGCGACAGAGAAGACGCTCTAAACCATTTCAATATTCTGGCATATTAAACCTCTTATCTATGAGGTTTTTTTGAGCAACCATGCTTGACAAAATCATTGAAATCTGATATAATCGCAAATTAGGAACATAGTGTTGGTTTTGCCAAAAAGGTTTATATTAAGGTGTGATTCTTTTTGGCAAAATTGCAAGATTTTGTCTAAAATTGCACATTAAAAACTAAAAAATAGGAGGGAATATTGAGATGAGCATAGCAAAAACGAGTCGTGTTTCCGAGAAGATTGACTTGTTTATTTCGTTTGGAGCAGACAACAAATCTTTGCACGTCACTGCGCATTATTATGAGAATAATATTGCTACGAACGATGCTAAGTTATTTGCGTTTGCTGGGAATAAGCGCAATCCGGCTGAGCTTCCGCTCGAGGGATTGTTAGACAAAGATGGACTCGCCTTTGATTTGTTTACGCAAAGCAACGGTATGGCCACATCTGAAGTTTTGATCGAAAGCTTACCAGCGAACTGCACCACAATTAGTGTAGTGGCTCCACATGGCGCCAGGGTCAAAAAGGACTTTAACAAAGCAGAGCTAAAAGCTTTGCAAGAAGTTCATGGTATTGGCGGGGCTGGTAAAGTTGGGTCTTCTGCCAAGAAAGACCCTTTGGTCGTCGAGACATTGCTCGGAGAAGAGGATCGAGTTATTACCGCTCGCGGTATTGACTATCCTTTCCGAGTTCAGTGTTTGGACAAAAAAGGTAATTCTGTTGCTGGGGAAGTTTTTTTCACCGCCAACAAGAATGTATCACTGTCTGATTATGAAAGTGATGCAGAAATTGCTAGAGCGGTAAAGAAGCACAAGCTTGTCATTCCTGTTAAAGGTTTGCTCCTGCTTGTTAGGTCAAAGGCAATTAGCGATGTACAAATTTCTTTTTTGTACTTAGCTAACAAACCCGTAATCAAAAGATTGCGGAAGGAATTTTGAGGTGAATTATGGCAGTAGGCTTTGTAGGATTAAGGGACCTGTTCGAAATCGCGGACGTCGCTTTGGACGCTTCGCAGGTTTTGGGGTATGTAACCAAATTTTTCAAGGGCAAAGGCTCTTCTCCGGAAGAGCGAAAGACTGCTGATCGCATTGAAACATTGATGCGAGAGGGCAAACAGACTGAGGCCTTGGATGAAGCCCTTGGGGCGTGGGAAACATCCTTTGGAATGAAGGATGAGATGAGGCTTGGTTGCGACATCGCAAGCCTCGTGGACAGTGAGATAATTGAAGATCGTAAAGGTTTTTGGTTGCTCAATGTTTTCAAGCAACTTTCGCCTAAGCATAAGGCGAAGTTCCGGCAAGCCTATGTCTCGGAGCGTGATCGCAAGCATCGTTTGATGCTGTTGGCTTTTTTGGCCAACTTGCGCACGCAGAAGGAAGTAATGGACTCGCTTGATGGGATGGGCATATTTGATCCGTCTCAGCTGGAAATGGCTATTCAAGGGTTAATAACACCTTTGGAGATTATGGCGAAGTACGCGGAGCTGCGTGATCGCGTATTGCAGAAAGAGCGTAGGGCTCGTTTACGGGTCAAGAAGCTTCAACAAGCTCAATCGGTTCAGTCAGTTGCACCAGCAACTTGGCGTGATCGTCACCCAACCATAGCCCTGATTTTAGGGTTTAGGATATTCTAGAGGAGAAAAAAATGGCAAGTAAGGGTAAGGGTAAGGTGTCGTCGAAGGGTTCTGGTACAGATGCTATGGACCATGTGGAAACCATCATAAAGTGGGGAGTGTTGGAGGTTGAGAATGCTGCCATTTGGACTTGGTCTAAAGGGGCGAAGCATTTTCTTGAAACCTGGACACTACTGCGCTTTGCGCTGGTAGTTAATTTGATTGCGTTGGTAGCGTTAGTCGTTACAACGCGGACTTTTTGCGACGCAAATACCGGCGTTTGCACCGAAGGGTACTATGGCTTCCGCCTGGTGCCGTTGGTTCTGATGTTGGTATCAGTGGCGTACTACCTCCTCGTAACGACGAAGGTTGGGGTTGTCACTGGTGTCGTTGCAGGCATTGAAAGGGTTGTGTTGAGCGCAATAAATGTTGTGGCTCATCTTGCAGCGGTGGCAATTCCAGACTTAGTCGGAGAGGCTTTTGATAAGGAAGAAAAATTCTTGAGTGATTTGAAAGAAGCACGAGAAGAAAAAGCTTTTGAGGCAAAGGCGAAAGAATTGCTGTTTGGGATTATGGCGTTTCTTGCTTATGTCATGGTGATCAATGTTATATTGCTAACCATGAAGTGGCTGAGCCATGATCTGGGGAGTTTAATCATTGCTTTGCTCTGCATCGCTGGGCTATTCTTCATGATCTATGGCTGGAAACGACCACCATTTTGGCTGGAAAAAGTCCAGACATTTCTGATGTATCTTGTCGCTGCGATCTTAATTTACCACCTTGGGTTTTATAAACTCTTGGCAAGGGTAAATTGGGGGGCGGACGACAACACCGGTCTGTTGATCTGGGGTTTATTCTTCATTTTGGTAGCTGCTATTGCTTTTAGTGGTGTTTCCTTGAAGAAGGGTAAGGCAACTGATGAAGACGCCGGTAAAGACGCCTTTGAATTACGTTGGGGTGTTGTCGCTTTTGCAGGGACGGTACTTTTTATCGGTCTGTTAACCTTAGGGCCTATTGTGAACTTCGCTCAAAAGAACGAGGCGATCAATAAGTTCTCAAAGGACTTAAACGATGGCAAGAATCCGTTTGCTTCTGCTTCAGATCAAAGTCTGAATTCTAGCCCAAGCAATTCGCACTCGCCAACCGCTTCAGCTGTTCCGACGGCGCCCGCGCCAATAAAGGCGAGCGCCGTTAAAGAGTCTGTGGTGCGTGTCCCGCAGAAGAATTCGACAGGAGTACAGACCTTTAGTGTTAACAAAGGAGATGTCGTGGAAGTCGAACCTTCGGGGACAGTACAAGCGCGGTCGGATGGACCAGTTGTTGGCTCATGCGGAGAAACTACTGGTTATGCAGATACGGCAGTTGACAGTCCATTCGCTAAAAATGTGGGTGGGTTAGAAATGTGGATCGGTTCAAAGTCGAGTAAAAGATTTTTGATTTGCGGACCACAACGTATCGTAGCTACAGAAAGTGGCGAGATTACGTACCGCACCATTGATAGCTTAAAAGGTTATCAGGGTGATGGTGCGTTTACTGTTCGAACAAGGAGGATTAGCTGAAATGTTCAGAGTTTACAGAGTCGATTCCAAAAAGGATCGACTCTGTTTTTTTGTCTCTGTGATATGATTAGGTCATGATTTCTCTAGAAAAAATTAGTAGAAGTGAATGGGTCTGGGTCGTCGTTGTATCAGTTTTGTTTGTTAGTCTTATCAATCTACCGTATCTGTATGGGTGGTTACACACACCTGCTGGAAGTTTTTTTACAGGGATGACGACTATTAGTCACTATGATACTTATACTTACTTAGCATGGTTTGAACAAGCTAGGCAAGGAAATTTTTTCTTTGTAAATCTGTATAGTACTGAGCTTCAATCAGCTTTATTTTTTCATCCATTTTTTTATGTTTTAGGAGTTTTGGGGCATTTCAGTACTTTGTCTAATATTGTGATTTATCATGTTGGGAAAATGTTCGTCGGCATGCTTTTTTTGTCCAGTCTGTATTTGTTTATCTCTGATTTTATAAAAAATGTTACCGCAAGGCAGTTGACTTTTGTAATTACAATTGTTTCGTCTGGAGTGGGTCTGTTTTTGTCTCCATTGTCTACTGATATGTGGATGGTAGAATCAAACACATTTTTAAGTTTGTATATGTCGCCACTTAATCTTATTTCGCTAACTTTAATTTTATTAATTTTCCATATATCTACAAATTTATTTCACTCCTCACGGAGGATGGTTGTTTTGCTTCCTGCGTTGTTATTAGGGGTATTGGTAATCATACACCCATATGATTTGGCTATTGTGACATCAGTATTATTCGTATATGTGTTGGTACAAACATTTAAGACGAAAAATTATTTTTGGCTCAGAAATTATTTGTATCTGATCATACTAGTTTTGCCTTTTGCTTTATGGCAGGTGAATATCCTAAATATTAATCCTGTGTTAGGGGTTTGGGCTACAATACAAACTAATGTCCCATCGTATGCATGGTATTATTTTTTGTCTGGTTATGGGTTTTTGTTAGTCTTTGCTTTTGTCGGCATTAGCAATATGAGTATAAACAAAGATATCCAAAGAATTCTTTTCCTGTTGATCTGGATATTAGTAATACCTTTTTTACTTTACTTCCCGTTACTTGTCAGATTTCAGAGGAAGTTTAGTGAGGGGTTGCATATTCCCATAGCGATTTTAGCCTCTATGGGATTGGTTTGGTTTTTGCAAGAATCAGGATTGAAAAATAAATTGCTAAAGCATTTCGTCGTTTTGAGTTTGATTAGTTTGCTCGCATTGACTAATGTGTGGCGTCTTTATCAGGATATGCAATTTTTTAAAGCAGGAGAACCACCATTTTATTTAGACGAGGGCATTTATGCTGGAGCAATCTGGTTGAAACATAACACTGAGCCTAAGAGTATTGTGATTTCTAGTCTTGTTTCCAGTAATATTATCCCTGGAATTGCAGGGCGGAAGGTGTTTGTGGGTACTGGTGATCAGACTTTGGATTATGGTCTTAAATCTGAGATAGTAACAGGGATGCTTGGCAGTAAGATTAATAACAGCGACCCTTTGAAGTTTTTTCTCAGACAGGAAGATATTGATTACATTTTTGAAGATGCCGATGTTCGTTTATTGGGTGGTTTAGATACAACAGCCCGCCATTATTTAAGAGTAGTTTATGAAAACTCAGATGTTAAAATTTATCAAGTCGACCAAAACAACTTGGATTAGCCTTGCATTAGCAGTATTAGTAATCACAGGATTACAAATTTCTGTTTGGGGAAAGTTCTCCGATCCAGATGGGTTTTATCATGCCAAAGCTTCTCAGCTTGTATCAGAAGGAAGGCTGGGGGATACTTTTCCATGGCTTGCTTATACAACTTGGAGCGAGGGGTACGCAGATCAACATTATCTATATCATTGGTTGTTAGTGCCATTTAATACAGTTGGGTTATTACCTGTATCAATCATTCTGTTTAGTACAATATTTTTTGTTTGTTTTTGGTTGTTGATGTCTAAAATGCAGGTTCCCGGTAAACCATTTTGGCTATTGCTAACATTGCTCGGATCGGTTGATTTTATTTTTCGCATTAATGTGGTGAAAGCCAACACTATTTCGCTAGCTTTACTATGCTTGATAACTTTAATTACTTATCAATACCATCAGCAAAAAAACAAAAAATTATTAGCTCTAATTGGCGTTCTGTCTGGAATTTTTGCTTGGACATATGGTGGCTTTGTTTGTGTGCCGTTATTTTTGATCGCATACTCAATGGCAATAATGATCTCAGAACGGAAAGTGGATATTTGGCCATTACTTTCTTCTATTTTTGGGATTGTTGTTGCGTTACTTATCCATCCACATAGTCAAAATCTTTTAGTATTGTTATATGATCAAATATTTCAAACTGGGCTTGGCGCGGGCAGGGTAGTGCCTGCTGGCAATGAGTGGTTGCCGTTTAGATTTGATTGGTTTTTGGAATCAAATATTTTGGTTTTAACTGGTTGGTTAATTGCGCTGGTGGTAGAAGCAAAAAAAATATTCAATCGCAAACTGAATTGGCTGTCAATTTGGATGCAGACTATTGCGATTGGTTTTTTCGTCCTGACTTTGTGGCATCGACGGTTTATTGAGTATTGGACGCCGTTTACTGTTCTGGCAACAGCAATTACTTTAAGTCCGTATGTTCGGCAATTGTCATGGGGAAAATGTAAAAGTCTTATGGTCTCTGCTTGGCAAGTTACAGTCGCAGGAATGTTGATTGTAGTCATCGTTGTTTTAATTGGCTTTTATAATGTCCAAAAAGTGTATTTATCTTTGTCATCTGGCGAAGCGAATAATCGTTACCAGAATGCCTCTAGTTGGTTAATAAAAAACAGTGCCCCTAAGGATTTGGTTTTAAACACGCAATGGGATCAGTCGGCGCAACTCTTTTATTGGAATGACAAAAATTATTACATGCTGGGGCTAGATCCAACTTTCATGTACATTTATGACCCCAATTTGTATTGGGATTGGCGGAAGATAGCCGATGATAATGTTGAGAATTGGGGTTCTATCGAAGCTGTTCATAAATTGGTAAAGCAAGATTTAAGAGCTAAGTTTATCTTTGTTGACGTAGCTAGAAACCCAAATATTTATAATTTTCTTTCCAATGATGTTCATAGTGATTTTTTTGAGCTAGGGTTTGATGCAGGCGGACTGGCTATTTTTCGGGTTTTGTAGATTAATTTCCCTAGGGCATAGTTTTTTTGAAAGTGTGGTACAATAGAATTGATATAAATACATGATTTATGAGTTTTATTGGACGGTTTTTTGGTAAAGAAAAAAAATTGGCAGATGATACTGATGTAAAACAGGACCCTGCTGAATTTGCTGTTGAGGAAGAAAAACAATCTCAGGAGGTAGAGACGCAAGACACCGCTATTGAGGAAAATTCAGAAGATATAGCAGAACAAGAAATTGGACGACAAGCAGAGCAAGAAGTAGAACAAGAATCAGAGCAACAACCAGAACAAGATGTAGAGCAACAAGCAGAAGATGTTGCCGAAGCCATGCTTAACAACGTAGATGAGTTAAGTGTGTTGATTGATGAAAATTTTGCAGAAGAATTTGAAAAGATCAGGGCAGAGTTTGAGGGAGGTGAGTTTGAGGGAGGTGAGGAAGCTGTTAAAAAACTAAAAGCTGAGTTAATCGAAAAACTGCAAGGACAGACTTCTAAAAATCGCCTCGCTGGTTTTCTAAAACACACTGCAACAAAATTTACTTTGCCAGCCTTAGCAGGCGCTGGGCTTCGTGGTGTGGTAAAATCCTCTGCGAGAGCATATTTGGGTTGGACTAGCTTGGGTGGGAGTATTGGTCTTGGCGCATTGATTGGAGGCGGTTTCGCAGCTATCGAAACTTATTGGAAAGAGAGATTAAAAGTTGACAGTAATGATGTACTGCGACAATTAGATGAAGCTTTGAAGGGGAATGACAAAGTAAGGATTGCAGAAATAATTGATAAAGGTCGCAAGGCACTTAAGAATGACAAACTATTACCCTTAGAGGTTAATATGTTGAAAGTGAAGTTGCAAAAAGCAGAGTTGTTGCTTCGACTAGAATTATCTAAAGAAAAATTGGAAAAACTTTCAGATGCAAAAAAGTTTCTTGCGGTAATGCATGAATCTCGTGATTCTCGTAAAAGTTTGCGTAAACTAGAGGGTATCAAAAATGAACGGCAGACTTCTGGGCAGTTTTTGAAAAATCTGGTATCAGGGCGTCTTTTTTCTGAAAAGGTAAAGTTTGAGACACAAAAGAACCCTCAATTTAAGGCAAAGTTAGTTAAAAATATTCTTGTTGGGGCTGCTTCTGGCGCATTGGGTGGTGGGGTTGGTTACGGTATGCACGCCTTGTTGGATAGCGATTCCGTGCGTTCAGTGTTTGGTTGGGCGCCAGGAGACAAAAGCTCAGAAAAAATTACTGAACAGGCCATTGAAAAAACTGGGAAGATTTTACAAGTCAACCCAAATGTTGCCGAGCAAGCTACTGTCGCAATGGGAACACTTCAACAAGAAGTTATTAATGCTCACGCACATGAATCTTTGGCAAGTTTACAAAAAGAATTACTGCAACAAAAATTCATCACAGTGGCAGAAAAAGGGGAGGGGGCAACTCATGCTGCTCGAGATCTGTTGCATGATTATTTAGTAAATAAAAATCATTTAAGTGGCGATACTTCAACAGAACTTAGTCCAGAGCAGTTAGCTAAATTGGTGTTTGCTGAAGATACTTTAATGAAAGAACATTTTTTGGATCAAACTAAGGGTGTTGGGCATGTGGTGGAATTAGGGCAAAAGTTTGAGCTGACTGGAGATCAAATCCAAAACGCATGGGATAAGGCTAATCAACTCAGTCCAGAAAAAATCGCCAATTTAACGAAATTATTAAACTCACCTGGTCATCGGTTATCAGAACAAAGCATGGATTTGCTGAAGAACGATAAAATTGGGTCTGATAGCAATCACTTTTTTGAAAAGTTGCTAGAACATGCCAAGCCTGTGGAAGTAGCACCTGTTGACTCTGCTACGATAGAGGCACAGCAGGAGGTTGCGCGGGCTGTGGCTGATGAATCTGCAAAAAAAGCTGGCGATGCTATTACAAAGCCTGTTGATTCTTACGCAAGGGCAGGTGTGGTTGATGTGGTGGAGGTGTTGTTGGGCATTGGAGCAGGTTACGGAGCGTATAAACTTAAAAAACATTTAAAACATAAAAGTTTAAGTGAAATTAACGCTACTGCAGATGCTCAACTTGAGGATTTAATTGCTAAGCACGATCCGGAGAATCAATCTCTTGAACAAACAGAAAATGACCTTGTGGAAACAACAGCAAACGTAGAAACTGATGAAGATGCAGAGGTGAATGAAGATGTAGCCGCAAATGAAGACGCAGAATCTAATAATGATGTAGCAGTTGATACAGCAGTGGTAGCAGTCGCAGCATCGCGCAAGGGTGCAAAGAAAAAATCACCAGAAGTGACAAAGCCAGAAGATATATATCAAGAAGCGGAGGCAAAAGGCTTAGCAAAGAGTCAAAGGGGGATTTGGTTTGACCTGATGCGCCAAGATGGTGGTTTGCTAAATAGTGCAGTTAGCAAAGAAGGGTTTAAATCCAAAGATATAAAAAAAATACAAGACACTTTGCGTTCAATAAGTGAATACGCAGTTGATGCAGACGCGGCTTTAGATAATCCCGAAGTAAAAAAATTAGCTTCTATTTACGAAACATTTTACAAGATGTCTCAAAAGGTAGGTCCAGGGGTAGATAATGATCGAATTAGTAAAATTATTAAACATCTAGAAAAGCTAGCACCCAAAGATATTCCAAAAGGGTATATAAATATTTTTAAAAAAGCTGAAAAAATTGCTCAGTCTAATTTAAAAACTTCTCGTAAAAAATTAGGTCTATAATTTCCAAATCCATGGTAGAAAACAAACAAAATGATTTAGTTCCATCCCAAGATGAATTGTTAAGTTATTTTAACTTGGCGCATCTTTCCGATGAACAAAAGCATGAAGTGTTGCAAGGAATGACAGAACACTTTTCTGATTTAATCATTGACACTCTCTTAGATAGTATTTCAGAACAGCAAGCCAGAGATTTAGAAAACGCATTGCAAATGGACCCGGTGTCTTTGTCGCAGAAAGTTCAAGAGCTATCCTCTCATATACCTGGTTTAAACGCTAAAATCCAAATCACAATTGCCCGCGAGTTGGAGGTGTTAAAAACAGGATTTGAACAAATAAAGAAATAAATAAAAAACGCCCGTAACACCAAATGTGTTAGGGGGTTTTTTGAATTGAGGTGCGTTTACTGTCTGTACCGCTTTGTTGCTCTTCCAAGCAACAAGGGCCTGGGAGCTCAACCGGGAGTGCATATTCTTCTTCAGAATAACCCTGTTTCACCAAATTCTTAAACTAGCAATGGGCTAGTCTTTTGCAGGTTTTATCCCGCAACCACCGGGTGGTCCGGGTCATCGTCGTCCACCACTTCGGCGTCAATGATGGGTGTCTCGATTGGTGCTTGGATGGGGCTGGGATCCTTACGATGAATACCGTAGTGCGCCATGATCTTCTCAACGTCGCTGGCAAGATCATCAGTCTTATAACGAATTTTGTTCGTCTCAGAATGAAGATCCTTCAGCATTTCATTGGTCCGACTTAACCTGCTTCCAATTTGGTAGGTTGCAGCCTCGATCATTTTGAGGATGTTTAGCCTAATGTAACTCAGGATCAACAAAGTCACGATCAGCGCTAATCCGACTAGCACGATCCACCAAAGTGATGAGATCATGTCTCGCGTCGCGGCGCTGGATTTGGCGTTGTCAGCGATGTTGTTTTCCATCGCTATGACAGTTGCCAGCCTTTCGCCAGAGACATTAACGACATCTAGAACCTTGCCGTTTTTGTCGGAAATGATTACTCGGCCGTCACCGCCGTTGGGTGAAAAAACGTGCAATTCCATACCAGCGAACCACGCTTGCAAATTCGGGCTAGCCAATGCGTTCAGATACGTTCCCGCATCTTCTGCATCGTTACCGCTCGCAAGTTTGATTTTGCCAGTTTGTTTTCCTTCGTTCCCAGCGTTGACAACCATGTCGCTGTAATCAGCGTTGGTTGCTAAAACTGGCGGTTTTGGCGTCGGTGCGGGCAGATAAATCACCCGAGTCGTCTGTGCTGTTGCTTTTTGACGGCGTGGGCGTTTATGCCTAACGCGCTTTGCTTTAGCGATCTTGGATGTTCGTAGTTGCCTTGTGGGCAACTCGGTTTTGGCGCAGGCGGCCGTGGTTGCGGTTGTAGCTTTGGTTGTTTCTTGCCCAAAGCTAGTGATCATGCTCATCATCAAAAAGATGAAGAGCACAAACACATATCCTGAAATTTTCAGTAAACGCATAATTCTACCTCCTGTAGAATGTAAGTTTTTTGGTGTAGGCGTCTTTGTTAGGGGGACAAGACGATTCTCCTAAGATTTTAACCCCTTTTTTACACACCGTATGTGCAAAAAACAAGCCATAATCCCAAAGCATTTAACACAATATTATACAAAATTTATAAGATTTTGTCAACATCGAAGCACTGGATTTCACCCCCAAGTGCAACATCTGACAATGTTTTTCTTTATTCTTTTTATGAAGTGGAATTAAGATAAATTGACAAAATCAGCAAAATATGGTATTATCTCGTTAGTTTTTTGACATAAAAAAAGGGGGAAGTATTATGAAGAATGAAGAAAGTTTGATTGCCAAAAGGCAATCAGGAGAGGCTGGGAAAGATTACAGCTGGCTTTTAACGAAGCTTAGTTATTACATTTTTCTCGCTTTCACGTTCGGTAGTGCTGTCATTTTGGCACTGCTATATTTTTACCTGTGGTGGCGCACAGGTTTGCTGGGACTAGTGATAGTCTTTGCATCCCTGGTGTTATCACGCTGGTGCGTTGCTCGTTTGGTTGACCACCCGAGCTGGTTCAACGAATACCCTAAAGTTTTGAAGTCCTTACAAGGAGTAAATAAATTTTTGGGTTGGTTTCATCGGTACCTGGGTGCTTTGCATGGTATTCATGCCAGAGCTGTTAGGGTTGTTGGCAAGCAATTTATTGCCATGCCATGGAAGACTAAGTTATTAATTTCATTGGGTGCCCTAGTAATTTTTGTGGGCGTCTCTGGGATTATGACTTGGAATACCGTCAAGGTAGTCCGAGCAAAACTTCCTTATGGTAGAGAACGCTTCAGTATGACATCTGAAGAGTTGGCTACTAGGAAAGCAAACAGAGTTGAACAAGCTAAGTTTGCTGTTTGGGGGAAAGGTAATGCCGAGAAAAGTGCTTTATGCATGGAGAAGTATCAACCACTCATCTATGCAGAAGCAAAAAAACAAGGCATTACTCCTGAACGTTTTGAGGGCCAGCTGTTTGTGGAAGGATTTTGCAACACAGACTTGGTTAACGCCAAGTCTGGTGCCGCCGGGTTTGCCCAGCTTTTGCTGTCAGTCGGATGTGAGCGCGATTTGGTTATGGACGCTGGTTTCTGTAAAGAAGTACTTCAGCGGGCAGGGACAAAAAACCAAATTAAGTTCATACCGAAAGGTAGTAAAATAGTGGATCGCAGGCTTGATCCAAGTTACGCCATACCTGTTGCCGCCGATATCATTGGCGATAGCGCCAGGTACTGGGGTGATGAGAATTGGGGCTTTGTAGAGTTTCATATGGGTATGGGTAACCTAAAAAAATTGGTTATGTATTATCTAGATGAAACAACCCCTGGTTGGAGAAAAAAATATCCTGCTAACTTTAGCCAAACGAGAGACCCGAATGGATCTATCGCTAAGGCAGTCAGAGAAGCAGGTATTAGCTACGACGATATCTTCTTTCGTAGCACTCCAAACCGCACCCCTAAAACTTATGAATTGCTATTTAGCTTAGCTGACAGTTCTGCTACCTATGTTTACACAGGGTTGGCAGCTATTGAAGGTTTTGCTTTAATGAGAACTGATCGAAAGGGTTTTCTTGCTATGATCAAGGATCAGCAAGATCCTGATGGTGGCTTGGCTAATCGCCCAATGCGCGCGTGGTGGTCTAATTCTGATGCGAAATATCAAACTCGCACAGATGTAGAACATGCGTTTAAGCAGGGAGAGTTGGTCGCACTTAAAAGCAGTTCTAAATCTGGATTTGTTCTGCGTACGAAAGGTCCAGATCGAATCGGAGAATGTGATTCTGGAAACGAAGCTTCCTATTATTTTACTCGGAAAGCGACAGCAGGATTGATTTACTTGCTTGCTTCAAGAGTTAAAGAATTGGGTGGCAATACGCTGGAGATTACAGGCTTAGTCCGTACGAACGAAATGTACGACAAGCCTGTAAGGGTAAATGGGCAAGGTTGTCTCCCTCAGACACAACCTCGTACCCACGTGATCGGAGTGGCATTTGATATTGGCGCGCGCATTAATGGCGAACCGATGTCGGAAAAAACCCGTGATGCTTTGGAGTTTGTAATTATGGATTTGCGTGCCGATGGGGTTATGGACCGCATTAAAGAAGGCACTGCTGACCATTTTGTTTACAACCCAAAGTTCCAGCAGGAGCTTGAAGGTGTTTATGACCGGGCGATGTCAGGAACTTCGCCAGTAGTCACAGACCCTGTGCCGTGAAGCCTCGTGAACCAGATTCTTCATTCTTCATATTTTCGCCCAGCATTCAACTGCTGGGCGATTTTTTTATGAAAAAAGACAGACCTGTGGGTGGTCTGTCCAATATTGTCATGCTTTTGGTTGTTGGTTAGCTACGCTTGTGGGGTTGCTGTGGCTACCTTTGGTTCCTCTGGCATCGCTTTTGCCGATTCTTGTTCGGCGATCCGATTCTTCTGCGTTTCGACAACGCGATGATCGGCCTTACCCGTTTTCTCGGCTTCCTGAATGTTCCTCAGCCAAGTCGGTTTGTGCTTGAACAAGGTGATCTTGGGATCGTCGCGATCCTCGAGAAAGATTGAATCGGCTTCTTCACCGAGCACTCTCAAATGTTGACGCCGGAACACCTCAGCTCGATGCTCCACCCATTTTTGCAAAAATTCGCTATCGATGGGTTGGTCTTCCTCGACCCCTTCAAACTGCGATGCAAACCTGGACCTGTCGCGATCAATGTACGCCCCCAGCAATTTTTGCTCTTCAGGAAGGAAGAGTTTATCTTTCATCTCTTTGGACGTCGGGTCAGAGATGAGGCCGGAAGATTGGGCGTATTTTGGATACGCTTTCTTTATCCTCTCTCTGAGGATTTCCTCATAGATGTTTTTTCCAGGGGTTGACAGGACTTCCAGCGTCATCGCTAGATATTCGCTAGGGACCATCTTTGATCCCGCGAGTCCGGAGTAGATCTTGCTGAGTTGTCTACGAGCAATCAAGCGTAATTGCTCTTTTTCGCCAGCCAGTAGAATTTGCTGGGAATGTGCTTCGTTCATAAAAATTTATCCTCCAATTTGTTGAGCTTTTTTGAATGCTACCTAATTTTTTAGGCAACTCAGTAGTTTACTGTTTTTTCAGTATTTAGTCAAGTCCAGACTTGCTTTGAATGGGGGATGTGGTATAATAGTTTTAACGATTAATAACTATCGAAACTCAAACAAAAATAAATTAAATTATGGACAAATCAGCTAATTTAGCATTAGTTATGCAAATGATTGATGCGGCAGAAAAAAATATTCAATCGGCCAAGCAATTACTTAGAGAAGGTGGGGCGATGGTTGCGCCTCGCTCTAATGGCTCAAGTGCAGTATTTGAAAAAGCTAGCACTATGGCTTCTTCGTACGGTGATAAGGTGATTGAAGGTGTTTTTGATGGACAGAACATGATCGGGCCAGAAGGGAAGCAGTATCCAGTACCAGCAAATTATGCTTCAAAAAGTAAGCTAGTGGAAGGCGATATGCTAAAACTAACCATTGCTGAAGATGGCTCATTTATATATAAGCAAATTAGTCCTGTGGAGCGTCGCAAAGTGATGGGTCTTTTGATGCAGGATGAAAAAGGTGATTATAAAGTTTTGGCAGATGGGAAAGCTTACAAAGTTTTATTAGCATCATTAACTTATTTTAAAGCAGAAGCTGGAGATGAAGTTACGATTGTACTTCCACAGGAGACTGATTCTGATTGGGCCGCGGTTGAACATGTTATTAAGCGTGGCGCTGGGCATGCAGACACAGAAGCCAGCGATGATTTGAGCAGTGATATGCATCAAGATGTAGAAGCTCCGAGCGTGTTTTCATCTACTGTAGAAGAACCTCAAGAAGAATTTTAATTTTTAATTTAGATATATTGTGATAGAAACAATGGCACCTAACTCGTTGAATGGTCGTATTACAACAATACTCCGTTCAAGACCCGTGATTATTCAACTGTTACGATTTGCCGCTATCGGTAGTCTTAATACTGCATTAGATTTTGTTATTCTTAATTTTGTCACAAAGTCGTTTGATGTAACTTCTGGGCTGACCTTGGGAATGCTTAATATCATTAGTTTTAGCGCTGCAATAATTCAAAGTTATGTTTGGAATCGTGCGTGGACCTTTTCCGAAGGTAGTGGTGTGAGTTTATTCCAAAATGCTTTGCGTTTAATAATGGTAGGTGGTTTGGGTTTCGCGGCTTTTGCTGGTGTCGTCATTGGCGCCGCATATGACGCTTCAAATATTTACTTTTTGATGATTCTAGTGGCTTTTATTATTACTGAACTGCTTCTATGGAATGCGTTTCAGTTGTCATTTGGAGCTGGTCAAGGGGCTGGTACGCAATTTACCAGTTTCTTAATTATCAGTTTGATTGGCTTGGCAATAAATAGTACCATTGTTGTCATCGCTACTAAATTTATCACTCCTGGATTACAGGATTACGTTAACGTTGATACGATTAAAAATGTTGCTAAAATACTCGCAACTGCGTTTTCGTTAATTTGGAACTTCGTTGGGTATAAGCTTGTGGTATTTAAACGTTAGGATTCAGAAAACCGCTCAATCATGAGCGGTTTTTTAGTTGAATCGCTATGGTATAATGACTATATTATGGCAGTGCTATATCAAAAATATCGACCACGAACATTTGCTGAGGTAGTAGGGCAAGGCTCAATAACCAGGACTTTATTGAATGCTTCTAAAAATAGGGAATTAGCCCATGCGTATTTATTTACTGGTAGTCGTGGGGTCGGTAAGACTACAATTGCTCGCGTACTAGCAAAGGCAGTAAACTGTCAGAATCTTAATAATGGCGATCCGTGTGGTAAGTGTGAGGTTTGCACCGCTATTGCCAATGGAAGTTCGCTGGACATTATAGAAATAGATGCCGCATCGCATACGGGGGTAGATAATGTCCGTGAGCTCATCGAGCATGCGCAATTTCGCCCAACAGTTATGAAGACAAAAGTGTTCATAATAGATGAAATTCACATGCTTTCCAAAGCGGCTTTTAATGCACTGCTTAAAACTCTAGAAGAACCACCTGAACATGTGATGTTTATTTTGGCTACAACAGATATTGATAAAGTTCCAGAAACAATTATATCTCGTACTCAGCGGTATGATTTTAAGCGAATCAATTCAGTAGATATGACTAAAGCTTTAGAGTTGATCGCAAAAGATCAAAAATTAAAGCTTTCTGATGGAGTGATTGAAGCAGTTATCGCCCAGTCTGATGGGAGTATGCGCGACGCATTGTCGCGGTTAAATATGGTTATTTCTTTGGGCGAAAAAATCACTTTAGAGGATGCTCAGCAGTTGTTAGGTGTCGCTCCGGTTGAGATTGTCCAAACTTTGATTACGAAAATTACGACTAATGAAGCAACTGGTTTGCCAGATTTTTTTGAATCAATGGTAGCTAGTGGCGTAGATGTGGCAGTGTTAAATCGTAGTATTTTAGAATACTTGAGAGAAATTTTGAATGCAAAACTAACTGGGCAGATGAATAGTCACAAGGATGATGCTGTATTTAACACGCATGTTCAGTCGCTATCAGTCCAGAAATTACTATTTGTAGTTCGGTTATTTTTACGGTCGTACAAAGAATTATCAGAAGCGCCTTCTCCGGATCTACCCTTACTTTTGGCTTCGGTAGAAGCGGCGTTGCATGACGTTGAACCAAAAACCACTCATCACCAGCAATCGCAACACATACAGCCATTGTCAGCTGAACCATTGTCAGCTGAACCATTGTCAGCTGAGTCGGATCTTGGTCATACAACTAGCTCTGATGCCACTAAAGACTCAGATGCTACTAAAGACTCAGATACTGTTATGGCTTCTAGCGCTATTGTAGATAAGCAGACTAATAGTGGAAATATTGATGTTACTATTGAGGAAATTAAATTATGGTGGCCAGACGTTATTAATCGAATTAGGGCTAAAAATAGCCCAATTGCGACATTGTTGAAGAATTCCCCAGTGACTGAAGTTTTAAATGGTAGAATTACAGTAGCAGTGAAATATCTCTTCCACAAAGAGCATTTAGACAATAAGAAACACAATGCGTTAATTACCGAAACTATATCCGCTGTAAGTGGAAAGAATCTGGTTCTAAGATCAGTAATTAGAACTGATATAAAAGTGTCTAGTATTGCTCAAACCGTTGACTCAATAAATGATGCCTTAAAGGTATTCGGTGGAGAACTTGTTGAATAGTACTTCTTTTTAGGAAATAAAAATTAACTTAAAATTTATCACCCAATCGGTGAGAAAATTAAAATAAATATGAATTTTCAAAACGTTCCCCGAAAATATTTAATAGGTTTGATTTTCGTTATGGTGGCAATTTTGGTCACAGTAACAGTTATCGATCCTGGTGCTTTTGTTTTTCATGATAATACGGATTATGATGCTCAACGCCAGGTAGCTATGGATGAGACCAAGCGATATGAGGCTTTGTTAGCAAGCGTGCAACCAGATTATACAGCCAGTCAGCAGTTGTTAGAAAAAATTGCTACTGAGGACTTGGTGCGTAAAGAGGTAAATAGTTCTTTGGATGTTAACCAGACTATTGTGATTCCAAAGATTGCTGATAGTGAATTGACTATCAATCCTCGGAATGATCGATCAGCCATGGTTAATTATATAAATAAGCTGGGTTCAGCAATAAGTAACTACAACACAGAAGCTGAGCCGGGTTTATCACAAACTTTCGGCGACAATCCAGACACTGCGCAAATTACCTCAGCAGTTGAACGCACGAAGTTGTTAGCTACGAATATTCGTGGTTTACCTGTACCGCAAGAGGCGATAAGCCTACACAAAGCTTATTTGGTGGCATATGATGCATACAGTTCATTTTTAGGAACTGCAAATGATTACGCAAAAGGGACAAATCTTGATCCTTGGTCAAAGGTTTACACTTCTTATGCTGTGATAAATAACCAATTAGCAACTGCTAATAAAGAGTACACGAAAATTAACAAGGAGTATGCGTTAAACGTTCCAATCCCAGGAGAGTTTGCTTCCAGCAATCAAAATTTTGGATTAATTAAAACCGCTAATGCCCAATGGCCAGTGATGGATGTTCAGGCTGTCGTGCGGTATGGGATAGAAGTTGGTTTGGCTCGCGCATTTTCTAAGTTTGCTATTAACATGCTTGATAAATTAGTTGGGCATATTGAAAAGAGTTTTGCGATTGCCAGTCAACTATATTATTCTCAGGATTTAGGTAGATTTTACTCGGTAGAGTATATGAAAAAATTCGTCGCTGACCCAGTTGATCAAGACATTATTCAGAAGTTTTTACCACAGTATTTCTGCATTAACCCTTCGGGGAATGAGCTCAAACAGATTTTCACAGCCAAGGCACAAACGAATCAGGGGACAGATATTGTTATTGATCCGTCTGACCCACAATATTTGAATAAGTTAGCCCGGTTAGGTGGCGATGAAAAGAATTATGCTGGTTGGTGGGAAGATTACTATACTAGTTTGGCAGCGCAAACGCAACGAGAGGCAGAATCAGCAGCATCAAAAGAAGTTTTGAGTCCTGGTTTAAAGAGCGGACGTGATTTAGTTGATGGACAGATTAAGAAAACCATGTCTTCAATTTTTAATGTCCAAGAGGCAGCCATCAGTGGCACAATCAATTTAGGCACAAATAACACTGAGAATGCAGTTAGTCAATTAGTGGCCACTGTTGTTGAAAGTTTGGTGAATAAATTTGTGTTCACACCTATTGGCGGTGGATCATCGAGCGGTGGGGGAATTGGTGTGATTGCGGAGCAAAATGTTTGCTTAAGAACTCCCAAGATGAAACCAATTGCTGCATTGCCGACTTCGGAGTACGAAACACCTTCCGGCACCTCAAGCACTGGTACTCCAAGTACAGGAACTCAAACAACTGGCACAACAACTCCAACAACGCCCCCATTTAATCCTAGATAATTAACGTTTTACCCCAGTGAAAAACTGGGGTATTTAAATATGGTATAATTAGTTAGATAAATTCAGTAAAATATATGGTAGAAATAAATAATGACATGAATGATTTGAAGGAGGATAAATTTTCTGACCAGAAACCAATTTCACAAAAATTAATATTGTTGATTATTATTGTTGTGAGTTTGATTGCTGGAATGGCCGGCGGAGTTTATGGTGCTTTGAATTTAACGAATCGACCAGGCTTTCAAAAACTATTCAATCACGCAGGAGTTGCTAGTAATAACCAAGCTTTGAATCAAAGTATAATTTTGAATGAGGACTCGGCCATTACAGAAGTAGTAAAGAAAACTAGCCCAGCAGTGGTGTCCATAGTGATTTCCAAAGACGTGGCAAATGCATTTCCATTTTTTGGGCAACAAGATAATCAGTCTGGGTCGAGTATCCAACAGATTGGTGCTGGAACCGGCTTCTTTGTCAGTGCGGATGGTTTAATTTTGACTAATAAACATGTAGTAAGCGATAGCCGAGCTCAGTATACAGTCATTACAACAGACGGCAAGCAATACGAAGCAAAGGTCTTAGTGCAAGATCCATCAAATGACTTAGCAATTGTGAAAGTAGATATTAGCAATGCTCCATATTTGGGATTTGCTGATTCTGGTGCCTTAGAGCTAGGTCAACATGTTATTGCGATTGGGAATTCGCTTGGCCAATTTCAGAATACGGTGACCACTGGTGTTGTGTCAGGACTGTCGCGTAGCATTGTAGCAGGAGATAGGACTGGACGTGAACAGTTAGAGGGCGTAATTCAAACTGATGCTGCGATTAATCCAGGTAATTCTGGCGGACCATTGCTAAATATTGCTGGGCAGGTGATAGGCGTGAATACAGCTGTCTCAGGAGAAGGGCAGTTGTTGGGCTTTGCTATTCCGTCTAATGATGCCAAAGTTGCACTAGATAGCTACTTGCGTGTTGGTAAGATTGTTCGACCATTTATTGGCGTTAGGTATTTATTGTTAAACAAATCCATTGCCGAACAGATGCATTTAAAACGTGACTTTGGTGCTTTGCTTATTCGGGGTGATTCTACCGCTGACTTTGCAGTGGTGCCAGGCAGTCCAGCAGACAAGGCTGGGCTAAAGGAAGGGGATATTGTTTTAGAGGTAAATGGCCAACAAATTAATGAAGATCATCCACTTCCTCAAGTCCTGAAACAATATAAACCAAATGACAAGATATCGCTGAAAGTATTTAGTGGCGACGTTGAAAAAACCATCCCGTTAACTTTGGGAGAGACTAATTAATGAAAATTTTGGGCATTGACTATGGTAGCAAGCGCGTTGGGTTAGCAATTTCAGACGAATCTCTAACTTTAGCGCGTGAATTACTAATTGTGAGTCCGAAAGAGTTTTGGGAACAAATTGAAGATTTAGTAGGGGCTGAAACCATTACTCGGATTATCATTGGGTTGCCGTTGAATATGTCTGGTGAACAGACAGAAACTACTCGTCGAGTGCAGGAATTTGCAGACTCCCTAGAAGAGAAGTTGAATATACCAGTTGAATATATGGATGAGCGATTGTCTAGCGTTATGGCTGAGAATTTACCAGGTGGTAAAAAAAATGTTGATAGTTTGGCAGCCCAAATTATACTGCAAAATTATCTTGATAAAATCAAGGAATAGACAGAAAATCAAAAAATTTTAAAAAACACAATGTCTGAATTTCGTCAGAATCCAATTACAAAACAATGGGTATTGATTGCTCCTGGTCGTGCTAAGCGTCCGGAAGATTTTCGTACTTACAGCGTTATGTCTGGTCTGCCAGAGCTAGACCCTAGTTGTGTGTTTTGTCCTGGAAATGAAAATAAAAATCCTGATTTATGTGATGACGTTTGTCGGATTCCTAATAATGATGCTTGGCAGTTACGTGTGATCCCTAACAAATATAAAGCACTAGATCACGCTAAGATATACTCTAACCGAGATTTTTATCATTCGAGATCTGGTTATGGTGATCATGAGGTAATCGTTACTCGTAAGCACAATGAGCCTGTGGCAATGCAGTCAGCTCAGTTGATTGCTTTATCTTTTCAAAATTTCAAAGATCGGATAATCGCTTTATCCAAAGATGAAAAAACTGCTTATGTCCAAGTGTTTCATAATCACGGTCGTGATGCTGGTGCGTCTTTAGTCCACCCGCATTATCAGATTTTATCAACACCAATGGTTCCTCCACATATTCATGCGGAGATTTCTGGAGCATATCATTATTATCAAGATAATAGTGTTTGTATTTATTGCGATATTATGAAGGAAGAAGCGCTTGCTAAAGACCGTTTAGTTTATGAGGATGATCATTTTATGGTAATCTCTGCCTATGCTTCCCGTAGTCCTTTTGAGACATGGATTTTGCCTAAACGACATTCTGCTCGTTATGAAGATATTTCTGAAAAAGAAATTACTCATTTAGCCCATACCGTAAAACGCGTGCTCGGAACTTTGTATACCAAACTGTCTGATCCGCCCCTGAATTTTTATATTCATACTATGCCAGTCAAAAAAGATCGTCATACCATGCGTGAAGAAGGAAGTTACCATTGGCACTTAACAGTATTCCCACGCCTAACTATATGGGCGGGATTTGAATATTCAACAGGTATTCCTGTGAATCCAATGCCACCTGAGGAAACAGCTAAGTTTCTCAGAGGAGATTAAAATATTAAAATATGCGTAAATTAATTGTAGGAAACTGGAAACTGAATCCAATGACTGTTACCGAAGCAGTGGCTTTGGCGTCCAAAATTGAAGTTTCCACCACAAATGATGTCGTAATTTGTCCACCAATGCCTTTTTTGGAAAGTATTGAATATCCACATGTTGGGGCACAGGATTGTTCACCGCACATTAAAGGTGCCTATACCGGAGAGATTTCTCCTGCCCAGTTGGCGAGCATGGGTGTTAAGTACTGTATTGTTGGGCATAGTGAACGTCGCGCGATGGGTGAGACTGATGAGCTGATAAATGCCAAGATAAAATCTTTATTGGAGTATAAAATTACGCCCATACTTTGTGTCGGTTTTGGGACAACCGTACAAGAGGACGAGCTTGAGGTGATGGATGTGGTAGGGGAACAACTAAAAAGAAGCTTAGATGAAATTGATTCTAGTAAAGTTGTAGTTGCATACGAACCTGTATGGGCAATAGGTTCTAAAAACCCAGCAACTCCTGATCATGCGGAACAGGTTGCATTATTTATCAGTACAAAATATGGTGTAAAGCGCGTTTTGTATGGAGGGAGTGTTAATGGGTCCAATGCCATTGGTTTTTTGGCACAACCACACATTGCAGGATTGTTAATAGGTGGCGCTAGCTTATTGGCAGATGATTTTAATAAAATAATTGCGCTTTAAATAATGAATAAATAAAATTATGATGGTTTATATCGGGGCAGACCACGGTGGTTACAAATTGAAAGCTTCCTTAAAAAAGTTTTTGCAACAAAAAAAACTTGAATTTACTGATGTCGGAGCAAAAACTTTAAAGGTAGGTGATGATTATCCTGATTATGCTAAGTTAGTGGCAAAAAAAGTGTCGCAGAATCCAATGCAGAACCTAGGGATTTTGATTTGTCGTAGTGGTCAGGGGGTATGTATTGTTGCGAATAAGTTTCGGCATGTTCGCGCAGCTTTGGTTTGGAACGATAGACAAGCAAAGATGAGTAGAAATGATGATATGGCTAATGTATTGTGTTTGCCAAGCGATTACATTACTACAAAAGAAGCTGGATCTATAGTGAAGGTGTGGTTAAAAACAGCGTACTCTACAGATTCTCGTCATTTACGTAGAATCAGAAAAATTAGTCTGTTAGAAAAATAACTAGTCCGTCAACACCGACAGCCAAAACTGGTATAATAAAAAAAGAGATTCATGGGAGATGAATCTCTACGACAAAAAGAGATGCTAGCTGGCAAAAGAGATGCTAGCTGGCGTGGATTTCTGCTAAAACCTCCTCGTCTCGTCGCCAACAAAATTCCTTAAACTCGGCTTCGGTGATGCCAAGTTTAAGTTGCATTTCGGACGATCCCCTAAAACTTAGAGCTTTTGAGACAATTTCTTGAATCGTCAAATCTTCCCTTCGGCTTGTTTCCATAGATTCCAGCAACAGCTTTTGATAACTATTGCGGATTTCTTGATATTTTTGTTCAGTCAACAAAAACTCTGCGCTTTCCGTTTCCATTATATTTCTCCTCTTATTTTGCTATTTTGGTGGTAAACTACCACTGACCATCAATAGTAAACCATATTTTTATAATTTTGTCAATATGATAATTCCAGCAATTTTAGAAAAAAATCCGCATGGGTTTGCAGAAAAAATAACGAAAATCCAAATCTTAAAAAATATCCAACATATTCAAGTAGATTTTTGTGATGGAATTTTTGTGCAAAACCAAACAATGTTAATTCAAGACTTCGGGTTAATCGGTAATCTTCCCAAAAAATATGATTGGGAAGCTCACTTAATGGTTAATAGTCCAGGCAATCTTCAGGCATACAAAGATGCCGGTTTTACCACAATTATTTTGCATTACGAAGCGTTTGCTGGTGAGTCTGAGCTGGAAGAGATGTTGGGATTAATATCTGATTTGGGGTTGAAACCAGCGATTGCTATCAATCCAGATACTCCTGTGTCTTTACTCAGATATTTTACAGATAATATTAAACAATTCACTATCATGTCAGTTCATCCTGGCAGGCAAGGAAATCCATTTATCTCAGAATCAATTGACCGGGTGAGGGAATTGAGGGAAATGGCCCCAAATGCTATAATTGAAGTAGATGGTGGGGTAAATGCGCATAACATAGCCGCGTTAATTAACGCTGGGGCTGATTATTTAGTGGTCGGCTCTGCATTATTTGAAACAGAAGATATCAAACAAAATTTTCAAGACATTGAATCTGCAGGAACTTCAATATAAAGCAAACGATATTCGCCAGGATATTATTAAAATGCTTGTAGAGGCTGGCTCTGGTCATAGTGCTGGTCCTTTAGATATGGCTGATGTATTTACTGCTCTGTATTTTAAGGTCATGAAACATGACCCTCAGAATCCAAATTGGCATGGTCGCGATAGGTTGGTTTTATCTTGCGGTCATATTTGCCCAGTTTTATATGCGACATTGGCTGAAGCGGGATATTTTCCAGTTGAGGAATTAAAGACCTTGCGTAAATTAGGAACTCGTTTGCAAGGACATCCGCACAACCTAGCATTACCTGGGATAGAAACCAGTAGTGGCCCATTAGCACAGGGTGCATCTCAAGCAGTGGGGATTGCATTAGCGTTACGCATGGATCATCTCAAAAATCGAGTGTATTTAGTTATGTCTGATGGCGAGCAACAAGAAGGACAAATTTGGGAAGCTATAATGCTAGCAGGTAAAGAAAAATTACATAATATCACTGCAATTATTGACCGTAATAATATTCAAATTGATGGTTATACAGAAGACGTAATGCCGTTAGAAAAACTACGTGATAAGTATGAATCGTTTAATTGGCATGTTTTAGAAGTTGATGGACATAATATTCCAGCGATCATTGACGCGTATAAACAAGCTGAGGTGATTTATGAAAAACCAACTGTCATTATTGCGCATACAATTCCCGGTAAAGGCGTTGATTATATGGAAGGAAAGTACGAATGGCATGGAAAACCACCTAGCCAAGATGAAGCAAAGGAAGCTTTAAAAGATTTGCGTACTTTGCGCGGGCAG
Organism: uncultured Candidatus Saccharibacteria bacterium; assembly: GCA_964477805.1. Taxonomy (GTDB): domain Bacteria; phylum Patescibacteriota; class Doudnabacteria; order UBA920; family UBA920; genus UBA920. The sequence goes on along the minus strand of CAYZEK010000002.1, from coordinate 19,248 downwards.
ATTACTAGCGAGCATGAATGATAGATTGCAGTCTAATTAAAGAGTATTTAGGAGTGAAATGTTAAACGAACAGCAAAAATTAAATCCAAAGATTGGGGAAGCAGATATTGAGCAAGTCCCAAGCCGAAATGGTTTTGGTGATGGTCTTTTGCATTTGGGTGAACATAATCCAGAAGTTGTTGCATTAACAGGGGACTTGGCAGAAAGCACACGTGTTCTAGACTTTGCAAAAAAATACCCAGAACGCTTTATTGAGTGTGGCGTTGCAGAACAAAATATGATGGGTGTTGCAGCGGGAATGGCTTTAACAGGCAAAACCCCGTTTATTGCTAGTTACGCTACTTTTTCGCCTGGTCGTAGCTGGGATCAATTGCGGGTATCCGTTGCGTATAGTCAAGCCAATGTTAAAGTGGCTGGCTCTCATACAGGGCTTTCGGTTGGCCCAGATGGAGCAACTCATCAGGCCTTAGAAGATATTGCGATAACTCGCGTGTTACCAAACATGACGGTGGTGGTGCCTTGTGATGCAATTGAGGCTCGTAAAACTACTATAGCGCTGGGAACAACTATTGGGCCTGCATATTTTCGTTTGGGACGTGAGAAAACTCCTGTGATGACAACAGAAGATTCTCCATTTGCAGTCGGTAAAGCGAGCATCTTTAAAGAAGGTAAGGATGTTGCTCTGATCGGCTCGGGGCCAATTTTATATCACGGCCTACAAGCAGCTTTGGATTTGGAAAAAGAAGGTATAAGTGTGTTGGTGATAAATAACCATACCATCAAGCCAATTGACTCCGAAACTATTATATGGTCAGCAAAGTTGACTGGAGCAGTGGTAACTTTGGAAGAACATCAGGTATCAGCAGGCGCTGGGTCAGCAGTAGTAGAAGTATTGGCGCAGAATTATCCAGTTCCAGTTGAATTTGTTGGCATGCAAGATAATTTTGGTGAAAGTGGTGAGCCAGATGAGCTGGTCAAGAAATTTGGCATGGATGTAAATACTATTAAAAAAGCAATTAAAAAAGTTATGGAACGTAAAAATGGAAACTGATAAATTACTTAACCCAGCTGGTATAATTGCTTTAATCGCTTTGATTGCCTTGGCTGGATGGTTACTGTTTCGCCCGCGCACTAGTTTTGGTCCTAACAATCAATTTAATAATCAGAATATTAATCGAACGAATGATATGGCAAATAATATGGCAAATCAAAACCCCGCGTCTAACCAACCAGATTTTCCTCCACCAGTAGAAAGCAAAAGTTTATTTCCCGAAGGGTATCAAACAGGCTACATCGTTGCTCCAATGGGTAGTAGTTGGGTAAAGGTGAATGAAAATTGGGAACTACGGGTAGATTCTGTATTAAGTGATAGCCGTTGTCCGGAACGAGTTGTTTGTGAGACTTCTGGGAAGGCTATCGTAAAGGTACAGTTTCAGCAAATAGGTGTTGATTACACCAAGGCTTACTTTGAAGAAATGCGAGTAGAAGGATTGAATCGTTTCCCACCTACTGGTGAGTTGAAGCCTAATTTATTTAAGCCATTAAAAATTACTGGTCCTGTAGGTGACGACAGAAAAGACGTGAGTTTGAATATTGCTTTGGTGGACTTGATTCCTCATCCAGAACTAAATGATGGAGGAACATTGCAAAAAAATTACATTGCTTTGTTTAAAATTATTGAGAACGAATAGTTCGGTAGACTTAAATTATTAATCAAGAAATTAAAATACTGCTTATGAAAACCAAGTATGATGTAATCTCCATTGGGGATCCAACGATAGACACATTTTTATTTATTCATGATATTGAGATAAAAAAAGTTGGAAAACAGCTCAAGGCAATGATTAATTGGGGAGATAAATTACCGGTAGATGAACTTTATCGAACTGTTGCTGGAAATGCCGCTAATAATGCTGTTGGATCGGCTCGTTTGGGTTTGAAAACAGCATACTATACTTTGTTAGCATGGGATGTTGGTGGCCGTGAAATTATCCACAAAATGAAGAAGGAAAAAGTAGCGACGGAATATATTATGCTTGATGACAAGCATTCTACCAATGCTTCTACGGTAATTTCTTACAAAGGTGAGAGAACAATTTTGGTGTATCATGAGCATCGCAAGTATAAGTTGCCAAAACTTGCTCCTAGTAAATGGGTTTATTTGACTAGCATGGGCACAGGATTTGAAAAAATTTACAAAGACTTAGCTATATATTTAGATAAGACTGGTGCACAATTGGCATTTAATCCTGGTACATTCCAGTTGCGAAAAGGTCCAAAATTTAACAAGTTGATGTTGGAACGTACGGCAATTCTGTCTTTGAATAAAGAAGAAGCACAAAGTTGGGTTGGAGATTACGAAGATCCCGAGGAGCTTTGTCAACGCTTACGCAAGCTTGGTCCAAAGGCAGTGGTGCTGACTGATGGTCGCCGTGGTGCTTATAGTTGTAGTGATCAAGGTTACTTTTATATCCCAGAATTCCCTGGTCCACGTTTTGAGGCAACTGGTGCTGGCGACGGCTTCACCACTGCTTACGTAGCTGCTTTGGCTTATGGCAAACCACACAGTGTAGCTCTGCAGTGGGGACCAGTTAATGCCGGTAGCGTGGTGATGAAAGTCGGACCGCAAGAAGGGTTAATGACTCGCAAACACATTGAGAGTCGGTTATCAAAAATGAAAAATTTTAAAGCCATTGTATTAGATTCTGAGAAAGCAAAGTCAAAAGTCGCAGCAATGGTTGGTAAAAAGAAAGATTAAATGCTCGTACATATTAAAGAATTATTTCCTGAGAATGGTAAAAATGTGATAGGTAAATTTGCTTATCCTGCTTTTAATACCATGAACCTAGAGACCACTCTTGGGATTATTTCTGCTGCAGAAGAAATGAATACGCCAGTAATTCTAGAAACCAGCGAAGGGGCTATTAAGTACGCTGGCTTAGAGACTTTGTATGAAATTATGGCAACTCTAGCCGTAAAAGCTAAAGTGCCGATTGCTCTGCATATGGATCATGGTAAAAACGCTGAGCAGTTAAAACGTGGCATAGAACTTGGTTATTCGTCCGTTATGATTGATCATTCTGGTTTGTCTTTTGAAGAAAATGTGCGAGATACGAAGGCTATGGTAGAGTTTGCCCACAATGAAGGCGCGTGGGTACAAGGGGAAATTGGGCGAATGCGTGGTAGTGAAGATTGGGTGTCTGTTTCCGACGAAGAGGCATTGCTTACCGACCCAAGTGAGGCGAAGCGGTTCTTTGAAGCCACTGGGGTAGACACTTTAGCCAGTTCTGTTGGAACTATCCATGGAATTATAAAAATGTCAGGCAAAGTGCAGGCACATGTAGATATCGAGCGTATTCAAAAAATTCGTGAAGCTGTTCCGAATGTTCCGCTGGTTCTCCATGGCGCCAGTGGCGTTCCTGATGATGTCATTGAGAAAGCAATTCAGGCTGGCATTGCAATTATCAATATTGATACAGAATTACGCATTGGTTTTACGCATGAGCTTCGGGTGTTTTTGGCTTCACATCCGGATGAAGTCGACCCACGCAAGTACCTTAATCCTGCCATTGAAGGAGTTAAACAAGTGGCTATGAAAAAGCTAAAGTCGTTTAAAACACAAAATTTAATTAAAAGTTAATTATTATAGTATAATAAAGTTATGGGAATACAAGGTACAGGGCTATCTGAACAAAATGTGCGTTTGCGTTTTTTCGGTTTGATTTTTTGTGGAATCATCGCATTCGGCGCTATTTTGTATTGGAGGCAGGCAGAGTTATCAAATGCGGAATATGTGCAATTTGATATTCACAAAAGTGAGAAAAGTGAAAATTCTGGGTTACTGCGATCCAACAAATATCAGATTGATGTCGAAGAGGCATCGCCCAGCGTAAACTAGAAATAAAATTAAACCACCCAATAGGGTATAAAGGAAGATATGTCACATATTGTTAAAGTTGGCATTAATGGCTTTGGTCGAATTGGTCGACAGGCTTTTAAAATTGCTTTAGAAAAACCAGAATTAGAAATAGTTGGGATTAATGATTTAACCAGTCCAGAGGTTTTGGCGCATCTACTAAAGTATGATAGTAACTATGGTCGTTTTAATCGAGAGGTTTCGTTTGACGAGAATCATGTTATCATTGGCGAAAAAAAATATCCAGTATTTGCTGAAAAAGATCCAAAGCTTTTGCCTTGGGCAAAACTTGGTGCTGAGGTTGTAATTGAGAGTACTGGACGATTTACAGATAGTGAGAAAGCTAGCGCACATTTAGAAGCTGGTGCAAAACGAGTCATCATCTCTGCTCCTGCGAAAGATGAAGGGCTAACTTCGACGATTGTGCTCGCTGCGAATGAAGATCAATACAAAGGACAATCAATTATTAGTAATGCATCCTGCACTACTAATTGCATAACTCCTGTTGCAGCGGTATTACTTTCCAAGTTTGGAATCAATAAAATGATGATGAGTACTATACACAGCTATACCGCCGAGCAGAACTTAGTAGATGGACCACCTCCTGGTGGGAAGAGTAATGACCTGCGTAGAGCAAGAGCTGCAGCGGTAAACATCATTCCGACTTCTACAGGTGCAGCAATTTCTGCGACAGAAGTTTTGCCAGAATTGAAAGGTTTATTCAATGGCCTTGCGTTTCGGGTACCTACTCCAGTTGGCAGTCTTTCAGACTTCGCTGTTCTCCTTAAGAAAAAAGTCACTGTTGAAGAAGTAAATCAAGCATTTATTGATGCGAGTTCTCATCCATTATATAAAGATAAACTAGTCGTTAGTAATGAACCATTGGTGTCTTCTGATATCATTGGTAATCCAGCTAGTTGCGTGGTGGACTTATCCTTGACTCAGGTTGTAGATGGCGATTTTGTGAAAGTCATTGCTTGGTACGACAATGAATTTGGGTATTCTAATAGGTTGGTTGAACAAACTATTCTAGTTGGCAAAAGTCTGACGGAATAGCAAAGCATAGTAGTCAATCCTAAAATAAAAAATGGCTTATAAATACCTAAAATCAACTGATATCAAAAATAAAACCGTATTACTACGTGTTGATTTTAATGAGGAAATAGATGAGTCAGGAAAGATGCTAGATGATTTTAGGATTCAAGAGATTTTACCAACGATAAAATTCTTACAGAAGCACAATGCTAAAATTGTGATCCTTTCCCATACAGGTCGCCCAGATGGTAGATGGGTAAAAAAAGCATCACTCAAACCAATGGCGGAACGTCTGGCAGAACTGTTGAAAGTAAAATTTCTTGAAACTGAAGATCGACCTGTTACTTATCCAATTAAGCATGTTGTCTTTGTAAATGGAAATATCGAGCTAGAAAATGTTCGGCAAGCTGTTCAAGAGATGTCAGCTAAAGATATAACAGTTTTAGAGAATTTGCGTTTTTATCCAGGGGAAGAGAATAATCGCAAAGATTTTGCAATGATTTTGGCTACTTTGGGGGATGTCTATGTTAATGATGCTTTCGCCGTTGACCATAGAACAGCGGCATCGATAGTGGCAATCACTCAGGAACTTCCTGCCTTTGTTGGCCCTGTGTTGGAAAAGGAGATCAAAAATTTAGATTATGTACTAACAAAGTCGCAACACCCATTTGTCTTAATGATGGGGGGAATAAAAATTTCGGACAAAGCTAAGACGTTAGAAGTCTTGGGCAGAAAAGCCGATTATATTTTACTTGGCGGCGGTTTAGCTAATGTATTTTTTGCAGCGGAAGGTTTAGAAATAGGTGAATCAGTCATAGAGAAGGAAAGTCAACAATTAGCTTGGCAGTTACTACAAAATTTTAAAGATAAATTGGTGTTGCCCAAAGATGTGGCAGTATTTGACACTAGTAATCCAAAAGAAACAGCCATTGTGAAAAACCGTTATGAGATCAAACCCACGGAGAAGATTTGTGACATTGGCCCTAAAACGATTTTAGAATATTCAAAAATTTTGAAATCAGCCAAGACTATTTGCTGGAATGGTCCTTTGGGATATTTTGAAAAAAAACCATTTCGGACAGGCACTATGGCTTTGGCAAAAATTGTTGGTTCAGTAAGTAGCGGAAAAGCTTTTGGCGTTGCTGGTGGTGGTGAAACCGTTGCTGCTATCCGTCAGGCACATCAATTTGAATATATTGATCATGTTTCCACTGGCGGAGGGGCAATGTTGAAGTATTTATCTGGGGCAAAATTGCCGGGGCTAGAAGCTTTAAAAAGATGAAATCAGAATGAAAAATATCATCACTCGCATAACAGCAAGGGAGATTTTGGATAGTCGTGGTAACCCAACCGTAGAAACCACAGTGTGGTCAGGTTTGGTGTGTGCAATTGCCAGTGTGCCGAGTGGCGCATCGACTGGAACTCACGAAGCCTTGGAGTTAAGAGATGGAATTAAACATAGATATTCAGGTTTAGGAGTAAGACGAGCTTGTAAAAACGTAAATACAGTAATAGCACGTTTGTTAAAAGGAAAGTCAGTGATTGATTTGAAGACTATTGATGAATTAATGGTGAACTTAGATAAAACCTCAGATAAATCCAAATTAGGAGCCAATGCGATTTTGTCAGTATCTTTGGCTTGTGCCAGACTTGGGGCAAAGTTAACAAATAAACCTTTGTACAAATATTTGGCTTCCCAATATAATTTTTCTCATCTTGCCTTGCCAACCCCATTATTAAATGTCATTAATGGTGGCGTGCATGCTGATTCTGGTTTGGATATTCAGGAGTTTTTTATCATCCCTATTAAGGGGAAATTTTCTGATAAAATCCAAAAATCTTTTGCTGTTATTCACGAATTGAAACGTATTTTGATTAAAAAGGGTCTAAGTGTTGGTGTGGGCGATGAAGGTGGTTTTGCTCCCAAAATTGGTTCGAACAAAAAGGCTTTGCGTGTTTTAACAAGTGCGATTAAATCTGCAGGTTTTAGTGTTGGCAAAGATTTTGCATTAGGGATAGACGCAGCAGCCAGTGAATTTTTTGATGCTAATAAAGAAATTTATAGCTTAAAAGGTGATGGCAAGCATTTTAAACCGGCTAGTATGTACAGGTTGTATCAACAATGGATCAAGGCTTTTGGATTACAAATCATTGAGGATGGATGTGCAGAAGATGATTTTTTGGGATGGCAAAAATTAACCGAAGAACTTGGCCATAAAACAACTTTAGTAGGGGATGATTTATTTGTGACAAATACTCAACGAATTGAATCAGGAATTATTTCTGGAATTGCTAATGCAGTTTTGATCAAACTGAATCAAATTGGGACAGTCAGCGAAACAATGGTAGCAATTAAATTAGCTCAGAAGTATGGTTACGAAGTAATCATTTCTCATAGGAGTGGAGAAACATTAGATGACTTTATTGCTGATTTAAGTGTCGCTGTGGGAGCAAAATACATTAAAGCTGGCAGTCTTAACCGAGGTGAAAGGTTGGCAAAATATAATCGTCTCTTGGCTATTGAATCTGAATTAGATAGGTAAACAACAATGAACTTTCCACCGTACAAAAAGGTCGTACTAGTAATTTTGGATGGTTTTGGTGTTGCTTCTTTTAGTCACGGGAATGCGATTGCTTTAGCTGAACCGAAATCTTTGGATCATTTGGTGGCTACTTATCCCACAATTTCAATTTTAGCGTCTGGTCCCGTGGTTGGTTTACCTTGGGGTGAAGTTGGTAATTCTGAGGTTGGGCATTTGAATATTGGCGCTGGGAGGATCGTTGGTCAGGATCTCCCTCGCATTAATGCCGCGATTCAAGATCGATCATTTTTTAAGAATCAGGCTTTAATTGATGCTTGCGAGCATGTTAAGAAAAATAATTCTAAGTTACACTTGATTGGGTTAGTTAGTTCTGGCGGTGTTCATAGTAGCGAAGATCATTTATACGCATTACTTGGCTTGGCAGTGGAGCAAGGGGTGAAAGAAGTTTATGTACATATGTTTACAGATGGACGTGACACTGGAGAGAAGGAAGCGTTTGATACTGTAAAAAAAGTTAATAGAAAAATTTCTGAGATCGGTGTTGGTAAAATTGCAACGATTTCAGGTCGATTTTACGCTATGGATCGTGCGAATCACTGGGACCAGACAGAAATGACCTATCAGGCGATTGTAAACGGAATAGGGGTAGCTGCCGATAGCGCAGAGGATGCAGTGTTGAATTCGTACAACCAGAATGTTTATGATGAGATGATTCCACCAACTGCCGTAATCGTTCGTGAGGAGGGGCATGGTGGAATGCATCCAGTCGCAAAAGTTGAAGTAAATGATGCTTGTATTATGTTCAATTTTCGTTCTGATCGGGCGCTCCAGATCACTCAAGCATTCGTTCAGCCAGAATTGATGGATATTCCAAAGAAACATAATGTTATCCCGAATTTGTTTTTTGTGACTATGTCGGAATACTTTTTTGGCTTACCAGTGCACGTGGCTTTCCCTCCGATGAATTTAAAAAATAATCTCGCTGATTACATTTCCCAAAATGGTTTAACACAATTCCACATTGCTGAAAGTGAAAAGTATGCACACGTAACCTCTTTCTTTAATGGCGGTGCAAGTGAAGCTTTTAAGGGTGAAGAAAGAAAAATCGTGGCTAGCCCAGAAAATAATAAAAATTATGCATTACATCCAGAAATGTCTGGCGCTGAATTAACCGAAATTTTAATAGACAAAATAAAAAATTCTGACTTCAATTTTTATCTAGCAAATTTTGCAAATCCAGACATGGTCGGCCATACTGGTAATCTACAATCTGGTATCAGGGCCGTTCAATACATAGACAGGTTTTTACACGAGATCGCGCAGGCAGTTTTATCTGTTGGGGCAGCTTTGATTATCACAGCTGATCATGGCAATATTGAGAACTTGGTAAATGTAAAGACTGGAGAAATAGATAAAGAACACTCTACTAGTCCAGTGCCCTTTATCTTAGTGGCCAAAGAATTTGAGATAGACCCTCCAAAGGACCGTGACTATCTATCACTATCTGGTCATGTGCCAGTTGGAGTTGTCTCTGATATCGCTCCAACTATTCTAGAGTTGATGGGGTTGGAAAAACCACCAGAAATGAATGGCGTAAGCTTGTTGTCTGTTCTGCACTAGTTTGGTGTGTTATCATGCCTATATGGCGAAACACTGGCAAATTTTTGACCCCGCCCCACGCGAAATTCTTGAACAATTTCCAGAATTACATAGTTTAGTGGTGCAGTTGTTGTATTCACGCGGAGTGTATTCTACTGATCAAGTAGAGCGATTTTTAAATCCAGATTATCGAAATCTGTATAATCCTTTTTTGTTTACAGAGATGCAGACTGCAGTGGATCGGATTTGGCAGGCCATACAACAGAAAGAGAAAATTCTGATATATGGCGATTATGATGCTGACGCGGTTACAGCTAATGCATTGCTCCAACAAACTTTTCGATATTTGGGTGTTGAGGTGAGTAGTTATGTTCCTGATAGATTCAAAGAAGGCTACGGTCTAAACCTGGAAGCTTTCCAAAAGATCAAAGCACAGGGGATTCAATTGGTCATTACTGTAGATTGTGGCACCAACTCAGTTGCGGAGGCAGAGTTTTGCCGGGCGAATGGCATTGATTTGATTATCACTGATCACCATGAAATTACTGGGGAGATTCCAGAAGCTTTTGCATTAGTAAACCCCAAAAACCCAAATGAAGTTTACCCTGACGATCAAATCACGGGTGTTGGAGTTGCCTATAAAGTTGCGAAAGCAATCTTGATGTCTCCTGAAAAAGTCATCCAACAAAAAGGAATCCCAGCAGAAGACTATCAGCCTGAGTGGGATAAATGGCTGTTGGATTTAGTGGCTATTGGGACGGTGGCAGACTGCCATTCGTTATTGGGTGAAAATCGGATTTTAGTAAAATTTGGTTTGAAGGTTTTGCAAAAAAGTAAATGGATGGGACTCCGGCAGTTGATTGAGAATGCAGGTATAGACTTGAAGAAAGATATTTTAGATACCCAAACCATTGGTTTTACTATTGCCCCGAGGATAAACGCAGCGGGTCGTTTAGAGCATGCTGATGTGGCTTTGGCGTTACTGACTACGACCGATTTTGCTGAGGGGATTACTTTAGCGAATCGCCTAGAAGACATTAATCGCAGGCGTCGTGATTTAACTAATAGGATTGTGTCTGAGGCAAAAGAACAAGCTGAGTTGTTAGGCGATAGGAGCGTGTTGTTGCTACATAGTGATGGTTGGGCAAAGGGGTTGGTTGGGATTGTCGCTGGTCGTGTTGCCGAGATATACAATAAACCGACCATAATTATGGAACGAGGTGAAACTGAGAGCACTGGTTCAGCTCGTGTTGGCGGTGCAGAGTTCAATATTGTAGAGTGTCTGAAATCTGTCCAATCACACTTGATAAAGTTTGGTGGTCATAAGCAAGCGGCAGGTTTGACTGCGCAAACATCTGAACTTGACGCACTGTATTTAGCAATTCTGCACTATGTTGATAATCACCCAATCGAATCTAACGCCCCAACTATCATGATCGATGGGCAGTTAAAAGAAGAAGATATTTCACTTTCAGTATATAGTGAGATAGAAAATCTAGAACCATACGGCGCTGGAAATACAAGACCAATTTTTTCAGTAGAGGATGTACGCATAGTAAGTTTCAAGGTTGTTGGGTCAACCCAGCAACATTTGCAGTTGAGAGTTATGCTAGGAGAATCAATGTTAGATTGCATTGGGTTTAGTATGGGATATTTGGCTACAAAGTTAGATTTGGGGAGTAAAATTTCCATTGCCGGAGAGCTGATGGTAGACTCGTGGAATGGGCACCAAAAATTAAAAATGCGATTATTGGATATTCATTTTCCGCAAGACACAATTCAAGCGATAATTAAACAACAAGATGATCAAACAGAAAAAACTTTTAGTAATTAATACAGATGGTGGAGCGCGTGGTAATCCTGGGCCAGCTGGAATTGGTGTTGTGATAAAAACCGAAGCTGGAGAATTACTTTATTCGTATGGCGCGTATATAGGCACCACAACCAATAACGTCGCGGAATATAGCGCTTTGGTTAAGGCATTGGAGGAAGCAATAAATTTAGGGGCAACACAGGTCAAAATCCAGATGGATTCCGAATTAATTGTAAAGCAAATGACCGGTGTATATAAAATCAAGCAACCAGTGTTACAAACATTAGCCACTCAGGTCTTGAGTCTTTTAAAAAAATTTGAAGGCTATAATTTTGTGCATGTGCGTCGTGAGTTTAACACAGAGGCCGATGCAAAAGTTAATGAAGCGTTAGATGCTATAGCGGGAAGTTAATTTCTTATCTCCATTGAAATCAAAGAATCGCCTTGTAATGCAATAATCGTTTTTTGGTCATCAGTGATCGCCAGTTGCCATATTGGTTCATTATGTAGGAGTTGATAACGATTTTGTTGATCCCGAGAATCAATTTCAATTGCTTCTAAGCCAGTTGATGTTCCAACAAAGCCATATCCAATATTTGATCTGATTAAAAAGCTTAAGGCTGGGTTAGTGCTACGAGTGAGTAATTGTAGTTTATCTTGTAAAAAATTATAGAACCCTAACTCACTTGAAGTTCTGATGACAAGTTCATCAGTTTTTAAATCTAAATTCACTGCTTCAACTTGACTAGCGACTAATTCTAGAGTTTGGTTTACGCGATATAGATTTTTTGAGCTGTCTAGTAAAAATAGCCGTTTCTGGTTTGTGATTATTAACTGGTTTTGCCCTTTGGCAATAGCCTGTCCAGAAACAATTGGTTGCATATCTTTTAATTGTTGACCGTCCCAAACACCAATACTGATATTCCCTGAATTATCGGCAAAATATGCAGTATTACCAAGCATTGTAAAGCCAGTAATATCGTTCGTTATCGTAACAGATTTTTTAGTAATCAGATTGTAGTTTTGTAATTCTGTGCCAGCCTGGAAAATTAAAGCGTTACCAATCACTACGGCATCATCAGGATTCAAATTAAAATCAATTGGAAAAACAGAGTGTGTTTGGGTATCAATTACGGCATAGGCATCTTTGTTAGATATAAATAAATGACCTTTGTCTCGGAGTGATTGAATATTTTGAGGGGTAAACTTTAGCGGAATGAATTTTTGGTTACTGAAATCATTTATTGGTGCATAGCCCACACTGTTGTTTTCAGTAAACCAAACTTCGTTATTAGTTAGCGTAAAACTTTTTATGCCCTTGGGAACAATCAGTGTTGGTTGGCTTCTCTTGATGAGTTGAATTTCTTCGACACCACTTTGCGCATAAGTTACTTTATCGGATTCGATTGGTAAACGTTTACTCCAATCATAGTAACCATCTTTGGTTAAAGTAAAAACATATTCACCCTGATCCAAAAATCTGGCAATGGCGGGGGTTTTGCTATGTTCTTTTCCATCAATAAATAGTGTGGCATTCGATGGATTAGTTTTTGCATCAAGAATTCCTGTGCTATCAGTGTTACGACTACTAAAATTTAGTCTAGTGCCACTGACATATAGAATTAATAATGGGGCTAAAATTATAAAAATAAAAAAGCCAAAAGCTATTAACAAATAACGGGTAGATGATTTCATAACTATTTTTCTAGTATTATTGTAGCAGATTTTACCCCATTGCTTAAGCAGGCTTGGCAGGCTATAATGGTATGTATATGTTCCAAAGTAAAATCGGAATAGACCTTGGTACTGCAAATACCTTAGTTCATTTCCCCAAAACTGGTATCGTTATAAACGAACCTACTGTAGTGGCAATTTCACTGGATGATAACCGGGTTTTAGCCGTCGGCCAAGAAGCTAAAGAGATGTTGGGGCGCACTCCAGAAACAATTGTTGCCAGCCGTCCTATGCGGGATGGGGTAATTGCCGACTATCGTGTTACAGAGGCAATGCTTCGTTATTTTATCAATAAATCTCTAGGTAAGGTGCGTTTTTTCCGACCCGAAGTTATGATTAGCGTGCCTGGAGGTATTACTTCCACCGAACGTCGTGCTGTAATTGACGCTGCTGTTGCCGCTGGCGCAAAATCGGCTTTCGTCATCAAAGAAACTGTCGCATCAGCAATCGGAGCTGGGATACCAATCTCTTCTGCCAGCGGGAATTTGATAATTGACATTGGTGGTGGCACTACTGATGTTGCTGTGTTGAGTCTTGGCGGAATTGTTAATTCAACGTCCGCACGCGTGGCTGGAAATAAGCTAGATGCTGCAATTATCGAATATGTTCGAAAGAAATATAATTTAGCTATCGGCGAGCGGACAGCTGAAGAAATTAAAATTACTATTGGGTCGGCTTTGGCTTTGCCAGAAGAAGAAGTCATGGAAATCAAGGGTCGTGATAATATTACTGGTTTACCCAAAACTGTGACGTTATCGACTAATGAAGTAGTAGAGGCAATTCAAGAAGACCTAAAGGAGATGGTGCGTGCTGTTAAGGCTGTTTTGCAGGACACACCGCCTGAATTGGCTAGTGATATTATTGATAAAGGTATGGTTATGACTGGAGGAACTGCAATGTTGCGTAATCTAGATCATTATATTTCTCAAGCCGTTGGCGTGCCTTGTTATGTCGCAGAAGAACCGTTATTGTGTGTGGCAAAAGGTACAGGAGTAGCGCTCGATCACTTAGATAGTTATAAGAAGAGCATACTTTCTATTAAGTAAAAAACTACTTGAAGAATACATCTCATTAAACTCTCTCATTTATCCACCAAAAAGTTTGTTATGAATGAAAAATATGGTATAATAAAAACGAACGTTTGGATCTGAAATAAATTATCATAAAATAAAAATAAATTATGCGTAAAGCTGTCACCAAAGCACTGTATTTGTTTCTATGCTCAATTCTAGGCATGGTTCTTTTTGCAATGTTGCACAGAGCAATTTTTGTTCTGTATGATTTAGTATTAATTCTAGACTTTAATACTTATTCTTTAGGAATGAGCGAGGCGACTCTCTTGGTAGTTGATTTCTTTACGATGTTAATTGCGCTATTTTTTGGTGGGTGGTATGGAATTGTGCTTGGTATGGACTGGTATTCATCAGTCTATGGAGCTAGTGCAGAAGCTAAGGCAGGATTGTTCCATGGCTTTGTACCACATAATTGGCGCGGTGGTGAGAAGCAAAAGAAGTCAGGTCTCATGCCTGCAAGTAACCTTACTCCGCAACAGTCAAAAATTAAAGTAACACAAAAAGTAACATCTAAACCAAAAGCCGTAGAGGGTGTGGCAGTTAAATCAGAATCACAATCTCCTGTGGTTAGCGGTGATAATTGGAGTTTTGAAGACTTTTTAAAAGCCACTCCAGAGCCAAAGAAGCGTGCAACTATTAAAAAATCTACCGTAGCATCTAAAGCGACTTCAAAAGTTGCGTCATCAGTTGTTCAAAAGAGCAGTAAATCAAAAACTGCTCGTAAGCCTGTTGCAAAGAAGGTCGTCAAAATTATTTCCGAATAATGACTATTGCTTCGTTACTTTTAGGAACCATCTCCGCACAAGTCCTGTTTATCATTACTAAAATCATTTTCATTAATTACTTGAATATTAGTAGTTGGACAGTGGTTATTTTGTTTTATGTTGCTTTGGCAATCATTACTATAGCGATTTCTCGACGCATGGGCACATTAAACTATTTTGAAGGAATCTTGCTGGTTGTGGTTTGGACAATTATTGGTTTGATTGCTGACATTGTCGTTACAACGCATTTTACTGGTCGTAGTGTTTATGCAAGTGGATATTTTTGGCTGACATATGTATTAATTGGAATAGTGCTGTTTGTTTTTCATAAAAAATTACATGTAGAAGCCCGAAGGTCGAATAACAATCAATAGAGAATGATTCATCGCCACAACTCATTTGTTGTGGCTTTTTGTTTGTTTGGTTGACGATTGGGGCGGCAGTGGTCATTACCTATTGATAAAAGGTGAACAATCGTATACCATATAGATATGGATACAAAAATTGGTATACCGATACCGCAACCAATCATTGCGCATATAGATATGAATTCGTATTTTGCTTCTTGTGAACAACAGGATCGGCCTGAGTGGCGCGGGAAGCCTCTCGGTGTGTGTGAGCATTTGGGTGGGATCATTATTGCTCCGAGCATTGAAGCAAAGAAGTGGGGGATAAAAACAGCCATGCCGGTTTGGGAGGCTAAAAAACTTTATCCAAAAATCATTCTGACACCGACAACACCAGCCCGGTATAGATATTACACGGCGCGGTTTTTAAAGGTGTTTGAAGATTACACTGATAGAATTGAGAAATATAGTATTGATGAGGCCTTTTTGGATTTAACTAAATCTTGCAATGTGCGGACCAAGCAAAATGGCCAATGGCGTCTGGTTGATCCATGGAAAGAAGCCGAGCGAATTATCAAGGAAATTAAAACTCGCATGCTTGCGGAAGTCGGGGAATGGATTAAGTGTTCGGCTGGGGTTAGTTATAGCAAGCTGATGGCAAAAATTGCATCTGATTTACAAAAGCCAAATGGGTTAACTATAGTTCGGCCGACAGACAAAGCTTCGCTATATGAACGGTTAGATTTAACAGATATCCCTGGCATTGGTGTTCGTACGAAAAATAGTCTAGCAAAGTTAGGAATACATAATTTGACTGACTTGCGAGATTATCCATTAACCAAACTGGTGGTGCGTTATGGTATCTCTGGATATCACTTGCATAGCATGGGTCAATTGGAGGGTAGTTGGAAAGAAAATTTCAATGAGGTAATCAACGCCCGTGATGATATTTCGGCTATGAAATCAATTGGACATATGTATACATTGCCACAAGAATATCGGGATAAGCATGCAATGCGTCCAGTGTTGTATAAGTTATGCGAAATGGTAGCAACGCGCTTGCGTGTGAATAAAGTGATGGGCAACGGAGTACATGTACATATACATAATAAAGATCATACCAATCGAATTAGTAAAGGCTCACAGTTGGGTTATTATTTACAGGACGGGCGTGATATTTATCTGGAAACAATCAGATTACTAGAATCCAGTAGTGATTTAGAGTATTTAGAAAAAGAAGTTTATTTGATTGGGGTCACCGTGTTTGGGTTAGTGCTGAGTTCCGGGCAAGTAAGTTTGTTCGATAAAAGTAAAGGGGGAGGACTGCGTTTAGTTCAAGCTTTAGACAAAATTAACACAAAATATGCAGACTTTACTGTGGCGCGTGTGCCAGCTTTTTTAGCACGTGATGTTTTGCGTGATTCTATTGGGTTTGGACGTATGAAAGAATTTAAAAATACTTTGTTACAAGATAATCTAGACAATCACATATAATTTGGCTGAGCAGAGACAGGTATGGTATAATTAATAGAGGAATTAGCTAGAAGATACAAAAATCACCCTGAGTGATAAAAATAAAATGGTCCCAGTTCAAACATATAAGAAGTTTTTAACAGAGCTAGTGCGTAGGCATATGGTAATTTTTGGTGCAAATATTGCACGAGAAATTGCATCATCGGTGCCTGGTTTAGTTGTAGATGACACTGGTGAAATATCTGCTATTGCCGGGCAACCTTTAACGGTAATGCAAAAACTGGTCAGCCGTTATCAAGAGCTATCAGAGCCAGTGGCGTTATTGCAATTCCGACTTTTACTTGATCAATATTCTGATATTTTCCTTGAATACAACCAGCCCCTACCGAATGTCAAATTAAGTTGTTCGTTAATAAATCGGAAGCAATGACAATAGTAATTTTACTCGTGTCTGACTTTATTTTGCTTGGAGTGGTGTCATTTTTCATGGCGCGCAGGTTGATGCGTGAACGAGCGTTAACAAAAGGAGCTACCACTAAGTCTCAAGAACTACAGCAACGAATATATCAAATTCAGGTATTGCAAGAAATTAATGAGCGTATTGGTTATACGCTGGACACTAGCAAAATTATTGAGATTGTTACAGGCAGTATCGGTTATTTGTTGGAGTATGAGACAGTGTCGTTCATGTTGTTAACGGATCCAAAAAACATCATATTTAAATGTCATGTTCATAATTCAGTTAATCATGCATTCATTTCACAAGTAAAAGATAAGATGCAGGCTGCCATTACTGCCATTTGTAATGAAGATGTGCAAATCGTCAAAGTAGACGAACGAATGAGTGGCGCAATTTTGGATGATAGCTTGGGGGTGCAAGTGGCGTCGTATTTAAACATTCCTGTGATTATTGACGGACAGTTATTAGGCATGATTAACATTTCGTCTGTTAAGCCTGGTTTATTTGGAAAGGACCAGGCCGCTGTTGTTTACACCATCACCAACCAAGCATCTTTTGCAGTTTCTCAACTCCAGGTTGTGCTAGAGAATGAAAAAGGAAAACTATCTGGTATTATCGCAGCCATGACTGACGGCGTGTTTATGGTTGACCTAGAGTATCAGTTAGTTATTTCTAACCCCTCGGTGGTTGATCTGCTTCAGTTGCCTGTTGGAAAAGAAGTCACAACTTTTGATATCGTAGATGCATTGGCTGGCAAAGTGGATTTACGAACAAAAATTGATGAATCATTGGCTAAAAACATACCGTTATCTGTACCAGAACTATTGCTTCATGATAAAGTTATTGAAATTACCGTTACGCCTGTGCGGGATAAAGCGGGGATTTACCGTGGGGTTGCCGTGATTCTGCATGATATTACCACAGAAAAATCTTTAGAAAAACTTAGGCAGGAATTTACAGCCATGATGGTGCATGAGTTGCGAGCGCCATTAACCGCAGTGCGGTGGTCCAGTGAAGCATTATTAAAAAGTTTGCATGATGCCAAAGCTCAGTTAGAGAAAGCCAAACTGGAGGATGGCATTACGACCATAGACTTGGCGGCAACCAATATGCTTGAGCTGGTAAATGATTTGTTAGATGTGGCAAAAATCGAAGCAGGAAAATTTGACTTAAACATACAAGAGTATAATTTAGTGGAAAGTATTAAGGAACAACTAAAGGCATTTGAACCTCAGGCACAAGCTAAGCATTTAAGTTTGAGCTATATTGGACCTGAAAAGCAATTAGCTAAATTTGATAGAGTGCGTATTTCTCAAGTAGTCACTAATTTATTAAGTAATGCAATTAAGTACACTGATAGTGGTGAAATTGTTTTAAATATTGCTTCTGAACCAGATGCGAAAAAGATTGTAGTTTCTGTGAAGGATAGTGGTATTGGCGTTAGTCATGAAGATTTAAGTGTTTTGTTCTCAAAGTTTAAACAATTAAAGAGTTTTGATTCATCTCGCAAGGGGACTGGTCTAGGTTTGGTTGTTAGTAAAGGGATTGTTGAAGCCCATGGTGGACAAATTTGGGCAGAAAGCTCAGGGGAGAATTTTGGTTCAACGTTTTATTTTAGTTTGCCAATTACTTAAACTAATTTGATCAGTTTGTGGATATCTTTTTAGATTTGGCGTATAATACCTATATATACATATAAATTAACAATTTTGATAAAATATGCCTAAAATCGTTTGCGCAGAGGATGATAAATTAATTTCCGCATCACTTGTTGAGGGTTTTAAATCTGCTGGTTTTGATGTTACCCCGGCGTATGACGGTGAGGAAGCAATTACCAAAATCAAAGAAGTGAAACCAGATGTAGTATTGCTAGATATTATGATGCCCAAACTTGATGGCTTAGGCGTTGTTTGGGAGTTAAAGGCCAACCCAGAAACAGTTTCTTTGCCAGTAGTGATGCTTACTAACTTGAGTGATCCAGAAACTTTGAGTAAGATTTTGGAAGCCGGGATCACTGATTACTTACTTAAGAGTGAGCAGACTATTGATCAAATTATCGAAAAAGTTAAAGAAGTGATTGCTCGTTGATTGATAAACACGTTAAACCTCAAATTCACATAAAGCCTGAATTATATGTGATTGCCCACAATATTCGCTCAATGCATAATGTCGGTGCGATTTTTCGTAATGCCGACGCTTTTGGTATTGCAAAGATTTTTTTAACAGGCTATACAGGCATACCCCCAGACTCAAGAATTCATAAAGTGGCTTTAGGTGCAGAGGATTTTATTCCTTGGGAACACAATAAATCTTTGGCTCGCGTTGTCACAAAACTTCGTAAAGTGGGGGTCAATATTGTTGTGCTAGAAAATAACATTAACCGCAAAACTACGCTACTGAGTAAATATCTACCTAGATTACCTTTAGCATTGATACTTGGCGAAGAAGTTAATGGTAAAAGTATTATGGGTCTTATGATGTTGGCCGCGGG
>CAYZEK010000001.1:53509-111605 GCA_964477805.1 uncultured Candidatus Saccharibacteria bacterium | reverse complement strand
AATTACACTACTTCTCTAATCTACACCACTCCTACAACCCACAACAAAACACCACCCCTGAGGGAGTGGTGTTTTTATTTTACAAAATATTTTCTGCAACTATAATTCTGTAGAATTATAATATTCTGAAGCTAAATTATGCGATCGGTAAAGGTTGGGATTTAAGATTAGCCTCGGCAATTTCCTCAGTAAATCCAGTCCCTGCCGGAATCAGCTTACCGATAATCACATTCTCTTTTAGACCACGGAGGTAATCAGTTTTACCAGTCACAGCTGCTTCAATAAGCACGCGAGTGGTTTCCTGGAAAGATGCCGCTGCAAGGAAGCTTTCAGTTGAAAGAGAAATTTTAGTGATACCCATTAACAATTGCTCAGCTTGAGCTGGTGTGCGACCTTCAGACTCTAACTGATCATTGTTTTCTACAAACTTGGATTTATCTATCATGTCACCTACGGCAAAATCAGAATCACCCGCATCAGTTATGCGCATCTTTGAGAACATTTGACGAGCAATTACTTCCACGTGTTTGTCATGGATCTGTTGTCCTTGTGATACATAGATGTCCTGTACCTCTTTAACAATATATTTTTGTGCAGCCTCTGTCCCCATTAACTCTAGAACCTGATTTGGATTCACACTACCTTCAGTTAATGGTTGACCAGGGTATACTAAGTCGCCATCTTTAACTGTTAAAGAAAAACCACGTGGGATGATATATTCACGCAAATCATCACCCTCATGAATTAATTTCAAATTACCATTTTCGTTAACAACGATTCCAGCAGACTGTGCTTTTACCAAAGTGCCATTTTCGTCTTCAAAAAGAGCATCGCCAATACCAACATGAGTATTAGGCTTAATTAAAGCTTCTTTACCGCTTGGGAGAGTTAAAGTTTGGGATTCAACATTTTGTCCTTCAATACGAATAATTTGTTCACGAGTCGGAGCAATGCTAATAGAAACTTTTCCAGCGATTTCAGAAACTGTTGCCATACCCTTTGGTTCACGCGCTTCAAACAACTCTTCTACACGAGGCAAACCTTGTGTGATGTCACTCACTGAGGCAGATCCACCAGTGTGGAAAGTACGCATTGTTAACTGTGTACCCGGCTCACCGATTGCTTGTGCCGCCACGATTCCGACAGCTGCACCTTTTTTAACCATAGCATTAAAGCCGAGATCATAACCATAGCACAACTGACAGATTCCACGAATTAACTTACACTTCAACACCGAGCGAGATTTTACTTCAGTAATTCCAGCTTTCACAATTTCCCCAGCCATCAACTCATCAATCCCCTGATTCTTCTTCACAAACACCGTTCCATCTTCTGATTTAATGTCCGCAGCAGCCACGCGCCCGAATAAACGGTTTTCAAATGATTGATTCATTACTTCACTTTCAGCAAGTGTAATTAAATCATAATCTTTTGTGCCACAATCTTCTGCATTTACTACCACATCTTGCGCAACATCTACCAGACGACGAGTCAAATAACCAGCATCTGCGGTACGAAGTGCTGTATCAGACATACCTTTTCGAGAACCGTGAGTAGAGATGAAATATTCAAGTACTCCAAGTCCTTCTTTAAAAGATCCACGAACAGGAAGTTCAATAGTACGACCACCTGGGTTAACCACCAAGCCTTTCAATCCAGACATTTGAGTGATTTGAGAGAAAGATCCACGAGCGCCAGAAGATACAAAGTAATTCACACTAGAATGTTCAGTCACAGTCCCGACAACGCCTTTTGCTATTTTTTCAGACGCGTCTGCCCAAATTTCTACTACGCGACCAAATCGTTCTTCTTCAGTCAGCAAACCTTCTAAGAACTGCTCACGAACCAACTGAACTTCTTCATCTGCTTTGCCAAGTAGCTCGTATTTATTGTCTGGAACATGCAAATCATCCATACCCCAAGACAAACCTGACTGCTTCATGTAGTAAAAGCCTGTTCGCTTAATTTCATCAATCAACTCAGCAGTGCGCTCTGGTCCAAACAAACGGTATGCTTCACGAACCAAAGACTGGAGTTTCTTCTTATCAAATGCATCATTTCTGAAGCCCATTTCTGACGGCACGATTTTATTAAAAATCAACCGACCAACAGAAGTCTCTACCATTTCCCCGTCAGGCATACGAACTTTAATCTTTGCCTGAATATGAACATGTTTATTGTTGTAAGCAAGGATGGCTTCTTGGCGATCAACAAAGACTTTTCCTTCTCCAAGCAAACCTTCGCGAATTTTTGTAATATAGTAACAACCCACTACAGCATCTTTGTCTGGAGTCATAACTGGTTGGCCTGAGGCTGGCTTTAACAAATTATGAGAAGAAACCATGATCTCACGCGCTTCCTTTTGTGCAGCTTCTGTTAATGGAACGTGTACAGCCATCTGGTCACCGTCAAAGTCAGCGTTAAACGCAGCACAAACCATTGGGTGAAGCTGAATTGCCTTACCTTCAATCAACAATGGTTGGAATGCTTGGAAACCAAGTCTGTGCAGGGTAGGAGCGCGGTTTAACAATACATAGTGACCTTCGGTTACTTCCTCCAAAATATCCCATACCTCTGTACGGCCCTGTTCAATTAAACGGTTAGCCGAGCGAACATTATGTGCATACTCACGAGATATTAATTTAGAAATCACGAATGGTTTAAACAATTCTAAAGCCATGGCTTTTGGTAAGCCACATTGGTGAAGTTTTAAATTTGGACCCACCACAATAACAGAACGGCCAGAATAATCTACACGCTTTCCAAGTAAGTTCTGGCGGAAACGACCTTGCTTGCCTTTGAGCATGTCGGCAAGGGAACGGAGTTTACGCTTTTGTCCAGTTGAAGCAGTCACCTCTTTACCATGGCGAACTGAATTATCAATTAAAGCATCCACTGCTTCCTGCAACATACGCTTTTCGTTACGAGTAATGACTTCTGGAGATTTAATTTCTAAAAGTTTCTTTAAGCGATTGTTGCGGTTTATCACGCGACGGTATAAATCATTTAAATCTGATGCAGCAAAACGGCCGCCATCCAATTGCACCATTGGGCGCAAATCTGGAGGAATAACTGGCAAGTGGGTTATCATCATCCATTCTGGGCGAAGACCAGACTTAATTAGAGATTTAATCAACTTCAAACGACGTTGTATTTTTTTAGCAACTTGACCTTCTGTATTTGCCAATTGGGCCTCAACATCCTGAGCCAATTCTTCCAAATTAATTTCCTCTAGAAGACCCTTAACTGTTTCCGCTCCACTACCAGCAGTAAATACTGGGCCATACTTTAAAGAAAGATCACGATAAGCCAATTCAGAAATAATTTGATATTTCTTGATACTCTTTAGTTCAGAGCGCGCCTGATCGCGAATGTTTTCCAAACCAGCAACTTCCTGTTGCCATAAATCTTTGATTTTAGTAATTTCGGCATCAATTTTAGCACCAAGAACATCAGCATCAGTTTTGGTGTCCTTAGACATCTCCAAACGAGTCTTTCCAATTACTGCTTCGTAACGAGATTCAATCTCTTTTTTCTTAACTTTGAATTCACTTTCAATTTGATCCAAAGTTGCCTGGCGAGCATCTTCATCAACCGAAGTGATGATGTAAGCTGCGAAATAAACGCAACGCTCTAATTCTTGAACACCCAAGTCAAGCACCAAGCCAAGACGACTTGGCACTGAGCGCAAGAACCAAATATGAGCAACTGGCACCGCTAAGGTAATGTGACCCATTCGTTCACGACGAACACTAGATTTTGTTACCTCAACACCACATTTATCACAAACAATATTTTTATAACGAATGCGCTTATATTTACCGCAATAACATTCCCAGTCCTTAATCGGTCCAAAAATCTTTTCATCAAACAAACCATCTTTTTCCGGACGCTGTGTACGATAGTTGATTGTCTCGGGCTTGGTCACCTCGCCGTAAGACCATTCTAAAATAGTCTCTGGAGAAGCTAGTTTGATTTTTACGCCTTTGAATTCTTCAGTTTGAGTTATCATATGGTTAAAAAATTATTCTTTCTTTACCTTCTTTTTTTTCTTCTCTGGTTCATCAAACAGAGAAGGTCCTGACTGTGCTTCGACTACAGCAACAGTGGATAATTCTTGATCTTCAGAATCTTGAGGAATAGCATCTTGCATACTCATTGATCCATTTGTCCCGAGCAAATCAACATCTAACCCAAGACTTTGCAATTCTTTAATTAACACCCGGAAGCTTTCTGGTACATTCGGTTTCTTGATTGGCTCACCTTTGACAATTGCTTCGTAAGTTTTACTTCTACCAACTACGTCATCCGATTTGATCGTTAGCATTTCCTGAAGGGTGTGTGCGGCACCATAACCTTCCAACGCCCACACTTCCATTTCCCCAAATCGCTGTCCACCCATCTGAGCTTTACCACCAAGAGGTTGTTGTGTAATTAAGCTGTATGGACCGGTTGAACGAGCATGC
Source organism: uncultured Candidatus Saccharibacteria bacterium (assembly GCA_964477805.1). Lineage (GTDB taxonomy): Bacteria > Patescibacteriota > Doudnabacteria > UBA920 > UBA920 > UBA920. Next base: position 107,139 of record CAYZEK010000001.1, on the reverse strand, counting down.
ATTTTATCATCTACCAGATGATGAAGCTTTAAGAAATATTTAATTCCAACCATGACAGGTTCATCAAATGCTTCTCCAGTTTTGCCATCAAACAAGGTTACCTTCCCATTTTCTGGTACGCCAGCTTTTTGTAGTTCGGCCTTAATCTGCTCCTCTGTCACACCATCAAGCACCGGTGTAGCTACATGGTATCCAAGTTTATGAGCAGCAAAACCTAAGTGGGTTTCCAATACCTGCCCAAGGTTCATACGAGACACAATACCAAGTGGATTTAAAATAATATCAACTGGGGTTCCGTCTGCCATAAAAGGCATATCCTCTGCTGGAACAATACGAGAGATAATACCTTTATTACCATGACGACCAGCCATCTTATCGCCAACTTGAATCTTACGAAGCACGGCTATTGAAACCTGAATAGAACGAATCACACCAGATTGCAACTTGTCTCCATTATCACGGGAAAATTCCCGAATATTCACGACCTTACCATATTCACCGTGAGGTAATGTGAGAGAAGTATCTTTTACATCCCGAGATTTCTCACCAAAAATTACTCGCAAAAGTTTTTCCTCTGCTGTTAAGTCAGTCTCACCTTTTGGTGTGATTTTTCCAACTAGAATATCACCGGATTTAACTTGTGCACCAATACGAACAATTCCTTGTTCGTCTAAATTCTTGAGTTTTTCCTCTCCAACATTTGGAATATCCCGAGTAACAACTTCTGGACCAAGTTTGGTATCACGAATATCAATTTTAAAGTCTTCAATATGAATTGAAGTATAATAATCATCTTGCACCAAACGAGAAGAAAGCAAAATCGCATCTTCATAGTTACCGCCTTCCCAAGACATAAAAGCCACAAGCACATTTTGCCCTAAAGCTAATTCACCTCGTTCAGTTGATGTTCCGTCTGCCAACACATCCCCAGCCTTCACTTTCTGTCCTTTTTGAACACGATTGATTTGGTTAATCGAGGTGCCACTATTGGTACGAATGAATTTCAATAACGGATATTCTATATTCTTTCCTGATACGCCTTTGACGATAATTTTATCCCCTACTACAGAAGTCACCTCGCCATCCTCTTGGGCAATAATCACCTGTCCAGAATCACGCGCTGCTTTTGCCTCCATACCAGTTCCCACAACAGGGGCGCGTGGCACAATACAAGAAACAGCTTGACGTTGCATGTTTGATCCCATCAAAGCGCGGTTAGCATCATCATGTTCCAAAAATGGAATTAAAGAAGTTGTTACAGAGATAATTTGCTTTGGAGATACATCCAGTAAATCAATTTCATTCGTATCGGCAATCGTTGGGGTTCCATTTACACGAACAGAAGCACGCGCATCTGCAAAATAACCATCTTCGGTAATATTTAAGTTAGCAGGAGCAATGGTTAATTTTTCTTCTTGGTGCGCATCCATATATTCAACTTTTTTTGTAATACGCGCCTTAATACGAATTTGATCTAAATCTTGAACCTTGGCCAACTTTTTTGCATCAGCTTCTGTCATTACTGTCCCAGCTGAAACAATCACTGATCCATTGTTTTCCTTAGAGTCTTTTACATCAAACAAGGCAATTTCATCAATCACATCTTTCCCATCATTTTTTGCATAACGCTTGATATGACGATAGGGAGTTTCTATGAAACCAAAGTCATTAATTTTTGCATAAGTCGCTAAATGAGCAACCAGTCCAATGTTTGGACCTTCTGGGGTTGTGATTGGACAAAGTCGTCCATAATGAGAACGGTGTACGTCACGCACTTCAAAACCAGCGCGTTCACGAGATAAACCACCAGGACCCATAGCAGATAAACGACGCTTGTGTTCAAGTTCTGCCAACGGATTTGTTTGATCCATGAACTGAGAAAGCTGGGAAGATGAAAAAAATTCCTGCATGCTTGCTACAATCGGACGGACATGAATAAGTTGGGCTGGGGTAACGGTCTCAAGATCCGCAAGAGACATACGATCCTTTACAATACGACTCATGCGAGCAAGTCCAACACGATAGCGAGTTTGAATTAATTCTCCCGCAGCGCGAATACGACGATTTGCCAAGTGGTCAATATCATCAGCTGGTCCTTGAGTATTTGAAAGTCGAATAATTTCTTTAACAACAGCAGTGATGTCTTCTAGGGTTAGCATTCGACTGTCTTCTTTTTGATTTATATATTCATCAAGACGTTGGTTAAATTTGTAACGACCGACCTCAGATAGATCGTAGCGCTCATAATTAAAGAACATCTGGGTAATTAAAGAACGAGCATTATCTACTGTTGCCAGATCACCAGGACGAATACGTTTATATACCTCTTTAAAACCTTCGTCAGCATTTGTACTTACATCCTTTTCAAGTGTTGTGGCAATAAACTTCATTTCAGGATTAGTATCAACATCTTTGAATGCTTCTAAAATTTCTTCATTCGAAGATAATCCGAACACACGCAACAACGCTGTTATTGGAATACGACGCTTACGGTCAATCTTCACACCAATCACACCAGCTTTGTCTGTATCAAGCTCCAACCACGCTCCGCGATTCGGTACTATCTTTGCCCCATACATATACTTACCATTTACATATTCATTAGTAAAAAATACGCCAGGAGATTTAATTAACTGAGAGACTACTACACGCTCAACACCATTGATCACAAAAGTACCGCGTGGTGTTAGCAATGGAAAATCACCAAAATACACATCTTGTGTTTTGGTTTTTCCTGTCACTTTATTAATTAATTTAGCGCTCACATATAACGGAGCTTCGTAAGTTGTATTTCGTTCTCGAGAAGTATTTTCGTCGTACTTTGGTTTATCAAAAAAATAATCCCCAAATGAAAGTTCTAAATTTTTTCCTGTAAAGTCTTTGATTGGATTAATTTCTGCCAACAATTCTTTCAAGCCTTGTTCAAAAAACCACTTGTAAGAATTAAGTTGGACTTCGATCAAATTTGGAACTGCCGCGATATCATGTTGTTTAGTAAAAAATTTACGTTGAATTGGAGCTTCGCCCGGCACGGCTACACTACCAATTTTTTTAGGACTTGGCTTGGACTTGTTTTGCATAGGATACACCCACACACCAAAAGCCAGGATAAACTTTGGTGCGTATATTAATTATAAATTTAACTCAATCAATTTATGGTATTTTTAAATTGATTAAAATAGCTTATTTAAAAGAATTTTTATTTTCAGCAAACGAATCTAAATTTATAGAATCGTCTTACATATTACCCCTTAAGGGGTTAAAGCATTAAAAAAGTATAAATCTACCAATATTCGGGTGTATCTATGAGAACAAAAAAGACCTTATTTCGCAAACGCAAAAAAGGGCATATTATTTCGCCTTATTTTTCTATGTATTTGTGCACCTATTTATTATAGGTGTCAAGAATATTTTGTCAAGTAAATCTGAAGAAAATATTATGAAATAATTAAAAAACCGCAATATTTGGAGTTTTTGACATCAAGTACATCCAAATAATGCGGTTTTCTTAAGTTTTATTGATTTTTATTGGGAAAGGTACAAATAACCAGCAATACCTTCGCCCAAATAGCCAGAAGCTATTGCCGAAGCTGCTTCGGTACTGCTAGTGGTATAAAAGTGGTCACCAATTGCTGAACTATATAACCTATATATAGGCGTGGTTTTATCAGAATCAGTTTGTGAAATATATCCCATTATTCCCTCATAAGAATAGCCGGGAGTATGTGCCTCAGATTCGCTTGTAGTGTATAGGTGGTCACCAATTGCATGGCTATAAGATCGATATAATGGCGCACTGCCATCTTTCCGCACCCCATACATATATCCAGTAATTCCTTCTGAAAAGTAATTTCTAGTTAATAAACCATCGCGTTCAGAAAAGTTAGTAGTGTAAAAATGGTCGCCATCAGCTGGTCCCCACAAACGGAATAACGGTTGTAGTTCGGTTGGCTGACTGTTTCCACAGATATATGCGACAGTCCCCTCATCCGCATAACCAAGTTCTTTAATAGCACTTCTCTCTGCTTCTGAGAGAGTATGAACATAATCACTAGTGTCCCCACCTTTATGCATGCGATACCAAGGAGCAGAGCCAGCCACAGAACTTGCATATGCATATCCTAAAATTCCTTCATCAACATAACCATACTGTGTCGGATCTTCATTTGTGGTTGTATAATAGTGCGAGCCTATCTGACGTTGAGCACTGCGATAAATAGGTACGGTATTGGGTTTTTGTTCAGCAAATACATAACCAGAAATTCCTTCAAAACGATAGCCATTCGGCTTTTCATTCGGATTAGTCGTGTACAAATGATCGCCATATGCTGGTGACCAATAACGATAGATAGCCGAAAGCTTATCAAGAGTTGTCTGATCAAAACATGAATTGGAACTTCCACCACCACCAGTTCCAGTTTTGCCAACAACCCAATCAAAAACTTTTTGAGCTGTACCAGAAGCACCACAATTGGCAGAAACTGTAACTTTATATAAACCAACAGCAGTTGGAGTAGCTTTGTAATCTGCCGATGACTCAGAACCGTTATTATCTGATTCTACTCGAGAGATAGATGCCCCTCTAACTCCTGGAATCACCGATACCAACGTCCATGTACAATTTGAAGTATTTGCACCTACAGTACGGAGTCTGGTTGCATAATCTTGTCCGACTACACCAGCTGGGAATGTGCCATTTATAGAAAATCGTTCGCCACCTGGTCCAGAAGTTATTGGATTTACTACCCATGGCAGGGTTACATTCGCAACCTGACCGCCACCACAAGTTGCTCGTATTGCAACCTGATAAGTTCCAGCAGTTGTTGGGGTAGCCATAAAAGTACCATCAGGTCCGCTACTTTCAGATGCATTAATCGTTGCATTATTCACTGCTGGATTAATAGAAACCAGAGTCCATGTACACGGAGTTTGTACAGAACCTGTCACAGATAAAACTGCAGTTGTTTGCTGTCCTACAATACCATTTGGTATTGAACCACTTATTGAGATTCCTGTTGGAGTAGTTGGTGGTGTGGTTGGTGGCGTACTAGTAGTAATAGTTTGTGCATCAATGGTAATAGTTGTTGGGCGAATATTCCCACCACTAGAAAAAGCTGAAGCACCGCCACCAGCACGTGCCCACGGAGTAAACTGTGTATTGCCACCGCTGGCGATTCCAATTCGCACATCACGAATACCTTTACCAGCTGGCATTGGCCTGGTCTCATAATGTAACCAAATACAATCTGGATCATTTGAAGTTGCAGTTCCAACAGCTTGAGGGCTTGTACTACCGCCATCAGAAGCCCAGCCAGTCCATTTGATAGAACCATCAATTTGATTAGTACAATTACTTTCGCTTTCAGCAACGCGCACACCTAAACGAAAGTCATTAGTATAAATAGAATCATTTTGAGGGACACCATTTACATTTCCTGCATTAAAATTTACACTCGCGCAATCTGGGTCTTTGGCATTTGCATCAGTAACATTCCCAGAACTATTTGCACCAATAACAGACGAAGTCCGTTCTTGATCTGTACAACCATTATCACGTACTGTAATTTGGAACCCAGCAGGAGAAGCTTGTTGTCCACCTGGAGTAGTTGGAGGGTTGGTTGGAGGGTTGGTTGGAGGAAGTGGAGTTTCTTCACCTGGACCAGGCGATGGAATGCTTTGTTGGCTGTTTAAACACTCCAGATCGCTGTATGAGCAAGGAGAAAGAACATTAGCTTGATCATACAATGGATTTAGTTGGAATCCAAAAATTGATATTTGCTTATCTGTAATCATCACCACCGATGCCAGTACGATAATACCCGCCATGGCCATGGAAGCAATGGAAAGTATTTTATGGGATTTCACCCAAACCAAAACTTTGTTTGGTTTTTTTGGTGGGAGAATTTTAGGGTTATTATGGTTGTTTGAATTTCCTGGAAGATTATTCTCAGGAGGTACAATATACTGCACTTCGTCCATATTTGTTATTTAATTGTTTTTTGGTTTTGATTTCGTTAGAGAATATGAGTTTTTCTCACCTTCTACTGCTATTTTAACACATTTTATTAAAAAAATCAAGCTTTTTTATACTTTTATGTTACAATATAAGATATGATTGCGTATTTAAAAGGTAAAATCTTACAAAAAACCCCTCAATATATAGTACTTCAACAAGGAGATATTGGTTATAAAGTTTTTACTATCCCAGAAATTCTAGAAAAACCATTAGGAAACCTCATTGAGCTCTATATATATCATAAAAGTGGTGATGATGGACAAATTTTATTCGGAACACCTGACTTCCCTAGTCTGGAATTCTTTGAGATGCTGATTTCAGTGACAGGCGTTGGCCCAAAAATGGCTTTAACTATTATTAGTGCTACAAAAATTGATTTGTTGCAACAAGCAATTATGAATGCCGATACAGAAATTTTTACAAGAATGTCGGGGGTAGGCAAAAAAACAGCGGAACGAATCATTTTAGAGTTAAAAAATAAAGTTACCAGTGGTGGTTTATTAGAAGCTGGTAGTTATTCAAGCAATGAAGTCTATGACGCTCTGATTGGACTCGGGTATAATCCACGCGAAATCCGTGAAACGCTCACCCAACTAGATCTAGAAGCAGACACTACCACACAACTTAAACACGCCCTGAAACTTTTAAGTCGTCATTAACCTCAATTAAATATGCGCGTTGTTCGTCTTCAGTCGGAACATCAACAAAAATACTCTGAATTCGTAGCCACTCATCCAAGTGGTTCTTTTTTGCAAAGCTGGTCTTGGGGAGAATTCCAAACTAGCATTGGCAAAAGTGTAGTTAGGTACGGAGTTTTTTCGGAAGATACTTCTGCCAAAACAAGCACGGAGCATCTTTTGGCAACGATTCAACTTTTAATTGTCAAAGTCCCCCACCTACCTGGTGTATATTTGTACTCACCATACGGCCCATTAATTACAGAGCCAAACCCTGCAAATGATTTTCAGACAACAGAGCCTTCGCAGATTATTTCGGCATTGATTTCTCAGATTAAAAAAGATTTCGCTAAAGCTTGGTTTATACGTTTTGAACCGAAAGACGATTTCCCACTTGAAGGCAAACTGACTATACATATCCAACCACGATCAACTTTAATTACAGATATCTCTATTTCAGAAGACGCGTTGCTCAAAAACATGCACCACAAAACCCGTTATAACATTAAGGTTGCTTCAAAACATAATGTTGTTGTACGGCACATAGAAAAATCACCGAGAGAAGCAATTGCTTTGCTTGGTAAAACTAGCAAAAGGCAGAGGTATAAATCTCATCCGGATTCCTATTATTTTAATTTAATCTCTTATTTTGCTAGCGAAAATAAGCTAGGGGAGAAAAAAAATTCCGATTGCAAAATTACTACATACGAAGCTTTGTATGATAACAAGTGCATTGCCAGCGCAATAATGATTGACCACGGCACTACCAGGACCTACCTATTCGGTGGAAGTGAAGATATAAATAAAAACTTGATGGCTCCTTATGCATTGCACTGGCAAGCAATCTGTGATGCAAAAACTTTAGGACTAACTCGTTACGACTGGTGGGGAACAGAAACTGCTACCGGAAAATCTGCTGGCTTTGTACAATTTAAAAAACGTTGGGGTGGAATAGAAAAATTTTATCCAGAAGCCAAGGATATGATCATAGATTCAAAATGGTATTTTTTGTATAATGTCTTTAGAAAAATCAACCGGTTAATGTAACCATATATGATGTATTTTTTAAAAAAAATTGGTCGGTCAGTTATTCCAAAAAAATTATTCCGTACTCTACAGCCAATTTATCACGGACTTGTAGCTTACATTGCTACTATCTATTTTAATCACCCAAGTAAAAAACTTTTTGTTATTGGCGTGACTGGCACCGCTGGTAAGTCAACAACAGTTATAATGTGTGCCCAGATTTTAAACTTTGTTAATAGAAAGACTGGTTACATCACCACTGCGGGATCTTCAAATGGTGACAATGCTTTCACAAACATGCACGGTTTGTCCATGCCAGGGGGTTGGCTAATGCAAAAACAATTAGCGAACATGGTTAAAAAGAATTGCGAGTACGCAATTGTAGAATGCACATCAGAAGGCTTGGCGCAAAATCGTCATGTTGGTATTAACTTCCAGGGAGGGTTATTTACAAATCTCTCCCCCGCGCACCTAGACAGTCACGGGAGCTTTGAAAACTACCGCATGGCCAAAGGTAAATTATTTACTACTCTTGCCAAAAACCCGAACAGCCTACTAGGCGTCAATTTAGATGATCCTAATAAAAATTTCTTTTTAAATTTTAAAGCCGGAAAAAAATTCGGTATTAGCACGCGCGCTGATGTATCCAAAACTAACAATCTAATCACTTTCAACGCCGAGAACATTGAGGTAAATGACCATATTTCCTTCTCTGTAAAAGGGGTGCAATTTGATTTAAAGATGTTTGGAACATTCAATCTTACAAATGCCTTGCTAGCAATTGGATGTACAAGTATGCTAAACGTTAATCTATCTGATGCTTCCCTCGCCTTGTCTAGCATAGATACAGTGCCAGGGCGCATGGAAATAATCAAAGCGCCAGATAGCCCAACAGTTATCGTAGATTATGCGCCAGAGCCAGCAGCGATGGAAGCCAGCTTGCGCAGTGTTATTTTAATACCACATAAAAAAATTGTGCATGTTTTTGGATCCACTGGTGGTCATCGAGATGTTGCCAAAAGATCCCTGTTCGGAAAAATCTCCGCAAAATTTGCGGACACTATTCTCATTACCAATGATGATGTTTATGGTTCAAATCCACAAGTGATTGCAAACGATATACTAGAAGGGGTAAATCAGGCTGAAAAGAAAAAAGTTCAACAAGTAGAAATCATTCTTGATCGGAAAACAGCTATTACAAAAGCTTTACAAATAGCTGAACCGCAAGACATTGTCCTGATCACGGGGAAAGGATCGGAGCAATTTTTAATACTCCCTGACAATCAACGAATTCCATGGGACGACAGAGTGATAGTTAAAAAATTATTAAATTTAAAATGATGCTTTTATTTATTGATACGTCTGATTTTAACAATCTTCGTTTAGCAATTATCACGAATAACAAAGTAAACGAATTTTTTAAAAAGATCGCTTTTAATGAAAACTTCAAAACCAATGAACTCCTTCAAAAATTCCTAATAAAATATAAGGTACCAATGAAGGATCTTAATAAAATTGTAGTTTGCAGTGGGCCAGGTTCGTTCACGGGGATTAGGGTGGGCGTTTCTTTGGCACAAGCATTAGGGTTTGCTCTAAACATACCAGTAATCGCAATCGCAAAACGAATGATTCCGAAAGACCTAGAAAAATTAAATGCAATCAGAAGTGGGAAGCCTCTAATGCTTCACTACGGGCAAAAACCAAACATCACCACTTCAAAACAAAAATAAAGCGCGTTCATTATTGAACGCGCTTCTTGATCTCGCTAACCCAAACTTGGCACCGACTATGATAGTCTTGTTGCTGGCCAAAATTCAATGTTGCAAGACCAAGTCTAAAAGAAATTTAGCTTCACCATCGGGACCTGACCCTAGCGGTGATCTCTTCCACCGTAAAACCAGGAGGCTGGCGAACGGTTTTCTTCTGAGGAAGTCTCAGCCATTCCATACCCATTATGAGTACGAATATGACTGCAAAGGGTAACACAATCGCCCAGGCGATTAAGGACAGAACCAAAGAAATCATACTACCTCCCAAAGAAATATAAATCTTGGTGGATGCCAAGTAGCAAAACTATACTATAAAGACAAACTTTTGTCAACCTGTACTATATTCGCTTTTACTGCTAATCTGTGTTTTTTGTCCTTTTTTAAAAAAGAAGCTATTCTTTAAGTCGAAACTTTCGCAAAGCCACAACCAAAATTATCATCAACCAACCCAGTAAGACAGCTAGATCAACCCAAACAGACTTTGGGATACCTGTAGTTAAAAACAAGGTGCGAATGCCATCAGCTAAATATGTTATTGGCAAAGCTTCACCAATATAACGTAGCACCTTTGGGAGGCCTTCGGTAGGAAAAAAAATGTTTCCCAAAAATGTCAGGGGTAATCCAACTGCAGTAGTAATTGGTGCGGCTGCTTCATACGTGTTGGCAAACATTGAAATCAATAAACCAATTAACAGAAAAATAGAAGCGCCCAAAGTAGCAATTACAAAGACAAAAAGTATATTAGCAGAAACTGTAACATGGAAGAAAATAATTCCTACGAGAGCCAAAAAAACTGTCTGCCCAAGTGCAACGATCACACGGCTAACTAATACGCTGATAATTAATTCACTTTGCTTTAGTGGAGTTACTAGAAAACGCTTGATCACCCCGCGAGCTTTTAAGTCGATCATCCAATATGCTAATCCATAAATTCCACCCTGCATAATTGTCATTGCGATAATTCCTGGCAAAACATATTTAGAATAATTCACTTGTCCATTTCCGCTACCAAAGCTAGCACCAATTGGCAACACTGACAATGCAACATAAATTAACGTCGGCATGATCAAAGTAAAAAATAGGCCGGATCGATTTCGATAAACCAATCGCAAGTTCATTAAAAGTAATTGATTAAAGCTTGAGCTCATACTATACCTCAAACACCTTTCCAGTTAAATCCAAGTACACATCTTCTAGGGTGGCAGTCTTGACGGTAAATGAACTAAAATTAATATTTCTGTCCCTCAATCGCTTTATTACGGGACCAATAGCATCAAGATTGTTAATCTCAAGTATCACCTTAGGCGCGCTTAAGCTGTGCATTTCTTCAACCCCATTAATTCCATCCCAAAGTTCTTGAGAAATAACATCTTCAGTTAAAAACGAAACTTGAGTTGTAGTAGCAATGCTGTTAATTAACTGACTTGGGTCATTTATGGCTAAAACCTCTCCCGAATCCATAATAGCCACGCGATTACAAAGATACTCTGCCTCTTCCATGTAATGAGTTGTAAGAACGATAGTAACCCCTTTTTCATTGATCCTACGGACCAACTCCCACACATCACGACGAGCTCGAGGGTCAAGCCCAGTGGTTGGTTCATCCAAAAACAAAACTTCTGGATCATTCACTAGCCCAGAAGCTAAAGTAAAGCGTTGTTTTTGCCCACCAGACAAATCTTTAACTAAAGAGTTCTTCTTATTGACTAGATTTACAAAACCAAGCAATTCATCAACATTTGCCTTACTTTCATATAGAGAAGCAAATAATTCTAAAAGTTCAGACAAAGTCATTAGATTCATGTACTCACTAGACTGTAATTGCACGCCAATACGCTTCTTTATTTCATCACCAGAAGTTCTGTTGTCTAAACCCAAAATTACAACCTCTCCAGATGTTTGTTTTTTTAACCCTTCAATTATTTCTAGAGTTGTGGTTTTCCCAGCGCCATTTGGCCCGAGAATTCCAAATATCTCTCCTTTTTTTACACTGAAAGATATCCCTTTTACAGCTTCAAAGTTTGCGCCACCACTTTTGCGATCTGCTCGTGGTAAGTCATAGACTTTCTTTAAGTTTGATATTTCAATCACATTAGACATGCAGACACTATATCATACAAAAACTCCTGTCGGCAAACACTAATAACACCCTAAAAAATTTAGACATCTCATATTAATCTTCTATATAATAAAAGTAGTATGAATTTTAAACTCACTACAAATTGGCCGCCAGCAGGAGATCAACCCCAAGCGATTAATGGGCTGATAAAATCCTTAAAAAGGGGTTACAAGCACCAAACACTTTTAGGGGTGACTGGGTCTGGTAAAACTTACACAATGGCAAGTGTGATTCAGGGTATTCAAAAACCAACATTGGTCATGTGTCACAACAAAACCTTAGCTGCCCAACTGGCAAGTGAGTTCCAGCAATTTTTCCCAAACAACGCTGTTCATTATTTTGTTTCTTATTACGATTACTACCAACCAGAAGCATATATCCCTCGCTCCGATACTTTCATTGAAAAAGATACCCAGATTAATGAAGAAATTGACCGCTTACGTAATGCTGCGACAACTTCTTTGATGTCCCGCAAAGATGTTTTAATAGTCGCATCTGTCTCTTGTATCTATGGACTTGGGAATCCCGATAACTATTTGGAGCTATCTTTAGAAATCAAAAAGGGCGAAAGTTTTAAACGCGACAAGTTGCTCCGTCGTTTAATTGACATGCAATATAACAGAAACGACATAGACCTTCGCCGTGGAACATATCGTGTCCAAGGAGACACCTTAGAAATTGTTTTGGCTTCTGAGGATACAATTATCCGTTTGAAGTTTTTTGGTGATGAAGTTGAGAAAATTGAACGCTTGCACATGATTTCTGGAGAGACTATTGATACTTTAGATGAAATAAAAATTTTCCCAGCTCGTCACTTTGTTACCACCGAAGACAAACTACAAGTTGCAATAGGAAAAATTAAAGCCGAGCTTACCTCTCGTTTAAAGGAGTTAAAAACTCAAGGGAAAATTCTTGAATCTGCGCGGTTAGAACAACGAACAAATTTTGATTTAGAAATGTTAAATAATACAGGTTTTGTCTCTGGTATTGAGAACTATTCTCGCGTTATAGATGGTCGTGAGCCAGGTAGTCCCCCTTCTACCTTGATTGACTATTTCCCTGATGACTTCTTGTTAATGATTGATGAATCTCACCAAACCATTCCCCAGGTAGGAGCAATGTATGAAGGTGATAAATCCCGAAAGACAACTTTGATTGATTACGGTTTTCGCCTTCCGTCCGCCCTTGATAATCGCCCATTGAAGTTCAGCGAATTCGAACACAAAATAAATCAAGTGGTATTTGTTTCCGCTACCCCTGGTCCTTATGAGTTAAGGAAAAGCTTGAGCGAAAATTATTTGATTTCTAACAAGAAAAAAGCTTTCGTAGTAGATGACGCCAAAGGCGATCTGAGACACGAGGTGATTATTGAGCAAATTAACCGTCCGACTGGTTTAGTCGATCCGACAATTGAGATACAACCAATTCAAAATCAAGTCGACCATTTACTAGAACAAATTACTATGCGAGTTTCTAAGGGAGAGCGCGTAATTGTAACCACGCTCACCAAACGCATGGCTGAAGAACTAACGGAATATATCAAAGAAGCAGGGATTAAATCTGCCTACTTACACAGCGAAGTTGAAACTTTTGATCGATTAGAAATTCTTCGAGATTTGCGCTTGGGAATTTATGATGTAATTGTTGGAATCAATTTACTTCGCGAAGGGTTAGATTTACCAGAAGTTTCTTTAGTTGCGATCCTTGATGCTGACAAAGAAGGTTTTCTGCGTAGCGAAACTGCATTTATGCAAATAATGGGACGAGCCGCTCGCCACATCAATGGTCATGTAATTATGTACGCCAACAAAATTACTGGTTCCATGCAACGCGCAATAGATGAAACAACCCGCCGTCGTAAAATTCAAGAAGCTTACAACAAAAAACACGGTATTACCCCAGAGAGTGTAATAAAAAAAGTCCAGGATACTCGACTAGCTGGGAGTCACGAGGCATTGGCTGGGGCAGACATAGAAGAAGTAAAAATCAACAATCTCACTCCAAGCGCGTTAAAAAATTATATTACAGAGCTTTCTGATCAAATGGATCTTGCTTCGCAAAATCTTGAATTTGAACTTGCCGCCAAACTCCGTGATCGCATTTCGGAAATCAAGCAGGTGCGCAAACTTCAAAAAAAACGCTAGAATCTCTGCAAAAATAATCCAAGCAAAAATTTCTGAGGCATGGATCCTTGCCAGCACGGCTTAAAAATGCTACAATGTCTGGGCTAAACATATTCCCTATCTCCCGTGTCAAAGTTAGATAAGGGTATTGTCAAGCAAAACGTCAATGAAATATTATCTATTAATTTAAAATTAATCTTAAAATGCCGAATACTTCATCTGCCAAAAAGGCAATGCGTCAGTCACGCCGTCGCAATGTAATTAACACCCGCACAAAATACAAATTCAAAAGTGCTGTAAAAAATACCAGAACTTTAATATCTGAAGGCAACATCAAAGAAGCTACTGAAAGCTTAAAAAAATCAATGTCTACTTTAGACAAAGCTGTAAAGAAAAAAGTTCTTCATAAAAATACAGCCGCTCGTCGTAAATCTCGTTTAGCAAAAGCTATTTCTAAACTTTCTACAAAGTAATTATGAAAACCGCCTTAGGCGGTTTTTTTAATCACTCAAATTTTTGCATATCTCCCCAGTTGTCGCCCACCTTGGCTTCTGCTACCACGGGTACTGATAATTTCACTGCATCTGTCATGAGTGGTTTAATTTTTTTTACCCACTCCTCTATTTTATCTTCACGAACCTCAAATACCAATTCATCATGAACTTGCAACAACATTCTAATCTCATCTCCTTTACCCGCTAACTCTGTGAAGATATTAATCATAGCGATTTTTAACACGTCTGCCTGCAAGCCTTGTATTGGAAAATTAATTGCGGCTCGCTCTGCCGCCGCTCGGATAAAAAATTGACTAGATCTAATTTCTGGGAATTTTCGGATGCGCCCAAGCTCATTCCGAATGTAACCATTTTCATGCACTTGGGCTTTAATCTCTTCTATATACATTTGCACTTCTGGGTATTCAGCAAAATATTTATCAATAAAATCTTTCGCCTCACTCCTAGACACTACGCCGATTCTACTAGCAAGCCCAAAGGACGATAAACCGTATAATATCCCAAAGTTGATTGTCTTGGCATCCCGACGCATATCATCTGTTACTTCGCCAGGCAAAACACCGAACACCGCACTAGCAGTATTGGTATGAATATCTTCGTTATTTTGGAAAACCTTCAGCATATTTGCATCATGCGATAAATGCGCAATGATTCGAAGTTCCATTTGTGAATAGTCTACCGACAACAGTTTATAGCCATTTTCTGCAATAAATGCTTTTCGGACTTCTGCACCAATCCCATGTCCCCGTACTGGAATATTTTGCAAGTTCGGGTCGGTACTAGACAATCTTCCTGTCGCAGCAATCGTTTGATTATAGCTAGTATGGATTCGACCAGTTCGTGGATTCACCATTGTTGGCAGGGCCTGTAAATATGTGGATTGTAATTTAGCAAGCTCCCTGTAATTCAAGATTTTTTCTATAATTGGATGTTCTCCAATTAATTGTTCCAAAACGCCAGCAGCAGTAGAAAGTCCAGTTTTATTGCGCTTACCAGATGTCAAATTAAGTTTTTCATACAACACTTCCGATAATTGTTTTGGGGAGGCGATATTAAACTCCAGGCCAGCAATCTTATAAATATCTTTTTCCAACTGCATAATTTCTTTTTCTGCGCGACCAGATAACTTCTCTAGCAATTGTGCGTCAAGCTTGATCCCATTCCGTTCCATTTGCGCCAAAACTGGAATTAGTGGCATTTCAATATCATTGAAAATATTTTCAAGACCATCTTTTTTTAACAAAGGTTCAAAAACTTTCTTTAGTCGAAAAGTAATGTCTGCATCTTCAGAGGCATACCACGATACCTTATTAACTTCGACCTCTTTCATAGATAACTGATTTTTACCTTTGCCAATTAAGTCTTCAATTAACTGCATCTGATACCCCAGCTCATTAAATGCTAAAGTAGACAAACTATACTGGCGCGTACCAGAATTGAGCAAATATGCCGCTATCATCGTGTCAAAAGCCAGTGGAGTTAATTTGATTTCAGCATTTTCCAATGTTAATAAATCATATTTAATGTTGTGTCCAATTTTCGCAAGCTTTGAACTAGTGATTAACTCGCGTAGCTCTGTGCTGGAAGCTGATTTATCATCTAGCATTTGGCGAGTCACATAGTACGCCTGACCACCTTGAAAACATATTGATACACCAATCACCTGTGCATTGATTGGATTCAGTTGATCTGTTTCTGTGTCTATTGCAGTTTCTTTTTGACCTCTCATTTCATCAACTAACTTTTTAACCTTTGCAGAGGTATCTATCAAGACATAATTTTGTTCGCCAATTCCCGCATGATTAAATGAAACATGGCGCCCATCTGCATCGTCAATGGTATCAATCTCAACATTTTTCTTTGTTGCATTTGTGTAATTTTTTGGCAGTTTATCTATTAAAGACTTAAATTCCAGTTCTTGGAATATTTTTAAAGTTTTGGTGAGTTGTTTACTAGTAAATTCATAAGGAGGGATATTGATGTCTAGTGGAACATCACAGACAATTTTAGACAAAACATAACTTTGCCTAGCACTCTCCTCACCTTCTACGAGCATTTTTAATATACGAGGCTTGATCTTGTCTCCAATCTTACCGACCGAAATTTGTTTGTATAAATTATCCAAGCTCTCAAAATCTTGAATTAACTTTGATGCGGTTTTTTCTCCTATGCCCTTAACCCCTTTGATATTATCAGATGGGTCACCTCGCAAAGATTTGTAATCAATCATCTGCAGTGGTGTTAAACCAAACCGTTCTTTTACTGCTGAAATGTCATATACTGCCGTATCGTTAATTCCTTTGCGTAAAGTGTAAATTTTTACACAATCATTAACCAACTGCAGGCTATCCAAATCACCAGTCACAATCATAACTTCACAGTCGCCATCTTGTTCTCCGCAAATATGCGTTGCCAAGGTACCGAGCACATCATCAGCCTCATATCCGGCAATTTCAAAAATTGGGATATTTAATGAACGCACCACTTCTTTAACACGAGGGAATTGTGAGTATAATTCATCATCTCCCTTAACTCGTGTTGCTTTATAGTCAGAATACATTTCATCTCGGAAAGTCGGCCCTGCCAAATCAAAACTACAAGCAATGTGCGTTGGTTTAAGTTCTTTAATAGCACGCAATAAAATCATTGTAAAGCCATACACAGCATTAGTATGTTCGCCTGCCTTATTAGTCAAAGGAGGGACAGCATGATAACCACGATGAACCATAGCATTACCATCAATTAACATATATCGATTTTCAGATCGTTTTTTTGGCATAAAAATCCAATAATTTTCAAGTAAGCCCCGAATAAACTCTCTATATTGTAATGCTTTTTTGATACAAAAAAAAGAGTGTTATTTGAACACTCTCTAAAGATTAACTGCGTCAACCAACGACCCTAAAAACTTCTTCAACATCAGTAATTTTGGATAATGCTTTCATTAAACCATCTTGAGCCATCGTCATAGTGCCATTCGTTTTTGCAAGTTTTTTAATATCTATTACAGATGGATCTTTTAAGATCAACTCACGCATTTCATCATTTATTTCTATAACCTCATACACTCCGACACGACCTTTGTAACCAAGGTTGTTGCACTCCTTGCATCCAGCAGAATGATAAAACTGCAGTGTATCAGGGACATTTACTTCAGCGGTTTTTGGAATATCATTTAAAATTTCAGTCACTTTTTCTAGCAACTCCTTAGAAAGTTCTGTGGCTTGAATACAAACACCGCACAAACGGCGAACTAATCGCTGAGCGATTACCGCATTCAAAGCTGGTGCAATTGTAAATGGTTTTACACCCATTGTGATTAAACGAGAGACAGCGCCAGCAGCATCATTGGTATGCAAAGTAGAAAGTACGACATGACCAGTCAATGCTGCCTGCAAGGCTGTTTCAGCAGTCTCGGGATCGCGGATTTCGCCTACCATTAGAATATCAGGATCTTGTCTCAAAATTGCTCGCAACCCTTTTACAAAACTAAAATCTATCCGATGATCAATTGGGGTTTGCTGAATCCCAGAAATCTTATATTCAACTGGGTCCTCTAAGGTAATAATTTTTACACCAGGCTCATTCAGCTCTTGTAAAAAGGCATATAATGTTGTAGTTTTACCCGATCCAGTAGGTCCAGTTGTTAAAACCATTCCGTTAGGCTTTTGAATTTGTTCTTTCACAATATCCAATGCTTTACCAGAGAGGCCTAAGTCTTTTATTTTTAAATCTACTGCACCAACGCCCAACAAACGCAAAACAATTGCTTCGTCATATACAGAAGGTAAAATGGAAACGCGCACATCTAATGAAACATTATTATTCATCACGGAAAAACGTCCGTCCTGTGATTCATTTTCAACATTAAGTTTGAGTTTTGCCTGAAGCTTAATGCGCGATACAATTTGCGGATAAAATGTTTTAGAAATTTTCGCAACATCATGCAACACACCATCAATGCGAAAACGCACCTTAACTATATTTTCTTCTGGCTCTAAATGAATATCCGAAGAGCCTTGTGCAACAGCTGCTCCAAAGATCTTGTTCAATACATCACTAGCAGACACTCCTAGGGTATCAATAACTACTTGCAAATCACTCCCTGGATCTGCATCAGTGAACTGGATAATGTCTTGGAATTTATTGGTGGGACGGACAACTTTGCTGTAGAACTTCATGGCGCCCTTGTAGCTAGATTCGGAAATGAGGTATGTTGTTACATTCCAGTCCTGAGATATTTCCAAGAGCTTTACTTTCAGATGAGAATTGTTTGGATTAAAGGTACCGACACGCAAATCATGTTTATCTTTGTAAAACGGCACGCTTTGCGTATATTGTGCTTCTTGTTCAGAGAAAACGCCTAACGCCATTAAATCCATTGGAAAATTTTGCAAATTTATATATTGCAACCCTAAAGAACTGGCACGGTTTTGAGATTCACGCTCTTCAATTTCACGTTTGGAATCTTCTAAAGCACGGGCTAAGTCATCTTGATTATTAGAAAGAAAATTTCCCATTTTTTTATTTTGATTTCAAAAATAGTGAGCCGTTAGGCCTTTATTATAACACAGAACTGCGTTTTTCAATTAACTGTATAAGTTTTGATTGTGTTTCATCAAGACTACCTGGAACAGACACAGAAACATATTCATACTTACCAGTTAACAATGTGTGATTAAACTGGAATACCAAAGACTCCTTTGTTAATTCATTTATTAACTTAGTGATATTTTCGTAAGGCATGCCAGCAACCAATACCTGAGTAGAATCAAGGCTGGTTTCTGCTAGTAAAAAAATTAAAGAATACCCGGAGACCATTTCTACTATATCCCGTAAAACTATGTGGAGAGATTCAATCGGAACTTTTGTTTTCTCAAAATCAGAATGAGTAATAACTGCTGTCAAAACCTTCTTTTCAGGAAAAGGAACCAAACGAGCTAATGCCCGACCCCATAATTGTAATAGTGGTAACGGTTTAGTTTTAAATAAATACTGGACAATATCTTGCTGACGAGCGCCAGCAGAAACTAGGCGCGATGCCTTTAGCAAGGCTTGCGGAGTTGTTTTTGGATCACGAAAACTAGCAGTTTGAGCAATAATTCCAGCTAACAAAGTTGTAACTACGCGATTAATTTGTAACCCACCAGGTAAACCCTCTACTATATCCATCATCGCTTCACATAGACTGCTAGCAGTGGTGTTAACGAAATTTATTGTTCCATAATATTCATTATCAGGGCTTATATCCAAGTTAATGAGTGTTGTTCCAAAAAATAATTTTGTATTTTCTGTATATAGTTTGCCTAATTTCTCAAAATTGGTTGTTCCAATAATCACAACCAAATCAAAATTTGTAGAGGGAGGGAGTATTGATATATCTTTCTCAGTAAAGGTTGCTTTAGCATCACCTTTAGGGGAGATATATACAAATAAACCCTCAGTGGTGATTTCATAACTAAGTTCTCCTGGTTCTACCTGTTGATTTGAAACTTTGATTACCAATTGTTTCCCCTCACTCAGAGCAGAAATAACTTCTGGTTTACGCTTCAAAAATGGTAATGATGGAAGTTCTACAGCACTAGAAAAGATTGTAACGGTAGCTGAGCTATCCGACTGCTCCATTATTGCAGCCTGAAGAGCCAAAGCCGAGCATAAAGCGTCTATAGAAACGGTATCCGGCAGAGCAATCGCTATGCGGCGAGATTTACCAATATTTTTAAGTATATTTTGGATGTCAGTATTATTATTTTCAGCCATATTCATGCACCTAGCTTATCACTATAACGAATTTTACTAATAAGGTCAATCCAGCTACAATATAGTTAAACTAACCAGAGAATAGATGGTTTTATCTCCTAAAAAAATGGCGCAGGGTTTTGGAACAAGCATCGCCGTTCCTCTTTCTAAAGCGGAGGACTATGCCTCAAAGCTGGCTAGCAAAATAAAGGGTGGTGAAATAATTGCATTAGTTGGTGAGTTAGGCAGTGGGAAAACTACATTTACCAAAGCGCTGGGAAAAGCTCTGGGTATTCATCAATCTATTTCCAGTCCCACTTTTGTTATAATGCAAGAATTTAAAATCCCTAAACGAAAACTTTATCTTTACCATTTAGATTTATACAGAACGAAAAGTTTTAAAGATATTGAAAGCCTAGGTATAACTCAATTGTGGAGCCACCCAGAGACGGTCACAGTTATTGAGTGGGCTGACAAAATCCAGAAACATCTCCCTGCTACTGCACAAATTATTTATCTTTACAGAGATGCAACAACGAATCAAAACTAAAATTATTAAAAATAAAATTGTGGTGACTATGATCACAATTTTAATAGTGAGCCCAGCTTTTACTTTGATGACCAAGCAGATCAGTGCGGCTCCGTTTGATCAACAACCTGTCCCAAATTATGACCCAGTAATCTCTAATGAGAGTACTACCACAGCTACCATCCCATTAGCTCAGGTTAATGATTGGCGAGGACTTTATGTCAGACCAGTTTTTTCTTTACTTGGGAAAGTAAATGAAAATAACGGATTAACTTTAAAAGATTATTTTTCTTCCATAAATGACCCAACAAATAAACCGCCCACCCGCACCTTTAAATTTAATCCCGCAAGTGTATACGCTTGGACAACTCAAATTGCCAACAGTATAAATACTGAGGCTAGTGAACCAGCTATGAAAATAGAAAACGGAAGAGTAACTGAATTTACTCCCCCACAAACTGGCAAGGCTTTAAATCGTTATGATAGTACTATGAAAATCATAGATGCTCTTAGTAAAGGAATGAATACAGTGGAATTAGTTGTCCATACCACAGAGCCCCACACACCGCTAGGGAGTTTGAATAATTTAGGAATCAAAGAATTGATCGGTCGTGGTGAATCAAAATTCAACGGTAGCCCAGCCAACCGCAGATGGAACATTCGGGTTGGTGTAGAAAAAATGACAGGGATAATTGTCAAACCGGGAGAAGAATTTAGTTTCAATAAGTATCTCGGCCCAGTAGAAGCCTACGCTGGTTTTAAACCAGAATTAGTAATCAAAAAAACAGGGACAGTCCCAGAACTCGGAGGTGGCTTATGCCAAGTATCTTCTACTACTTTCCGTGCCGCTATGCATGCTGGACTAAAAATTGACCAACGCCGTAATCATTCTTATGCTGTACAATACTATGCCCCACAAGGGACAGATGCAACGATATATCCTGGTGTTGTCGATTTTAAATTTACTAATGATACGCAAAATAGCATCTTGATTTGGCCATACTTTAAAAGTAGTGACATTCTAATATTTGATATTTACGGCACATATGATGGGCGCAAGGTCGAATTAGGAACACCTTATAGCTATGATAAAAAAAGTGATGGATCTATGAAAGCAACATGGAAACGCACAGTTACTAAAATCGGACAAGATCCTACTTATGACACATTTAACTCAGTTTACCAACCCCCTGCTCTATTTCATAAGGAGGAAACTTTTATACCATCCACCCCAGCCACAGGAACAAATCCAGCCGTGGACCCAATCCCTATAATTACAAGTCCACCGCCGTCTACTACTATTAACCCTGAGAATGAAAATCAACCCCTTGAGCCAGAACAGAATTAAAATAACCTAAATGATTTCTTCAAGTGATTCAGAAACAATTTTAAAAACTGATGTTACCCCAGACGAGCAGGGATTAGAATTAACCCTTCGGCCACAAACCCTTTCCGACTTTATCGGTCAGCAAGCCTTAAAATCGAATTTAGGTATTGTTATACAGGCTGCTAAAATTCGCCGAGAAGGTTTAGAGCACTTGCTCTTATATGGACCACCAGGATTAGGCAAAACAACTTTAGCTAACATCATTGCTAGGGAAATTAATGCTGGAATAAAAACCACTTCTGGCCCAGCCATCGAAAAGCCAGGTGATGTTGCATCGTTATTAACAAATTTGAATGATGGCGATATTCTGTTTATTGATGAAATTCATCGGCTTAATAAAGTTGCTGAAGAGATTTTATACCCAGCCTTAGAAGATGGCGCCTTAGACATAATGGTTGGAAAAGGACCTGGAGCACGCAGTGTCCGGATGGAGCTACCTAAATTTACCTTAATTGGAGCGACTACCCGGATCGGGTCTATTTCTGCACCACTAAGAGATCGTTTTGGGATGGTTTATCATTTTGATTATTACGATGATGATGATTTGCAAAAAATTATTTCTCGATCTGCACAAATTCTTAAAACAAGCATTAATCAAGATGCCGCCTATATTATCGCCCAGCGAAGCCGATTTACCCCTCGGATCAGTAATCGTTTACTAAAGCGAGTGAGAGACTTCGCTCAGGTTTCTGGCCATGATACAATTAACATTGAAGATACTGAAAATGCCTTAAAATTGTTAGAAATAGATATGTTTGGTCTAGATAAACATGACCGTAAAATCCTATCTACTATTATTGAAGTATTTAAAGGTGGTCCAGTTGGTTTAAATACTATCGCCGCTTCGACTGGGGAAGAAGAAGAAACTATCGCTGATATGCACGAACCATTTTTAATTCGTGCCGGATTCTTAACGCGAACACCTAAAGGTAGACAAGTAACAGAAAAGGCTTATGAACATCTTGGCTACAAACGGCCTTTACTTTAGTAATTATTCATTTTGCAAATTTTATGAACACACAAATTATTAATTATGTCGTCATGATTATATTTTTTGTCATAACAGGATTCTTCGCGCTTATTTCTTTAATGGCAATTTATATTTTTACCCGTTACGGTCGAACAAAAACTTTTACTATAATAACTAGCCTAATTTTTAGCGCTATATTTATACTAAGCACCTTATCAACTTTTCTTACTATTCAAAAAATTTTTTAAATGCCGTATCAAAAATTATTCCCAAGCCAACAACCAAATGAAAAAATCATTTTAGTCGTCCGGGAACATTGGTTTAGATTATTTATAAAAATAATTACAATAGCTTTACTGTCATTACTGCCATGGGTTTTTAAGATTTTATTGATTGACTTCACAACTTTCCTAAGGAATGAAACGGCAATATTAATTTCTTCGGCTGTGTTTAATACTTATTATCTCGGCTTACTAACTGCATTGTTTATAGTGTTTGTTTTGTATTATCTCAATGTCCATATTGTAAGTGGAGAAAGAGTGGTGGACATTGATCAAGTTGGTTTGTTGTCTCGTGAAGTATCCGAGCTAAACATCGAAACAATAGAAGATGTTAGTAGTCATACCAAAGGTTTATTTGGAAATATACTTAATTATGGGACTGTATTCATCCAGACTGCAGGTGGTACTGAGCGATTTGAGTTTGACAATGTCCCAAACCCTAGTGAAATAGCAAGTATAATTTTAGACCTATATGAAAAACATGGGACTAAAGAAAAACCAAGACCTTAATTTAAAGTTTGGATTTATTTTATGAACATTTTAATTTTTGCTGGTGGATCAGGCACAAGATTGTGGCCAGCTAGCCGTAAATCTAAACCTAAACAGTTATTAAAATTCGTTGGGGACGATACCCTACTCCAACACACCTATAAGCGCGTCAAAAAAGGCAATAAAGTAAATCAGGTCTTTATTGCTACATCAAATGACTACGAAGCACAGATTCGGAAGCAGTTACCCTCGTTACCAAAAACCCATTATTCTTTGGAGCCCATTCAACGCAATCGTGGACCAGCTTTAGGCTTAGCTGTTTTGATAATGAATCATTTTAGTAATGACAAAATATTTGCAACTGCTTGGGCAGACGATTATATCAAACAAGATAAAATCTATCATGACGCATTAAATCTTGGTGCAAATTACATCAAAAAAAATATCAATTCTGTAGTTGCGATAGGGATTAAACCAACTTCCCCTCATACAGGTTTCTGTTATATACAAACCGGCCACGCTATTTCTCAAAATAAAAGTATTTTCACTGTTAACAAATTTACAAAAAAACCTAGTCAATTGGAAGCAAAAAAATATCTCGCTTCAAAGAATTTTGTTTGGAATACCGGATACTTCATATCCCATACTGATCATATTTTGAACTTGTATAAACAATACAGACCTGAAGTTTTCAATCTGTTGATGAAAATTAAGCCATACATTGGTACTTCTAAACAAATCAAAATGATCGCTAAGTACTACAAGCAAATGCCAGATTTTGATTTCGAAGAAATTTTCAATTCTCACCCAAAACAATTAAAGGCTATTAAGGCAAAATTTGACTGGGCAGATATTGGACGGTGGTCAGTGATTAAAGATATTCAATCTAAACCAAAAAATAACCTTGTAAAAGGTTTGACTCTTTCTCATCAAACAGAAGGGACTTTAATTTATAATTATAATAAAAATCAACTTGTTACTACTGTGCACACAAAAAATTTGATCATAGTTGTCACTCCTGAATCAGTATTAGTAGCTGATAAAGAAAAATCAGAGGAACTAAAGGATCTCATTAGTAAGATAAAGGCCAACCCTAAACTTACTAAGTATTTATAACTTAACTAGCTTCTTGGGCACTAGGACTTAAAGTAACATGTTGGCCCACCATTTCTAATGGATGAGTGGTAGTAATAAAAGTTTGGAACTTTCCTTGTAAATACCTTAATAAGAAGGTGCGTCTGGTATCATCAAGTTCAGAAAGGACGTCGTCTAATAATAGTATTGGGGTATCTTTTTCTCTGGATAAATATTCTAACTCAAGAATTTTTAAAGAAAGTACTTGACTGCGTTGTTCCCCTCGTGAAGAGAAAGACACTAAATAAATACCTTCGCTTTTTAAATCAAAATCATCGCGATGAGGACCGATTAGCGATGTCCCCGCCGAAATCTCTCTATTATTGAGTTTTTCTAAAGCAGTTTTGAATTCAGTTTTAATCTCTTCAATGCTATCACCTGGGATTGTTTCGTATACTACATCTATAGTGCGGTGGAATTGTGATATCCCAGTATAGACCTCAGATATATGCTGATTTAAATAGTTAATAAAATTCTTGCGTTCGAAAATAATTTCTGACCCAATTTCCACTAATTGATCGTTCCATAAACCCAATCCATCTGGCTGGGCTAATCCAGCGCGAATATCTTGCAAAAGCTTATTCTTTTGAGTCAAAACTTTTTTATATCTAACCAAATTATCAGAGTATTCTAAACTCTTTTGAGAAAGTACCATATTTAGATATTTACGCCTTGCTTCTGGTACTTGTGTAAACAAATCTACATCAGTTGGTTCGAATATAACTACGCGCACATAACCCTGTGCTTCTTTTCGTTTTTTCTTCACACCATCAATCTTGAAGTTTGCATAGATTCGATCCCGTTTTTCCAAAAAAACTTCTAGGCTATGTTCTTGTCCATTTTGCTCAATATCAATTTTTATTTCTGCATTATTAGTCCCTTGTAAAAAAATAAACTCGGCATCGTCGCGAAAAGATTTAAAAAGTGAACCAAAATAAATCGATTCCATTAAGTTAGTTTTCCCTACTGCATTTGGCCCAGAAAGTACAACCATATCACTGGTTATAGCTAAATCTAAATTAGGGTAATTACGGATATTTTTTATCTGGATGTTAGTAATTTTCATAAGTTATAAGCGTATTGGCATTATTAAATATAAATAATTTGGTTTTTCTTTTGGTTTAAACACGACTGGATTTGTATCGTCAATTATATGGATATTAAGTGTAGCATCTGTTGTGTTTACTAGGAAATCTAAAATATATCGGTAATTCATTATTACTGAACCGGAACCATTTTTTATAGTGCAAGGAATCTCAATAACACTTTCCCCAACACCTTGAGATGATGAATTTATATAAATAGTTTGTTTATCTTCATGATAATCTATTGTTATACTTCCTACCCCTTTAGAAAAAATTCCACTAGTTTTTAATGCTGAAAGAAACTCAGAACGCTCCAAAGTTATAACAGCTCCTGACTCTTCAGGGATAATTTGTGAATATTCAGGATATTGACCATCAATAAGCCTGGTAACCATGTAAGTACCATTCACTGATAAGGCGATTTGTGTTGAACTAATATGCAAATTAATTGGTTCATCAACATTTGCAAGTAGTCTAGAAAGCTCGCCTACACTTCTGTTAGGGAGTATCACAGACATAGAAACGCTAGTTGATACCGGTAGTTTCATTTCTGCTAATCGGTATCGATCGGTAGCAGTAATTGTTAAAATATTATTTTCTAATTTAAAAAGAACTCCTGAAATTTCTGGTTGTGTCTCGCTAGTACTTACTGCAAACAAAACTGAATCAATGGTTTCTTTTAAAGTTCTAGAAGGGATTTCAACAACTGAGCTATTATCAATTTCTGGGATCAATGGAAAATCTTCAGTTGGCAAATATTTTATTTTAGTCTGGTATCTCTCAGTAGCAACTAAAACATCGTTTTCTTTTGTTTCAATTAAAATATTTTCATTAGGTAAATTATTAATCAAATCCAATAACACCTTTGCAGAAACGCAAACTCCACCATCTTGCTCAATTTTACAACGAATTAAAGTATTAATACCCATTTCTAAATTAGTTGCAGAAATTTTAAGTTGCCCGTTTTCGGTTTGAAGCAAAATGTTATTTAAAATTGGTAGCGTTGAACTTGAACCAACAATTCTTGCAACTTGTTGCAAACCAATCTTTAAATTTTCTTGTGTGCAAATTATTTTCATTATTAGTATTAATTAATTAAATAAGATAATACATAATAATAAGGTCAGTGGATAAGAGGATAAGTGCCTTATTAATAAAATTTCTCTTTTAATTAAACTGTTTAATATTCTTTCAGGTTGTGGATTAACTTATTAATAATTAATTATTAAATCTGGATAAATAATTCTTCAATTGTGTATAAATTAAATCTGAAAATTTTTGTTGTTAATAACTTTTTAATTATCCGCAACTTATTATATAGTTATACATAACTTATGCATAGATTTTCTCAAGGATTAATTCAACTTCCTGTTTAATATCATCATTTGCATTAACTGCTTTTTCTACTTTTTCTACACCATGCATTACTGTTGTGTGATCTCGACCCCCGAAAAATTCTCCTATTGATGGAAACGAACTTCCTAATTCCTTTCTGGCAATATACATAGCGGTTTGACGTGGTTTTACATATTCTTTACGCCTAGATTGTTTTAATAAATCTTCTAGGGTAATGCTGTAAAAATTAGCCACTGATTCAGCAATTTTATTTAGAGTAACAGCTTTCTTTTTCGCATTTACTATACTAGCTAAAATTGTTTTCGCTTGCTCTACTGTTAATGGCCTGTTTTCTATTTGCTGATAAACTAAAAGTTTATTTAAAGCACCTTCAAGTTCTCGGATGTTATTTATGATGTTTTCGGCGACAAATTCCACTACTTCTTTAGAAACCTCAACCCCTTTCTTATTTAACTTAGTTTGGAGGATCGCAATTCTGGTCTCTAAATTAGGGGCGCCAACGTCAGCGACCATTCCCCATTCAAATCTTGATACTAATCGTTGTTCAATAGAAGGAATGTCTTTTGGTAAGCGATCAGCTGTTAATATGATTTGCTTACCTTTATCACGAAGTTCATTGAATGTATGAAAAAACTCTTCTTGAGTTTGTTCTTTACCGGCAATAAATTGAATATCATCAATTAATAGCATATCAACATTCCGATATTGTCTTTTAAACTCATCTATTTTTTTTTGTTGAATTGCTGAGACATAATCATTGGTAAATTTCTCACTTGTGACGTATAAGATTTTCAAAGCAGGGTTACTTGCTAAAAGCTTGTGGCCTACAGCGTGCATTAAATGAGTTTTGCCAAGCCCTACTCCTCCATAAATAAATAATGGATTATATTGGGCGCCAGGATTCTTAGCAACAGCAGTGCTTGCCGCATACGCTAATTCGCTATTGTGCCCAACAACAAATGTCTCAAATGTATATTGGGTGTTTAAATTCCCAGTAGATTGCTGCGCATTAATTTGTTTAACGTTTTGACCTGTTTTCTTTGGTTCAGTTGAGATTAAAGCAGGTTGAGATGATGAATCATTTTTAAAATGCCCAACATAATATTTGATAGTTTTTACCTCAGGGGCAATATTTTTTAAAGCTTTGAGCAAATTCGCCTGGTATTTACTAGAAATCCAGTCTTTTGTGAAGTTGCTAGGTACCCCAACTACTACATAATCTTCAGACTTTTCAATAATGCCAGTATTTTTGAACCAAGTATTAAAATTAGCTTTACTTAAGGTAATTTCCAGGTCTCCAATAATAGCTTGCCAAAGTTGTTGGTTAGTCATATTGGCATTATGACAGGATAGTTATCAACATGTAAAATGGTCGAATTTACCGCTTATTTGCAAGGGAAATCATAAAAAGTGTTCATAAGTTGTGGACAAATTGTGGTTAAGATGGAAATTCATAAAAAATACAGAATTTTTTAAGGAATAAATCTGTGGATTAGTGGATAATGATTGACTAAATATTAAGTTTTTATTATAATTACACAAGATATATTTATTAAAGTACTTTCAAGAATGGCAGCAAAACGAACCTATCAACCAAAAGTGAAAAAACGCATGCGTGTACATGGATTTATGAAGCGAATGCTTACTAGAACCGGCCGAGCAGTACTCGCCCGTCGCCGCCAAAAAGGCCGCCACAAACTAACTGTTTAAAGAAATTAAAAATTTAATTTCCATGTTTCCAAAAAAACACCGCCTCTCTAAATCAGCTGACGTTAAAAAAACAACAGCCCGAGGGCGGAGTTTTTTTAATAAATATTTTGTCATCAAAAGCGTCCCCCAAAACGATGAAAAAAAGTTCACTGTCGTGGTTTCTACAAAAATTTCTAAGAAAGCGGTTGAGAGAAATCGAATAAAGAGGATCGTCCGCGAAGAATTAAGAAAAAATATTGATAATATTAAGACTGGTAGTTATGTTTTCTTAATCAAACCACTTGCTCTTAAAATAGAATCAAAAGAGCTTAGGAGTGAGTTGTTTAAAAGTTTAACAATAGCTAAAATTATTAAAACAAGTTCAAATTAATAAACCCTAAATCCAAAAACTAAACTAATATGAAATGAAAGTATTCCTGATTAAATTAATTAAAATATACCAGCGCACATTATCTCCAGACCATGGTTTGTTCAAGGCCCGTTGGCCACATGGCTACTGCCGATATTATCCAACCTGTAGTCAGTATGCAATTGATGCCATTTTGTTGAATGGAAGCATTCGTGGTAGCTGGCAAGCTATAAAGCGGATTACTCGATGTAACCCATTTGCTGTACCTGGCGTAGATCCTGTTCCTAAACTATAATAAACAATATGATAGAAATATATAATACAATCATTTACGAACCGATCCTTAATCTTTTGGTTTGGTTATACAATACGATCCCTGGCCATGATGTTGGTGTGGTAATTATTTTAGTTACTATAGTGATTCGTTTGATTCTTGCACCATTTATGCATAAATCACTCAAGAGCCAAAAGCACATGAGTGCGTTACAACCAAAGATCGCTGAACTTCGTGAAAAACACAAAGATAACCAGCAAGAACAAGCAAAGGCAATGATGTCGATTTATAAAGATAATGGGGTTAGTCCATTTTCTTCCTGTCTCCCGTTAATCATTCAATTACCAATTTTAGTTTCTTTATATCAGGTATTCGCAAAGGCACTTAAAGGAAATCTGGCTGGTTTATATTCTTTTGTTCACAATCCAGGGGTGTTAAACCCCAAACTTTTTGGCTTGATAGATCTTTCTCATCCAAATATAGTCTTGGCAATTTTAGCTGGAGCCGTACAATTTGCTCAAAGCTGGATGATTTCCAAATGGCAAACCCCTGGCGCAGGAGATGCCACAACCAAGGCCTTGAATATCCAAATGATGTATATTTTGCCAATCATTTCTGTTGTTATCGCTTGGCGATTACCTGCTGGACTTCCACTTTATTGGGTTGTTACTACTTTATTTGCGATTGGCCAACAATGGTATATTAACAAAACTCACACTATAGAAATTAAGTAATCGTACCATGGCAGGATACCAGACAATTGACTATATTCAATCAGTAATCAAGGACATTCTTGAGCACGCAGGAATTCAAGCTCGTATTGAATATGAAGATAGCTTGTCAGGTGGATTGATATTTAATATTTTCAGTCGTGACGCAAAATTATTAATCGGTCATCAAGGAACAACTTTATACTCTTTAGAACATATTATTCATGCGATTGTTGCGCGTGGTTTATCAACAGAAAATTTAGAACGAGTCTTTTTTTCTGTTGATGTTGATGATTACAAACGTAACCGCCAATACCAAATCAAACAGATGATTAAAGAAGCGGTGGGTAAAATGAAACTTTCGGGAAAATCAACTTCACTCCCTACTATGCCCAAGTACGAACGGAAATTTGTTCACATGTATATTCAAGAACAATTCCCCCATGTTACGACAGAAAGTGTTGGCCAAGAACCAAATCGGTACATTAAACTTTCTATATAAAGACTAAATTATGGGACATTAATAGTGATTTTGTCACTTTGAATTCCTGTACTTGTTCGAGCATAAATTTGGTAATTCCCAGTTGGTGGTGATGAACTCCAGGTAATGGAATAAACATATTTATTCCCAGTCTTAGAAATATCAGCTTGCCCTATTAAAGTAGACTTATTTCCTTGCTGATAGTAAAAACTAACATCATTATATTTAGCAGGACTTTCAGCGCTTAGGTCTAGAGGGAAATCTGACCCACCTCCAGATACCGACATTTCTAGTCCCCCGCCAAGCGCATAGATTACATTAACACTATCGGTTGCACTCGTTCCATCGTTGTAAACAACTTTTGTAGTTATTGTATGAGTGCCATCTGAATATTTTTTATTTAGTCGTATTCGCCACGGTGATTCTTCTATACTTTCTTCAAACTCACCATCAACCGAAACATCAATTCGCGCAATATTATCCCCTTGCACTGTCATGTTTATCACCAGTGGTGTATCGGTGATCGTGGAGTTATCTGTTGGTGAGGTAATAATGATTTTCCCATCTCCTTGAGGGTTTTCTATCCCGCTACCAGGAGGGTATTTGTAACCATTTGCTAAGGCCCAAGCAACTACTGGATTTTCCCAGGCTGGATTTTTTGGTCGCTCGCTGTGCAGAACTTTGTATACTTCAATTGTAATTTGCCCCGGCGGGGTTAAGTCAGTTGCTGGCTGTCCTGTTAAAGAATCAATTTTGACAGGGATATGCACATCATCGTATTGGGTTGGGACTGAATAATCAGCAAACACGTCGGAACGAGTCTCTGGTGTGTATTCAGTAGGTAGTTTTCCTGAGATTGCGTCTACTGTTACTGTTGTAATTCCGGACGGTTTTTCAAATTGTTCAATTGGCGTATCTTTTAATGCTTCTCTCATGAACTGATTCCAAATTGGACCTGCCATTAGCACAGCATCTTTCTTCATCGGAACATTATTATTATTTCCCGTCCACACCCCTGCCGCTAGACTTGGAGTAAAGCCCATTGTCCAGCCATCTCGGAAATCTTGTGTGGTCCCAGTTTTTGCAGCAACTGGCCTATTCCCAAGTTGCAGAGCTGAATTACTACCAAACACAAAAGCGCGAGCATTGTTGTCAGACATAATGCTGGTTAAAAGATATACTGCTTGTTCATCCAGAACTTGCTCGCTTTTTTCTTTATATTCTTCTAATGTTTTCCCGTCTTGACTAACAATTTTAAGAATGGCGGTTTTTTCGTTCTTTTTTCCTTTATTGGCGAGAGCTGCATATGCTGCGGTATGGTCAAGCAAAGTCACATCACAACCACCTAACACTAAAGACAAACCACAATCTTTGAATTGAGCATTGATTCCAAGGCTTCGTGCGGTTTCTATAACTTTATCCTCACCCACCAATGCGATTGTTTTTACGGCAGGAATATTTAAACTCCCAGCCAAAGCTTTCCGCATAGGCAATGGCCCGTTTTGAGAAAAGTTAAAGTTATTTGGAGAATACCCACCACCAAAATCTGTTTTTACATCAACTAACATGCTGGAGGGAGAGTATTTAAATTCACGACCAAATGCAGTTACGTAAGCGTACGGTTTAAAACTAGAGCCTGGTTGTTGCAGGGTTGTTGCAATATTTACATTAGGACTAAACAAACAAGTTTTCGGATTACAGTTTTCTGGATAGCTTTCTCCAAAGTAATCTTTACTCCCCACCATGGCTAGGATTTGTCCAGTCTTTGGGTCAATCGCTACTAGCGAAGCATTATAGCCATTGGCAGAAATGTTCTTTGCTGCTCCGTCAGCAACTGCTTTCTCGGCAATCTCTTGGAGCTTGGGGTCAAGAGTGGTATATACTTTTAATCCACCCTCTTGCAAGGTTTGTTCCCCATATTTCTCTGCCAAGTAATCTTGAACGTAGAGTACAAAATGTGGAGCTTTAATTGAGTTTTTAATTTGTTGGAATACTACTTTCTCATCTTTGGCAGTGTTGTATTCATCTTCGGTTATGTATCCCAAATCCTTCATTTGGCTTAGGATGTACTGCTGACGTGCTTCCAGAGCATCAAAATTCGGACCACTTGGGTTGTAGTAGGACGGCGCTTGTGGGAGGGCAGCGAGATACGCACTTTCAGCAATGGTTAGGTCTGAGGCATTTTTTTCGAAATAAGTTTGACTAGCTGCTTGGATCCCATAGGCATTTCGACCGTATGGGATTTCGTTCAAATACATTTTTAGAATTTCTTCTTTGCTGAATCGTGCTTCTAATTCAATTGATAAAATGATTTCCTTAACTTTTCGTACATAGGATTTATCATTTGTCAGCATGGCATTTTTTACAAACTGCTGTGTAATCGTGCTTCCACCCTGACGCTTCTCTCTATATATAATATCTACAATAACAGAACGCATTAAGCCAGTGATGGATATGCCTGCATGATTATAAAAATTTCTATCCTCAGCAACAATTGTCGCATCTTTCAGATTATCATTGATTTGATCGAGGTTTACTAAAGTACGCTTAACCTCACCATGTACTTCGTAAAGCAAGGTCTCGTCCCGGGCGTAGATTTTTGTACTTTCTGGCACATCGCGCCCGAGTAAACGATTTGGGTCAGGTAAAACACGGCTGTAGTAGATAAATAGGAACGCAATGAATAGCACCCCTGCCGCACCAATCCGAAAACCCCATGTCCCAATTTTTGTCCACGGGAGATTTCGGATATACCCACGCCAATTTTTGTTATGGGATTTCTGATTAGACTTAGATTGATTATTAGAAAGTGTGGAAACCACCTGTTTAGGCTTTCTGGATTGATTATCAAAATTATAGACCTTCATATTCTTATATTATACTGATTTTGCTTCAAAAAAGGAAATGATGATATACTTCTATTATATTTATACGAATAAAATTTAAAAAAGTAACTTTTAAAGTAATTGAAACTAAGCATGACTAAAGACGAACGAATCCAGGACATCCTGCAACGGGGTGTAAAGCAAGTTATTCATAAAAAACATTTAGAATCCCTTTTGAAGGGACGCAAAAAGCTTCGGGTAAAATTGGGGTTTGATCCGACCAGCCCGTTGATTCATATTGGTAATGGGGCAACTTTATTAAAGCTTCGAGCTTTCCAGGACTTAGGGCATCAGGTGGTTATTATCGTCGGAGATTTTACAGCACTTATTGGTGATAACTCAGACAAAGAATCAGAGCGTCCGATGTTAAGCGAGAAGCAAGTCAAAGAAAATATCAAAACTTACTTTGATCAAGTGTTTAAAATTTTGGATAAAACTAAAACTGAAGCAGTCTACAATTCAACCTGGCTTAAAAAATTAGACTTTAATGAAATCGGAAAACTGGCTGATCAATTCAGTGTGAATGAGTTCATTTCTAGAGAGTTAATTAAAAAGAGATTAAAGGCAGGGAAAAGGGTGGGGTTACGAGAGTTGTTGTACCCATTGATGCAAGGCTACGACAGCGTTGCAATAAGAGCTGATGTTGAGATCGGGGGAACTGATCAATTGTTTAATATGCTGGCCGGAAGAACTTTACAAGAGTATTTTAAGCAATCACCACAAGATGTTTTGATGATTGATTTGTTGTTAGGATCAGATGGTAGAAAGATGTCTAAGTCGTATGGGAATACGATTAATATTTTGGATGACGCGCAAACTATGTTTGGTAAAGCAATGACCATCAAAGATGAATTGATTGAACAATATTTTGTTCTTGCTACCAATATTCCGCAGAGACAAATAGAGGAAATAAAAAAAACACATAGTAATCCCCGTGATCAAAAATTACTTTTAGCCCATACCCTAGTTGAGTTATACCACGGTCGACAGGGTGCCGATAAAGCTAAAGAAAATTTTATTTCACAGTTTAGTAAAAAAGAACTTCCTTCAGATATTCCAGAAAGGAAATTGAAGGAAGGCTCGTATTCTTTGGTTGATGTATTGGTCGAAGCAAATATGGTCAGCAGTAAAAGTGAGGCCCGTAGATTGATCCAACAAGGCGGAATTAGGGTTAATCAAGAAGTCGTGAAATCTGATAAACTGCTCTCCGTAGGTAAAAAAAATAACTTGTTAATTCAAGTAGGAAAACGAAAGTTTCTAAAAATAAAATAAATTTTCTTAATAGAATTACTGGCGAGCAAATTTAAAACCCTCAACGAATTGAGGGTTTTAAATTATTCAGCAGCTTCTTCAGTAGTAGCTGGAGTTTCTTCTGATGTAGCTTCAGTAGATTCTACTGGAGTAGCTTCAGAAGCAACTTC
This sequence comes from uncultured Candidatus Saccharibacteria bacterium, assembly GCA_964477805.1. Classification (GTDB taxonomy): domain Bacteria; phylum Patescibacteriota; class Doudnabacteria; order UBA920; family UBA920; genus UBA920. Next base: position 72,094 of record CAYZEK010000001.1, on the reverse strand, counting down.
TTCTGTGTTTTCTTCGTCTAAGAACATTGTAGTTCTCCCGTCTAGCTTAAGCAAGACATTAGTGAATAAAATACGCAGTTCAAATTTGCTGAACTGTTAATCACATTGTATCATTAACGAATTATTTTGTCCAGTCTTTTTTTAAAGAAATTTTTTTACTCAAAAACATTATTTTTTCCAAATTGCTGTACACAGCGCTATTGCTAGAGCATCTGCAGCATCATCTGGCTTGGGAATACGTTTGAGATTGAAAGTTTTTTGGACCATGGATTGTATTTGTTTTTTGTCTGCTTTCCCGTAACCACACAAAGTGTTTTTTACTTGCAGTGGTGTTAATTCTAGGAGTGGTATGTTTGCTTGCTGGCATGCTAACAAGACAACCCCTCTCGCCTGAGACACGGTCATGGCTGTTGTTTGGTTTTTAGTAAAAAACAACTTCTCCACTCCAACATATTTTGGGCTATATTTTTTTATCACGGAAACTAAATCGTCATATAAAACTTTTAAACGCGCACTATCAGAAAGTTTTTTGTTAGTTTCAATTACACCAAATTCTAGAATCTTAAATTCTTGTTTTTGGTTTTCATTTTTTTTGATAATTCCAAACCCAGTTGTGGCCGTGCCAGGGTCAATTCCTAAATAGATCATACCTTCTTATTTAAATGGTTATGCAATATTCGTATAAACTGCTGTGACATCATCGTCTTCCTCAAGTGAATTATTGAGCTTGAGTGCTTTAGCTAAATCTTCGTCGTTAAGTTCAAGTGAGGTAGTGCTGACCAGTTCGTCTTGTTCATTATTTTTGAATTGCCAAGAAACACTCCCTTGGGCTCCAAGATTCCCTCCATTTTTGGTAAAAATGGTTTTGATATTTTGGACAGTGCGATTGCGACTATCAGTAATAGCTTCTATGTAGAAAGCAGACCCTCCTGGTCCATAACCTTCATATACTACTTTTTCTAGGATAGCAGAGCCGTCGTTGCCCAATCCCTTTTTGATGGCTCTGTTAATATTTTCATTTGGCATTCCTAGTGCTTTGGCACGTTCTATTTCAAGCCGTAGGCGTGAATTGAAGGTTGGATCTCCATTATTCCCTTCTTTTGTTGCCACAGAGATTTTTTTTGAAAGTTTTCCAAAAATAGCCCCACGCTTAGCATCAGTTGCGCCTTTTGCCCTTTTTATTGTTGACCATTTACTATGCCCAGACATTATTTAAAACTTAGTAATAATGTAATTTCGCCCTTAATTGATTTCTTCGTTTTCAATATATTGATAATCTCTGACGGAATGCCAGATATGTACTCTTCGTGTATTTTGGTTAGTTCGCGAGCAATTACTACATTTGCTTCTGGGAAGTTGTTTGCTATGTAGCCCATGGTTTTAATGATCCTTTGTGGAGATTCATAGGCTATTAATGTTGCTGTAGTTATTTTAGCTAGGTTAATATATTCAATCACTTTAAATTCCGTTTTCGGGAAAAAACCAACAAATAGGAAACGGTCTGTCGGAAGTCCTGATGCAGATAAAGCTGCGGTAACTGCATTTGCTCCAGGTAGCGCTGAAACTTGAATCCCACGTTCCCTGGCGGAGCGGACTAATCGAAAACCTGGGTCAGACACTCCTGGTGTCCCTGCATCGCTTACTAGGCACGCGTCTTGCTTTTCCAGGCGATCAAGATATGTGTGTAAAACTTTTTGTTCATTGTGATCGGCAAACTGGACTATTTCTAGCTTCGGGCTTTTTTGGGGAAGCTTTAAGAGTTGTAGGAGCTTGCTAGTAGTAGAAGGGTTTTCGGCAATAATAAAATCGCAAGTTGCGAGTTGTTCTTTGGCGCGCTCAGTTATATCTTTTAGATTTCCTAATGGGGTTGGGACAACATATAGCATCTCGGTATTTTAATGATCAGTTAGTTCAAGCCCAAACAATTCTTCCACAATATCGTATTCTAGTTTGAGTCGATCACGATAATCTTCTAGTTTAGTTCGCTCGTCTCCTACTGAGTGGAACCAGGTATCATAAGTATTTTTTAATTCATCATCTAATTCTTTGCAGTATGTATAAGCTTCAGTTTCTGTGTTTGGAGCAGTTTCTATCCATTCTTGATAAGAAATCCCTAGTTTTCTTTCGTATTTATCTTCAAATAATTCTTTTCGTTTTTCAGTATCCATTCGTAGATATTTTAGCATGGTGCGCGTGCTTGGATTCGAACCAAGGACCGCAAAGGTATAAGCTTTGTGCTCTAACCAGCTGAGCTACACGCGCCAAATTTGATTATTACTTAGGTATTATATGGTTTTCTTGGTTTCTGGGCAACCTCAAAAAAACACGGTAAATCACCGTGTTTTTTAGAGTGGGTATTTTTTATACTACTGTTGCGCTGGCGACTGTATCGCCGTCTGTGAGGCGCATGATTTTTACACCTTGGGTTGCTCGTCCTAGCGTAGATATTGTTTTTAAAGGTGTTTTGATAGTTTGACCTTGTTTAGAAATGATCAACAAGTCTTTGGTCTCAGAATCTTCGTGGGTTAAAATTGCCATTGAGACAATTTTGCCAGTTTTATCTGTAATTTTTACCGTCTTGATTCCACTCCCAGCGCGTTTCTGTACTTTGTAGTCTTTTACAGGAGTCTTCTTTCCTAATCCATGTTCAGTAACAACTAATACTTCACGGCCAGTTTCCATATCTTTGGTAATAATATCCATAGAAATAATGTGATCATTTTTCTTCAATCGCATCCCAGTCACACCGCTGGCTGCTCGACCCATTGCACGAATATCCGTCTCTTTGAAACGAATAGCTTGGCCATCTTCTGTTGAAAGCATAATTTCATCTTTTCCTGATGAAGCTTTAACCCAGCGAAGTTCGTCATCACCCTTAAGCCCAATGGCAATAATCCCTGACTTGCGCACTTTGGCAAAATCTTCACGAGCTACTTTTTTCACCAATCCATTGCGAGTGGCCATTACTAAATACTGAGCTGTACTTTTTTTGTCCAGTGCTAATACTCCAGTTGCCGTTTCGTTGTTGCCAAGTTGTAAGAAGTTTACCAGAGCTTGACCTTTGCTGGTACGAGAACTTTCTGGAATTTCGTATGCCTTTGTTACCAACACGCGTCCTTTGTTTGTAAAGAACATGATATCATCGTGAGAGCTGGCAGAAAGAACGGACTCAACAATGTCTTCTTCTTTTAGGGTTTGACCAATAACCCCTTTACCACCACGCGCTTGCTGGCGATATGTATCTGGTGATTGGCGCTTTATATAGCCAGATTTTGTTATGCTAATGATGACGCTATTTTCTGGAATTAAGTCCTCAGCGTTAAATTGACCAATCGCTTGTGGGACTATTTGGGTGCGACGTTCGTCCCCATATTTATCTCTCATCTCAGTCACTTCAGTTTTGATGATGCCAAGAACCTTCTTTTTAGAAGCAAGAATGGCTTCCAGTTCAGCAATAAGCTTACGCTTTTCTTTTAATTCATCCTCAATTTTTTTGCGTTCCAGTCCCGCTAAAGTTTGCAAGCGCATATCTAAAATCGCATTGGTCTGAATTTCTGTAAGCTTGAACTTCTTCATCAGTTTAGCTTGGGCATCGTAACGGTCATCAGAGCCTCGAATTATTTTTATCACTTCCTCAATGTGATCTAGCGCAGTAGTTAGGCCCTCTAAAATATGTTCCCGATCTTTTGCTTTTTTGAGTTCAAACTCAGTGCGACGACGAACAACAGATTGGCGGTGTTCCAAGTAGTATTCTAAAATACTTTTGATATTTAACACTTGTGGTTCAAGACCGTCAACAAGTGCTAATGTGTTCATATGAAAAGTATCTTGTAATTGCGTGTAAGAAAATAACTGATTCAAAATTTTGTTTGGCAAACCTTCTCGTTTTAACTCAATCACGATACGAACACCATCTTTATCGCTTTCGTCACGAACATCTTTAATTCCATCCAGCTTTTTATCACGCACTAAATCAGCGATGCGTTGTAGCATAGTTGCTTTGTTGACTCGGTAAGGAATCTCAGTGATTAAGATTTTGTGTGAGCCGGTTTTAGTTTCTTCAATTTCAGTTTTACCACGAATGACGATACTTCCCTTGCCTGTAGCGTAAGCATTTTTTATTGCGGAACGATCATAAATAATGCCACCTGTCGGGAAGTCTGGCCCGGTGATTATGTCAGAAAGCTCATCAACTGATATGTCAGGGTTTTCAATTATTCCGATAATTGCATTGACCACTTCTGTTAAATTATGGGGAGGAATATCTGTTGCCATTCCAACCGCAATACCTAAAGTGCCGTTGAGTAACAGATTTGGTAGTTTCCCAGGGAGAACGCTTGGCTCTTTTTCTGTGGCATCGTAGTTATCACGAAAATCAACGGTTTCTTTGTCTAAATCTTCTAGTAATTCTCCTGCTAGGGCAGACATTTTTGCTTCTGTATAACGCATCGCCGCTGCTCCGTCACCATCCATAGAGCCAAAATTCCCCTGTCCAATAATTAGCGGGTAGCGCATGGCAAAGTCCTGAGCCATATGGACCATAGAATAGTATACAGCTGTGTCGCCATGAGGGTGGTATTTACCCAAAACTTCACCAACAACTGTTGCAGATTTACGAGTTTTTGCAGTACTGCGTAACCCCAATGAATTCATGGCGTAAAGAATGCGACGGTGAACTGGTTTTAATCCATCTCGGACATCTGGAAGCGCGCGCATAACAATCACGCTCATTGCGTAATCCAAGAAAGATTCCTGCATTTCCTGACCAAGGTATCTGGTATTTATAACTCCAATATTTTCACTAAGTTCTTCTTTTGCATCTTTTGGCATAGCGTTGTTCTAAATAATTTAAGGTTTCAGCAGATTCCCATCAAAAGTATTTTTACTCTGGTTCACTTCTTGGTTAAAGCTTTCAAAAAAACTTCCATCAATTTTAAATTTTTTGGCGTTGCCTACAATCATCCAGATGATAAGCAAAAGAGCTGTTGCTAATCCAGCAATGATCCAAACGTATTGATCACGCTTATGTTCTGGTTTTTTGCGGATGTGATTGATAACTTTTTTCATACCGTTTGATTTTAGCGCAACGGATCTAAAATAACTATTTTCTTAATTACCTCAGGATTTAAATCCTTCTTTTTTACCAATAATTTATCCATTGTCTCTGCTTTTGCCCCAGTTTCCTTTAAAAATACTTCAATTTTATCGTAAGGTAGTTTAAGTCCTTCAATTGAGTAATGGGATGGAATAACAATTTTAGGTTCAATTTCATTTATTATTTTTTCAGCATCCTTGGCTGTTAAAACACTATTTCCTCCGATAGGCAAAATCAAAATATCTATTTCCCCCAAGCTTTCTACATCATCTTCTTTCATGTTGAACTCACGGATGTGATTCAGGTTTAAAATACGAATATCTTCTGCTTCTATTAAGTTCGCAGTAACGTAGCGGGGTTTGTTGTCTTTTCCGGCATCGTCTTGTTTAAGAGGAATACCGGTTATTGTTACGCCTTTGATGTCATATTCCCCCGGATCATTAACAAGAAAAGGTTCTCCAGAAAATCCAGAAATAGCATTATAAAGTTTATTGGTTTTCTCAGAAAGGACAATTATATCTGCTGTCCCGCGAGGGGGTGTTAATCCAGATTCTTTATCAAAAGGGTCTGTAACTACTACGGCATCTTTAGTTATGATTTTAAAGCTAGATAAGCCAAAATAATGGATTTGCATAAGATAATTATAGCATTTTTGCGGGTGCTCAACAATGGGTATTTCGGTATTTTTATACTGATTTGTGGTTAAAAATCGCTGTGTTTTATGGAGACTTTACTTTTTCTTGATTTCCGGTTATAATTCCTCTACTTATTGGCGTACGTTGCCCATGGTTCCGTAGTTGCTAAGCGCTTCCTCGCGCCACGCTTAACTCAAACCACAAACTTAAATTTTAACCCCCAGTAAGTCCAAGTAACGGGCGCGTTTAATAATTAATATACAATTTTTGTTTTAGATATTTACACAACGAAATCTAGACGTTGTTTTTATTTTTTTATCATTTGTGCGTTTAAGTACATAGAATATGATAAATAGCTTGAATACAAGAAGTATATTTTAGAAAGAATTAACATGACAGAAGAAAATACAGCAAATAATGCTGGTATGGGAATAGAGCCAGAACAGCAGGAAATTGTTACCCAAGCCGTAACTGGTGATGCTAGCGCACAAAGCATGGGCGAGCTTATGGATAGTGGAGCAGAGATTCGTGTTCTAAAGCCTGGCGATATGGTTGAAGGTACTATGATTTCTGTAAGTAAAAATGAGGTCTATATTGACTTGGCTGGTTATGGTATTGGCGTGGTGCGCGGTCGTGAACTTTATGATGATCAAGCAACCTTAAATTCCCTAAAACCTGGGGACAAAATTACTGCTTCAGTAGTTGAGACAGAAAACCGTGAGGGAAATGTTGAGCTTTCGCTTCGTGTTGCAGGACAAGAACGTGTGTGGCAAAAGCTTCGTGATTATATGGAAAGCAGGGAAATTGTTTCTACCAAAATTTTGGCAGCTAACAAAGGTGGTTTGATGATTGAATTAAACAACGTAACTGGTTTCTTGCCGGTATCACAATTATCTCTTGAACATTATCCTCGCGTTGAGGATGGTGATAAGAACAAAATTCTTTCCATTCTAAATAGTTACGTTGGAACAAACTTTAACGTACAAGTTATTACCGCAGATATGAATGAAGAAAAATTGATTGTATCTGAAAAAGCGGTTCACGAAGAAGAGATGCATAGCAAGATGTCTGAATTAAAGATCGGCGATGTTATTACAGGGCAGATTACTGGGGTAGTAGATTTTGGTGTATTTGTTAAGTTTGGCGAGTTGGAGGGTTTGGTGCACATTTCTGAGCTTGCATGGCAACGCATTGAAAACCCGAAAGACTTGTTTAAAGTTGGTGATACTGTAAAAGCAAAGATTATTGCTATTGAAAAAGGCCGTTTAAGTTTGTCTATTAAACAGTTACAGAATGACCCATGGGCAGAAGCTGTAAAGAAATACCAAATCGGTCAAGTAGTTAAGGGTACTATATCTAAAATAATGCCTTTTGGTGTGTTTGTGGAATTGGATAAAGATATTCAAGGTCTAGCTCATTTGGTTGAGCTGTCTCATGATCCTGTAAAAAGTGCTGAAGATGTTGTTAAGACAGGAGAAGAATATGAGTTTAAAGTCATTTCTATTGAACCAGCCGAACACCGTCTAGGCCTTTCTATAAAGCAGATGACTGAAGCTCCTGAAGGTAGCAAAGTTCAGTCTGATACAGAGAAGGTAGAGCAAGTTGAAGAAGTTAAGGAAGCAGTCCCGACAGAAACTCAGGCTGAATAGATATTTATTAAAGTGCCAGTTTTATAAAAACGCCTCCGTAGGGGGGGCGTTTTTATTTGAGTTAAAGAGTTAGTATTCAGCCAAGATGATTTTCTTTTGACTCATCATGACTTTAAAATAACCTGGTTTTTTACTGAGCTCTTCCCAGTTTTCAGGAATGACCTGCCAACTATACCCATACTTGTCCTTGCACCATCCACAGACAGATTGTTGGCCCCCATCAGATGTAAGTTTTTCCCAATAGTAATCAATCTCGGCTTGATCTTTGCACCTGACCATAAACGATACTGCTTCGTTGGGTTTAAATTCTGGTCCAGCATTTATAGCGATGAATCGCATGCCTAGGAGTTCGAATTCGATTGAAACTTCTTTTCCAGCAAATTCCTTTTGGAAATCTGCCAAGCCTTCTTCTGTGCTTTGAGGATAATATTCGGTGCTGATAATTTTACTATCCGGAAAAACTGAAAGGTAAAAATCTATTGCTTCTTTTGCATTATGATCGAACCATAGACTTGGAGTTATTTTTTGCATAGTTTTTGCTATTTATTAATTATCATTTTACGCAAGGCTGAACCTATTGAAAAATGCTAAATATTATAGTGGTGCCTGAGGAGGGAATCGAACCCTCAATCCCTTGCGGGCCCAGGATTTTAAGTCCTGTGCGTATACCAGTTCCGCCACCCAGGCTGGGTGTACATTACTATAGTACAATAAATCATTTGGAGGTGCGAGCGGGATTCGAACCCGCGCATGGCGGTTTTGCAGACCGCAGTGTTACCACTTCACCATCGCACCACCGATGTAACTACATAATTTTAACGTAAGCTCATACTTTGTTCAAGGCTCGCTTGAGTAATACATTAACTCAGTGTTCGTTACTGAAAAACCCTCCAGCATGGCGAACCAAGCACGGAGGGTTTCTCAATATTATTTAAGCATTATAACCTCAGTTGTGGCTACGGATGCCGTATCAGAATTGTGGTAGTTCTGGATAAACGCAAGGCGTTCATTTTGAGCTTGAGCTGTAATAGCCAATAACTCATTGCTTACCTGAGTACAGCCGTTAAGCCAGCGAGGGCTTCCAGGAACAACGTATACACCCATCATCGCTTTACAGTTTGTATAACGTTCTTTATAGATAGGTTTTTCCAAGATAGTATTCATATCCTTAAACCATTCTAGTTTAGTAGGATAACGACGCCATGATGGATGGCTTGGGGCTACACCAATACCACTACAGTTGTTGTCGGCACAACGCTTCCCAAAGTTACTTTCTACGTAACTGATAGCAAGGGCACGTTGCCATTGAGGTTGTTTCACAATCTCATCTGCATACACTGCAAGAGGAGAACCTTTTGATTCTAAATAAGCTTTTACTTTCGGAGCAAGAATAATATTGATATCAGTCTTGCTATGGTATTGAGCTAATTCGTCGTAGGTCAATAACTTTTGTGTTGATTTTGAGTCGATCTCAAAAACTAGAGCTTTATCACCTTTATTCTGTGCAGTGTAAGCTGCAACCGCAAACTCAGGATAAACCATGAATAAGAGGGGTAAGAAAGCCAGTATCGCTACCGCCTTCTCAATTACAGAATTTAGGTTCAAAGGAGCTTTCATTTAATCAATGCAACTCCTTATATCTGGAACTTCGAGCATATAGGGTTCTGCCAAATCCCCCATTCCTATACTTTCTAAGCCCGGATTTAATGATTATCTGGATGTAAATGACCTTGTTCTGGTTACTACAATAGAGATCTTTTTTAGTCTAGTCTGGCTTATTCCTTAAGAATTTCAAGGATAAGCTAATAAAAAAGACTGCTCAAAGCAGTACCGTACAAGAGTATTATATCAGCTTTAGCCCATAAAATCAAGACATTTTTAGTAGTTTATGGCTTATTTAAGCCAAATAACGTTTTTTTGGGCTTGAGCAAGGGTTGAATAACGATTGACTTTTGGCTTATTTTGAAGGGTTTTTAGGTTAAGCATAATTATGAAGATAATAAGAACCATCCAGTTGTTTTCTATGCAGATCCTAAAATGAACAAAATAAAAACACTTTTAGAGTGCTTTTATTGGAGCGGCCAAGGGGAATCGAACCCCTATCCCTTGCTTGGCAAGCAAGAGTTCTACCATTGAACCATGGCCGCAATATATCATTTTTCGTAAGAACGGTATTTGGGTAAATAAATATGAATTTCATGGTGCCGCGAGTCAGAATTGAACTGACGACACGACGCTCTTCAGGCGTCTGCTCTACCACTGAGCTACCGCGGCATACTAGAACATGGTACTGAAATGCCAACCGAAAGGTATGGCAGACTGGTGGGCGATAAAGGATTCGAACCTTTGGCCTTCTCGGTGTAAACGAGACGCTCTAACCAACTGAGCTAATCGCCCTCAATGTATTATGATTTTGTGGTGCCCAAGAGAGGACTCGAACCTCCACGGGATTGCTCCCACTACCACCTCAAGGTAGCGCGTATACCAATTCCGCCACCTGGGCAAAATCTTTCTAATTATAAACGAAAAATGAAGAGGTGTCCAGACTTTAGACAACCTCCCATTTACCTTCACCATTTTTGGCCAAAGTGCCGAGCATAGAGAACCCTGCGGCAAGTTTGTGTCCCCCGCCACCCAAGCTCTGGGCAATGGCCTGCACATTCACTCCTTTGTGTTCTTCACTACGAAGACTACCTTTTATTACACCCTCGTCTTGTTTGAGGAACATTGCAAATTTTGCTTCTGGAACTTTGTTCAAGGTTTCTACAATACCTTCAAATGCTGACATTGGTGGATTTCCCAAACTTTTTAGTTCATCAGCTGTGATAATTGAATAGATCATTTTTTTATTTTCGTCATAATGGGCATTTTCTAATGCTTTTGACCAGGCTTTTAAACTGCTGATATCCTTGCCTTCGTGGGTGTGTTTGGTTACAGTTGCCACCCTCGCTCCTTTGTTCATTAGCTCTGCTGTTACAGCCAATGTGCTGGCTTGGGTGTTGCTATGCATGAATATTCCTGTATCAGTCACAATCCCTGTTAACAAGCACAAAGCAATTTCGTGAGTTATTTCCCATTTACAAAATTGAAAAAAATCATAAGTTAATTCAGCTACCGAAGACTTGGAAGATTCTACAACATTAACATCCCCATACATTTTGTTGTCAGGATGATGATCTAGATTTAATGTTGGAAGATTTAACGCTAAAATTTCTTCATGGTTTACACGTTGTAACACCGAACATCCGGAAATTACCAATGCATCAAAGTTTGTATGAGGTAGTGTTTCGGTAACAATCTGGGAAAGCGGTAAATATTCTAATTGTTTTGGAACACCACCTTTGATGACGATAGAAATTTGTTTCCCGTGGGCATGTAGATGATGTGCTAATGCTAAAACCGACCCAAGGTCATCGCCATCAGTCCTTTCATGGGTTGTCAGTAAAACTGAGCCTGCTTCTTCTAATAATTTTTTGGCTTGAACAAATTCACCCATAGCTTTATTTTTTTTTACTTCACTGATTAATTTTCTGAACTTATTTTAGTATCTGTTTCTTCTTCGTGGATTTGTTTAAGGAGCTCATCAATATGCTGAGCATAACGTGGGGTTGTATCTAAAAAAAATTGCAAACGAGGAGTGAGCTTCATCCCCAATTGACGATTTAGTTCACCTTGTATGGCATAAATATTTTTATTCAGTACTGAAAAAATCTGGTCATCATCTCCTCCGACAATAGAAATCCATATCTTTGCCCATTTTGAATCTCTGCTAGTTTCTACGCGAGAGATCGTGACCAGTCCATCTTGCCCTTCTAAAAATTCTGGCAAACTTAAACCAACCAACCGCTGGATTAAAGAGTTTAGCTTGTCTATTCTATTTGGATTTGCCGATTTTTGCTTAGTCATTAAAACTAAAGTGTTTTTTGCTTTACAGTTTCTTCAAAACTTTCAATCTGGTCACCAATAGCTAGTTTGACATTAGTTTTGATTTTCATTCCGAATTCATTACCTTTTGACACTTCTTTAGTATCAACTTTATTTTGTTGTAATTCAATAATTTCACCTCGACCGATTTCTTCCCAACCTTCATTCTCTGTTGAAACCCCTTCAGTCCCATTTGACTCTGACATACCAGGCTCTTTATTCCCCATTTCGCCGTCAGATGCTTTACGCCAAAGTGTAATTGGTTTGTTTTTACGTATCTCACCTTCCTCAACTCGACCACCAATAATCATCTGGGATTTTTCGGTTCGGAAAATTGCCAGCACTGCACCTTTCCCAAACGTTGTTTTTTCTATTTCTGGGGTAAACATAGAAATTACAGCACTCGTGATATTTTCTAAAAGTTCGTAAATAACATCGTAGCTTTCAACCGCAACTTTTTTTTGCTTCGCTAGATTAATTGCTTTCGGGTTAGTTTTAGTACGAAAAGCAATAATCGTTCCTTTGCTACTATCAGCAAGGAGAATATCATTTTCATTAACTTCACCAATTCCTTCAGTCAAAATGTTTATTTGAACTTCTTCATTTTTCAATTTGGCCAAAGATTGTTTAATTGCTTCTAACGAACCAGCTACGTCTGCCTTGATGATCAAGTTTAAGGTTTTGGTACTTGCGTCACCTTGCAATCCAGAACGATGGGTTAATTTTCGACTATGCTTAGCTTTTTGAGCAGTGTTTGCAATTGTGCGAGCTTCTTCAATAGTCTCAACGGTTTGCAGGATGTCACCTGCTTCTGGTAGGTTAGAAAAACCAGAAATTAAAGCTGGCCTACTTGGACCAGCCAATTTTAACTTTTTGCCGTTTTCATCCTCTAAAGACTTTACTCGACCATAACCAGTACCAGCAACGATAATATCTCCAACTTTCAATGTTCCATTTTGAACAATTACAGTTGCCACAGCTCCCTTTCCTTGCGCAACATGAGATTCAATAACTGTACCTAAAGTTTTTCCGTCCGGGTTAGCTTTAAAATCTTCTACTTCGGCTTGAAGTAAAACCATTTCCAAAAGTTTGTCTATTCCAATATTCTGTTTTGCAGAAATTTCCACCGCGATAACTTTGCCTCCCCAGTCTTCCAGCAGTACTCCATGTTCGGCAAGCTCCTGCTTAGTTTTCATTACATTCGCATTGTCTTTATCAATTTTATTGATAGCAACGATGAGCGGTGTGTTTGTAAATTTGGCACGATTAATAACCTCAATGGTTTGAGGCCTAACGCTATCATCGGCGGCGACAACTAGAATAATTAAATCAGTAACGTTTGCACCACGCGCTCGCATTTCCACAAACGCTTCGTGTCCAGGGGTGTCCAAAAAAGTTAGAACTTTGTCATTATGTTTAACTTGATATGCTCCAATATGCTGAGTGATGCCTCCTGATTCTGTGGTAACAACACTTGCCTTTCGAATCGCATCTAATAAAGTCGTTTTTCCATGATCAACATGTCCCATCACAGCAACAATAGGTGGACGGGTTTTTAAATCTGCTGGATTTTCACTAGCCTCTTTTTGTAAAGTTTCTTGTAAAAAACCAATGCCAAATTCTTGGACTTCTTCGGTTTGCTCACTTGCAACTTCAAAACCTAAATCTTGCGCAATAATAGTAGCAGTTTCAAAATCAATCTCCTCATTGATAGTGGCCATTACCCCATTTTGAATTAATGCCTTAATGACATCAGTTGCTGGGAGTTTTAATACATCTGCAAAATCTCTGACTTTGATAAATGCAGGGAGAGATACTTCTTTTGGTATAGCGTGATGAACACTTGGGTTTTGTTTTGGCTTTGGCTTCAATGCTTCCGCAATTTGTTTTGCCAGGTGATTATCAATCTTGTTGGCACGAGGAGAAATACGAAAACCCGCTGCGTTAGCTTGACTGCGCAGTTCTTGGATGGAAAGATTTAATTCGTGCGACAAAGATGATAAATTCATAACTTGTAAATTATACGAAAAAATCTTAAAAAAAGCAAGTACGAGTAATACCTGCTGATGATTCCTGACTTTGAAAAAAATTAAGTTTTACTGGACAACATTAAAATGTCCGATTTTTTCCGACAATCATTCGTAATTGTCGTTGCATAATCGAGATGATTGTCGGTACTTTAGCAAAGGTCCGACCAGCAATCGTAATTGGAAATCCTCGTGGTTCAAGGAATTCCACTTGGCGACATTTAATCACCGAGGTTCCAGGTATATGTTCAATTACTCCCTCAGCAATGTCTGGTTTGTATTTAAGAACATCAATTTTGTTCATTTTCTCAAGGATCATCAAGTCTAAATAACCATCGGTGGGATTTGCAATCGTACTATTACTACTACTGGTGGCACGACTATTAGTAACTGTTCCACCAAGACAAGTAATATCCATGTTGTAGGAATTATCTACCCGAATTTTTAAATTGTATTCAATGGCACTCATCCCGCGCAGTGAAGAAAAAAACCCCATTTCTTTTGCTTTTGACGAAGCTATTCCAAATTCTGCTTGCGAGATAAAATAGTTGTCCCCTAATACAGCAAGATCAATTTTTTCTATTCGTCGAGCAGCAACAGTTTTAACAGCAGTTAATAAGTTATCTATTCCTAAAATTTTCTTTAAGTAGGAGTCATCTGTCATTGGGATGAAGCCTAATGCAAAGTCGCGTCCTTTTAAATACGCGCACATAAAGTTAAATGTATCATCTGTACCACAGGCAATTAACGTTTTTACTCCTCGCTCACTTGCAGTCTCAACTAATTCAGCGATCCCGCGAATACTTGTTACTCTCGCCATTTCTCCGGATATCTTAAATTCTGCAAGCAGGCCTTGCAGTGTAACAGAAGCACGCTCAAATTGCGCTTCAGGGATATTTTGTCCGTCGAGAATGTAGAAGTACATAGATGTAAATAAAATAGCGGGATTTATTGACAAACTAACTTTTTGTTAGAAGCTTTGCCTCATAAAAAGTTGCTGTTGTCATTACCCGCTTTGTATTTAAATTAATCTTCGTCCTCTGGTTCTGGTGCTGACTTGTTATTGTTTGATGTCACTGGTTTCAGAGTGCCGGACTGCTTGTCAATGACAGCCCCTTTCATGTTGCATTTTCCAGTAAACTGAGCACCGTCTTCAACACGCAAAATCGCACAAGAGATATCTCCAGCGATTCGTGCTGAAGCTTGCAAGATAAGGTTACCAACAACCTTGATGTTCCCTTGAACTTCTCCGGCAATAATCGCATTTCCTGCTTGAACATCAGCAGCAATTTTTGCTGCTTCGCCAACGTGCACACTTTGGCTAGTGTGAACTTTCCCAGCAACCTGTCCTTCTATGCGGATATTCCCTTCTGAGTTTAGGTCTCCTTGAATTTTTACTGATGGACCAACAACAGTTTCTGCTGTAGCCATATTGTCTTGATTTGATGCCATGTCTATATAAAATTAATTATTAAATCTTCGGTTTGTTTACACCATTGGTGATTGCTTGGACGAGAGCTTCTTTTTCTTCATCACTCAAAGTACTTTCACTCGCGCCTTTGGTTACAACTTTTGCATAGATTCTATTTTGTTGCCTCCCATGTAAACTTGTGATCAGTATTCCTGACTGATGAGCATCTAGAAGTGCCGTCGAGAAACTTAAATTCCCCCCATCATCTCCGTTACCATTATAACGAACTATCCCAACATTTTGAGTCGCGGTATTTAGTTGTTGATTTATTCCATCCAGCATTTTTTCTGTTTGGAGATTGCTTGCGTCTAATTGGTAAATTTTATCTACAATTTGCTGAATAATATCTTCTAAGTTTTCTGGTTTCTCATTTGGGTTTGCAAAAAATTTTCGCCAAGCCCGCATTTTGCTAGCAGAGATTAAAGCGTACACGCTTAAAATTATGGATATTCCAGCTACAATTACGCTTGAAAAAATGAAAATATTATCGCTCATGTAGAGCTATTGTAGCACTCTCTGGAGCTTGCGTCCAAATGTGGAGATTGCTATAATTTTAAGGGAAATTATTTTAAACTATATGACAAAAAAGAATCGTAACCGATTACGCAACAGGGATAGAGAACACACAACAACTTCTTCATCCACAATAACTACTCCTCTGCAATCAGGTAGTCGAGATGCTTCAAGTCAACATACAGCAGAGTATCAAGTTATAACAAAAGATATGATCCGACTGATAGTCTTAAATGGAGCTATGTTAATAGCGGTGATTGCATTGTACTATTCTAATAGATCCACTGGTTATCTTGAGAGATTTTTTGAGAAATTCCTCTAATTATTTTATAGATATTTTAAATATATTGGATCAAAGTTGAATAAAAATCACCCTAAGTATGGGGTGATTTTCATTTATATGTCAGAATATAATTATGTTGAAGATTAAAATCATCTGTCTTGGAAAGTTTAAAGAAAGAGCCTATATTGAGCTAGAAAAAGAATATCTCAAACGCTTACGGCCCTTTGCAAAGGTCGCAGTAACTGAGCTTCCAGAAATTCCCTATCACTCTCCTGATTCAGTAGAAAAAACGAAGGAAAAAGAAGCGGGATTGATAGTGAAACAGCTGTCAGATAACAGTATTGTGATATTGCTTGAGGAAAAAGGCCAAAAACGCAACTCAGTTGAATTTGCGGGTTTTTTGGAGAGAATTGGAGGACTGGGTCAGGAAATTATCTTTGTACTGGGAAGTGGAATCGGCCTGCACGAGTCCTTAAAAACGTATTCAAACTACACGATATCCCTCAGCGATCTAACTTTTCCGCATAATTTGGCCAGAATTTTGTTAGAAGAGCAAATTTATCGAGCTTGCACGATTATTGCAGGAAAAAAATACCATAAATAACTAAAATACTTTGATAATCGTTTTAGGTAGCAGCATCAGGGGCTGAAGCAGTAGTTTCTGCTGGTTTTTCCTCAATTTCCCTCAAAACTAAGCCTAAAATTATCCATAATAGTAGCTGAGTTTGCCAAATGGTATAAAAATAATGATCGAGCAAAAATACCGCCATGAAGCCTGCTAAAATGCCTATCAAAAACCTTCGCCAAATCGTACTTTCCCTTTTAATTAAGGCGAAAATAGGATATAGCAATAGGATTATTGGGCAAATTGCTCCTATTCCCCATTCTGCCCACAAAATTAGCCAGTAATTATGAATTGGCTGGACTTCCCATGGTTGGAGCTCCTGGTTTGAATACTGTTTCATGTGCAACACGCTAGTCCCAATACCAACTCCTGTAAATATATTGTTAGAAATGATCCTCGTGCCAATTTCGTTATAAAAAAGCCTTTCTTTAGTTGAGTTATCTGTTATTGTCACCCGAGTATTCAGAAAGGGAAATAATACTGTAACAGAAATTATGCAGGAAATCCCAAGAGGTATTATTGCACGTTTTATGGCAGAATATTGCTTATTTATGAGAAATATTACCAAAACTGACAATGTAGCAAGTCCAAAGCCGATAATTCCACCACGTGAAAAACTCGTAAATATGCCAAAAACGTTAGCGAATAATAGAATATATAAAAAAATGTCACGTGATTTTTGTATAGATTTGGTAATTAAATATAAGTTTAGTAGTGTTGTGACGATTAAGAATGCCGAGAGGACATTAGGGTGTGGGAATGTTCCATATCCTCGGATCATTTTTGTTCCATGTGCAACAATTTTAGCGACACCAAGGGTGTCGGGGGACAAATGAGACTCACCCAGGAAGTATAATCCGAGGGATTTTTGTGAATAAAATTGAAAGCAGGCAATTAACCCCTGTATTGCCCCTAAAATAGAAAATATCCAAGCTAGTTTTTCACGTGGAACATTGATTTTTGAAATTTGACTGGCTAAAAGTATTAATAATATGAATCTTGCTGAAAAGTAGACTTGGAGGGACACGTACTCATGATTTTGGAATATGATTTCAAGTAATATCCAAGAAATTGCTTCAAAAGCAGAAATCAGCCAAATTCTATTCACAGGTTGTTTCATGTGGAACAAAATTGAGAGACAGAGCAAGCCCAGTAAAATTAGATCACTTATATATAGAGAGAGGCTTGTGAAGTCTGAGTATGCTCCCGTCTGATATGCGATTGGGGATTGGAAAACATATCTTATTGAGAAGGGGATTAGCACAACAAGAATCAGCAACAAGATTTGTGTTCCACGTGGAGCATAGAGATCCCTAAAATTTTTAATAGAAGTCCAGATGTTCATTATGTTATAATTGTAACATCACTATTAAATTTTCGGTTTCTCCCTGTAGCTCAATGGATAGAGCATCGCACTCCTAACGCGACGATGTAGGTTCGATTCCTGCTGGGGAGACCATCAAAAAGAAATGCTAGATCAAATAAAAGACAAGAAACTTGAGGAGTTAAACGCTAACTTAGCGGGCTTAAATAAAAAATTAGGAAATATGTGGTTTGCGTTAGGTAAGGGTTTATTAACTGGGTTTGGTTCAGTTATTGGTGCTGGATTGGCCGTGATCTTGATTGGGTGGTTTTTAAATGTGATTGGAGTTATCCCTGCTTTACGCGAATCAGCGAACGATTGGCGCGAAGCATTCAGGTCAACCCAGAATTTTTTACCCACTGATTCTACAGCAACCCCAACTCCTACCCAACAATAAATTTTTCTGCATTAAAAGTTAACTTAATTCGTAAAACACCTGACAATTTTGTTTACAGGTGTTTTATATTATAATAGCTTCATGCAAATGTTTGCGGAAACTAAACTAGATTTTGACCAGACTGTAGGGGACGAGGATAGATTTGCGATCCGACGTGCTGTGGAACAGTTTTCTAGGGCTGGAAGCATCGGTGAAACTGAGGTTTTAGAGAATCTGATTTCAGATTCAACGATTGTGGAAGGATTTTCTGACTTGCCATTCATGAAGCAAGAATTCATCTCAGTGATGTCTAGACGTAATAGGAATGCGCATGTGATGCGTTTTCCCAAATTAAAACTATCTTACAGTCACTATTTATTTCATTTGATTGGCACGTATGAAGAATATCTGGATAGAATTTTGGTAGCAGAAGGAACTATATCAATGGCAATGATAAAACAAGATGATGGGTTTCAGTTTGTAAAGATAGTTTTTTTTCCACGTATGCGTTTGTTGGAGCAGTGAATTAATTTGGAGAGGTGCCAGAGTGGTCGAATGGGCCGCACTCGAAATGCGGTGTGCTTGCAAGAGTACCCAGGGTTCGAATCCCTGCCTCTCCGCCAA
>CAYZEK010000001.1:5241-53409 GCA_964477805.1 uncultured Candidatus Saccharibacteria bacterium | reverse complement strand
AAGTTTTACGAAAAGATATTTAGATTCCGTCCGCATACTGAGTTGGTGAAATCTAGGCTGAAAAATTTTTGGAACTTCAGTTTTTCTTTAGAAAAAATTTATTTTAGTTTGGGTTTTCCTTTATCGGAATTTAATGCTTTCTTTGATAGCGAGATGCGCAATGAATATGTCAGGCATTCATTTTTTTGAACTATATTGTGTCACGTGAAAACAACCACGCTATTTTAAAAAAAGTTGTCATCCGAACCATCGATTTGATTAATCAAAACTTCCGTAGAATTATTAAAACACTATGAAACTAAATCGCAAAATTATTATTCTCTATACATCCATAGGATTGGGCCATAAATATATTGCCTTAAATATTGGCTATCATTTAGAGAAGGCCGGTTTTGAAGTAAAATACCACGATGTGTTGGAATTGCAAACTGGTTTCACTGTGAAAATTGGGGAGTGGTTTCACAGTATAGTAAATAAACATTTTCCTTTTGTATGGCGGTGGTTATATTTGAGCAAGATATTTTCTAAAGCCACTATGTGGTTGCGCGTTCCACTTGCTGGTCGTAATAGACAAAACGTGAAACGCGTGATTGAGGAGTATCAGCCAGATATGGTTATTGCCACCCAAACTAGTGCTTCTGCTCCAGTTGCATATATGAAACAACATGGAGAGTATGCTGGTTTGTTTGTGATTGCCTTTAGTGATTATCATTTCCATCCATATTGGTTTTACAAGCAAGCCGACTTCTATTTAGTAAACATTGAAGAACAAAAACAAGAGCTTGTGAAATTAGGATATGATCATTCTAAAATAGAAGTTTGCGGCATCACACTCAAACCTCAGGTTAAATCTGATCCGCAACTGGTGAAACAAAAACTTGGTCTCACAGGGAAGAAGGTTATCTTAATGTCTAGTGGTTCTTTAGGAATAGGATTCCCAGAAAGTCTATTGATACAATTCGCAAAAGGACTCCAAACAAAAATTCCTGATGCGCATCTCGTGGTTGTATGTGGAAAGAACGAAACGATGAAACATTCGCTTTATGCTCAGGCGGAGAAGTACGGACTACCAATGACTGTGCTTGGCTTTCATGAACCAATGTCTGAGTTGTATGCTTTAGCCGAGGTGTTTTTGACAAAGCCGGGCGGATTGACAGTTGCAGAAGCGCTTCGCGATAAGGTAAAAATGCTTGTAACCCACTTTTTACCTGGTCAGGAAGAACTGAATTACGAGTATCTAACTAAACATAGGCTTATGCATCCCATGGTCAAGCCAGTGTCGGTAGAGAATTTGATCAAAGCTTCTAAAGAAATTATGGCTACAAAATTAGAAGTAGAAAATCCAAATTCTACAGCAATTACGCAAAAAAATCACGAAGGAGCGAGCGTCATAAAAAGTATAAAAAATTTGTTTCATATTGTTTGACGAGGTCAAATCTTTTCGTTAGTATGAAAAAAGATACTTAAATTGAAATTTATGCCTAGAAAAGAAAAATCATTTTTTGGAAAGATAATGGGAGGAGATGTAACTGATACTAATGTCCTTGAAGAAGATGAAGTTTTAGAAGAAGAAACTGATGTAATTGATGATGAAGATATAGAAGATTCTACAGCAGTGGATGAATCCATGGATGAAGACTATGATGAAGAAGACGAAAATGAAGAAATCTCAGTACCTGTTACTTCTGATGAAGAAGAAGCTATGCCAGTTTCAGCGATCAGTCAAAAAGATGAAGAATGGATGAATGATTATGAAGGTGCCTTAAATATAGACATGTATCAGACCAAAGATAATGTGATTATTAAATCAACAATTGCCGGTGTCCGTCCAGATGATATTGATATCACGGTTGCGAATGATATGGTAACGATTAAGGGCTCACGCAGTCGTGAAGAAAAAATTATTCAAGATGATTATTTCTACCAAGAATGTTATTGGGGTAATTTCTCTCGCAGTGTCATTGTTCCAATAGATATAGATAGTGAAAATATTGAGGCAGATTTAAAGGATGGAATTTTGACAGTTATCGTTCCAAAAGCTGCCAAGGCGAAAACCAAGAAAGTCAAAGTTAAAGGTTTGTAAATTGCTTATAAAAGATATTCCTTTTTAGATTGAAATGAGCGTACTCTTATTTAAGACAAGCTTAATCTATGGGGAATATCTTTTTTTTGTTATACTTAGAATATTCTAAAAGTATCGAGATTTAATTACATGGGACGAAATAAAAAACGAAAAGACGAACCTTCTTTACTCAAATCTATACCAAAACCACAACTTGATTTAGCTTCAGAAACCAAGCGGGGAATAGCTGTGGTGGTATTCTTGATTCTAGCTGGCGTAACTGGGCTTTCTATTATTGGAAGTGCTGGTGGATTTGGTCAGTTTATTTTTAAAATGTTTGCTTTTTTATTTGGTGTGTTGGCGTATTTAGTACCGTTAGTTTTTTTGTTGATTTCATATTTACTATTCAAAAGTGTTCCTAACGAAGAAAACAAGCACCCTTATTTTAGAACGTACGTGGGAATGTTTCTTTCCACAGGAGCTGTTGCTGGGTTAATTCACTCTATGTATATTACTCAGACGATAGGAGCTGTTGCCTTAGCCAATGATGGCAAAGCAGGTGGATGGCTAGGAGCTTTGTTTGGCGGACCAATAAATAGTGCCTTTGGTATTTTAGCGGGCGATTTAATGTTGATCGGAATTTTGATAATTGGCATTGTCATCACTTTGAATTTATCGCCGATGCTATGGTTTAAGAAAAAAGATTCTGAAGATGTCGTTCCTACTCCAGTGCAGGAAAAGGTAAAAATTAACGCAATGGTAGAAGATGTGGCTGAAGACGTTCTGTCTGATGAAGAGACAGAATTAAAAGAAGAGAAACCATTAGTCCCAGATTCGAAATTAAAATCAACGATTAATGTTACGCCTTCTGGCATTGACCCTGCTGATGAAGTAATTTCCAAAATGGAGAGCATCACTTTAGAGGATCGACGTGATTGGAAGTTACCTCCATTTGACTTACTTGATGACAACAAGACCGAAGTTGACTCAGGAAATATTGAAAATAATGTACAAATTATTCAAAAGACTTTAGCTGACTTTGGCATTGAGGTAGAAATGGGAGAAGTCAATGTTGGACCGACAGTCACGCAGTACACACTTCGCCCGTCTACTGGTGTGAAGCTTTCCCAGATCGCTGGTTTGCAAAACGACTTAGCTTTAGCTTTGGCTGCTCACGGCATTCGTATGGAGCTACCAATTCCTGGCAAAGCTTTGGTTGGTATTGAGGTTCCGAACAAGTCTACTGCAATCGTGCGTTTGCGTGAGGTGATGCAAACATCCGACTTTATTAACCACAAAAGCAAACTGGCATTATCACTCGGTCGTGATGTTGCTGGCAGGCCAATGATTGCGGACTTGGCAAAAATGCCTCATATGCTAATTGCCGGTGCTACTGGTACAGGTAAATCAGTTGCGATTAATAGTTTGTTTATTTCTCTACTATATAGAAACACTCCGCAAGACATTAAGTTTATTGTTGTTGATCCAAAGCGCGTAGAGCTTTCTTCTTACAACGGCATCCCTCATTTACTTACTCCTGCAATCGTTGAGCCAGATAAAGCAGTCAATGCACTTAAGTGGGCTGTGGCAGAAATGGAACGGCGCTATAAATTGTTAGCAGACGCTGGTAATCGAAACATTTCTGATTATAATGCATCGACTGAACTACCTTTGCCATATATTGTCATTATTGTTGATGAATTAGCAGATTTGATGGCTGTTGCACAAAATGAAGTTGAAGCAGCTATTGTCCGTTTGGCACAAATGGCTCGGGCAGTTGGCATTCATCTAATTTTAGCTACACAACGACCAAGTGTTGAAGTTATTACTGGATTGATTAAAGCAAACATCACTTCTCGAATTGCATTTGCGGTGGCGTCTCAAGTTGATTCACGCACTATCATTGATTCTAGTGGAGCAGAAAAACTTTTGGGCAATGGTGATATGTTGTTTGTATCCGCAGAATTTAATAAACCACGTCGTGTGCAAGGTGCGTTCATTGGTGAACAAGAGGTGCGTAAGGTTGTAGACTTTTTTAAGAATCAAGCAGGCGCTGTAATTTATAATGAAGACATTATAGAGAAGCCTAAACGCGGTTTAGGAATTCCTGGGATGAGCGGTGATGAAGGGAATGATGAAGATGATATGTATGAGGCAGCTAAAGAAGAGGTGATACGCGCTGGGAAAGCTTCCGCTTCGTTGTTGCAACGTCGCTTGCGTGTTGGGTATGCCAGGGCTGCTCGGTTGTTAGATATTTTGGAAGATAAGGGTGTCATTGGGCCAGGCGATGGTGCGAAGCCTCGCGAGGTTTACGCAGTCTCTGATGCAGAAAAAGCAGAGTATGGTAGCGAAGAGGTCTAACCACATTAACCGCCCAGAGATGGGCGGTTTTATAAATTCACCACACTTTTTTGAAGTCAATTAGTATGCTAAAATGAATGATATGCCTGTAGGATTTGAAACAAAAAAAATATCCATGGAAACTCTGGGTGAGTACCTTTTAGAGGTGCGTACTGAACTTGGCCTAACTCTTGAGGAAGTATCTCAAAAAACTGGGGTTTACGAGAAGTTTATTCATTATATAGAAGCAGGGCAGTATCAATCATTACCACCTGGTGTCTATGTATTAGGATTTTTAAAAAAATTAGCCGAAATTTATAAAGTCCCAGATCAGATTTTATTGGAGCAGTATAGAAAGGAGCGAGGGATTGTTGAGCACCTAGCCAGTAAAAAATCGGCCGAAGAAAAAAGCTGGAAGAATTGGTTTCAAAAAATTACCATTACTCCAAAATTCTTAACTATTTCAGGAAGTTTAATTGTTGGCTTAATCGCTTTTTTGTATGTTGTATTTCAAGTTTTTGCTATTAATAAAACTCCTACACTGGTAATCACTGAACCAAAAAATGATGCAGTGATTTCTGGAACATCAGTCAATGTTGTTGGGAAAACTGAGGTTGGTATGGTTGTGTCAATAAATGGGCAGAATGTGTTTGTTGACCCGAATGGAAATTTTCATACCACAATTGGAGTGGCGCCAGGTCAGAAAGAGTTAAAAATTGAATCGCAAAATAAATTCGGTAAAAAAAATGAACAGCATTTAGCTCTCCGGGTAGAAGAACCTCATATAGCTGGAGCAGAAACAATTATTCCTTCGGAATTACAATTGGAACTCAAGTTTGTTAAAGCAACTAAAATTGAATTGGTTCGGGATGGTACTAAAATTCCTGATGAAATAGTGCCTGCTGGTGGGATTAAGCAAATCGTTGCTAACGATAACGTTCTTCTTACTACATATGATGCTGGGAGCACTAAATTAAATTTGAATGGAGAAGAGCTAGGGATTTTAGGTAAGGTTGGAGAAAAGATTACCATTCCAATCAACAAAGAATCCGCCTCCCTCTTAAAGGAAACTTCAGAATAATTTTATATAGATTTCATTGCTGGTCATGTATGGTGCCAGTGTGGTCTAGGTTAATTAAAGAAATATAATATGCCAAAAAAATCAACAAAAGCCAATTCTGCATTACCAAAGAAAACTGATACTGGTCGTTGGTCTGCAGTAGAAACTGCCATGGATCAAATTCGTGATAAATTTGGTGATGGTAGTATTATGAAGATTTCTGATACACAAAAACTTAATGTTGAAGCGATTCCGACTGGAAGTATTAGTCTGGATATGGCGTTAGGTGTAGGTGGAGTACCAAAAGGCCGTATCGTAGAAGTTTATGGTCCAGAAAGTTCTGGAAAAACAACTCTAACCCTTCATATGATTGCAGAAGTACAAAAGGCTGGTGGTTTGGCAGCATTCATTGATGCTGAACATGCATTGGATCCAGAATATGCTAAGCGTATCGGGGTGAACTTAGAAGATTTGCTTATCTCACAACCAGATAGCGGTGAACAAGCTTTGGATATTACCGAAACCCTTGTTAGAAGTAACGCTTTAGATTTAATTGTGGTAGACTCGGTTGCTGCTTTAACTCCTAGGGCAGAAATTGAAGGGGAGATGGGTCAGTCCCATATGGGCTTACAAGCACGGTTGATGTCTCAGGCTCTGCGAAAACTAACTGGTATTATTTCTAAGTCTAATACAACAGTAATATTCATCAATCAGATTCGCATGAAGATTGGTGTCATGTTCGGCAACCCTGAAACTACTACTGGTGGTAATGCTTTGAAATTCTATGCTTCGGTGCGTATTGAGATTCGTCGTAGCGCTCAGATTAAAAATGGCGATAAAATTATTGGGAATCGTACTAAAGCAAAAGTAGTAAAAAATAAAGTTGCCCCTCCGTTTAAGGTGGCTGAGTTTGATATTATGTACAATGAAGGTATATCTTCTGCTGGTGATATATTAGATACTGGCATACTGCTGGGGGTAATAAATAAAAGTGGGAACTCATATTCATTTGAGGATATCAAGCTCGGTGTTGGCCGAGAGACTGCAAAAACATTTTTAAAAGAGAATAAAGACATTTTTAAAAAGATTGATAAAGAACTTCGAGATAAACTTAATTCTGGCGAAAATATCCAGACGAGTAAATCTGAAGATGTAGATGAAGAATAAAATTTTCATAACACAGACACCCACCCAATAGTGGGTGTCTTTGTTATTGAGTTTCGTTTATACTATATATATGACATTGAATAATTTGGAACAATTATTTTGTAGTGTAGACTTAGAATTTACTGGTTTTGACCCATTTCGTGACCAGATTTTAGAAATCGGATTCGCCTTTTTTAAGGTGTCAGATCAAGGCTTGCAGATTGTAGAACAATGGGAACAAGTATTTAAGCCTTCTATAGAAGTGCATCCTAAAATTTTGGGTTTAACCGGGATTAGTCAAGAAGAACTTGATGTTGCTCCAGAATTTAAGGAGTGCAAGGAATTCTTGCAAAAAAAATTAGGTGACGCAATAATTGTCGGACATAATCCAGTCATGGATATAAAATTTCTTGAAGCGTATGGATTGAAGCTATCTGGCCAAGTAATAGATACATTGGAGTTGGTGCAATTTATACTTCCTACACACCATAGTTATAATTTGGAAAATTTAGTTCATTATTTTGGGATTCAGCATGATGGTGATCATCATGCCCATCGCGCTTTGGCGGATGCTTTGGCAACAATTTCTGTCCTAGAAAATTTGATGCATTTATATCAGCAATTCCCCAGTAAACTCAAACAGGAATTGCAAGAGGTTACAGATAAAGGAAATTTTATCTGGCAAAGCTTCTTTGGTTATAAATGGCCAAAAAAACAAACTCAAAGCAATGATTCATTGCATCAAGTTGCAGGATTAGAAAAACTTGAACCTTTAAATCTTTCTACAGACTTGATCACAATAGACGCAAAGGCGTTTGAACATGAAGTTAGAGTTGCCTTGGGTTTGCGAAATGAGAATCAACCTTGCGTCTTGGCTGTCCAAAATCCAAATACAGTGATGCGGTTGTGGAAAGCAGGTTTGGTTCACGGTGTTTTTAATTCAGATAATACTTTCTCAAAATCAGCATTCAACACTTTTTTAGACAGAGCAAAAACTAATGAAGAACTCCGGTTCTGTTTAAAAGTAATAGTTTGGTTACACACAAATTGGCAAAAAGAGGTAGTTTTAGATTTGAATATTTCTTTTTTTGGTGGGCAATACAAAGGTGCGATAACCGGAGGGAAGCCAAAAATCACACCGGAAAAAACTTTATGCGTAGATTACGAAACCTTAAATGATATTAACGGAGATAACCACCGTCTAGTCATTTGTGATATCCAAAATTTTGAAAGGCATATGAGTAATGGTCTCGGTGGCCGGCTTGGTTGGGGAGGTCTTATGTATGCATTAAAGATGATTTATAATCCAGAGAATGAGTTAGGGAATCCAGACCTGAAAAATGAAGTTGTTACCGCTCTTGCCGGCGTAGATTTATTTTTTGGTCTCACTTATATGCTTTTGCATGCCTCGTTAGCAGGTCGTGAATATGTTACTCAAGAAGAACTATCTGGTAATCACGAACATATTTTTAAACGGCTCAAAGGTTCGGCAGATAATCTGAAGGAAAAACTAGCGATTGTTCAAAAAAAATCAAAATCGCCTGAGTTAGCTAGAAGCATGCAGTTTCTCACAGCATTTTTTATGCCTGAGAGTAATCGTGTGAAGTGGGTAAACATCGATGAATACAATCTTGCTTTTTTTGATCAGCCATTAGATATATCAGAGAATGTCCATCAAATATTAAATGGTTTCAGTGATGTAAAGTTTACTGAAACATTTACAAACCGAAGTCTACTTTCTTACTATGTCGATCGGTTAGGTTTAAATACAGAAGTATCCGAGTTTCCTAATAAGCTTATTCCTAACAAGGTTAATATCATTGCTAAGAAAAATACTTTATCACCTGACGAACTGTTTAAGATCACTGTTGGCACGGCTTTACCTATGGTGATAATTTTTCAAAACCAAGCAGAGATCAAGAATTTTTACAATTTGCATTACCGGGAAATAAAGAAAAGTGCCGCTTTATTTGCTCAAGGGTATTCAGGCGGTGGAAACAAGATGTTTCGCAACTTTAGCATAAATGAAAATAGCATTTTGTTAGTTACTGCTGAGTTTATGGCCAAACAAAACTATAAAATATCTTCCCAAACTATAATTATTGCAGATTTGCCTGTCGTAGAATCTGAGCATCCATACACCTCAGCACTCCTGGCTCATTGGAAAAAGCCATATCCGGACTTGTCGACACTTTTAGCTAGTGCAAAGCTAGCTGAGGCGTTGAAAAAGTTAAACTACAATCACTCAGTCTCCGTTTTTTTGTACAACTCGCCTTCTAACAATTTTTTTGTGGATAACCAGCGTTGACAAAGTCAATATTTTCTGATATCATGTATTTGTAAGTTAAATAGCTCTTTGAAAATAAAATAAATACACTCGCAAATTAAAATCTATTGTTTAAATTGCGGTAAACTGAACTAAGGTAATCTGCGCTTGAGATTCTAGAGACTCATTTGAGCGTAGCTTTCCTTCTTACTTCTCGTCATAGCTTATCTAATCTAAGCTGACTGAAAAACAAAAATAAATGTAGGTTCTTCGCTCCTTATAAAGCGACAAAAATTTTTCTAAAACAAAAACAAAATAAAAGAACAAAAAGTTTAGGTCTTCGGACCATAAGAGGAGTTTGAAGTGCAGTTTACAATTGATTAGAGTGTAAGCATTTTCTTTCAGCATCGTGGCTGAGAGAACGCTTGAGGATAATGAAATGTTATCTAGTGCCAAAGGTCTAGGATCTCACAGGGTGAGGTCCTGCAGCTTTGGCGCTGAATAGCTCAAGTCCTTGGGTTAGCGTCACAACCAGCTCGTTCATTTATATATTTAGGGGCCCGTGTTGGGGCGCTTTTTGATTTTCTATTCAAATTAATGTAATCTTACATTAGGCTCTATATATAAATTACTTATTAATTAACTAGACTACAATGTTATCTAAGGAATTCATTGAAGAAATGAAAAACAAGCTCTTGGCAGAAAAGGATCGCTTAACTGTGGATTCATCAGCCATGCATGAGCATACAGAATTGGGTAGTGATTATGATGAGAATGCTCAAGAAGTTGAATTAGATGAATTAAATCAGGATATGAAAGCTCGAATAGAGTCGGATTTATTAAAAATAGAGAAAGCTTTATCCAAAATCGAATTAGGAACATACGGCACCGATGACAAAGGACAGGAAATTCCAGAAGAACGACTTCGTGTGATACCATGGGCAGATGAGGTAATCTAGACCATGCAACTGATGTATTGGTTAATCCTGACAATAATTTTGATTATTATTGACCAGCTTACTAAACTGATTGCAACTCAGTTAAGCTGGCCAATTTTTTTTAATGACCAATTTGCATTTAGTTTGCCTGTTCCACCAATGGCTGTGTTTGCTATTTATGCAGTGGTGCTCGCAGGGATGTCTGTTTATGTTTACCGCACATGGCGACGATTTAATTTTATGCAAAGAGTGGCGTGGTCGTTAGTTTATGCTGGTGGACTATCTAATATTGGAGAGCGGATATTTTTTGGTCATGTAATAGATTTTATTCCCATTGCGAATGGTATGTTAAACGTAGCTGACTTTTTTATCTTAGTTGGGTTGCTGTTGCTTTTAGCAAGCAGTCGTTATGTGGAGAAAGATGACAATAAGCCAACTGCAGATTTAAGAAATCTCCAGTAAGTTTTTATATGAAGTTTAACAAATATCTTTTACACTGCAGGCATGGCAGTTCAAAAGATTATTACAGCAAGTATTGTCGGGATAAATGCATCTTTAGTTGAAGTGCAGGCAGATGTTAGCAATGGGCTCCCGACTACGATCATCGTCGGTTTACCGGACACGGCTGTTCAGGAAAGTCGTGAACGAGTTAGGTCAGCAATCAAGAATTCTGGATTTAAATATCCACAAACAAGAGTCTCTTTAAATTTATCGCCTGGGTATTTACCTAAAGCCGGTACTCATTTTGATATGCCAATAGCCTTAGCTATTTTAATGGCAAATGGCTTGAAAGTTGTTAACACAGATTCAAGTTTGTTTATTGGAGAGCTTTCGTTAGATGGTATCGTTAAACCCACTGCTGGAGTTTTGGCTATGGTAGAAGCAGGTCAAAAAGTTGGTTTAAAAAATGTTTTTGTGCCACTAGGAAATGCGAGTATGGCTAGTTTGGTCAAAGGTGTTAATGTTTATCCAGTTGAGACTTTTAAAAAATTAGTTGATCACCTGTGCGGGGTTGAATTGATAAAAGCTGTTAATACTAGCTCAACCGTGATGCATCCGCTCGTTTCAGAACAACCAGAGATTGACTTTAGTCATATTGTAGCCCAGGAACATGCTAAGCGAGCTTTAGAAATCGCTGCAAGTGGTGGTCATAATATTCTCATGACTGGACCACCAGGCAGTGGCAAAACCATGCTTGCAAAAGCAGTGCTTGGGATACTGCCAAATCTTTCTGATGAAGAAATTTTGAATTTAACAAAGATTTATAATAGTTCTGGGTTATTGCAAAGTGGAATCATCAATGCAAGACCAATGAGAAGTCCTCACCACTCTTCTTCTATTCCAGCGCTGATAGGTGGTGGTAGCATACCACGGCCAGGAGAAATTACCTTGGCGCATCACGGTGTTTTATTTTTGGATGAGTTCCCGGAATTCCCTCGTGCAGTGTTAGAAGTATTGCGACAACCACTGGAAGAAAACTTTGTTACCATCACCCGCTCAAAGACTAGCTATATTTTCCCCGCATCATTTATTTTAATTGCGGCTCAAAATCCTTGCCCTTGTGGGAATTTTGATGAGCCTGGTTTAGAGTGCACCTGCTCAACATCAAGTATCCAAAGATATAAGAAAAAAATCTCCGGGCCAATCTTAGATAGAATTGATTTACATATAAATGTTCCAAGATTGAAGTATAAAGAATTTTTTGCAGGATCAATTAACGAAAGTTCTAGTGATATTAAGGCGCGAGTTTGTAATGCACGCAAGATTCAAGTTAGGCGATTTGGCAAAACTCAAACTAACAATGAAATGTCTACGAGTCAGTTAAAAAAGTTTTGCATTTTAAACAAACACAGTTCTGCCTTAATGGAGCAGGCAGTAAATAAGTATCAGTTATCTGGCAGAAGTATTCACAGAGTTATAAAAGTAGCCCGGACAATTGCAGATTTAACAGGCTCAGAAAATATTGAACTTGAGCACATTGCTGAAAGCTTACAATATAGATTGCGGGATGCTGCTGGAGCATAGTATAATGTTGGTGTATGCAAAAAAAAGTACGAAAAGCCGTGATTCCTGTTGCGGGATTTGGAACTCGGTTCCTCCCAGCAACCAAAGCCCAACCTAAGGAAATGCTTCCTTTAGTAGATAAACCAATCATTCAGTACGTTGTTGAAGATGCCGTTACAGCAGGAATTGAAGACATTATCCTGGTTACTGGTTGGCATAAGCGAAATATTGAAGACCATTTTGATTATCCGTTTGAGCTAGAAAAACGATTGGAAGAAGCAGGTAAGTTGGAGCAACTAGAAGAGATTCGTGGGATTGCAGATTTAGCTAATTTTATTTATGTCCGTCAAAAAGGTCCGTTTGGGAATGGTACTCCAATCTGGAATGCTAGGCAGATTGTTGGTGATGAGCCATTTTTGGTCCTCTGGGGGGATGAATATATTGAAGCCAATCCTGGTCGAGCATCACAATTGGTAGAAGCTTACGAAAAATATGGTGGCAGTGCTTTAATTGGTTGTATTCGTACCAATAATCAAGAAGATTATTCCCGATATGGTTTTGTGAGTGGTGAGGAAATCAATCCAAGCGTTTTAAAAGTTAAGCAAATGGTAGAAAAGCCCGGGTATGGTCAAATTGATTCTAACTTTGCTGGTGTGGGTGGTTACGTGTTTGGGCCTGATATGTTTGAAGCGATGACAGAAGCAGTGAATCGGTTGGAAAAAGAGAATAGCGGGAGAGAGCTTTACTGGGCAGATGGTATGAATATTCTTCTGGAACAAAATAAAGATTGTTACGCCGTTGAGATTAAGAATGGTAAATACTACGATTGCGGTAATAAACTAGAATATTTAAAAGCAGTGGTTGAGTTTGGTTTAAAACATCATGAAGTCAAAGATGACTTCGCAAAGTTTTTAAAAGAGCTACAAAAATAAATTTATCAAGAAATAAAAACTAATATAAAAGGCATATCCAATGAAAAACTTTTTTAAAAAATTATCTTTACGTAAAATTAGTCGCACCTTTATTGTTCTAGCTATTGTAACTTTGCCTTTGCTGTCGTTGGGTTGTAGTGGCAAAACTCAAACCTCTGGACCAGTGACCATAAAAATCTGGAAACCATTCGTAGATACAGACAAGATGCAGTCTATTATTTCCGCGTATCAAGCTAAACATTCCAATGTCACAATTGAGTATACGAAGAAGAACATCGAAAATTACGAGTCTGATTTACTCAACGCATTGGCAGCCGGTAATGGGCCAGATATTTTTTCAATTCACAATACATGGGTCCCACGCTATGTAGACAAAATAGCACCAGCTCCCGAAAAGTTGTACACAGTCAAAGATTACAAAGACACCTTTGTAGATGCAACTGCGTCGGATTTAATAATAGATAATAAAATTTATGGTGTGGCAATGTGGGTGGATTCATTAGGCCTCTATTACAATAAAGACTTAATGGGTACTGCAGGAATCGCCACTCCGCCAAAAACTTGGGCAGATTTAGCAGAAGACGTCCGCAAAATTTCTAGACAGGACCAGACTGGTTATTTTGATCGCAGTGGCGTAGCTATGGGAACTAATTCTAACGTAAACCGTGGCGTAGACATTATTTATCTGTTGATGCTTCAGGCTGGCGTAGTGCCGTGGTCTGCTGATGGTAGTGCCCCGCAATTTGCTAATAGTGTTTTTAAAAATGGTAACTCAATTAATCCAGGGTCAGAGGCGGTTGAATTTTATACTTCGTTTTCTAATCCATCTAGTGCGAATTATACCTGGAATGCGGACAGCGATTATTCCACTGATGCATTCGCTAATGGTCGCGCCGCTTATCTGTATGGCTATGCTTATACTCGGGATACCATCAAGAGCAAAGCTCCTAACTTAAATTACGATGTTGCCCCAGTCCCACAAAACAACTTGACTGATCCAACTGTAAATTATTCTAGTTATTTTGCTGAAGTAGTCAGCAAGCAAAGCAAGCAGTCTGCTTGGGCATGGGACTTTTTAAAGTTTGCAACTAGTAAGGAAGCCTTAGAGGGGTATTATAAGCAAGATAAAGAACCGTCTTCCAGGCGCGATCTAATTGAATTACAGTCTAGTGATCAAGAGATCGGTGTGTTTGCGCATGCGAATTTGACTGGTAAAACTTTCTTTAAAGCTGATGAAGCCAAGTTTGATGCAATTATCGCAGATATGATTGATAATATTGTTCTTCGAGGCCAGACAGTAGATCAAGCTTTGGGTCGTGCTCAATCCCAAGCAAGTACTCTCTCACTTTTGAGGAATTAGCGGATTCACGAAGTTGTGTATTTCTTAGCCCTCTATTACAGAGGGCTTTGTGTTATAATTTTGATATGAATTTACAAACTCTTTTAGGTAAGATTTTGGTTAGTGCAATTGTTGTCATGGTGGGCGCGGTTATTTTTTCACAAGCCACTGCTACTTTTGCTCAAACAGAGCCACAAAATGGGGATGCTGGTGGTTTTGTGATTTGCGGTAATGAAGCTGATAATCCCTGTAAAATTGGTGATTTATTTACAACTTTCATTATCATCATCAATTATTTAATAGCTATGGCTGGTTTTGTCGCCGTACTGGCAATTGTTTATGCTGGGTTTATGATGATTTATTCCCAAGGTCAGGAGCAATTAAAAGAGGCAAAGGGGCGTCTGGCTGGGGCAGTTATTGGACTAGTTTTAGTTGCAGGAGCCTTTGTGTTAATAAACTCATTATTTAGTGGTCGGTTTAGTATTGGGGTATGTGATGGAAGCAGTATCCTTACAAGCCCGCTTGAGTATATTCAAAAAGCAGACCAGCCAGATAGTCCGTGTAAAAATAAATAAATTGTGATGAATACACTTTTTGCAGTAGGAGAAACTACTCCTCCGATAATTCCTCCAAACACTAACACTACTACTCCTCCGAAAACTAGCAACCCTCCGAAAACCAATTCGCCATCTTCTCCAAAGACCTCAAATATGCCATCTAATAGTGGCCAGACAGAAACTGTTTTACCGCAAATTAAAGATCCGTTTGGTGGTAAAACTTTGTCTGGAGTTGTTAGTCAAGCAGTCACAATATTACTTACTTTGACTGTAATCCTGGCTGTGGTAGTAATCATAGTTTCTGGTTTTCAAATGATTGCTGGTGGAGGGAATCCAGATCAAGTAGCAAAAGCTAAAAAAGCAATCATTTGGGCAATTATTGGGATAGTGGTGGCATTTATGTCTTTTGTAGTAGTGCAAATTATTCAAAGTCTGTTGTAAATATGATGTTGAAATATCAAAATAAAATATTAACTACGCTAGGAATAGTTTTTATTAGTAGTTTGTTAATATTTCCTCTCAACTATGCTAACGCGGGTGCTTGTGGAGATTTAATCGTTTTAAAAAATGGTAAGCAGGTTAAAGAATCTGGTAGTTTGAAAATACCAGCCAAAGATAAATCAAAGTGGGAATTAAAAATTACTACTTCTCGCACTCGGAGTACTTGTCAGGATGATTTTGCTAAAGTCACTTTGGTTTACATTGATAAAGAAAATAGAAAAGGTTCGCCTGAGACAATTGTGGCTGAGCAAAAAATTGGCAAAGGTTCAGAAATTAATAAAACTATAAGTTTAAAGACAGATGCAGGAGAGGGTACATACAAATACAGCATGCAAAGTCGAAAGGATCAAACTGCGGCTACTTATACTTCTAATGATTTAATGATTATACTGGGCGACCCTGGTAAAGGTGGAGCTGGAACAGTTGGTACTGGTGGTGGCGGATCTGTGGATACAAAAACAAACGCCAATTTCAATATGAGTTTTGATCAAGAAATTGGTAGTTTTTGGAATCCGCTTGAGGGTTATGTTGGCACTGTTCCCCAGCTTATTACAAGTTTAATCAGAATTTTATTTGCTTTGATTGGGATAGCGGCAGTTATTGTAATTATTGTTTCTGGATTTAAAATGGTGATGGCAAGTGGGGATGAAGCTGAATTAAAAAAAGCAAAACAAGCAATCACTTGGGCAATTATCGGCTTAATTGTTTCTTTGTTAGCATTCAGCATTGTCGCAATTATCCAAAGATTAATTCAAATCGGGGCAAATTAATGAAATTTTTTAAAAAACTTACCTTCAGTTTTGTTGCAATGCTGTTATTATTAATTCCTCAGCAGGCGTTGGCAATTACACCTACTCAAACTGAGCAATGCAATGAATTAAAGCAACAATTTCAAAATGCTAATGGGGGTGACCTGATTAGTGGTTTGCCAGAATATTGTTCAATAGGCTCTGTTTATACAAAATTTTTAAATTATGCAATGTATGCAGTGGGGATTGCGGCGGTTATAGCTATTATTTACGGCGGATATTTGTACATGACTGCTGGTGCGAATGATGTACAACGTAAAAAAGGTCGTACTGTTTTGACTTGGGCGATTATTGGTTTAATTGTTGTGGTTTTGGCTGCCGTTATTGTGAATGTGGTAATTCGTGCTGTTGTTGAAAACCGGTTTGTATAATCTACAGGGTGTAGTAGAATATAGTTAGTTCTTATTGAATAAAGCGACTGCTGAATATAGATACAAAAAGTAGCGCTATCTACTCTAGAAAGGTGGTGAAAAACTTGAAACAAACTTTAAAAAAGCTTAATTGGTTAAATGTTGTCCAGATTGTGTTGGTGACTGTGCTAATGCTGGCTCCAGTAGTTCTTCCATCTGTTGCTCATGGCCAATTAGTTAATCAATTTGTGAACAATTGTCCAGCTGATACTGGAGTGCGATGTTCCGAAGGAAGCATTGCTTCTATTTTCCGACTTATTATCAACTGGGCTTTGGCTATCGCATTTATCGCAGCAGTTGTGATTTTAATCTACGGTGGTTTCCTTTACATTACTTCAGCTGGTAATACTGAGAATGCAACAAAAGGAAAAACTGCAATCCTAAATGCCTTAATTGGTATCGTAATCATTGTGCTTTCTTACATTATTGTTCAAATCGTTTACCGTTTCGTCTCTGGTCAAGGATCAGGCGGTATTATGGGCCCATAGTTTGTTCTCCCGCATTTATCAATTTGAAATGCGGGATAGCTCTGGGAACAAAATCCATGTACTACTAATTTTGTCTCCAGAGTTATTTTAAAAAAATTATGAAATTAAAAACTATCTCTCTGTCTTTGTTTGGATTGACTTTTGCATTCTTGCTTTCGTTAGGATTAGTAATTTCTCCTGTTTTGGCTCAACAACCAACAGGTAGTGGCGATTCTACGCAACAAGGTTTGGAGGCAATTGGAAACGCATTCCCAGAAGGTGCGAAGCAAGGAAAAACTGTGCCTGAAATTGCAAAACTGATAATAGATTGGGCTTTATATTTGTCCGCAATTATTGCAGTGATATTTATCATCTACGGTGGTTTTCTTTATATTACTTCAGCTGGTGATACGACTCAGGCTGGCAAGGGGCGTTCAACTTTAACCAATGCTTTAATTGGTTTAGCTTTAGTAGTTCTTTCGTATATCATCGTTCAAGTTGTTTATAATTTCTTAATAAACAGAACTTAAGCTGTGAGTCTAAATTCCAGAAAATTTTCAAAATTATCACTTGTCATGCTAGCTTTGGCTGGTGCGACTTTTTTTGTGATTCCTACTACAAAGCAAACGCAAGCACAGGTTGGAAGAGTTGTCAGTGTTTGTGTTAATCCAACAACAGGATCAGTGGCCACACCTTCAGCTACTAATACTTGCCCCCCGAATTCAACTTCTCAATCATTCCCAGCGTCAGGGTTGGGTGTATGTGTTGTCCCAACAGGGCCTTCTGGTTTTACCGTTATTTCTCCTATAATGGTCAATAATCAGCCATTGTTGTCACCACCGATACCATCAAATGGAGTACCTAGCCCTTCTACTAAATGTTTATCTTCCGACGATCCTCCAATTAATATCGGCGATTTTAAGTTTTTCAGAAGCATCCCACAATATAACCCTGGTGGGACAAACACAACACCTGGGACTAACCCAGGAACAACACCTAACACAAATCCCAAGACACCAACAGGAACTAACCCTGGAGGGTCTACAACTCCACCAAAACAAACTCAAGGAGATTGCGAACCTGGCTTCCATAAGGTAGGTTCATTATTATGTATTCCAAATAGCCCTATTGGAAGCAATGACTCAATTTTGGGCGAGAAAACTATTGGTGGCTTGGCAGCGCGCATTGTAAAAATTTTACTTTTCTTCTCAGGAATAGTGGCTGTAATTATGGCAATCATTGGCGGTTACTATGTGATGACTGCTGGGGGCAATGAAGCTCAAGCAACGAGTGGACGCAAAACCCTTACTAATGCAATAATTGGTTTAGCAATCATAATTTTGTCGTATATCGTCATTCAAGCAGTAATTAGTTTTGTTACTTAATAATTGATAAATAAGTCTTTTCAAACTCAGGTTTATATCGTATAATAAGTAACTAGAGGTAACTCTAGTTATTTTTACAAAAATTGTGTACGTAAAATAGCAAACGTAAAGTAGCATAATGTAAAATATGCCGGGGTGGCGAAATTGGCAGACGCACCAGCCTTAGGAGCTGGCGGGGGCAACCCTGTGGAGGTTCAAGTCCTCTCCCCGGCACCAATAGAAATCCAACAGTAAGCCCAGTCGGGCATTTAATTTAATTTAATTTAATTTAACAAAAGATGGGTAAAATCATAAAGAATATTATTTTAGTATTAATTGGTTTTTTGGTTCTATCAGTTATTGTTGCATCATTTACCAGTAATTCAGATATCAAAACAGTTCCACTTTCAGAAATCAGCAGTCTCTTAAAGGATGGGAAAGTTGAGATAATTGAAGTAAACTCATCCACCCTAGAAGCAAAACTCAAAGATAGCGATACTAAGTTAAAGTCAAACATTGGGGCTCGTACAGAAATTCCTCAGTACTTTATTGATAGCGGTGTTGGCACAGACAAAATTGCAGAAGTTAAAATTGAATTTAAAACACCAAGCACTGCTTCTCAGGTAGCTAGTGCGATTTTGCCATTCCTAATTCCCTTTGTGTTAATTGCTTTGTTCATTTATTTCCTGATGCGACAAGTTCAGGGTTCAAACAATCGAGCACTTACTTTTGGTCAAAGCTCAGTTAAATTAAGTGATGAACAAAAAAATAAAGTTCGTTTTGCAGATGTCGCTGGTGCAAAAGAAGCCAAAGAAGAGCTTTCAGAAATTGTACAATTTTTGCGTTACCCACAAAAGTTTCTATCACTCGGTGCAAAAATTCCAAAAGGAGTATTGTTGTTAGGAAGTCCTGGTGTGGGTAAAACCATGCTTGCACGGGCAGTGGCTGGGGAGGCGAATGTCCCATTCTTCCACATTTCTGGTTCCGAGTTCGTAGAGATGTTCGTTGGGGTTGGTGCTAGTCGTGTGAGGGATTTATTCAAAAAGGCCAAGCGCAATGCGCCTTGTATTGTGTTCATTGATGAAATTGACGCTGTGGGGCGTCAACGCGGAGCTGGATTAGGTGGCGGGAATGACGAGCGAGAACAAACCTTGAATCAAATTTTAGTTGAGATGGATGGATTTGAAACTGATACAAATGTAATCGTTGTGGCTGCAACTAATCGTCCAGATGTACTTGATCCCGCATTGCTTCGTCCTGGTCGATTTGATCGACAAGTAGTGCTAGATCTTCCAGATATTAATGACCGAGAAGCAATTCTTAAAGTTCATAGTAAGGGCAAACCTTTTGCTAAAGATGTAGATCTGCGTAAAATCGCCGAACGCACTCCTGGTTTTTCCGGTGCCGACCTTTCTAATTTACTTAATGAAGGTGCGATTTTAGCTGCGCGCACTGATAAAAAAGAAATTACTACTGATGATCTTAAAGAGGCAATAGAAAAAGTAATTATTGGTCCAGCACGCAAGAGTCATCTGCTTTCAGAATCAGAAAAAAAGGTAACCGCATATCATGAAGGTGGACATGCTTTGGTTGGTGCAGTTTTGCCACAATCAGACCCTGTACATAAAGTCACGATCCTTTCTCGTGGCCAGGCGGCTGGTTACACAATGAAGTTACCGACCGAAGATAAGCATTTGCATACGAAGCAAAGTTTTCTTGACGAAATTGCAGCGTTGCTTGGAGGGTATGCAGCAGAAAAATTGATTTTTGGAGAATTAACAACTGGTGCAAGTAATGATTTGAAAGTTGCTACCAATATGGCTCGCAAGCTTGTCACAAACTACGGCATGAGTGAAATTGTTGGTCCGGTAGTTTTAGGGGGAGCTCATGAGAATGTATTTTTGGGTCGCGATATTGGCGAGCAAAAAAATTATAGTGAAGCCATTGCGCAACAGGTAGATGCAGAGGTTCGTCGCATAATGGTAGAGGCGGAGGCTCGCGCTACCCAAGTCATGACTCAGCACCGCACTTACCTTGATACGATTGCTGATCGTTTGGTTAAAGAAGAGACCCTTGAGCAGGAAGCGTTTACTGCCATCATTCAAAACATTATCCCTCCTTCCAAAAAGAAGCTCCCTGAATTTGATGCCATTGCTCCTGATAATTCTGTTGACGGGACAGAGGTTTCTGCTGACCAGCAAAGTTAAATAGGTTAATTAAACGCAATACTAAAGTTATGCGTTCTATTCAAATCCTTCGTACGGCGAGAGACATTGCAATCAAAAATCCGGTTTTTTGGTTATTTGGACTCGCTTTGTACGGAGGATTTAATTTGTATTTATTAAACCTTTTTACTTTACTTGATGATGCAACACGGCAATCATGGTTAATAATATTTAACTCCCTTTTACACCAAAATCCCTTTTGGCACATAATTTTTTTATTAGCAGGAGTAATTTTATTTTTGGTATTGAATTTAATCAAAATATTCTTCATTATTTTTGCCCACAATGAGGTTCATGCCACTCAAGATTTACAGTGTGATTTATGTGTAAAGGTTTTTAATCAGACCTTACCTTATGGCAAATGGCTTAAGAATGTTGCATCAGCTAGTGGGATCACAATGTGTGTGACAGGCGGGATTACTTTAGCGACTGGGTATATCATTGCTTATTATGCTAAAGATAATGCTCCTGTCATGACTCTAAATTTTTTATTGATTGCGCTAGTGATTTGTGCTGTGGGGATCTGGAATCTGTTTCTGAGTTATTTTGTTGTTGTCCATGGTATGAATTTTTCACAAGCCAGTCAGTCCGCACTAAGTCTATTGATATTAAGGCTTCGGCAAATCGTTGTGTTTTCATTGCTCCTTTTTGGACTCTATTTTTTAGCAGTATTCATCGGTAACACGTTTATTTACGTATGGCAAAATGGAGTGTTCGGAAATACGAATTTTTTGATGAGGGTTTTTGCCTTAATGGTGTTTATTCTATGGTTTGTTATTAATAATGTATTTTTCAACTTTGCCTTTTTTGTATTTTTTGATCAGTTGGTAAAATCGAACAACGCCAGGAAAGAATCCAAGGATAGACAATTACAGCCAAATATATTAAACTAGTATAGTTTGTTATAAGTTTTATTAGTTAGAGGACGGTTAGCTCAGTTGGTAGAGCGTCTCATTGACGTTGAGAAGGTCACAGGTTCGACTCCTGTACCGTCCACCATAAAGCTTGTCTCATAAAATTAACATCAAGAATTAAGAATTTTGGATGAATATATTCATTCGTGATTCGTGGTTCTTGTTAGAAGGACTGGCAATAAGCCAGTAAAAAACATGCCTAGCATAACAGCTTTAGATCTGGAGAAGATCACTGGGTACAAACCAAAAAACTTGGAGCTGTATATCTCAAGTTTTACCCATCGTTCGTACTTAAATGAAAACCGTGGTTTCCATTTGCCACATAATGAGCGTCTTGAATTTTTAGGAGACGCGGTTTTGGAATTGATCTCAACAGAATATTTGTATCAAAATTACGATCACCCCGAAGGTGAACTGACAAACTTCCGTAGCGCCTTGGTTAATTATAAAATGCTTTCCGAGATTGCTAATCGTTTGGGTTTAGAGAAGTATTTATTGATGTCAAAAGGAGAAGCAAAGGATACAGGACGTGCTAGACAGGTGATTCTAGCCAATGCAATTGAAGCGTTCATTGGCGCATTATACTTAGATTTGGGCTATGATTTAACTAAAGACTTCATCATTAAAAATATTTTGACTGAATTACCTGGAATTATCACTGGGGGAACTTACATGGACCCAAAGAGTAAATTACAGGAGCTTATTCAAGAAAAACACGGCGTTACCCCAACATATGGTGTTGTTTCCGAGAGTGGTCCTGATCATGATAAAGTTTTTGTGGTGGCAGTTTACATGAGAGAAAAGGAAATTGGTCGTGGTGAAGGACCAAGCAAACAGGAGGGAGAAATTTCTGCTGCAGAACACGCACTTCAGACTATTGAAGGAAAATAATTTATTCTCTCTCACTTAGTTTCGCCTTCGCCAGCTCGTGGCTCGGCTCAAATGCGTTCACGAGAACAAATTATTTTCTTCATGGGGATAAGTCGCATTGACCAGCAACTGGGCAATTGATATCCTAGAGACACGAGATGAATCTCCGAGTAACCAAACAAAGACAAAGTTCAAAAACAGCTTCCTCAAAAAGTGGAAGCTGTTTTTGTTAACTAGACTCCTCATGCAATCAGCCTGCATAACAGATCAGTTCAACATTATGGTATAATTATTGGAGTTATATAGACTATGTACCTGAAACGACTTGAAATACAAGGCTTTAAATCATTCGCCAAAAAAACAGTTTTAGAATTTGAAACTGGCATCACAGCAATTGTGGGACCAAACGGTAGTGGGAAATCCAACTCTGCCGATTGTTTGCGTTGGGTGTTGGGGGAACAAAGCGCAAAGCTGATGCGTGGCAAAAAAAGTGAAGATGTCATTTTTGCTGGTTCAGACAAAAAAAGCCGTGGTGGTTTTGCAGAAGTTATCGCCACATTTGATAATCATGACCATAAAATCCTAGTAGACTCTGCAGAAGTTAGTATTGGCAGACGCATTACTCGCAGTGGTGAAAGTGAATATTTAATTAACGGAACGCGTGTTCGGCTTTTAGATATTGTTGATTTAGTGTTGAAGTCTAACATCGGTACTTCTCGTTACACCGTCATTGGTCAAGGTACAATTGATCAAATGATCCTTGCTGGACCACCAGAAATTAAAAATTTAATTGATGAAGCGTCTGGCGTAAAGACATATTACATTAAGCGAGATCGAACGCTTCGTCGTTTAGAGCAAACCGCACAAAATTTAATGCGCGCAGAAGATTTATTGCGAGAACTTGAACCACGTGTTAAATCACTTCGTCGCCAGGCAAAAAGAATGGAAGCTCGTGAAGCTGTTGAGATTGACTTAAAAGCTTACCAGAAAGAACATCTTGGATCGCAGTGGTGGATTATGAAAACTTCAATTGATGCACTAAATAAAGAGTTGGAAATTTTTGCAAATCAGCGTATGCAGGTCCAAGCAGTTATGGACGCGCATTTGCAAAAAATAGAGCAACATGAAAAAGAGAATGCACAAGCTTTGGGGGACTACAAAGGTGTTCAGGAAAAACTTCAGACCTTGCAAAGTGAGAAGAATGCCTTGCTTGAACAAGTCAGTTTGATTCGCGGGAAAATGCAGGCTTCTAAGACTGGGGGAATTGGCGACAGTAGTAGCTTGCAGATTGAGAGCCATACTTTAGAGCAAAGGATTATTGAGATAGAAACTCAGCTTAAAACAATCGTAAGTCAGCATGACACAGCAACCAAGCAACAGGAAGGCCAAGACCAAGCGTTGTCGGTAGTGAATGCGCAACTGACAGAATTATATACGGCACTTTCTAATCCAGCAGGTAGTGATTGGGCTCAAATTGAAATCCAAATGTCCGAACTTGATAATTCTTTCACGCAGTTTGAAAGAATTATTGAAGAAACAGACGACATGGGTCAGGTTCGCAACGCCACCGCTGGGATAATCCACGCGTGGGGTGCATTTAAGAAAACTGCCTCAGAAGCGGTAAAGCATCCGGATTATAATAAAAAACTGCAAACGCAGTTGGAAGAGTTAAATAATCAAAAAGATAAATTAACAGCAGATCAAAATGCTTTGGCAATGAGTATTTCTAAAGCCGTGATGACCAAAGATTTTTTGACAGGACAATTAACAACCCTACAAAATGAAAAACTGCACATTGATTTAGAGTTAAAGAAGGTTACTAGTAGTGGTTCAGATAGTTATGTGCAAGAATTAGTTGCCGAAGAAAAGAAGGTTCAAGAAAAGATTGTAAATATCACTGAACAGATTACAAAACTAGAAGGCCAGCTTCAAAGTTTTTATTCTGCAGAAAGCAATTGGAAGACTGCAATTTCGGAGGAAGACAAACATTTCCGCCAGCAACAAGATGAGCTGGGTCGTATTCGTGATAATCAGGCTAAAGTAGAAGTGGAGAAAGCAAAGCTGGAGACGCAATCAGACACAATCGTTAGTGAAATAGTTGCCCAGCTCGGCAGTGACTTGTTACAAAAGATTCAGAATCAGGAAATCAAAAAAGAGACAGATGGGCTTGTTGAAAAGATTGATAAACTTAAAAAACAATTAGAGTTAATAGGTGGAGTGGATGAACTGACGATCCAAGAGTACCACGAAACTGAAGGTCGTTATACAAACTTGGAAAGTCAGGTCACCGATTTACATAAAAGTATGGCAGATCTGCGGGCGGTAATGGACGAACTTGATGAGCACATTAAAACAAAATTCACTGAGGCGTTCCATAAGGTTAACGCTCAGTTTGAACAATATTTCCGGGTGTTGTTTAATGGCGGTCGAGCGTACCTGTCTTTAGTCAAACCAGGCGATTCTAAAACAGAAGCTGAAGCAGAAATGGAAGCGGAAGATGTCGCAGAACTATCGGCAGAAAAAGAGACAATGCGACCAGAAGAAAAAATTGTAGCCAAATATGAAAAAGGAGCAATGGCAGTGGCTGGCGTGGAAATTCGTGCCACCCCGCCAAATAAAAAACTTTCAGCAATCCAATCTTTGTCCGGTGGTGAGCGTTCATTAACTTCCATTGCTTTATTGTGCGCACTGCTTACATGTTTCCCTTCGCCATTTGTAGTGCTGGACGAAGTCGACGCGGCATTAGATGAAGCTAATACCATACGTTTTGGGCAAATTTTGGGCAAGCTTTCTCATCAAACGCAATTTATTACTATTACTCACAACCGCGAAACAATGGCGCAAGCTAACATTATCTACGGAGTGACTATGGGTGATGATGGAATCTCGCAACTACTCTCTATTAAAATCGACCAGGCAAAGGCATATGCGAAATAGTGTGAAATAAACTAATTCCAATTTGCTTAGTTCTCGCCTCATAACGTCTTGACTAAATGGACTTCCAGTGGTAAACTATGGAAGTCCATTTTATCTTTTTTGCTTGCAGTGTCTTTATCTGCAAGCATTTCCAAAAAGATAATTGCAGTTTTTTGAGACCGTCAAACTCATTAGGTTGCTACACAGATCAAAGATTTATCAATTTTACATATTATGTTAACTATTCGCTTACAACGCGCTGGTAAAAAGAACAAGGCTGATTTCAGAATTGTTTTGGCAGAAAAAACTGCTGCCAGTCAAAAAAAGTTCCTAGAAGTTTTAGGTGCGTATAATCCACACACCAAAGCAATACAAATTCGTAATCAAGACCGTTTAAATTATTGGGTTGATGAACAACATGTAGACATCTCTGCAACTGTCCGTAACCTGTTGATTACTAAAGAGTTAATTAAGGGAGATAAAACAAAAGCTTTCACTATTCCTAAGAAAGAAGTGGTGGCGGAAGAAAACCCGACTGAAGGGGTAGCTACAGAAGGAACTCCTGCTGAGACTAAACCCGAAACAACTGTGGAAGCTGTGGCTGAACAATCAGCTGAAGCACCAGCCGAAGAACCAGCTGAAGAATCAAAGCCTGCTGAAGTTGTTGCAGACAACGCAGAGGAAGCAAAATCTCCTGAGTTAATGGCCGAGACTCCAGAGACTCCAGAAATCAAAGA
Organism: uncultured Candidatus Saccharibacteria bacterium; assembly: GCA_964477805.1. Taxonomy (GTDB): domain Bacteria; phylum Patescibacteriota; class Doudnabacteria; order UBA920; family UBA920; genus UBA920. The sequence goes on along the minus strand of CAYZEK010000001.1, from coordinate 27,552 downwards.
TGTGCCAGAAATTTCCGAAGAAGCCGAAACTCAACAAGCCTAAGTACAAGAAGTGGGTTAGGTTTTGATATCTCCGTAGATAGTAAATTTTGAATGCATTACTAAATTCGCAAAGCTATCCGTGTGGATAGCTTTGTTTATTGTAAATGGTTCTTGGGGCATGGCATAAACATTGACAAAACTATATGTTTATGGTATCGTTGGGGCAGATTACGCTTGTAAAATATAGCGTGACAATCTTTAACAAAAACATAGGAGGCAAAAATGAAAGCAAAACTTTTTTTCTTGACTGCATGTGCGGTTGCAGTGATGGGTTTGTTTATTGGTGGTAGGATGTTTTCCACGAATGCTCAGCAAGTAGATTCAAATCTGCTTCGCGGTGTTGTTCAGATGGAGATCATTGAACCAACGAAGGACAATCCTAACAGTGTCAAACGCTTTTACATTGAAAAATGTAACGGCCAAGATTGCGATTTTGAATCTCTCCGGCAAGCGGAGAGGGATCGTGGAGCGGTTGTTCCAACTGATCTCCAGATCCAGCACATCTTTTTGGAAGATCCATCTGACAAGGTTAACTTCGGCGAACTTCTACACAAAGAAGTTATTTTCCGCGGTCAGGGGCAACTGGTGAGCGGCGTGACGAGCGGACAGGTGAAAAACCGGTTCCGCGGTGTCGTTAGTCGAGCTGAGTTTGTTCAGAAGAACACTGTCAGTAATTGGCAGGCTTTTACTGTTCAAGCTGTAGAGAAGGTCATTCCAGGACCAGTGGTCAACAACGCCGTGAACAACATCACGGCAGACCCACTGATTTTGCCTCCTCCAACGGTTGGTCAACGAAAGGTGTTGGTGGTGTTGGTGAACTTTCAGGTAGACCCAATTACTCCGTACACACCTCAGCAAATCAAAAACTGGGTGTTTACTGGGAACCGTTCAGTCAAGCGGTATTTTGAAGACGGCTCGTTTTACAGTCCATCAAGAAACCAAGGAATGACTATTGTCGGTAACAACGATGTTGCTGGCGATGTTACGCCATGGCTAAGTTTGACAGGGCCGCAAACGGATTGCGCAACAGGCTTTAGTGGGCCTTGGCGTTTGCAAGCTGATGCCTTGGCAGAAGCTGCTGGGTATTCAAAAACTCAGTATCCGACCAGGGTCATGCTGTTTGCGCCTATTCCGAATTGCTCATTGAATGCATTTGCTTTTACCGGTACCTTTGGGGATACTAGTCAGGTGAGATATGCATTTATGACTTTAGGGACTGGTTCAGAAGCTTGGCTTGAATATAGCTGGACAACCTTGGTTCATGAAATGGAACACACCTTTGGGATTGGTGAACATTCTGGTGGTCAACAGTCTGAAGGTAGTCCTATTATAGAATATGCGGATTGTGGTGACCCTATGGGGAGCTGTAGTTCTAAAACTTTGAACGCTGTGGTAAACCGCTTGAAGTTCCAGTGGGCAGGGTCTTCACGAATGTACCCAGTCATTCAAAGTCGCAAGCCATTTGGAGCGCCGTATGTGTTTAAACTGCAAAGCCCAGCTATTGGCAGTAAAGGCATTGGCATTAACAGTCCACCAGTCGGGGCATACATTTTGCTTCGGGACCAATCCGGACAACCCAATGGGAAAGCGTTTATTTTGGAATACAGATATATCGTTGGTCAATGGGAGTGGTTTGGCACTGACATGCAGACTTACAATAATGGATTGGCGATTCGGTTGGTGGAGAGCCTGGACTTGAGTGATCCTATGTTCGGGTCCATCATCCAGAACACTACTCCGAGTGAGTCGTGTTGCAAGAGCGCTCCTCTTAAACCAGTTTGGCCAGCCAGTACCAAAACTTGGACGAGCCAGCTGTACGGGGTCACAATCACAGCCCATACAGGCACCAGGACGGGAATGCTTGTGGAAGTCTCATTGGGTTCAAATTACCCTATGGACTAACTCAAGAGTTGGAAAAAGTTTTGCGTGCTATGTTTTTAGAGCAAGATTTTCTGTTTACAGAAGTCTTGCTCTTTTTTCTTGCTTGTTTGCGTGAACTATGCTATAATTAAGGAAATAAAATTAAATTGAAACAAAATGTACACTTTAAAAGTGAACAAAAAATTATTAACTATCATTGGAGGAATGGTATTGATAATTTTGGGGGGATTGTGTTTAAATTATCTCCAAAAAAAACAAGCAAATAAACCGAAGCCTCTAGAAATTCAAACGAGTCAAATTGATAAAGCAGTCATCCCAGCTGGATTGCCACAGAATTTACCCAGCATAGTTGGAAGTAAGACTCTGCAAAATTATGAATCCAAAACTAACGACGGTCGTTTGCAATCTACTCGTGAAATGTCTATCCCAGAAGAAGCAGACAAAGTTTTAAAAGTATACATGGACTTTTTTGAGTCAATAGGATTTAAAGGTTCTGTGGTTAAACCACAAGAAACTAGCGAAAATAGTCAAAAATTAGCCCAAATGAAGAAGGGTTCGGATGTGTTGATGTTGGTGGTAACACCTCAAAATAAACTTCAAAGCACCATTGAATTAACATTAACTCAAACAATAAAATAATATGACTAAAATATTACGCGCTTTTGCCTGGGTAATAGTTTTGACAGTTTTAGGTGGCGCTTTGCCGATTATCCCCGCTTCGCTACAAGCAAAAAACCTAGTTAGTAATTTAACTACAATAAAAACAGCACAAGCTTCTTCTCCTGCTCCGGCTTTTGTCCAAATTGCAGTACAAGACGAAAATTGCAGCACTCAATACCAAGACTACGGCAGAGCTAATTATTCAGGTACTGTTGGGTTGGATGTTGGATATGTTACGGACTCTAATGCCAAAGACCCTGAGTGTGCTCGAATAAATTTATCACCAGATAACGTTACACCAGGTGGTGGTGGCGCTGTGTATACTCAAGATTTTCGCATTGGTGTTCGCACCGCAGAAAGCAATAACGGTTGTATGGACCGTCGCAGTACTCAAACCCAATGGACTCCTTGGGCATCTGAAGGTGGTGGAGAAAGTGCGCTTGCTCAGCCATCCAACAATACTGTAGAAGACGCAGATTGTATTTGGATTTTTTACGAAACTAGGAATATTCCAAATTCCGCAATAATTTTAGATGCAAAATTTGGTATTAGTACTGGCTATGGCGCTGTTAAATATACCCCTTGGGCAACTGCTGGCGGGGGTTGGTCATCTTGGACACAATCAGGTGACTTTACAACTGCTAGAGCCGGGCTTCAAGTTAAGCTGAGCTATAAATACAACGCGAATTATATTTCTTCTACAATCCCGCAATATCCACCGGATTCTTTAAGTATTAATCAAGATTACCCTGGTAAAAATATTGTGATGAAGAATGTTCCTGACACTGGTACAAGTAGTGCTATGCCATGGCTTTCGGATGAAGAAGTTTCAAGTTCAACTAACCAAGGGGTATCACATTGTAGTCAGTGGGTGCCAAGCGGATCTGGGCAAACATGTAATCAAACCACGGTCTATACTTCTAATACCATTAAACTGCGTCGCATTGATAGTCATACTGCAGAGGTACAAACTAATGCTGGTGATTTGAAATATTCTAGAACAGTACAAAGTCAGTGGCGTTCAGTAGAGAAGTATGATGATCATTGTAGTTTATCTTTGAATAAAGGAGGGGAGAATAGTAATCTTTTTGGAAGTTTAACTAAATTGTTGGTCCACAAAGCTGAAGCGGCTTTACCAGGGGCGCCACCAAATCCAGACCCAGACTGCTCACCACCAACTCCGTACTCCCCACCTCAATACCGTGCTCAGTTCATCAGTCAAGATTTTAATCAAAACATTTTAACTAATGAAACAGTCTCTTTTGAAGGCGTGCAGGTAACTGGTTTAGTTGATGGTGTGTATGAATTACAATTTCAAATGGTGAATTTAGAAACAGGGCAATTGTTTGGCAACCCTGCTCAAAACCCAAGTACAATTGCCAAAATCACCGTGCGAATTGGCAACGGTGTACCATGGTCGTTTAATTGTGGTGTAGATCAATTTGTCACAATAGGCACAGATGCTCACTATTCTTTGAGTGCAACAGTTGACTCTAGTTTTTCTAACGACATCACTGTTACAATGTCTGCTACTCCAACTGGCCCAGCTCTACAAACCTCCCCTGTGTATTTAATTTCTGGATCTGTCCCGCCGTATACCAATATTGCAACTATCCCAACAACCAGCTTAATCGCGAACACTACTTATACTCTTACCTTCACTGCGACGGATGGCAGTTACACTGCCCCTGCTTGCCAAGCGAGTTTATTTGTTTCAAGTCAACGGCCTACGGTGGATTTATTCTTTAACGGTTCAGACGGACCAACTCAACCTACTCCGGCCAATGGCAGTACTGGCCAGCTTAGTTGGACTACTAGTAATTCCCAAACTTGCACAGGCTCAATGACTCAAGGAACAGACACTACTCCAGGTTGGTCGGGGTCACAATCTCCAGCTAACAGTCCTGCTCCAGCCGGCACCTTTAATGTGACTGGACTGCAAAACAACACAACTTACAAATTTAAATTAACTTGTACCTCGTCTACTGGTGAATCTGAGGATGATGAAGTTCAAGTAGATGTTGGCCCAGCGCAAGGCCCAACCGCAGACTTACAATGTCAAGGTACTAATGGTGCGAAGGGATTCGGAGACGGTCCTTGTACAGTTAATTACAACTCCGCCGCAATTCTCAGTTGGTCCTCTGCTTATGCTGGTAGTTGTACCTTAACCCCAGACTTTGGTTCTGTTGCCACTAACGAAGCCACTGGACAAAATACTCCAAACCTCACTGCTAACCGTACTTACACACTAACTTGTAGTGCTCCTGTTAAGGGTTTCTCTAATGCCGTTGATACTGTGGAGATATTGGTAGCCAACGAACCCCCTGTGATTCCCGGAAATATTCAGGTTTCCAACAACAATTGCGGAGTGATAGATATAAGCTGGGTGAATACCCCAGGATCGCCACAACCAGAACAATTCCAAGTGTATCGGAATAACACTGGCAACGATGTTGATTTCGTAGAAATTATTAGCGATATCCCATATGTTCCTGATGATTTCTTCCCACACACTTATTCTTTCCAGGATACAAGCCCAGCTGGCGGTAGTAATTATTATGCACTCGCTGCGTTTAATGGGACTACACAATCCCCATATGTTTATGCAAACATTTACCCAATTGCACCTAAACCTTGCGCAGTTAACTTAGGCAGTTCTGACAAAGATGTAATTAGTGTAACTGGACGAATTAGCATGACCTTTAGTGGAGCAGTTCCTTGTTCAGGTGTTTCGGAAATCGCTACTCTACCAAACAGAGCTCTGTTTGCAGTCGGAGATGTTGTGAACTTTAAACTTAGTGTATGTAATACTGGGAGCTTGGCTCTGACTGGTGGTCAAGTAACGGACACTTATACTAATTTAACGAACCTGACTTTTACGGGATCTAACCCACCAAGTTGTGTAACTGGTAGTTCATCTGGGGCTGGGTCTATGTCCTTTAATTTGGCGGATATTGCGCCGGTAAATGGCGTATGTGCTATCAACATTTCTGGGACAGTTACTGCCCCAGCAGTTTCAACCGCAGCAGTGTACAGGTTCCAAAACCGCGCTTTGATTACAGGCAATAGTGGAACAGTCACCAAAGAAGTATATACTCCACCATATTTGTTTAGCGTTGGTGGAGAAGTTCCGGATCGCACCGAAACAGCTCCTTAACCTTTGACACAATTTTTGTTTACTGTTACAATGCGATGTAATAGAGGCTCAAAATAAGAAAAGGTCGAAGCCAATAGGTATAGTAGAATTCTAAAGTAACGTACATGGAAAAAGATCAGGAATTTGTTGAATTTATTATCAAGGCATTAGTAGATAATCCTGCAGACGTTCGCACAGAACGTGCGGTTGATGAAATGGGAGTGTTAATCACCCTTCATATCAATCCTGCAGATATGGGTCAAGTAATTGGCCGTATGGGTCAGACAGCCAAAGCTGTCCGTACTCTACTGCGCGTAGTTGGTGCTAAGCACAAAGCTCGTGTAAACTTGAAGATTGATGAACCGGAAGGATCCCATCGTGGTCCTCGTCGTGAATATAATGACCGTAATAATGGTCAACGTAGTGATGAAGGTTCTTCCAGCGAAGACTCCACTCCGGACATGGATGACTTCAAGCTTTAATTTGAAACATTTCAAAACCCGCGCTTACTGCATTTTGTAGTCGCGGGTTTTGTTTTATTATTTATGAGAAGAAAGAAATGTTTACTAACTCAACAAGCTTCACTACATTTTAGCTTCGCTAAAATTGGGCTCAGATAGTTTCGTTAAACAAGCATTTCTTTCTTCCTTAAATCAAAACCGTTATGAAGAAGATTTCTATAGTAACATTATTTCCTGAGTTTGTTGAGCAATACTCTAAATTTGGTATCATTGCCAGAGCAATCAAAAATAAACTCATCAAAATAAGCGCAGTGAATCTGCGTGGTTTTGCTAGTGATAAACGGGGAACCGTTGATGATCGTCCTTATGGCGGTGGTTTGGGAATGGTGCTCCGTCCAGATGTGGTGATTAAAGCAATTCAAAAAGTGCGCGCTACAAAAACTGCTAAAAATATCAGTGTTTCAAAAAAGAAAACAACCCGTGTTGTACTGCTGACTCCACAAGGGAAGCCATTTACACAAACTATGGCTAAAAAACTTTCTACATATGATCATCTAGTATTTGTGTCAGGGCGTTACGAAGGATTTGATGAACGGGTCCGTAAATTTGTTGATGAAGAAATCTCTATTGGTGACTATGTTTTAATGGGAGGAGAATTACCAGCACTAGTAATCACTGAAGCTGTTTTACGCTTAGTGCCGGGCGTTTTAGGGAAAGATGATTCCGCTGACAAAGAAAGTTTTTCCTCTTCCAAGTCTTTAGGGACATCGACCAGTAACCTAGTCTCAGGTATACTTGAATATCCTCAATATACAAAACCAGAAATTTTATATGTTAAAGTGAAGACATCCGATGGGACAACAAAAATTAAGAAAATTCCTGTACCAAAAGTTTTGTTGAGTGGTCATCACAAGAATGTGGAGAAGTGGCGCGCTGAAGAAGCCTTAAAACGAACCAAGAGGCGTCGTCCTGATTTGTTAAAGTAACTGATTTTAAATGAAATCAGAGTTTAAAAAATTTACAGTTCCTGTTTTAAAAACTCGGCTAGATAAATTCTTGGCTGAGCAGGATTTAGTATTGGGAGAACAAAAATTGTCCCGTAGTAAAATTCAACGTGACATAGAGGCAGGGCAGATTGTCGTGAATGGAGAAAAACAAATTTCTCCAAAATTTGTTGTCCGCAAAGATGACATTATTGGATACGAACTGATTCCAGAAGAAAAGCCACAGCCAAAAAATATTGCGCTCCGCACTTTGTATAATAATAACGACCTTTTAATTTTAGATAAGCCAGCTGGTTTGGTAGTGCACCCTGGAGCTGGATTCAAGGGTGACTCACTAGCTCAAGCATTGTTATATCATTTTAAGGACATTTATTTAGTTGGAGAAGATGGGCGTAATGGGATCGTGCATCGTTTAGACAAAGACACTAGTGGCGTTATATTGATTGCTTTAACTCCTGTCATGTATGAACATCTCAAGGACTCATTCGCTAATCGAAAAATTGTAAAAGAGTACATTGCGTTGGTTTGCGGTAAAATAAAAGAAAAACATGGGAAAATTGATGCGCCACTAGGTAAATCCCAAAGGGATTTTCGAAAATATACCACTAATATTAAAGATATGCTTCGTGAAAAGCCGTCTTTAACTGAATATTGGGTGGAAGGTTATTTTACTTCCGAAAACAGTACTGGTCCCGATGGGGTTGACTTTTATACCCTAATTAAGGTAAAATTACACACAGGTAGAACGCATCAGATTCGCGTTCATTTTTCTTCTCTTGGGTTCCCGTTGGTGGGGGATGAATTGTATGGTGGAAAGAAGGCTATGAGGCTAGGACTACAAAGACAATTTCTTCATGCCAAAAAAATATCAGTACAATTGCCTGACGGCCAATGGATTGAAGCCGAAAGTGACCTACCAGATGAACTACAAGAGGTGCTAAAGAATTTAAGACCAGTTAATTAAAATTTTAGAGAAGATGCCAATCATTAAAAATTTAAAAGCTGACCAGTTAAAAGCATTGCCAGAATTTCATGTTGGCAATACTGTAAAGGTCCATAATAGAATTAAAGAAGGCGGCAAAGAACGTATCCAGGTTTTTGAGGGTGTTGTGATTGCTCGCAAGGGTGGTAAAGGTGCTAACGCAACTTTCATGGTCCGTAAAATTGCTAGTGGCGTAGGGGTGGAGCGTATTTACCCATTACACTCTCCAAATATTGCAAAGTTAGAGGTTTCTAAAGATGATAAGGTTCGCCAGGCAAAAATTTATTACGTTCGTGAGCGACGTGATAATACTCCTCGTACCCGCAGGAAACTTGTTGTGACCAAGAAAATGAAAGAAGCGGCTGCTAAAAAGGCCAATACAAAATCTGAATCCGGGTCAAAATAAAGCAAAACAATATCTGAAGTAGATAATTTAAAAACCGCCATTACGGCGGTTCTTAAATTTACGTTAAGTATAATTTAGATACTATAGCCTTGTTGTTCAAGGACACTCTTAATTTTTTCAATAATAACTATTCTAGGGAAGAAGTTTATCCGAAATATGGATGATTATTGTCGCTATTTTTTGGATGTGGTTATTATGTTGAAGGGTTAGTTTGCCATTTATCCATAAATAGCATGGTAGCAGTGTTTTCAACATCAGCCCAATTTAGGTTTTTAAAAAATGCATTAATATAGTCTGCTCTTGCCACCCCATAATCCATGAAATACGCATGTTCATATACATCAAGCGCCACTAATGGTGTAGCGTGCCAAATTGGAAAGGCGTCATGCATATCTCCAAGATAATTAAAAACAGAGCCAGTTTGCCAATCAAAGGCAAACCATACCCAGCCTCGAGCAGCAATTCCTGTAGCCTTCATGTCTTGCATCCAGTTATCGTAGGATCCGAATGATTCGGTAATTTTACCCCCAATCCATCCTTGTGGATCACTGCCGTTACCTGAAAGGTTGTCAAAATATAATTCGTGACTTTTGATACCATTCACTGCATAGGCATAACCCATTTTTAGAGACCGTAAGTCTGAAAAAGTTGCATTCGCCGATGCCAAATCAACAGTCTTTAATTTTTCTTGAATTTCATTAGCCTTTTTTATATACCCTTCATAGAGTTTATAGTGCTCGGTCATCATTTTTTCAGATAAACCATCAACTCCATTTATACTTTCAAAACTTTTTATCTCAAACATAAACTTTATATTATTAAATAAATAATTGTTAACCTGCCAGACTTCTCAAAGAAAAAATTTTAAGGCAAGTAATTAATCATCCAAATTTAAGCTTTCCCTAAGGTTTTATCACCCTTATGCCAGTTTGCTGGGCAACGCTCACCTGTTTGTAAGGCTTCTACAACGCGCAGGATTTCTTTAGTGTTTCTCCCTACTCCGCCATCAGAAACTAGGACATAACGCAAGATTCCATCCGGATCAATAATAAAAGTTCCGCGTTGAGATGCTCCGTCGTCATCAAGTACATTATAGACATCCGAAAGTTCGTGGGTTGTGTCAGCAATAATTGGGTACTTTACCCCCTTTAGGCGATCGTCAGTTTCGAACCAGGCTTTGTGGGAATGCTCGCTGTCTGTACTTGCAGAAATAACTTCACAGTTAAGTTGTAAAAAGTCTTCGTAGTGCTTGCCAAATTCTTCAATCTCAGTCGGGCAAATAAAAGTAAAGTCTCTTGGATAAAAAAATAGTACTAACCACTTGCCATTATAGTCATGCAAAGAGGCTTTTTTGAATTCCCCTTGGTGATATGTTGTCATCTCTTCGAACACTGGTGCTGGCTGGCCAACTTGTGGCCCAAAACCAAACCCAACTTCGTTTTCTGTGTAGCCACAGCTGTCGCAATTACAATCGTGCATAAAACTCCTTTGTTAAAGTTTAATAGTTTATGTATTCATATTACGCTTTATATGCAGATGAATCAAATTGACCCCAAGTTGACCTCTTTAATCAAAAATGGTAGAGTGAAGACATCAAATAAATTTTAAATTTCCGCGCAGATAAAAGCTTTAAGCTGTTGAATTTCGAGAAAATGCGTATATTATCAACTATTTCTATTTTAGAATCGTCCATAATAAAGTTAAGTAAAATTTTGCTTAACTAATTTTCGCATTCAATTTACATCAGTAATTAGCCTTATCTCCACGTGGATATAAGGTGTTTATGTTAATAATTTATAGTGCCATCGGACTGATCATTGGTGGTGTAGCAGGATACTTAATCCGTCAAAGTCTGGCGTCAAAGAAAGTTTCTGGAGCAGAGTCCAGAGCAGAACGCATATTAGAAGACGCAAAAAATCGTGAGAAAGAAATGTTAATTGAGGCAAAGGCTCAAGCCATGGAAATCACCGATTTGGCGAAGAAGTCAGAAGCGGATTTTCGCGCTCAAATTGTGAGGTTTGAAGAACGTATAGATAGAAAAGAAAAAGAGTTAGATCAAAAATCAAACAATTTAGAACAGAAAGCTAACGATTTAGAAAAACGTTCTGATGCTCTAAGGAATGCCGAAGAAGGTATTAAAGAAGTAAAAGCAGAACAATTAGAAAAATTACAAAAGATTGCTGGCTTGACTAGAGAAGAAGCATCTAAAATTTTGATGGAGAATGCCGAGAAGGGTATTTCCGAAGAAATGATGAAATTGCATCGTAAATTGTTGAATGAGGCGCACGAAACAGCTGAACGTGAAGCTCGTAAAATCGTGGCGCAAGCCATTGAACGGATTGCTACAGAAGTGACTGCGGAAACCACAACTACCACAGTAATGATCCCGAACGAAGAAATGAAGGGACGAATCATCGGTAAAGAGGGTCGTAATATCAGAGCATTTGAACAACTAATGGGTGTAGAAATTTTGATTGATGATTCCCCTGATACAGTTGTGATTTCTGGTTTTAATTCGATTCGTCGTCATATTGCCAAACTTACTTTGGATAAATTATTGGTTGATGGTCGTATCCATCCAGCCCGCATCGAAGAAGCTTATGAAAAGAGTAAGTCTGAGATTAATGAACAGATAAAAAAAGCTGGCGAAGACACTGTCTATGAGCTAGGTATTACTAATTTCCCACCAAAGCTTGTGCACTTAGTTGGTCGTTTATTGTACAGAACTTCTTATGGTCAAAATATTTTGAAGCATTCTACAGAAATGGCAAAGGTGGCGGCTTTGATTGCGCAGGACTTGGATGCAGATGTGTCTATTGTGAAGCAAGGGGCTTTACTACACGATATCGGTAAGGCTCTTGATCAAGATATGGAAGGAACTCATGTGGAAATCGGTGCACGTATTGCTACAAAATTTGGTTTGGATCCCCGCGTAATTGAAGCGATTGAATCTCATCACCATGATACTGATGTATCTGAGCATGCTAACGCACATGCACCATTATCTATTGAGGCAATGATAGTAGATGCAGCAGATGGAATTTCTGGTTCTCGTCCAGGTGCCCGTAAAGATAGTTTTGAAAATTATGTGAAACGACTGGGTGATTTGGAGGATATTGCTAATTCATTTGAAGGGGTTGAAAAAACTTACGCGATTCAAGGTGGTCGCGAACTTCGCGTATTTGTAACTCCAAATCAGCTTGATGATTATGCTTGCCAAAAACTGGCGCGTGAAATTGCCAATCGTTTGGAAACTGAATTGAAGTTTCCAGGAGAAATTCGCGTGCATGTGATTCGTGATTACCGAGTTATTGAGTACGCGCGTTAATTCTAGAGAACTTTCAACAGACACAGGTTATTAAATGAAGAACTAGGAGAGATTAGAAAGAATTATTGATGGCAAAAATATTAATTATTGGAGATATTATGGGACGACCTGGCCGACTTGCTCTGCGCCAGGTTTTGCCCATTTGGAAAAAAGAGTTTGAGTTTGATGAATCACAGGATGTGATAGTTGGGAATGTCGAAAACTTAGCCCATGGCCGAGGCGTCACTCTTAACACGATTGCCGAGTTAGAAGCATTGGGTTTTGATGCGTATACTTCTGGCAATCATGTTTTTGAAACCGGCCCACATGCACAAGATTGCTTTGAGAAGTACGATAAAATTATTCGTCCGGACAACTACACTACGAATGTCTATGGTCATGGATTTTATCGTTTTGCAAAAAATGGTCAGCAGTATTTGGTGATCAACATTTCTGGCAGATTGTTTATGGATCTGAATAACCGGTTTAACAGCACCAATCCGTTTTTTGCTTTAGATAAAATTATTTCAGATCAGTCTCAAAAAGATGATATAATTATTGTAGATATGCATGCAGAGGCAACGGGTGAAAAAGTAGCGATGGGTTGGCATTTAGATGGTCGCGCTACTATTATGTATGGCACGCACACTCATGTGACTACTGGTGACGAGCGACTTTTACCTAAGGGTACAGCTTACCTGACAGATGTTGGTTTGACTGGAGCTTATGATTCTGTACTGGGCATATCCGTAGATGCTGCCATTGGACTTTTTTTGGAAAAACATAAAATAAAAAATGATATCCCAGAAACCGGCCCAGCTGTTGTTAATGCTTTGTTGGTACAAACAGAAGGGAATCGCCCCGTTTCTATCAAACGTCTTCAAAAAATAGTGCATATTGAGAGTTAGTTTATCCAGTTTGCATGGTTATCAAAAACTAACTTGTGTACAATTGAACCTCAAACAAATGAAATTTATTAAACCACAAAATATAGTGGCCCAGATGGGTTTAAAAACAGGACAGACTGTTGCTGATTTTGGTAGTGGGAGTGGATTCTATGCCTTGAGTGCTGCGCAAATGGTTGGTAATACTGGTCAGGTTTTAGCAGTAGATGTTCAGAAGTCAAAGTTAACAGCAACTTTTTCCGCAGGCAGTCAGCAAGGTTTAAAGAATATTAAAGTGATTCAGGCAGATTTAGATAAACCGATTGACAACGCAATAGATGCCACATCTTGTGATGCTGTGATTTTGGCGAGCGTGCTCCATGAGGTAAAGCACCGAGATATGCTCTTGCAAAATGCCTATAAAGTTCTCAAGACTGGTGGTTTGGTTCTTGCAGTAGAGTGGAAAGCAGAGCATACTATTTTTGGCCCACCTTTGGAAAAACGAATCCCAGAAGATCAACTAGAGCAGGAACTTGCCAGTATTGGCTTGCATAAGGTAAAATCTATTCCAGCTGATATGTATCATTACGCCTTAGTATTTAGTAAATAGTTTTTAAAATTTTATGAATATAAAAGAGATAAATTGGTCTGAGGTTTTTTCAAGAGATTTTTGGTTTGGGATTGATCGATTAACAATTCACCTGAGCGATAAATTATTTTTATGGACAGGGGTGGGCTTGGTTGCCCTAAGTATTGTTTTACTGTTATATGCACGATTTGTGCATAATCATTTTTTGGCGAAGGTCGCGTTGCGAATTTCTAAAATATTTTTGATTATTGGTATTATTGAAGGCTTGTGGTATTTGCTACGAATACAATACATCCAAGCACTTGGGACCCGATTTACAGGAATGCTCATTTTACTTTGTGGGCTTGTTTGGTTGTATTGGCCAGTAAAATATCTTGTAGTTCACTATAAAACAGATATGGAAAAAGCTCAGCGCGATGCTAGTCGTGAAAAATATTTGCAGAAATAGAATTCAGTAATAACCCAGAAAAATTTTATTCTTACTTCACATCAAAAATGTCATGTTTAAAGCATGGCATTTTCAGTGCAAAATAAATTGGGTTCATGGGGTGAACGCTTGGCTGAAAAGCGGTATCTTAGGGATGGATACATTTTGGTGGCGAGAAATATTTATAACACTAAAGGTAAACGACTAGGGGAAATAGACTTAATCTTTAGAAGTGACAGAGAAATCATTTTTGTAGAAGTAAAAACTAGACGGCAAAATCGATTCGGATCCGCAACTCACGCTATTACAAAAACAAAAAAACAGCGTTTAGTTCGAGCAACTCATTGGTTTTTAAGAATTTTTCCTCATTATTCAGAGCTCCTACCGCGCATAGATCTTTGTGCTATTGATATTGACAAATCTTCTGTAAATGTTACAATAATACCACATGCAGTAACTTTAGATTATTGATGAGCCAGTGCTCATCTTTTTTAATAAATTAGAACAATTAAATAAAAGAATATGAATGATCAATTTGAACAAGCGTTAGCGCAAATCGCAGAGGAAAAAGGAGTTTCTCGCGAAGAAATCATCTCCATGATAGAAGCCTCATTGGCTGCTGCTTTTCGTAAAGATTACGGAGAAAAAGACCAGAACCCAGTTGTGGTTTTTAATGGTGAAAATTTATCTGCTAAAATCTATGATGAAAAAACCGTAGTTACCGGGAAAACTCTGGAATCTGAAGATCCAGAAACTCTATTAGACCCTGTGAAAGAAATAGATATTGAAGTTGCTAAGTTAGAAAAACCTGATGCCAAAACTGGTGATGTCATCAGAAAAGAAATCACACCAGCTGACGGGGTAGAATTCGGGCGCATTGCCGCACAAACTGCTAAGCAAGTTATTATTCAGAAACTTCGTGAAGCCGAGCGCAATGTACAGTTCTCGGATTTTAAGGCAAAAGAGCGTACTTTGGTAAACGGAATTGTACAACGCATTGAAGGTGATACAATCTTGGTAGACTTGGGTAAAGCTGTTGGTGTGTTGTTCCCGTCAGAGCAAATTCGAGGTGAGCGTTATGAAATCGGTCAAAGGGTGAAGGTGTTAATCCTTCATGTTGAGCCTGCTACTCGTGGCCCTAAAATTACTTTGTCTCGTAGTCATCCTGATATTGTTCGGAAGCTTTTTGAGATGGAAGTCCCAGAGATATTTAATGGAGCAGTGGAGATAAAAGCAGTGGCGCGGGAAGCAGGCAGTCGTTCTAAAATTGCAGTTGTCTCAACTCAGGAAGGGATTGATCCAATCGGTGCATGTGTTGGCCAAAAGGGTACTCGCGTGCAAACTATTATGGCTGAACTTGGCGGAGAGAAAATTGATATCATTGAGTGGAGTGAAGACCCTGTGAAATTTATAGCCAACTCACTTTCTCCAGCAAAAATTCTTAATGTTCAGCTAGATATGGAAGAAAAGGAAGCAAAAGTTGGTGTTTTGGAAGACCAGTTGTCATTAGCAATTGGCAAGGCTGGTCAAAATGTCCGTTTAGCAGCCCGTTTAACTGCTTGGAAGATTGATATTAATCAAGAAAATATGGGGGCAGATCCAGTTGAATCGGATGAGTTAGAAGAGCAAGTCGAAGATGTTGAAGAACAGGCTTCTGCAGAAATGCTCGATGCCAATAATGAGACAGTGGAAGAATCAACTTCTGCTGATGATAATAATTAACAAAAAATATATGCCGTTAGTACCAATGGTCATTGAAAAGTCATCAATGGGTGAGCGCGCCTACGATATTTACAGTCGTTTGCTAAAAGATCGCATAATTTTTTTGGGTGAGCCAATTGATGATGCTGTTGTAAATACTGTAATCGCACAACTACTTTTTCTTGACACAGAAAATAGTTCTGAAGATATTAAAATCTACATTAACTCGCCTGGAGGAAGCGTAACTTCTGCTCTCGCTTTGTATGATACTATTCAGCATGTTAAATCTGATGTATCTACTATTGTATTAGGACAGGCGGCGAGTGCTGCTGCTGTACTTTTGTCTGCGGGCGCAAAAGGTAAGCGTTTTGCTTTGCCAAATTCCCGCATCATGATCCACCAGGTTATGGGTGGGGTTGAGGGGCAACAAACTGATGTAGAGATTCAGGCTCGGGAAATGTTGAGAATGAAGAATCAAATCAACGAGATTATGGCCAAACACACTGGTCAGACAGTCAAAAAAATCGAACAAGACACAGACCGCGATTACTTTATGTCTCCAGAAGAAGCGAAGAAGTATGGTTTAATTGACAAAATCATTCAATAATCCTGTAAAAAACTTGATAAAAGGCTATTTTCCAGCACTTTTTACCTATCAAATTGAATTTTGGTGAAAATTTGTCTGGGAAGTAGTCTTTTTTTGATTTTTACTAGCAAAATTAACATTTCGAATTGTTGACTGAATTGTTTTTTTCTGCTATAATTAAGGCAGATTTAAGCTTTTTTGAAATAAAAATACAATTCAATGCAAGTTAAATATACAAAAAAAGGTTTTTTTGTAAATTCCCAAGGAAATCTATCAATTTTGTTGGTTGCCACCATTATCCTCCTTTTTAGTGGGATATTTGGTATTAATCCGAAAATTGTGAAGGCAAGTAGCACTCCTTGTACGGGGTCTAATTGTGTCAATTTAAACAGTGGAACTACATATCAAACAATGATTGGTTGGGAGGCTACAGCCCAAGTTGGTCAAAATGAGTTTCCCACTGACTATTTGGCATATAAAGATCAGTTATTTGATAATGCAGTAAATGATTTAGGGATCAACTCTTTGCGTTTAGAAGTTTACAGTGGGACCGAAAACCCTACCGATTATTATACCCAGTACCGTACTGGTGTAATTGATGCTAATCAATTTTACTCGTCCATATTGTATAATATCGTAAATGATAATGGTGATCCGAATACAATAAATTCTAGTGGTTTTCAGTTTTCTTATTTAGATAACCAGATGGATGAAATCGCCTTACCGATGAAAACATTGCTTGAGGCAAGAGGTGAGACCTTACACATTAATGTTAACTATACTGACTTTGGCTCATCAGCTTTTGAGCACAAATCAAACCCATCAGAGTATGCTGAATTTGTGTTGGCAACTTACCAACACATGCAAAGCGCTTATGGTATTGTCCCAGATACTTGGGAAGTAATTTTAGAACCAGATACACCTTCGGCCAATTGGACACCAACTCAAGTTGGTCAGGCTATAAAAGCGGCTGGGGACAGGCTGGTGTCAGCAGGGTTCACTCCTCATTTTATTGCACCTTCGGTGACAAATGGTTTAGAAGTCGCTAGTACTGGTCAGGGCGGGAATGATTGGGCTACGCAAATAAACGCTGTGTCGGGGGCAATGGCTTATATTGATACTATTTCATACCATCGTTATACTTCACCAAATGATTCTCAAACGCAAAGCATTGCTACTATCGCTTCTGGTTTTGGCAAAAAAACTGCTATGCTTGAATACATTGCCGCTGATACTTATCTTTTGCAGAGAGATTTGAAATATGGAAATGTTTCTACATGGCAACAATATACTTTATTGTACCCAGACCAGGGAGACAATGGGGCGCAGTACTACACAGTGACATCTGGTAATCCTGGTTCTTTGGCACTAGGTAGTCGTTCTAAATTGTTGAGACAATATTTTAAATATATTCGCAAAGGGGCCGTTCGTATCGCAACAACTAATACAGGGAATCCATTCATTGACCCATTGGCATTTATCAATACTGATGGGAAGTATGTAGTTGTTTCTCCTATAGATAGTACAACTAGTTTTGGCATTAACAATTTGCCTGCTGGTGATTATGGAATTTTTTATACCACAACTGGAGGAGTAACAACAACACTTAGTAATCAAACTATTCCTGCAGGTGGCTCTGTAACTTTATCAAGTATTCCAGCAGGAGTGGTTACTGTTTACGGTTTGAGCGGTGCCCCAGACACCACCCCTCCTAGCTTTACCATTAATAATGGCACTGCTACAGGACCAGTGCAGTCTGATACCATTAACGCAACAATATCTGATGCATCTGCTATTTCTAGCTCACAGTATGGTTTTTCATCAGACAATGTTTGTAATGGCTCTGACACATACAGTACCACTTTTACTTCTGCAGTAGATTTTAGTGTCGCCGGCAATCATACCGATTACCTTTGTTTAAAAGCAGTCGATAGTGCTAGTAATGTTGGCTACCAATTAGTCGGTCAATTAAATACCGATAACACTGCTCCTACAGTTTCAATAACTGCTCCAACAAATGGAGCTACTGTTTCTGGTTCATCAGTTTCAGTAACTGCCAATGCCTCTGACAGCGTAGGTGTTGTGGGAGTGCAATTCAAATTAGATGGTTCTAACTTAGGATCTGAAGACACTTCTAGTCCATATGGTATAACTTGGGACACTACTGGTGTATCCAATGGTTCTCATGTTCTTACCGCAGTTGCTCGTGATGCTGCTACTAATAGTACTTCATCATCATCAGTGAATGTTACTGTTAGTAATGTGGCCCCAGACACCACCCCTCCTAGCTTTACCATTAATAATGGCACTGCTACAGGACCAGTGCAGTCTGATACCATTAACGCAACAATATCTGATGCATCTGCTATTTCTAGCTCACAGTATGGTTTTTCATCAGACAATGTTTGTAATGGCTCTGACACATACAGTACCACTTTTACTTCTGCAGTAGATTTTAGTGTCGCCGGCAATCATACCGATTACCTTTGTTTAAAAGCAGTCGATAGTGCTAGTAATGTTGGCTACCAATTAGTCGGTCAATTAAATACCGATAACACTGCTCCTACAGTTTCAATAACTGCTCCAACAAATGGAGCTACTGTTTCTGGTTCATCAGTTTCAGTAACTGCCAATGCCTCTGACAGCGTAGGTGTTGTGGGAGTGCAATTCAAATTAGATGGTTCTAACTTAGGATCTGAAGACACTTCTAGTCCATATGGTATAACTTGGGACACTACTGGTGTATCCAATGGTTCTCATGTTCTTACCGCAGTTGCTCGTGATGCTGCTACTAATAGTACTTCATCATCATCAGTGAATGTTACTGTTAGTAATGTGGTACCTCCGTCAGTAGTAGCAACTCCAAGTATTTCCCCGACCGGTGGTTCTTTTACAACTTCTCAGCTTGTAACATTATCTACGGCTACCAGTGGCGCGAATATTTATTACACTACCGATGACTCAACTCCTACTACTAGCTCAACTTTATATTCCACTCCATTTACAATTTCTGCTACAACTTCCGTTAAAGCATTTGCTACGCATTCAGGTATGACTGATAGTGCTGTAGCATCAGCAACTTTTACAAAATCTTCTTCAGGCGGTGGCGGTAGTTCAGGCGGTGGTGGCTCTTCTGGAAGTAGCGGTGGCTCTTCAGGCGGCGGCGCAACGCCACCAATTATACCGACACCCGCCCCAACTTCTTTATCCCGGGTAATCAATTCAAATGGGACATATTATTACATTGTGAATGGTCAGCGACAAGGTATTACTTCTCCTGGAATTTTGAATTCATGTGGATTTGATTTTGGCGATGCCACAACCGCGACGGCGTATTATGATGAATTACCATCAGGGGCATTGTTGTTACCATGTGATGGAGCATTGGTGAAATCTCCAGAAGACCAGACTGTGTATTTAATTTCTGCTGGACAACGTCGAGCATTTACATCTTCTAATGTTTTTACAGGACTAGGTTTCAAGTTTTCTTCGGTATTAGTTGTGACTAATCCGGAACTCCAGGCTTTGGTAAAATCTACAGACTTGTCATCTACTAACGAAGCGCATCTCCCAGGTACTGATATAAATATTCAAGGGACAATTTATTGGATTGATTACGATAATACAAAACGAGCATATCCATCCTTGTCGATTTATAATTCTTGGCATATAGATAATGATTTCTCAACAGTTGTACCAGCCAATGATGCTGACCTATCTCTAGTTACTGGCCCCGTTGTACCTAATAGATAAAATTACAATGAAAGGAAAAGCCACTAATCATTTTTCTCCAACATCAGTTTCCAAAGAATCATTGGAAGGAGTTAAATTTGAGCGTGGCGGGTATTTTAAAAGAGTTTTTCAAATTAAATATCTGGTATTAGTTTCAGTGTTGGTGGTTGGTTCTATTTTTGTGTATCGTTGGCAAGGCAGGCTTGAACCAGTACCAACACTGGCAGATTCCCCTGCACCAATCACAGCTCCAGCGGCAACTTGTAACTATTATGCAAGTCCGTCTGGAAGTGTTGGCGGTGATGGCTCAATTGGTAATCCGTGGGAGCTACAAACAGCATTTGAAAAAACTAGCATCATTACCTCAGGCGTAACTCTGTGTTTAAACGGCGGGACTTATTTTGGTAAATTTAACTCATTTTTAAACGGCGGGACTGTTCGTAGTACTCCAGGACAATGGGCTGTTTTGGATGGGGACAAAACAACTACTTTAAGTGCATCCATAGACAGCTCTCAGCAATTAATCACAGTTGCTTCTTCTGCTGGATTATATTCCACTATGGTTATTGCTATTGATACCGAAGTGATGCAGATTGATTCAGTCACTGGCAACACAGTTAAGGTAAATCGTGGTTGGGGTGGAACAATTGGTGGAGCAGTGACTCACTCTGCTGGAGCAGTGCTCAGAGTTGGTGGAAATCAGCTTAATATTTTGGGTAGTAATGCTACTTACCGTGATTTTGAAATCAGAAATAGTTACACTCAACGTGATTTTGAGCCTGGAACTCTCACCGGACAAGGTTGTTGTGGATTTTATGCGATTTTGCGCGGATCAGGTTTAGTGCAAGCATCTGGTGGCGGAAATAGTTACATCAATCTTATCATTCATGATAATCATAATGGAATATTTATCGGTAGTAATACATCCAACACTTTGTCTTATGGTAATTTGATATATAACAATGGTGGACATATTGATAATCCAAGCGAAGGTAGAGAGGATGGTACTGGGCATGGGATGTATATGGAGAATTCTTCTGGTTATTCCCGTGTGTACTCTACCATTTCAATAAATAACTTTGATTTTAATGGGCAATTTTATGGTGTAACTGGACCGTATGTTGGAGGTGACCACCGCAATAATATTTTTGCTAACGCAGGATCGCCCTTAAATGGGTTAATTGATCCAAATATTAGAAACTTCAATATTGTATATGGTCCAAACTCGGTGCCTTCACCTACTGCGAATATCACAGGGAATTTTTATTGGGCTCCACATAATGCAATCGGGGGAACGGCGGCACAATTTGGTTATGGCGCTGGGATAAACAATTTGACTCTCACTGGGAATTATTTTGTTGGCGGACCTCATGCATTAAGTATTGGTGCAGTGAGTACCGCAACCGTTACTAATAATCAATTTTATTCTACTGGTATAACCGAACCATTCGTGGGGGCGACTCGTCCAACTGGGACTTGGAATAATAATACATATCATAAATCAGTTGGTAATAATCTATTTGGTATTGCTGGCACTGGGTATATTTCATTTGCGAATTGGAAAAGCACAACAGGATATGATTCAACTAGCACAGAAACTTCTACTGCATTACCAGACACGGCAGTTGTTACCCCAAATGATTACCAGCCTGGTCGTGCAAATATTGCTGTTTTCGATGCATCAGGAGCTAGCTCTATTAATGTAAACTTATCTACTGCGGGATTAACAAATGGGCAAGCGTATGTTATTAAAAGTGTTTTCAATATTTTTGGAGCAGATGTTGTTACTGGGACATACAACTCTTCTTCGCCGACTATTTCCTTACCTTTAACTGGATCAGCACAAAGCGTAGCAACTCCTGTGGGAATGAGCTATACACCAACTTCCACTTGTCCTGATTTTTGTGCATTTTTGTTGTTACCAAGTAGTGGTGGTTCACCATCTGATACCACCTCTCCTTCGGTTAGCATTACAGCTCCTGCTCAAAATGCGACTGTTTCAGGTGCGGGGGTGTCGTTGTCGGCAACGGCTACCGATAATGTTGGTGTTGTTGGAGTCCAGTTTAAGTTAGATGGAACTAATCTTGGAGCAGAAGATACTTCTAGTCCATATGGTATAACTTGGGATACTGCTTCAGTCTCAAACGCAAGCCATGCTTTAACTGCAGTTGCTAGGGATGCAATGGGCAACACCGCTACTTCTACAACTGTAACTGTTAATGTAAATAATGCAATGCCTGCAGTCAGTGCCCCAGTGATCGCTCCTAATGGTGGATCATTCACTGCAACTCAGCAAATTACTTTGTCTACAGC
This sequence comes from uncultured Candidatus Saccharibacteria bacterium, assembly GCA_964477805.1. Classification (GTDB taxonomy): domain Bacteria; phylum Patescibacteriota; class Doudnabacteria; order UBA920; family UBA920; genus UBA920. The sequence continues at coordinate 5,441 of CAYZEK010000001.1, read as the reverse complement.
AACACCTGGTGCTAATATTCGTTATACCACTGATGGATCTTCCCCAACTTCATCTATCGGGAGTGTGTATGCAAGCCCATTTACGATTTCAACTACAACAACTATCAAAGCAATTGCGTATAAAACTTCTTCTACTGATAGTTCTGTAGTTTCTGCTATCTTTACTCTTACTTCAGGTGGCGGCGGAAGCTCTGGCGGTG
>CAYZEK010000001.1:3530-5141 GCA_964477805.1 uncultured Candidatus Saccharibacteria bacterium | reverse complement strand
GGTTCTTCCGGTGGTTCAGGCGGTGGAAGCTCTGGCGGAAGTTCTACAACGACTACACCATCAATTACTTCTAGCCCCAAGCTAATTGTAAAGAATGGTACATACTATTTGATTCAAAATGGTCAGCGAAAAGGGATTACTTCCCCAGGCATTTTAAATTCATGTGGCTTTGCTTTCAGTGATGCAGGTGTTGCTAGTTCGTCAGAAAATTTACTTCCGCAAGGATCACTATTGCTCCCTTGTGGTGGTGCTCTAGTAAAAAGTATTGAAGATCAAACTGTTTACATAGTTTCAAACAACAAACGTTACGCTTTTGTTTCTTCAAATGTATTTTTATCGCTCGGCTTTAGCTTTAAATCAGTACTCACTGTTACTGATCCCGAATTACAAACTTTAAGTAGAGGGGAAAATCTTTCTAATCCCAACCAAGCGCATTTACCAGAAATGGATATAAATATTAATGGCACTATTTATTGGATAGATATTGATGGCTCCAAACATCCGTATCCGTCCCTTGCTGTATATAATTCTTGGCACATAGATAATGACTTTTCTACAGTTGTTGTGGCCAATAGCGCTGATTTATCTTTACAAACTGGGAATGCAGTCCCTTTGAGAGTTATAAATTGATTTAACATTTTCTCATTGACTTGAGTAGGTTTTTGTGTTATACTGGTATCAGTAGAAATTAGTTTATTGAAACAAAATCAAAATTTAATAAAAAGGTGTATTGTATGAGCGAGAATAATCTTTCTATTTTCATCAATAAGATTTTTTCATACAGGGTTTATGTATATTTAAGCATTCCTATTTTAATTTTGTCTTTAATCGGAGCTAGCGTTACTACATCCCAATTTGCGAAAGCATCAAACGCTGGTCAGGTGGATACGTCTTTTCCCATAGGGGTGGCATTTAATAGTACGGTTTTGGCATCCGCCATTCAATCTGATGGGAAAATCCTAGTTGGTGGTTACTTCTCTACCTACAATGGTTCAACCACTAATGGTATTGCCCGTCTGAATACTGATGGCTCCATAGATACTTCTTTTGTCACAGGCACATGGTTCAACGGTAGCGTCTATGCACTTACACTTCAGCCAGATGGAAAAATTTTGGTTGGCGGCGGGTTTACTTCCTACAACGGCTCCACTGCTAACAGAATCATTCGTCTGAACACTGATGGTACAATTGATACTTCTTTTGTCACAGGCACGGGGTTTAATAATGGCGTTTATACACTTGCGCTCCAATCTGATGGGAAAATCCTGATCGGTGGTAATTTTACTTCCTACAATGGTTCAACCACTAATGATATTGCCCGTCTGAACACTGATGGCTCCATAGATACTTCTTTTGTCACAGGCACAGGGTTTAATGATATTGTAAATACACTCACTATCCAGCCAGATGGGAAAATCTTAGTTGGCGGTAATTTTATTTTCTACAACGGCTCCACTGCTAACTACATAGTCCGTTTGAACACTGATGGCTCCATAGATTCTTCTTTTGTCACAGGCGCAGGGTTTAATAGTACGGTTAATACCGCCCTACTCCAATCTGATGGAAAAGTCCTTGTCGGTGGTTATTTCTCTACCTACAACGGCTCCACTG
>CAYZEK010000001.1:0-3430 GCA_964477805.1 uncultured Candidatus Saccharibacteria bacterium | reverse complement strand
CGTCTGAATACTGATGGCTCCATAGATACTTCTTTTGTCACAGGGACAGGGTTTAATGATGTTATAAATACACTCGCGCTCCAATCTGATGGGAAAATCCTAGTTGGCGGTAATTTCTCTTCCTACAACGGCTCAAATGCTAGTAGAATTATCCTTTTGAATAATACTGGTACAAATAGTAGTTTTTTTAAGGAGGCTGGGCCGAATAATAATACCCACATTATTAAAATTCAATCAGATCATAAGTTGATTGTCGGCGGTTACTTCTCTTCCTACAACGGCTCCACTGCTAACTACATAGTCCGTCTGAACACTGATGGCTCCATAGATTCTTCTTTTGTCACAGGGACAGGGTTTAATTATAATGTTTATACACTTGAACTCCAGCCAGATGGGAAAATTTTGGTTGGCGGCGTGTTTACTTCCTACAACGGCTCCACTGCTAACAGAATCATTCGTCTGAATACTGATGGCTCCATAGATACTTCTTTTGTCACAGGGACAGGGTTTAATGGTTATATTAATACACTTACACTCCAGCCAGATGGGAAAATTTTGGTTGGCGGCGGGTTTACTTCTTACAACGGCTCCACTGCCAACAGAATCATTCGTTTGAACACTGATGGCTCCATAGATACATCCTTTGTCACAGGCACAGGGTTTAATGGCGAGGTTCATACACCCACACTCCAGCCAGATGGGAAAATTTTGGTTGGCGGCGGGTTTACTTCCTACAACGGCTCCACTGCTAACAGAATCATTCGTCTGAACACTGATGGTACAATTGATACTTCTTTTGTCACAGGCACAGGGTTTAATAATTTAGTGCGTACTATTAAACTACGACCAGATGGGAAAATTTTGGTTGGTGGTAGTTTGACTTCCTACAACGGCTCCACTGCTAACAGAATCATTCGTCTGAATACTGATGGCTCCATAGATACTTCTTTTGTCACAGGCGCAGGGTTTAATAGTACGGTTAATACCGCCCTACTCCAATCTGATGGAAAAGTCCTTGTCGGTGGTTATTTCTCTACCTACAACGGCTCCACTGCTAACAGAATCATTCGTCTGGACACTGATGGTTCCATAGATTCTTCTTTTGTCACAGGCACGGGGTTTGAAAATATTGTTCGTACATTCGCATTTCAGTCAGATGGGAAAATCCTGATCGGTGGTAATTTTACTACCTATAACGGTTTAAGTACTCATGGTCTGATTCGCCTAATGGGAGATTTTGCAGAACCCCCAGTAGTATCGGGTAGTAGGCCAAATCCAAAACCCATAGACCCTCAAGCACAAACACCGCCAAGCAACACCCAGCAACCATTTACACAAACAACTTCTTTGTACCGCTTATTTAACAAGAGAATACAAGATCATTTTTACACCACTAACTCAGCAGAAAAAGATCGGGCAATACAACATTTTGGATATAGAGACGAAGGCGTGTTGGGGCAAGTGTCTTTGACTTCTCAAGCTGGAACAACTCCGTTATTCCGTTTGTTTAATGCCAGATTAAAAAATCACTTTTATACCACAAATCAACCAGAAGCGGACTCTGTTAAAAAACTTGGTTATGCTAACGAAGGTATTGTTGGTTATGTATCTGTGACCACAGGTCAGCCTATTTATCGTGCATATAAAGTACGATCAGGTGACCACTTCTATACTAGGAACCTAGCTGAATTTAATGATGCCTTGCGTCACGGTTATATCGCTGAGGCCAATATTGGCTTCGTTCAATAGTTTAATTTAATTTGATTATCGTGATTTAAGAGGACGAAACTGGATCGTCCTCTTTTTGATAAAAAATCTTTAAAATCCCCTTGACAAGCTTCTAAAAAATGCATAATATAGTTAAGGATAGAAAAGTAATCCACAGGAGATTTAAAAAGGCAATAAATATAGGCAATTTTACTCAAATGTAACTAAGGTAATTATTTGAGGTTCGGCAAGTAAATGCTTGTTTCGAAGATTGACCACTCTACTAAATATTAGTAAGAGTTTTTTATATCCAAAATCAACCTAAAACACTACTTTTTTAACAAGTACTTTGACAACTGCATAGTGATTGAAATGTGTACAAACTTAATTTATTAAGTGTGTCAAACAAACCAATTACGTCAATTTTTTAGCGAGACAACCTGGCTTTGCCAGTTGTCGAGCGTATCAGCCGCAAAAAACATTTTGCGGTAAGATATTGAGTTCAATGACTCCGCTTGTAAATAATGCAAGCAAACGTTTTGATATCTTGTACGTTTAAAAGAAACAAATATCGCCAAGTTCATCTGAATCACTGATCCACAATTATAGAAGTTTTTACTTCTGTGGATTAAATACAGATATTAACTTACAAACTTTCGCTCACTTCGGTGTGTAGCGAATTTATTTGAAGAGTTTGATCCTGGCTCAGGATGAACGCTGGCGGCGTGCCTAAGACATGCAAGTCGAGCGGGTTTAGACCCGCGGCAAACGGGTGAGTAATATCTAGGAATGTCCCTCTAGTTGAGCATAACCTATCGAAAGGTAGAGCAATTCTCAATGTGATCGCAAGATTAAAGTCGCAAGACGCTAGAGAAGCAGCCTGGACACCATCAGCTTGTTGGTAAGGTAAAAGCTTACCAAGGCTATGACGGTTAGGGGCCCCGAGAGGGGAAACCCCCACACTGGAACTGAGACACGGTCCAGACTCCTACGGGAGGCAGCAGTTTGGAATTTTGGACAATGGGCGAAAGCCTGATCCAGCGACGCCGCGTGGACGATGAAGGTCTTCGGATTGTAAAGTCCTTTTGTTAGGGAAGAATATTTTGACGGTACCTAACGAATAAGAGGTTGCTAACTCTGTGCCAGCAGCAGCGGTAATACAGAGACCTCGAGCGTTATCCGGAATCATTGGGCGTAAAGCGTACCGACAGGTGGTTAAGAAAGTCAGATGTGAAATCTCCGAGCTCAACTCGGAATCTGTCATTTGAAACTTCTTGACTAGAGGAGCAAAGAGGAAGCTGGAACGAACGGTGTAGTAGTGAAATGCGTTGATATCGTTCGGAACACCAATAGCGTAGGCAGGCTTCTGGGTGCTACCTGACACTGCTAGGACGAAAGCGTGGGGAGCGAAGGGGATTAGATACCCCCGTAGTCCACGCTGTAAACGATGTACATTAGGCGCTAGGAAGTATCGACCCTTTTTAGTGCCAAAGCTAACGCGTTAAATGTACCGCCTGGGGAGTACGGCCGCAAGGCTAAAACTCAAAGGAATTGACGGGGACCCGCACAAGCGGTGGAGCATGTGGTTTAATTCGACGCAACGCGAAGAACCTTACCTGAGCTAGAATGTGAGGGAATGTTGGGTAATGCCAACAGCCAGGTTACTGGCCCAAAACAAGGTGCTGCATGGCTGTCGTCAGCTCGTGTCGTGAGATGTTGGGTT